>JAOABK010000046.1 GCA_026418415.1 Pseudomonadota bacterium | reverse complement strand
GTATAAAGCTTTTCTCTTTTTCTTGGGGTCTGGTTTAACAGGACAGGCATTTACACAAGGTGCATCAGGACACATGGCACAGACATTGGGGATGTCAACATCAGGATTAAAACTATGGATACGAATTCTTGAATGAGTGGGATTTCCAAGCCCGGAAAGTCTTTCTCCGTTAATTGTCACTGGATTATTATAAGAAGAACAAACTGCCTCACAGACTCTACATCCTGTACATTTAGAGTAGTCAACAACTATCATTTTAAGAGTTTTCTTCTTAGGGTCAGCCCAGGCAATTGAAAATACTTCATATTTTTGAGCCAAAACCAAAGCAGCACCCGCTCCAGCAGCCTTTAAAATCTGTCTTCTTGTAAAATTTTTCTCATTCATCTTTGCCTCCAAAGGTTTGATTCATTGATTAATTATATACTAATTATCTCTACATATGAATTTTTAACATGTTATTTACTACCTTAGATGCTTTTTGAAAAAGTCTTCCAGTTTATCAAAGGGTATTATATCCATTCTGTCATATAAGTCCACATGAACAGCATTTGAAATTATCATTAACTCCTTTGGTTCAGCTGCCTCTTTGTAAATATCTTCACTAAAATAACGAGAATGAGCTTTCTCTCCTGCTATTATCAAGATAGGTCTGGGGGAGATTTCTTTAATATATGTAAGTATTGGCATATTCATGAAAGGTATTGGATTTGTGACAGTCCAGGCACCATTAGAATTTGCTGATCTTGGATGAAAACCTCGCGATGTGCGATAGTAGTTAAAATAATCCACAACAAATTTGGGTTCGTCACCTTTTAACTTTTCAGGTAAAATTCTTGGACCATAAGCTGGCTTTCCTACTTCTGCATCTTTCCATCGTTGAAGACTCAGATCCTCTAAAAGCTTTGTGCGTTCCTCTAAGGTCATTTTGTCGTAATAACCCCTTGACATAACTCTTGACATATCATACATGCTCATGGTTGCAATAGCCTTAATTCTTTTATCTACTGTAGCAGCGTTTAAAGCAAAACCACCAAAACCACAAATGCCGATAACTCCAATTCTATTTCTATCTACGAAAGGCTGAATACCGAGAAAATCAATAGCTGCACTAAAATCTTCTGTGTAGATATCAGGAGAGGAAACATGTCGGGGCTTACCACCGCTTTCTCCTGTAAAAGAAGGGTCAAAGGCGAGGGTAACAAAACCACGTTCAGCCATAGTTTGAGCATATAGTCCAGAGGACTGCTCTTTAACAGCACCATAAGGACCACTTATAGCTATTGCAGGAAGAGGTTCTTTACCAGGTTTTTTGGGTAAATATAAATCACCTACTAATCTAATTCCATAGCGATTTTTAAAACTTACTTTTTTCCTAATTACATTTTCGCTCTTTTTAAATGTGTAATACTCTTTCTTGAACTCTTGATTAATCCCTTTGACGGTCTGCTCGCTTGCAAGGACATTTCCACAAAACCCAAAAAAAAGCATTAAGACAAATGCAAGAATTATTGTCTTTTCCATAGTTTTTCCTCACTTATTTTATTTAATTCATATTTTAATTCTTAGAAGATAAAAGATTGTTAGACTAATTCTGTTAATTTTTTGCCTAAAAGTCTAAATTTTTAATAAAAGTATTGTAACAATAAAAAAACATGTGATATTCTTACAAAATATGAAAAATCAAATTAATAATGAGAGCAGAATCAATGCTGTCCTTGATTGGTTAAGAGAGAGTATTATTCAATTAACCATAGAAAACGAAAGAGTGATAACAAATATTGCAGGATTAAAAGTCTTTCGCAGCAATGAGACAACAAAACCAACAAGCTATCTTCACGAACCGTGTGTTTGTTTAGTAGTGCAAGGAACAAAATGGGTAATTCTCGGAAAAGACAAGTATGTGATGAACTCTTCTAATTTCTTGATTACATCCTTAGACTTACCTACTATTGTTCAGATTGTTGAGGCAAGCAAGGAAAAGCCTTACATGAGCCTTACACTGAGTATTGATTATCAAGAACTTGCAAATTTAATTGTTGATGTGGACTCTTTAACTCAAAAATTACATACATCAAAGCGTGGCATAACCACTGATAGAGTTACTCTACCTTTGCTTTTGGCATTTCAGCAATTACTTAATCTGATTAATGAGCCTGATAAAATTCCAATATTTGCTCCAATTGTAAAAAGGGAAATTTTTTGCCATTTGCTTTTAAGTGAACAGGGAGAACGTCTTCGTCAGATAGTAATACAAAAAAGTTCTACTCATAAAATTGCACGGGCAATTGAATGGCTAAAAAACCACTATAAAGAACCTCTTAACATTGATGATTTAGCTGACCAAATACATATGAGCACTTCATCATTTCATGCGCACTTTAGACGGCTAACTGCAATGTCTCCCCTTCAGTATCAAAAATGGCTTCGTCTAAATGAAGCAAGAAGACTGATGCTTACAGAGAATCTTGATGTTACATCAGCTGCATTCACTGTAGGTTATGAAAGTCTCTCCCAATTCAGCAGAGAGTATCGCCGCCTGTTTGGAGAACCACCTTTACGGGATATCAAAAAATTGCGTTCAGAAAATTAGAAAACTGCTAAACATTCTCAACCATCTCCCAGACACCGCAGGGGCAAATACCTACGCAGAATCCACAGGCAATGCATTTGTTGTCATCTACCACATATTCATATCTTCCATCAGGTTTTTCCACTCTACTTATGGCACCCCAATAGCAGGTCATCTCACAAACATTGTATTCTTCACTTAATAGAAAACTTAGGCATTTAATGTATTCAAGATTACAGGGAATTTAAAGCTCCATATATAATGATTGCAATGCCTATAATAGAACCGCTTGCTCCAATAAAATGTCCTAAGAACAAAATTGTGTTAATACCGTAAGGCTTTGGTTTCAATCCACGATATCCACTCCATGCACCTCCTATGAACGCTAAAACAAATCCATAGCCAGAAATAGTAATAATCCATACTAATATTTTCAATACTGGCTTACTAAATGAAAGATTTGGGATGCTCAGTCCCATTACTATTATGAAAATACCTTCTATGACCAGGAATGCATGAGCAATTCTCCAGCCATGGATAATTTCAGGTTTTTTGTCTCGGGTTATTGTCTGCCAATATATCAAACCTGCTAATAACCCTATGGAGATTATAACAGCTCCATGGAATATAAGGTTTTTAATAAGTGCCTCTGTCATTCTTTCTCCTTTTCCTCATCTTTGAATACTTGCGAGATGAATTGCACATGTGTACATTCCGATTACAATACGGGATATGGCATCAAAATCTAATTTTTCCATCGTGTCTTCCTTAGTAGTGTGGTATGGAGATCTGAAACCTCCTGTATCAGTTACCATGATTCCCGGATAACCAAATTTCCAGAATGAGCTGTGATCAGACCAAGAAGCGCCTTCTATCCACTTTGGAACAACACCAGCTTCAATTGGAAAAGAACTTCCTTTTTTGAATACTTTAGTCGCTTCAATCATAATTATTACGGGAATTAAGGTCACCGATGAAAGCAAGAAAGTTCCCTCTGTCTGGATAAAAAAGCGAGAAAGGAAAAGACAATTTTTGAGAACCTGACTCCTCTTTATAAAAGCCTATTGCATCCAAAGAAAGCATGACTTTTATATTCTCATTATTTTGATAAGCCCTTTTTGCATAGAGGAAGCTACCCATCCATTCAGTTCCAAAGAAAGAATCCTCTTCATTTACAAAATTAACCAAACGAATAGTTCTATCAGGTGTATGATTTTTCAGAAGTTTGCTCAATTGTAATAAAACTGCTACACCTGCGGCATTATTGTTTGCACCTGGTGAGTCAGGCAGAGTGTCATACTGGGCGCTAATAATCACAATCTCTGAGGGAGATTTTTGTCCTTTAATTTCTATTTCAAGATTTTCAAATTCTTTTCCTTGAATAGAGAATTTATGGCTTTTAACGGTGTACCTCTGTGATTCCCATTTTTTCTTTATCCATTCAGCACATTTCTGAAGTCGCTCATAGCTGAATATATTGCGAGGTCCTATCTCTACTGACATATAATAAACATCAGATTCCAGCTCTTTTTTTATCTTGCTTAAATCTGCATTCATTTGTTTTTCTAAGGGAATGCCATTCCATTTACTATTACATTTAACCATATACCAATAAGAGAGGAATAAAAAAGAAATTAAAATAAGTCCTGACAAAAGAAAAAGTTTAATAAAAAATGTTTTTCTATTTTTCATCTGGTAACCTCCAAAAAATGTTTTTAAATATAGATATTTTTAAACGCACTGGAAGAATTTGTCCAAGAAATGCTCCAAATCTGGTAAAGAAATCGGAGTAACCCCATATTTTATCTTTCCTTATAGCATGTATAATTTTTATAGCTATATTCTCTGGTGAATGGAAAAATATTTTTGGGATCCTGTTAATATCCATTTCAGCAGTTTTAATAAATGGCGTTAGGACAAATCCTGGATGGAAACATAGAACACTCACTTTTGAATCCGCAAGTTCGCAGGAGAGAGATTCACTAAAACTTGAGACAAATCCCTTCGTGGCCCCGTAAACTGCGAGTCCGGGATATGGCAGTCTTGCAATACCAGAACTTATGTTGACAATCTTTGCTTGAGGACGTTTTTTAAAATTGGTATTAGTTCATATGTAAGATATGTAAACGCAAAGATATTCAAAGCTAATGTTTTCTCAATGTTGCTCCATTCTGAATGTTCAAATCTCCCAAAATGTCCTCCAATGCCTGCATTATTTATAAGAATATCAGGATATTCTTCAAGGCGTTTGATCCAATTGATGAGATTCTGTTGATCCATAGGTTTTGATAGGTCAGTAGCAAATGTTGTAACTTTTACTGAAGAATTCCTTTGGATTTCATCGGAAAGAGATAAAAGTTCTGTTTCCTCTAAGGCGACCAATATGAGGTTACATCCATATTTTGCAAGTTCTTTGCTCAGAGCACGGCCTATGCCCCTTGAAGCTCCAGTAATGATTGCAAGCTTGCCATTTACTTCCATATTCTTTAATGCACTGAGTTATGCTACTAAATTTTTTTGAGAGTCACATAGAATGACACTATCATTACTCCCTGTTATAATTGTACTTTGAACTTAGTATTTTTAACATTCTATGTCTGTTTTTATAATTTCATTCATAATCACTTAGTCTCAAACCTGTGATTGCCTCGGTCTCTTGATATGTTAATGGTGCGATCCCAAGATTATTATTGTATAAAATTTTATCAGCTGGAGGGGATGGATAATCATCGGATAAAATTTCAATGGTATTAAGGGTCTTACCCTCTTGAAGTCCCATCATTACTTTAGTAATTAAAACTGCCATTGCTGGGATAAGGTTTGCATGAGCCATGATGCTCGTTGAATGTGGAATAGCTAAGGGTGTTAAAATACCGCCCATGAAAACTGTGGTTGTTCTCATCTCTGCGCTTCTTAAAGATCCTCTCATTACTACAGTCTTATCAGGTCGAACTATCTCTATCCTGACACGAAATATAGAAGGCTTTGGAATCAAAAACCATCCAGCTGTAAACCTCATCTCCTCAATAGCTATATTGATAGTATAAGCTGGCTGATTACCCTTATAAAGCTGTGCAGCACTAAATGCTTTCCCAACTTGATGACGGAGAAGTTTTATATAGGCTTCATCAGGCAAGACATGATCACTTTTGGGATAATCCTTACGAATATCAAGATAGATTTTGCCTATCTCAAAGGCACGCTCTTTTAGCTCATTATTAATTACATAGGCATCGGGCAATAAGGCATCATCTGAAGCAGCCTTAATTACCCTTTCTGCAGTGGTCGCACAGCCATAAAGTGCCATAAAACATAAAAGCAAGATATTAATAAATTTTATCTTCATTGCCTTTAACCTTACGGAAGCATGGAGTTAATATCTTTTAGTATCATATTTGGAAAACTAAAGATTTCCATCTCATACATTTTCAATTTAGTCTCGTCTCCAACTCTTTTTATAAGGAGGAATCCATCTTTCTTCTCTATAACCTTTTTTATTTTTTTACCTAAATATTCACCTTCATCTGTTGAGCCATCAAAGTCTTTATCATATATCCATGCAGTAATACCTTCGTCTATAAATTTATCACCATCAAGGTCTATATCATTGTAAACCAAGATATCTATCTTCCCGTCATAGTTTGAGTCAATCCAGTGATAATTCATCCAGTAAAATGTAAATTCTTTAGTGAACATAGGACCGCCATTAAACACTATGTAATCTATTTTTCCGTCTCTGTTTAAATCATATATAAAACCCAGTTCTTGTGTTTTTTCTCTTTTTTTAGTGAAATAGAGGAATTCATCTGGCTTGCCATCACCATTTCTATCCACCAATTGGAGAATGGGATAATTTTTGAATGTCTCTGTTGTATTTTCTTTAATTACTTTATATATTTTTGACCTTAATAAGGCGTTAGAGATTTTATCAATCCTTTCATAAATCTCCAGTCTTTTGCCAAATTCAAAAGGAGTAATACCAGGAGATATAGTATCTTCTTTAGATAAAAGTTTAGCTTTAAAACTTTTAAGCAATGGATAATACTCTGTAAAATCAACCTTTATAGGGCTGTCCAATGGATATCCTTCGTTGATTAAAAAAATATAAAAAGTATTAGTATCTTTAAAATCTTGAGGAAAGTAAAGATAAAGTACGGCTTCTTGAACTATTTTTGGCTGTTTTATCGAAACTGCTTTGTAACTCATAAAATATAACTTTTTATCACCTATTTGTGTAACCCCTTTTTTAACATCCTTTAGAACAATCTGTCCTGTTTTTACACCCATTTCTATCATAATCTGCTCTTCATTATTTCTATAATCATCTGCGATCTTTTCTTCTGAGAGATGCCATATATTCATATCCATTACCAAATTTTTAGAAATCTGGATAAAGGTAAGGCGTTTTTTCCTGCTGGGGAGAAAGCCGAAGATTTTTTCCTTCTCCTCTTTTATAAACCTAATAATTCCTTTTTCTTTTTCAATTTCAACCTTCCAGTTCTCATTAGGTAGTGATTCCACTGAATAACTTCCCATATCAATCATTTTTCTATCATCTTCCTTCTCTCCATAGGCATTTCTAAACGGTATAAGTAAAAGAACTAAAAGGATAAAAAGTATAAACTTTGTAACAATATCGCCTTTCATTTTTGTCTCCTTTATGTGTAGGCAATCAATGCCATAAAGGTTTTTATAAATAATTGGTTACTTTATCTTCTCCTCTACTAAATAGATACTGTTGCCCTCAGTAGCAAGATAATGAAAACTATCAGGAGAGTCAAAGATCAACTTTTCTACGCCAGTTCCACCGACTTTGAAAATACCATCATATTTTTTCCCTTCTACCCCATCAATAACTACAAACTGTTTATTGTCCTGAAAAGCTACATATGCAAGATGCTTACTATCAGGGCTAAAAATAAGGCTTCCTACCTCATCATATCTCTTTCCTTCTTTCCCATCTATAACAACAAACCACTTCCCATCCTTCACAGCTGCATAGGCAAAGCGTTTACTATCAGGGCTAAAGACAAAATCATCTACCCTATCATAATTTTTTTCATCTTCCTTTTCATTTAAGACTATAAATTGTTTTTTCCCAACTACCACACCATAAGCTACATTTTTACTATCAGGGCTAAAGAGAGAACGGGGACTGAAACTAATTGCATCGTATTTTTTTCCTTCTTTTTTATCAACAACCATTAAGAATTTATTTCCTTCCTGAGCTATATAAGCTAAACGTTTACTATCAGGACTAAAGACAGGATTTGTTACAGCATCATATAGTTTCTCTTCTTCGCCGTTTATAACGACAACCGTCTTTTTGTCCTTTTGAGCTCTATAGGCTAAATTTTTGCTGTCTGGACTAAAAGTGAGTAAGCCTAAACCATCATATTTTCTACCCTCCTTCCCATCTATTACTACAAACCACTTCTCATCCACTTTGGCTGCATAGACAAGGTGCTTGCTATCAGGACTAAAGGTTAGCAATTTTATATCATCATATTGTTTTTCTTCATTTCCATCTAAAACCACAAACACTTTTTTATCCTTTTGAGCCACATAGGCAATACGATTGCTATCTGGACTGAAGATTGGACGAAAGGTTTTTAAATTATCCATATCTTCTCTATTCCCTATCCATTCATAGGGTTTAGATTCCTTTCCATCAACGACTACAAATTGACCACTTATGCCTTTCTTTGTAGCCACATAAGCAAGGCGTTTACTGTCTGGACTAAAAACAGGGGGGTCAGTAACAAGGAAAATTCCATTAGGCGTTCTCACAACACGAGAAGCTCCAGTTTGAATCTCCCAATAATGTTTCTCCTCTGAGCCGTTAACAACTACAAACATCTCCGCATCAGCTAACATATCAGATTTACGCATATAGAATGTCCCTTCTTTACGGACAATAGGGAGATGGATTTTGCCAGATGATGCTACATAAGCCAATCTCTTACTATCTGGGCTGAATATAAGAGAATTTAATCCTATATAGTCATACTTTTTCTGTTCTTTCCCATCAAGAACTACAAACCATTTAACGCCTCCAAAAAATTTCTGTTCACCCGCTATATAGGCAAAATGCCTATTATCTGGGCTTATTGCAATTGAACTAAAACCTTTTACATGGGCATATCCTTCAATTTTGGTAACAAGCTTTTCAGAAACAACCCGTTCTATAGTTTTTTCCTGTGCATAGGTTTCAATAAAAAAGAAAGCAAGAAGAATTATTACAACTAATTTAATTATTTTTTTCATTTTACCCCCTCCCCGCACAAATTTGAGCTGATACAATTTTTATTATCAAATATCTATTTTATTTACAGTTTTCTTATAGTATTTTTAAATCTACCTATCCATTTTTTACAATTTTTTAGGAGATTTTTCAAGACCTTAATATTATGAAAGAATTTTATTTCATCCTCATGAACCTCTGTAATTGCTTGAAAGCTATAGGTTGAAAGGTTAATTATAATCAGTATAAAACACTTCATAACTAAATTTAAATTATTCTTGTAGTTTAAATTTTGATACTTTTTAAAAAATAAAGTTAAGTTTTAAATCCGATATGAATATTTCAATATAGATTTTAAAACCTAATTGCTGCATTCAGCTTGGGCTTATTAAAGTAGGCTTTGTAGCAAGATGGGTTTTGTAGGTCGTGGGTTAAGTTAAATAATAATAATAAGACGATATTTTTGGAGTATGAAAGTATTTTAAGATTCAGTATTTAGTATCATAATCAGGTTACATAGAAATAGTGACAAAATGATTATTATTTTTTTCTTTCTACTTCTCACCTATAGGAGTTTTTATACAGGGTGTTTTAAAACGATATAGATTAGGATTAGGAATTTCGTGCGATTTTCTCACCATTAGCCCACCCGGAATAGCAGATATTCCCCATTCAGTGACTCTTGTCTCTCCATCAATTTTAAAGCGCGCTCTAACAGTCCAGAAATATTTAGCGCATGGTTCTAAGAGTTGTTCAATTTTGTGAAAAGGCTCTGGCAAACTCTGTCGTGAATAGATAAGATAGCCAGGAAATTCATTTTCTGATTTCCAAATCTTTAAATCATAAGTGACATCTCTAATTTTGATTAAAAAGCCCTGTTCATCTCTTTCTATGTCTCGTGATTTTGGAAAAGAAGCCCATTTAAAAGTAGGCTGCAAAGAATCAACCTCAGTAAAGACAATTTCAC
>JAOABK010000045.1:9733-9999 GCA_026418415.1 Pseudomonadota bacterium | reverse complement strand
CCTTAAATGATATTGACGGTATTACTGCTACAATTGGTCCTGGACTCATAGGTTCACTTCTTGTGGGTATAATGTTTGCAAAGGGACTGTGCATTGCAAATAAAAAACCTTTTTTTGCTGTAAACCACATAGAGGGCCATTTCTTTGCTTCATTCCTTGAAGATAAAAGACCAGACTTCCCATTTATTGCACTTGTCGCCTCAGGGGGACACACAGCTTTATATTTAGTTAAAGACTTTAGAGATTATAAATTGATTGGACAAACA
>JAOABK010000045.1:0-9723 GCA_026418415.1 Pseudomonadota bacterium | reverse complement strand
GGTGAGGCTTTTGATAAGGTTGCAAAACTTCTCAATATTGGATATCCAGGAGGAGTAGCAATAGAAAACATTGCTGAAGGATTTGAAGGTACTATACAACTACCTTATCCCCTTGAAAGAGAAGACGATTTTAGCTTTTCTGGACTTAAAACCTCAGTTTTAACGATAATTAGAAAAAACAATTCCATCACAGAGGAGTTTAAAAAAGACCTTTGTGCAAGTTTCCAAAAAACTGTAGTAAAAATTCTTGTCGATAAGACAATAAGAGCCAGTAAAAAATATGGCATAAAAAACATTGTAATTTCAGGTGGGGTAGCTTCAAATAAATTACTTCGTGAAAAAATATTGGAATACGCTAAACAAGAAAATATAGAAGTTTTCATACCCCAAAAAAGATTTTGTACAGACAACGCAGGTATGATCGGCGTTGTAGGATATCATTTCCTAAAAAGGGGTATTAAAACAGACCTATCAATATCTGCTATACCAGATTGGACTCTATAAACTTCTTGCCTTCTCGTAAACCCATAGAAAACGCTGAACTATCGTAATTAAAGACAGTATTGCTAAAACAACCAATAAATACTTAAGATAACCAAAAATTAACCCAATAAGTAGCAGTATAATTCTCTCTGGTCTTTCAATTAAACCGACTTTACATTCGATGCCTAAACCTTCTGCCCTTGCCCTGATATAACTAATTAAATATGATAAAATTAGCACAACAATTGTTATCAATGCTCCAAATAAATCAACTGAAAGTGCAAAATTAATTGCCATCCCTAGCAAGAATACGCCTTCTGAAATCCTATCTAAAAGAGAATCAAGAAAGGCACCAAATTTTGTGGCTTTCCCATTTATTCTTGCAGATATACCATCGAGCATATCAAAAATACTCGCAAAGCCAAGTAAAATTCCACCCATAAAAAAATCTTCTATGACAACATAGGCTGCAAAAAGATTTAAAAGAAGCCCAAGAAAGGTATAATAATTAGGATTTATATTAATGAATTTTACAATTGGAGCTAATGGTTTATCTAAAAAATGCCCTAATTTACTGCTTAACATTATCTTTCAACCGAACCATCAATAAACCTCTCAACCAAACTTCTTGCCTCTTCATCGGAATACTGGATAGGAGGATGTTTCATAAAATATGCTGAGGGTGAAGTTAGAACACCACCAATACCCCTATCAAGAGCCAGTTTACAGCATCTAATAGCATCGATTACCACACCACCACTATTTGGAGAATCTTCAACTGACAGTCTAAGTTCTAAATTGATAGGTACATTTCCGAAAATTCTACCTTCCATCCTAAGAAAACAGATTTTGTTATCTTTCAAGAACGGGACAAAATCAGATGGACCAATATGAATCTTGTTCCACTCGAGAGGTTCTTTTAATTGAGATTGAACCGCTTCAGTCTTAGATATTTTTTTAGAACTCAATCTTAATCTATTCAACATATTGAGAAAGTCAGTATTACCACCCACATTTAGCTGATAGGTTGCGTCTAATTCAACACCTCTATCCTGAAAAAGCTTGGTCAGGACTCTATGTACAATAGTTGCACCTATCTGGCTTTTTACATCATCACCAATGATTGGGATCCCCTTTTTCTTAAACTTATCTGCCCATTTTTTATCAGAGGCTATAAAAACAGGCATACAGTTAATAAAAGCAACATTTGCTTCCAAACATGCCTCAGCATAAAATCTAACCGCCTTTTCTGAACCAACAGGTAAGAAATTAACTACGATCTCTGTACCTGTCTCTTTTAAAACTCTAACAACATCAACCGGCTTCTTCTTTGCAACAACAAACCTGCAATCTTCAGGATAATCTTTCATGTGTTCTGATACGCCATCTAATACTTCCCCCATCTGAACAACTGGACCGTCTTGAACATCTTTAAAAAAGACTTTGGTACAATTAGGTTTAGCAAAAATAGCATCCTTTAATTTTTTACCTACTTTCCTTGCATCTATATCGAAAGCAGAAGTTATAATAATATTTTCAGGTTTATATCCCCCAAGACTCCTATGCATTAATCCCAGTGAGGCATCTTTATGGTTATCACCAAGAGAACTATAATAAGCAATCCCCTGAACAAGGGCACTTGCACAATTTCCAACACCTATAATCCCAACTCGTATCTCTCTTTTTCTCTCCTTTGCCATCCTTTATACCCCTGTGAGTTTAATGTATTAATAAAATAATCAAAGAATCAAAGATTGTCAATTTTTTTGAATTTAAACAATTAAGGATGATTAATTAAAAAAGATAATCGGGGCGAGAGGATTTGAACCTCCGACTCCCTGCGCCCAAGGCAGGTGCGCTACCAAGCTGCGCTACGCCCCGAATGTTTGATATTGTTGCATATTTTAAAAAATCATGCAATAATTATTTAACTTTTTCGAGGCAAAAATGTTAAAAATCGTTGCTGAAAACTTACAACCCTTTGAAAAAAAAGCAAAATTAGCATTCGAGCAAAATGAAGAAGCTCTTTTTAACCTTCTTAAAGAGATCGAAAATAGAGGCGCCTGCGCTATAGATGTTAATTTAGGCCCTATCAGAAAAGACAAGAAAGAAAAAGTCGAATTCTTCATAAAAAACATAGAAAGATATACTAATCTTGAAATTTTTTTAGACTCAGCAGATCCAGAAATTATAAAGATTGGACTGGAATCGGCATCAAAAAAAGTTGTTATCAATGGCTTTTCACTTGAAGAAAAGAAGCTAAATGAGATATTACCCCTTGCAGGTTATTATAAAGTGGATATAATCGGACTTGTTATGACTTCAAATTATATACCTTCTACTCTTGAAGAAAAATTACTGATAGCTCAAGAAATGATCTCCATAGCTGAACAAAAAGGCGTTGACAGATCTCAAATAGTTTTAGATCCAGTAATAATTCCCCTTGGTTGGGAAAACGGTTCCTTATGCGCAAAAAGTAATATAGAATTTATAAAACACCTTCCTTCAATATTTGGACCAGAAATCAGAACAATTGTAGGGCTATCAAACCTTACAACAAAAGCAGCTGGAGGAAAAGCAAAAGATTTCCTTCAATCAATCTACCTTTCTATGCTTTATAATGCTGGATTGAGCATGGTTATGCTTGATATTTTTAATAACTCTCTTTTATCCACCATAAAGTTTATAGATACATTAGAGGGAAGAAGCATCTTCACTTTTGCTGAGTTCTCTTCTTAATCTTTCAATCTCAAGTTCTCTCTTCTTTTCTTTTAATTTTTTCAGGATAAATTTTCTTATGAAGCTATTTTTTTCAAGATAGGGCAAGCTATTCTTTTCAAAATCTTTTATAACCATTTCCTTTACTTTATCCAGTTCTGTTTCAATAACAGCGTTTTTCGTTATAATTTTTGAATAAATAAGCTTTTTACCTAACAAATTACAAACTTCTTCAAATTCTGTTTTTTCTTCGAAGAGTGATTCATCAATATTTATTGGCACTCTCAACTCTAAAATTACGTTGAAATAGTTACAAAAATAACGAGTTGTTTCATCAAATATGGTAACTTTTAAATTATTAGAGAGGTGGTACTCTTTTAAAATTTTACTCATCCCTTTTACCGTGCATTTGATAACCACCACTGAGATTAACAACATTAGAAAAATCTTTATTTAAAAGCATTCGAGTAGCTACATAACTCCTATGACCAGTTGCACAACTAATTATTATCTGCTGATTTTTCATATTTTCCAATTCATTAATCCTCTTTCTTAGCTCATTTAAAGGTATATTAATTGCATTTCTATAGGAACCCATACTGAATTCTTTAACAGTTCTTACATCAAGAATAGTTACACCATCAATGTCTTTGGGCAATTTAGACAATGTTGGAGCTTCTCCCTTAATTATATTATTTCCTATCATTCCTGCAATAATAACTGGGTCTTTTGCAGAGGAAAAAGGAGGAGCATACGCTAAATCAAGGGATTCTAAATCTTCAAAAGTAAGCCCCGAATAGATTGCAGAAGCAAAAACATCAATTCTTTTATCAACTCCACTCTCCCCTACTATTTGAGCCCCTAAAATCCTTCCTTTTCTATCTCCTAAAACTTTTATTACCATTGGCTTTGCACCGGGATAATATTCGGCATGATCCTGACTCGTTAGGTAAAAACTTATGTAATCATAACCGTCTTGTTGCAATTTTTTTTCATTAAATCCAGTAACAGCAAAAACACAATTTTTGAATTTTGCAATTGCTGTTCCTAAGGTACCCTTATATTCCTTTTTATTGCCTAATACTGCATTATATCCCGCAATTCTGCCCTGTTTATTAGCAGAACCAGCAAGGGGTATCCAAGTTGGTTCATTATTAATTTTGTAGTAGTTTTCAGCCACATCTCCTGCGGCGTAAATGTCTTTAATTGATGTTTCCATAAACTTATTTACTTTAATTGAATTTCTTAAACCCAATTGAATATCTGTACCTTCTACAATTGAGGAGTTTGGTTTTACCCCTAAAGAGGCAACTGCAAAATCAAAACTAATAGTTTGTCCATTTTCGAGATATATATTATTTCCCTCTACGCTTTTAGCACCTATACCAGTTATTACATTGATCCCAAAATGGTTTAAATTTTTTAATACCATATTCGCCATTTCTGGATCAAAGGGTGGAAGTATCTGTTCCATTTTTTCTATAATAGTTACTTCTAAACCAAGATTTAATAAATTCTCAGCCAGTTCAATACCAATAAAACCTGCACCCATTATGAGAGCCTTTTTAGGTTTTTCAATATTGATAAACCCCTTTAACCTATCCATGTCATTCATTGTATAAAGGGTAAATACTCTTTCACCCTTTAAAGTATCAGGGATTATTGGTGTTGCACCTGTAGCAATAACAAGCTTATCATAGAAATCTTCAAAGGATTCTCCCGTTAATAAATTTTTCACAAGGATAGCCTTTTTATCGGGAATAATTTTTATCACTTCATGTTTAGTTTTCACATCAACGTTGAATCTATTTTTTAAATAGGCAGGCGTGACTACCAATAATTGATCTCTATCTTTAATTGTATCACCAATATAATAGGGCATTCCACAATTTGCGTAGGAAATATAATCACCTTTTTCATATATTACTATTTCCCAATCTTCCGATGCCCTCCTTGCTTTTACTGCAGAAGAAGCTCCTGCTGCAACGCCACCAATAACTATAAGTTTCATAACTCTATCCCTTATAAACCTTTACCTGATTTCTTCCGCTATTTTTAGCTTCATATAACGCGGTATCAGCTTCATTAATTAAGGTATCTAAATCTTTCCCAGGTGTGTAAGAACTTATACCAAAGCTCAGTGTAACTGGTGTATTCAATCCCTCCATGATAAAAGAATTAAAAATTTTTCTAATCCTCTCGGCAAGAAGTAAAGCATTTTGAAGAGATGTTTCAGGCGAGATTATTATGAATTCTTCTCCTCCAAATCTACCAACATAATCAACCTTTCTTATAGAGTTTCTTAAAATCATAGAAACCTTTTTTAAGACAGCATCTCCCATATTATGACCATAAGTATCATTAACTTTCTTAAAAAAATCTATATCTGCAATAATCAAAGAAAGTTCATAACCATACCTATTTGCTCTATCTATCTCTATATTTAATATTTCCATTATCTTTCTTCTATTATAAAGGGTTGTAAGCTCATCGGTAATAGACATATCTACTATTTTCTTATGAAGAAGACAATTATTTATAACAAGAAGGATATGAGGCAATATGAAAGCAACCCTCTTTAATGATTCATAACTATCTTTGTTATAACAAAAAAACACCCCACCTCTTAACGTTTGAAACTCTTTATCAGTGAGCGTCTCATAGGGGTCTACATATAAAAATTCCCTTTTGTCGTAATAATTACCAGGAATAGGTTCTTTACCTAAGGAATAGTCAAAACTTAAATTGTTAAAACCACTATCATGGAGAATCTCTTTTATATAGGCATTAAACTCTTCAATATGGATTCCATACTCGTAATTTGACCATACATTAATTTTTGCACCCCTATCATCTGCAATAGCAAAGGCTATAAAGTAAGGTTCGAGCATTTTACTTAAAGTTTTTGCACAACTTTCGATAACATCACTTAATGAACTTATTTTATAAGAAAGTTGAGCAATCTCATTTATCATTGATATTTCAAAAATTCTTTTATCAAGAAAATCATTCAGAAAGCTTAAAATTTCTTTCTCTGATATCTCTTTACTTTTAAAAGAAGGTTTAAAGTTACTTTCCTTTATTATTTTATCAACTTCATCAACAAGAACATTTACATCTTGAGCTTTACTCTTATAATAATCTGCCCCTGCCTCATATCCCCATAATTCATCTATAGGCTGGTCTAACGCTGTTAATAACATTACAGGTATTTTAGAAGTCAAGGGATGATTTTTAAGAAATCTACATGCTTGATAACCGCTCATTACAGGCATTTTTACATCAAGTATTACAAATGAGGGAGATTCTTCAAATACCTTTTTTATACACTCTATGCCATCACTTGCAGTAACACACTCATATCCCTTTTTTTCAATTAGCTCTGTTAATTTCGCTCTAATGGACTTGCTATCATCGGCTAAAACTATTTTTGTTTTACCATTCATCATTCGTTAATATACAGTAAATTATGTTTTTTTTAAAGTAATTTATATATAGTAAACTTTTTATATAAAATCAAGGGTTCCTTTATTTTTTATAATTCCAATTACTGACCCAATAATATACCAAAAAATCATAGCTACTTCAGAATCATAGAAATTATTCTCCAAAATTCCTTGGAGCAAAAAGACCAATAAAACAGATAATCCCACAATAGCAAGTTTTTCTTTCTTAAAATAACCAATCAAACTTTTTAATAGGTTATAAAAAAACGTTAATAAACACAAAAGCCCAATTATTCCGTGAAGTACAAGATACTGGATATATGCATTATGCGCATGGGCAGTGGTAAGTACGGGAACTTTAAGATATTCCTTAACAACGCTTTTAAAATTACTGTATCCAATCCCAAAAAGTGGATAATCTAAAAAAATTTCAAAGGAGGCTTTCCATAAGGCTATTCTTGTCCCTATTGAGGACATACTATTATAAATAGATTCATTTGCTAATTCGTGAAGTCTTCTATTAATAGCAGGGTTGTTGTAAGCATAATAACCAAGGACCAAAAAACATAAGAATACTAATGAACTGATTAATAAGCCTTTTTTACCATATCTCAAAACAATAGTTATACAAATGGTTATCATTGTGAAAATTAAGGGACCTCTTCCACCTGAAATATATATTGAAAGAATAAAAATAATTAGACTGGTAGTGTAGTAAATTCTCTCGAGCCTACTTCTACAAAAACCTATCAAGAGAAGAGAGAAAACCATAATAGAAAGAATTGACATCACATTTCCAAATGTTAAAGAGTGAGAAAAAAACCCCTGAGCCCTTTCTAAATGTTTGAAAAAATACTGATAAAAACCATAAAAAGAAGCAACAATACCACCAAGGATAATATAGTTAAAAACTCTCTCTCTTAAATCTTGTGCAATAATGAAGTATCCTACAAAAAAATAAAAAAGCAACCATTCATCTCTAAAACCTAATATTGATCTTTTTGGATTAACCCCAAAAATAACAGAAAGAAATCCCGCCACCAAAAGTAATAAATAGAATTTTATATATGGACAATCGGAAAACTTGTACCTCTTCTTATAAAAACCATAAACCAAATAAAGAGTAAATATTATCAAAAAAAACTGGGTAGCTGTTATAGAGAGACAATGGCTTATTGAAGCAAGTTTAAGAATTATATGCATTATAGATAATCTTTAACCTCTTTTCTTTGTTTTTCAATGTGTTCGTCTACATTATCCTTTGTAACTTTCACTCCAAAATCTGAAGGCACTTTTATTTCTGGATAACCAAATATTCTATTTAAAATCATATCGCCTACTATAGTTCTGTAGTGAGATGTTTCATAGTAATAGTAGTTATCCGTTGTTATGCTATTTAGTCCACTAAAATCATAATAATCTATTATTTTAGCCAATTCTCTCTTGAAATAGAAAAACTGGTTTAGGTTTGAATTAATGTATGTCACATGATGGTGGGGGTTTATAAAAATTACAAGATTAATTTTATTATCCCTGCAGAAATGAACTATTTGTTTTATTTCTTCTATAGTCTCTTTTATCCTATCCCCCCTAAACAATGAGGGCTTTTTAAACTTTGGATCCTTTCTATGTTTTTCTGGCTCCTTTTCAATCTTCTCATCTAAGAATTCTGTTCTACCTCTGCCTGTATTATAAAAGTCATAATGATCAAAGTAGGTTTTAATACCCTTTTTTCTATCAATATATGCCTGAAGTGTGCTTTTTAAGACCTTTTTATCAGGAAACCTAATTAAATAACGAATATAGTAGTGAATTGCGCTTTCACCTATGGTTGGTGGATAGGGTTGTCTTAACATTTGATCAAAATGAGTTTTTGGATCAACCTTATAGGAAAAATCGTCCAATCCTATCATTACATTTTTTATTTTTACTCCCCTTTCTTTAAAAAACCGAAGATGCCTTAGGTGCTCTGCGGGAAGCCCTTCCGAGTATGTCATATTATACCATTTACCATTTTTTAACTTTCCCACATCTATCGAATTTACCCTGGAAGATCCAAAAACAAAGGAGTCAAACTTATCTGGATTTGAAACAATATATCTTACCTTTATAAAATGTTGATTTGGCTCAACAACCTGATTCCTAAAATTTATCCTAAAAATGCCATAAGTATCAACTAAATAATTGACTAAAACTACAAGAAAAATAGCTAAAAAAATAACCCCTAAAACAAAGTAACACCATTTTCTACTTTTTCTAATCATGTACCTACCTAAAAATTAAAATATAGAAACTCACTAACTCTAACCATATTAAAGACTGCATATAATGCAATAGCAATAGTAAAAACTGCCCTTTTCCAGTCTGGCTTAAATCTTTCAGTTAATTCGTTAGAATTTGGGGCAAGTATGCAGAAGATAGTAAAAAATATAATATAAGACTCAATATTTTTCCTAAAGGGCATATTCTCAAGCCATTTTCCGAACTCCACACCGTAGTTATGTAAGAATCCTAAATACTTCTCTAAATTCTTCGGTAACACTATACCATTTAACCCAAACATCCCAGATAACACCTTCATAGCATCATCCCATGTCTTCGCCCTAAAAAATACCCACGCTATATTCACAAAATTAAACGTAATTAACCACGCCAATACCTTCGGCATATTCATATTATGCTTCTTCCATATCCTGTGTATCAATATACCTGAACCATGTAAAAAACCCCAAAATACAAACGTCCACCCAGCTCCATGCCATATGCCTCCTATCAAAAATGTAGCCATCAACGCCATATACATCCTGTTATCACCAAAACGGTTCCCTCCTAATGGAATATATATGTACTCCCTCAAAAACCTGCTCAACGTCATGTGCCACCTTCTCCAAAAATCCTGTATGTCCAGCGCCTTATAGGGACTATGAAAATTTATAGGTAACTTTATATTAAACATATACGACGAACCTAACGCCATGTCCGTATAACCAGAAAAATCAAAATATAACTGAAATGTATAAGATAAAGACGTAGCCCATGCATCCATCATCGTTAAACTACTCGCTTGATCAAATCC
>JAOABK010000044.1 GCA_026418415.1 Pseudomonadota bacterium | reverse complement strand
CCTTTAGGTTTTTCTTATCAATCATAACCACCAACCAGCTTATTGCCTAACATTATAATCTTTAACATAAAAATCCCATCTTTTCTGGCCATTATATTCAGTAAGTTTTGGGATCCCAATTATATCTATTATTGAGTTTTCAGAGATACCATTATTTGGAAGTGAAAATCCTATAGCGTTAAAAGATAAATCATTCCTTTTTAGAAATAGTTTAAGATGATTCTCTTTACTTCCCACATATCTAAAATTTAAAACTTCTACATTATTCATACAAAGTATGGGTTCTGGATTTCCTGCACCAAAAGGTTCAAGTATATGAAGTTGTTTAAAAAAGTTATCATCTATTTCATTTACTTCTAAAGGACCATCAATATGAAAAAGCTGGCACAAATTATTATTGGATAACATCCTCTTTGCCATTTTTTCCAATTCTTCGCTGAATTTTCTAAGATTTTTCTCCTCCAAAGTCACTCCGCATGCCAATCTATGCCCACCATACTGCACCAGTAAATCCTTTAAATTAAATAAAATTTCTTCTAAAGGAAACCCCTCTATACTTCTTCCCGATCCCTTAAGTAAACCAGTTTGATCTTTTGTAAATACAAAAAAGGGTCTTTTGTATTTATCAACCATCTTTCCAGCCACAATACCCAAGACACCTATATGCCAATCGGGAGAATACAAACAATAACTCATTCGTTCTCCATTTATTTCCTTCTGTTCTATTGCCTCATTTAATACTGTCTCCTCAAATTTCTGCCTTTGAGAATTATTTTTATGGAGCTGTTTTACTAATTCTCTTGCCTTGTCTTCATCTGTAGTCAACAGTAATTTTAAAGCTTCAAGAGGACTACTTACCCTACCAGAAGCATTAATCCTTGGTGCAATTCTGAAAGAAACCGATTTAACATCAAGAGTTTCAATTAATAACTCTTCTCTTAAAGCGATAAGGCCTTTTTTTCTTGTCTTGTTAATCTCTTCAAGCCCATACTTTACAAAAATTCTATTTGGTCCCAAAAGAGGGACTAAATCTGCAATTGTTCCAATTGCAACCAAATCAAGGTACTGTTTTAGGTTTGGCTCATGTATATTTTTAAAATACCCCTGTTTTCTTAATGTCTTTCTTAACTCGATTAGCAAGTAAAAAGCAACCCCCACTCCTGCTAATTCTTTAAAGGGAAAATTACAGTCCTTCCTTTTTGGATTAATTACTGCGGTTGCTGGAGGTAACTCTTCACCTGCTACGTGATGATCTGTGATTATAAAATCTATACCAATTTCTTTAGCATATTTCACAATCTCAATACCATTAATACCACAATCTACAGTAATTACTAATTGCGCTCCCCTTGACTTTAATAAGTCTATGGCATCTTTATTTAACCCATACCCCTCCTTTATTCTGTCGGGTATATAAAAATCCGCCTTAATACCAATATCTTTTAAAAATAATAAAACTAATGCGGTAGCGGTAATACCATCAGCGTCATAATCCCCATAAACCGCTATTTTTTCACCTTTAAATATTGCAGATGCTAATCTTTCAGCACCCTTTTTGAGATCCTTAAGTAAAGAAGGTTCTGGCAATCTATTTAAATTGGGGTTTAGAAAAAAGTCAATTTCATCAAGATCTTTAAAGCCGCGCCTAATAATTATATTTGCAATTGATTTTTTTAAGTTAAAAGTTTTTATTATCTCCCTTAAAAACTCAGTATCGGGCTCATTATAAATCCAGTTATTTTTTATGGTCATTTTATTTCGCCAAATTTACAGGTATAAACAACTACCCCTGCAATATCATCAATATAAATTGGCAAAATTTTACCATAAAGAGGTGAATTTTTAAATAAGTTAGAATAGGGATTCATAAGATATTTAAGATCTTTATAATACCTTGTAACAGCATATTCATTGACAATTAAATATCTATTATTTTTACTGCATAAAATCTCTAACACATCTTTTTCATTAAGCGCCTTACTCTCATTTTGAAACTCCATATCTCCAGCATAATAGGCAATAAGATAGTTTGTTGAACAGCTTACGATTGTTGAATCTGCTGGAATGTTTTCTTTGAGCCATTCTCCAGTTTTTTTATAAAGCCTTTCTTGTTGGAAGATTATGTTTAATTCACCCTCTTTTTCAAATCTGTTATATACCTTATAAACGCCAAATAATACTAATAACAACCCTAACATTGAATAAAAGCTGATTTTGATTATATCCTTTGTTACCCCTTTTAAAGGATAATATAATAATCCATAGACACCGATACCCCATATTACTGATAGTACAGAGGTCGTTGGGGATAAATACCTATGATCAACCTTAAAAATAAGTACCGCTACCACTGGAAGAAGCATAGAAATAAAAAAAACCGTGCCCCTTAGCCATCCTATAATACTTTTTCTAATGACCAATAAAAATGATAGCGTTAATATAATAATAATTAGACTATAAATGAACTTGCCTTCTGTAGAAACAATCCAGACATTTATTAGATTATCTTTAATAAAATTATAGGTTTTTTCAAAATCATATAGGAACGTCTCTAAATATCCTTGACCCTTTTCAGGTATACCCATCATGTTTCTTATGTGTGGCAGTATTTCTAAAGATTTTCCAGAAAAAACAAACTTACCAAAATTTTTCTTAAAAAATAAGAGATAGGGATAAATGGTTAACAGAAAAAGGGTTATATTGAAAAAGAACCATTTGAGCTTTCTCTTGAAATCATCTCCTATGAAAAAAATAAGGACTGATAAACTTAAGTATATTAGTGTTCCCTCAGGCCTACCAAGATAAATTAGACCTCCTGTTAATCCAGTTAATATTCCCATCTTAATTTTAAAATTTTGCTTAATTGATTCGGATATTAAATAGGCAAAAAGGAAAACCATGAAAATATATGTAGTCTCAGACATTACTTGAACATTTACAAAGGCAATATGGGGATGAAAGGCATAAATTAAAATTGAACATATACCAGCTTCTCTACTGTTTAAAATATTTCTAACTAAAAAATAGATAGGAAAAACTGTTAAAGCTCCAAAGAAGATGTTTATATAACTACCAATCACATCAAGAGGTAAAGGAAGAAAAGAAAAAATGGCAATTAATGAAGGTAGTAGTGGAGTCCAGTTAAGGGCTTCTTTAACTAAAATACCTTTTTTGAGATTTTTTGCTATCTTTACATACTGATAACCATCATAATCGGGTACCATAAGTAGGTGATAGGAATCAACGTATATTCGAAAAATAAGCCCACTCAGAAATATCAAAAAAACAAAAACTTCATAATTATACTTCTTAAAAAAGTCTCTTAATCCAGCACTATCCATTTATAAGCCTTGCTAAAGCAGTAGTCTGACTTGCATAATAGGGCACTGTAATTTTTTTTATAAATTCTGGTAATACATCGCTTATAGTCTTTGCTAATGGAACGTTATACCTAATTGCCATCTCAAAAAGGTAACCCAAATCAAGAGTTTGGTAATAGGGGCTAAAATGAAAAACTTTGTAACCTGTTACTTCACAGATCTTTGTAATTGTTCGCCTATCAAAATGTATTAGATGGGTGGAAACTATCCACCAAAAACGCCGACCAAAAAGCTTGGCCATGAAGGTTCCAATATCAGGGTAATTAATTAGCAAAACACCCTCTCTTTTTAAAAGCTTTCTTATTTTTGTTAGGGCTTGCTTTGGCTCAGTCAAATGTTCTAATACATCCCAAAGGCAAACCATATCGAATGTATTTTCTTCAAATGGATGATCATTTATAGTTCCTTGATAGATATTCAATCCCCTTTTTTTGCCTTCCCTTACTAGAAATTGTGATGGTTCCAAGCCATAAACCTCATATCCAAACCTTTTCCCCGCTTCAAGAAATGCACCCCCTGCAGTTCCTATATCAAGCACTTTTGCACCTTTAGGTGGTAATTCTCCTTTTAATTTCATCATGGTTTTGTAAAAACTATTTACCCTGTTTTCGTACTGGCTGTCATGAAGGGATTCATTTGTTGAAATATAACCTTTTAAAATAATATCTTCAGGATATCTTGGATTCTCATAAATCAATCCACAGGCGATGCATTTAACTAACCTTTGTGTCCCCTGCACACCTGTTCCTGCTCCATATAGTTTTAATGGATCTAACTCATTAACCCATGGTTCATATAAAACTTCATATTTTTTGCTATCACAGAGAGGACAGCATATTTCAACCTTTTCCAACATTTGAATTGATTACCCCTTTTTTATAAATCAATTATGTAGCCAATTTTTAATTCTAATATGAATATACTGGTTTTTAACCAGCTTCCATAACCTACTTTCTATAGGATTCTGTTCCTTCAGTTCCTAAATTATACCTTATCTCATCAAGGAAAATGTTTAAAACAAAGTAGCTAAAAAAAACTTGTATTGCCATAAAGGTAAATAAACATCCAGTTATGAAAATTCTAAAACTTTTTGGATCTTGAGAAAAGCCTGCTAATTCCCAACGTAAAAAAGTTATCAGCAAAAGAATTACCCCTATTATAAAAGCTATTAAACTTATAATCGCCCCTGTTTCTGTTTTAAATATTGGTGATCCAAGAAAAAACTTGAGTTTTTTATCTATGTAATTAAGTCTGTGATAGAAGATATAAACCCTCATAAATATTGCAAAAAAGATTAATTGAAAGCCCAACAAGATTAAAAAGGCACTCCCTACAAGAGACAGGTTTCCAAGACCTATCCTTCCTATCCATATCAAGCTATTTTCACCACTTAATATTAGGGGGATAAATATGGACAGACCAAGAAAAAACATAACCAAGCCAGGAATGAGGAAAAGGTATCTCGCAGAAAACATGAACATTAACTTGAAATTATTCCATGCAGCCTTCCATGGATTTAGGTGGGGCTTTCTTCCTTCCATATCCCGATGAAGTGTTATATCAACTTCTTTTATCCTCAAACCTACAAGTCCAGCCTTAATAACCATTTCAGATGCATACTCCCAGCCTGGGCTTTTTAAATTCATTTTGTAATATGCTTCTTTCGTAAAGGATCTCATACCGCAATTGCAGTCTGAAATGTTAGTTTTAAAAAGTTTGTTTAAGACCCAAGTCATTATTGGTGTACCTATGTATCGATGGAGCCAAGGCATAGCTCCTTCTTCAATTGTATCATTTAATCTGTTTCCAATAACTAAATCACACTCTCCTTTCCTTAGAGGTGTTATAAATTTCTCAATATCACTGAAGTCATAAGTATTGTCAGCATCCCCAATAATTATTATTTTTCCCCTTGCCTCAGCAATTCCCTTGTGATAGGCATTACCATAACCCCTTAAGGGTTGATATACAACTCTTGCACCTTTCGATTGAGCAATTTCTACAGTTCTATCCTTTGAATAGGAGTCCGATACAATTACTTCACCTCTAATTCCGAGCTTTTCAAATGCCCTTATTGCTTTTTCAACGCAATGACCAATCGTGATTTCTTCATTAAGAGTTGGAATTACAACCGAAACCTCTATATCTTCGCTCATTTCAATCCCTTTAAATTTTTATTAAATAGTTTCATAATTATGTGAAAAAAAATTAGATGGAAGTCTTCTGAAATCTGCATATCATTAACATTCGCATTAACACTGTATTTAGCAACCTTCTTTAGCATACCACCATCATAACCAGTAATTCCAACAGTTATTGCACCTTTACCATTTGCATACTCTATTGCTTTTATGACATTTTCTGAATTTCCACTGCCCGAAATTCCAATAACTACATCATCCTTCTGTAAATAGTTTTTTAACTGTTCAACAAAGATATCGCTATAAGATAAATCATTTGCATAGGCAAGCATTGACGGTATGCTTTCATTTAAGCATATTATTTTAAATCTTTTATCTAAACCAAAACAAACACCTTTATTTAAATCGGTAGCAAAATGACTTGCAGTAGAGGCACTGCCCCCATTACCAAACACAAATATTTGGCTACCTCTTTCATAACAATTAAAGAGAAGATTATAAAAATCCTCCAACTCTTGCAAATTGAGTTTACTGATTGTTTCTTCAATTTTTCTAAAATAATCTTTTATTTCCAATATAACTTCCATATTTTCTCCTTAATTCATAGCAAAAAGGATAAATTTCGAGTCTTTACTATTTTATGTACCTTTTATTCATAATATATCAAAGTTGTTCCCTGTGTCTCAAACCTAAAGTCCAATCTATATAAATCTGAAAGAGCTCTAATTAATTGTTCCCTGTCCTCTTCCTTAACATAAAAAAGTAAAAAACCTCCACCACCTGCACCCAATAATTTCCCCCCAATAGCTCCATTTTTTAATGCCAAGTTATAATAATAATCTATTTTCTCATTGCTTATGCCATCAGCTAACTCTTTCTTATACATCCAACCAGTATGTAGTATCTCGCCTAACGCATCGATATTTCCTCTCATAAACTCATTCTTCAAATCATAAGTTAGAGATACCATTTTATGAAGAAAAGATAATTTTTTAGAATTATTTGAAAGATTATTTTTTTGATCTGTGAGAATTTTTGAAGCACTCCTTGTCTCGCCAGTAAAAAACATCGCCAAATTTTTTTGTAATTGTTCCAAATTCTCTCTGTTCAAAAAAATTTTTTCAATATTTACAGTATCATCTTGATTAAAGGTTATAAAATTAAGTCCCCCAAAAGATGCAGCATACTGATCTTGTTTTCCTATAGGCTCTTTTAATCTCTCAATCTCAATTCTACACGCATACTCCGCTATCTCATACTTACTCATATATTTACCAGTATAAATATTACAGAGATTTATCAACCCTACAGTAAAGGAAGAAGAGGAACCAAGACCAGTACCACTTGGTATATCTGCGCTTGAATTAAAATCTACACCTTTAATTCCATAATCTTTAAATACCTCTCTGATAATTCTATGTCTTATTTGATCAACTGATTCTGCTTCTTCGTGACGCATATATTTAAGTAGATAACCGCTTTTATAAAAGTAGGGATGCATAGAAAGATATACATATTTGTTAATTGTAGTGCTAACCACAGCCCCACCATAGAGTGAATAATATTCTTTAATATCACTTCCACCACCACAAAAGCTTATTCTAAAGGGTGTTTTAACTATTATCATTCCTTTGCCTCTATCACTAAATCAGCTAAATTTTCATTGCCACTTATAATCTCATATTCATCAATTTTTCTCTCACTATAGAGCTTTTCAATCTCCCTATCCTTTAAACCCTTCCATCTATAAAAATTAAATACCCTCTTCTTTAATAATCCATCATCTATTTTACAAAAAATTTTAAAGTCTGATTTCTTAAACAAATATCTTATATTGAAAGCAACCACTCCCTCAACAATAATAATCTTTGCAGAATTATTTAGTGAAATTGAAACCTCTTTTTGACTTCCCCTTGTAATTGTATTATAGGGTTCTATATTAACTTTTTTCCCTTCAAATAACTGTTTTAAATCATTTTCTATTTTCTTTATTTGGAACCTATCTAAAACATTCATAGAATCCGTTCTTTTTTCTAATGGAAGTAGCCAATCATCAAGGGAAAGGATTTGAGTTTTTATACCAACTTCATTAAACTTTTGCTTTAAATAAGATGTAAATGTTGACTTGCCAGATCTCGTATTGCCAGCGACTAAAACCAAGAATTGATTATTCTCTCTCTTTTTATAAATTTTATAAATGTTTTCATAAAAATTCTTATAAGGTTCTTCAATAATAAAATTTACCGCTTCATAAAGGTTTTCAAAAAAATAATCTGGTTTCGTTTTCATATCCCTACATCCATGGCCAGTTCTCAGGGCCACGGTAATTAGACCAGCATTTTTGCCACATAAGATATCTCTTTCTGTATCCCCTATAAAATATGAACCATTAAGAGAGATTTTTAATTCTTTGACCGCCCTTTTTATAAGTCCAATTTTTGGTTTTCTACACTCACAATCAATTTTAAATGCCCTATTTTCTCCTTCAAACCCCTTATCAGGATGATGGGGGCAAAAATAAATCTCATCCAAATAAGCCTTTTCATTGCCAAGAAGGGTTTCAAGCTTTTTGTGAATTAAGTTCAAATCATCAAGGGTACATAAGTTCCTTGCAATCACTGGCTGATTAGTAATAACCACAGCTAAATAATTAGAGTCATTTATCTTCTTAATAGCCTTCGAAGATCCCTCTATCAACCTTAAATCTTCATGTTTATGAAGTAAGTTTACCTCTTCATTTATTACTCCATCCCTATCAAGAAAAATAGCTTTAAACTTATTTTTTTTATTGAAAATATGATATTTCCCTTTCTCGTAATCTTCTATCACCTTTTGAAGTCTATCTTTTGTACCAATATCTTTAAAATACTCAGGTGTCTTATAAGCATAAATTTCCTTACCCTTTTTCAAAAGGTCCGGAAATAATTCTCTGCCAAAATCTACATGCTTACCAAAGGTTATATATTTAAATATTTCTGGAGAAAGTATATAAACCGCTGCGTTTACAAGATTTCTATAAAATCCATCTTGATGAGGTTTTGGATGAATAGCAATTACCTTCCCATCTTCTGCTGTTTCAATTAAATCGCTATCATAGGGATGGTTGTTGGGGTGTACTACTATGGATGCAATTCCCCTTTTTTTTCTGTCAAACTTGATAAAAGAACGAATATCAAAATTAATCATTATGTCACCATAAAAAACGAGGAATCTATCTCTTATAATATTTTCAAGTAATTTAATACAACCTGCAGTCCCAAGGGGGTAGGGTTCAGTTATATGAGTTATTTTCACACCAAAATCCTTGCCGTCTTTAAAATAGTCGTATATAACATGAGCCAAATGTCCAGACATAATGAAAATTTCATTTATACCATAAGATTTAGCAAGTTCAATCTGGTGTTCTAAAATAGGTTTATCACCAATCTTAACCATTGGTTTGGGTACATTTTCGAGACCAAGTCTTGTGCCCTTTCCACCAGCAAGTAATACCAACTTCATTTTTCTTTACCCAGAATTGCTCTAACTGCCTTTCTCACAGCCTCATCAGAGGTCATCTTTGCAAACCAACCTAAACGATGAATCTTATCAAGGCTATAATCAAACTCAGGCACATCACCAATCCAACCCCGATCACCACCAGTAAACTTAATTTCTGGCTTTAATCCCATCTCCTCACAAACAATCTCTGCAATTTTTTTCACGGTGGTTCTTGTCCCTACACCTACATTAAAATAATTAATTTTATCATTCGTATGTTCCCATATAAAAACCATTGCTTCAATGAGATCCGTAACATAAAGATATGGTTTATTCTGGGTACCATCTCCGAGTATAACTAACTCATCTGGATTTTCTCTAAGTTTGTTTATAAAATCGAATATTACTCCATGTGTTGCTCTCACTCCTACTACGTTAGGAAATCTTATAATCCATGCTTTGAACCCATAGTTTTCTGCAAAACTTGAGATAAAAGCCTCACTGGCAAGCTTACTCGCACCATAATGGGACAGAGGAAATAGAGGACCGAAGTCCTCTCTTATTTTTCCCTTTGCCTCTCCATATATAGCAGAGGTAGAAGCAAAAACTAAATTTTTTACATCACTATCTTTCATTGCCTTTAAAATATAGTATGTAGATAAAAAGGTATTTTTTAGATCAATATCAGGATCCTCATGACTCTTCGCAATATCTGAATTTGCAGACAGGTGAAAGATTACGTCAAAACTATACTTTTTAAATAAATCAATCAGTTTTTCATAATCGAGTACATCAAACTTGTGAAAAGAAAAATAGGGATTCCCAAAATTATGCTCAATATTTTCTATTTTACCAAGAGACAAATTATCAATTACCACAACAAAATACCCCTTGCCCAATAAAAAATCTACAAGATGACTACCAATAAATCCCGCTCCACCAGTAACTAAAATCCTCATTTTTCAACCTTTACTAAGTAAAATTCAAAGCTTCCTTGCATCCGAGCTGATTTAACTAACCTAAATTTTTTATTTTCTTGAGTACTTTTTAGTAGATTCATTGAAATATCTGTCCTTCCACTCATTTCAGCTGGACCAATTAAAATATAATCCGCCTTATAATTGTCAATATTTTTCACAAATTCCTCCCAGCTTACTAATGGGAAATTTACATACTCTCCCCCAGCATACCATGCAGATATATTAAACCTTGTCATAATGCGTGCATTTGGTTCAATTAAAGG
>JAOABK010000043.1:10288-10545 GCA_026418415.1 Pseudomonadota bacterium | reverse complement strand
GATATAAGCATTGCTGGACGTGCATTTAGAAGATTTATAGAAGATGCGAAGGGAGTTTTATATTCATCTGCCACATTCGCAAAAAAGGCAGAAAATTTATCCTTATATAGTAGGGCAGGGATGAAAGAATGGGGGTTGTCATCTGATAAAATCGATATGCTCGTTGAGAAATGGGGAACCCCAATGTTAGAGATAATATCAGAAAGGCTTGCATCTAATGGTTATTATATCAGGAGGGAAATAGATTTAAGTGGAAT
>JAOABK010000043.1:0-10278 GCA_026418415.1 Pseudomonadota bacterium | reverse complement strand
GCATTAGATGGGAAACAACAAGAAGAACATTATGATAAATGTATAGCAATTTTTGAAAAAATAGCAAATATAAACAAAGAAAAGGTTGAATTATTAGAAGAAATATTACGCAATTCTCCAGATAGTATATTCACTATTCAAGTGAAGGATATAACAGAATTTGAAGCTAATGAAATAGATATGCTGAATACATTGCATAATTTTGTGAACCAATTGTTAACATCTATGAAGGCAAAAGATATTGTAGAAGAAACAAAAAAGAGAATTGCAGAAGGGCAAAGAGTTGTAATCAATATGTTTAATACATATGAATATGGATATGAAAGTGGTAATGAGTTCCAAGAAAATTATTCAGATTTATTCACGAGTGAGTTGGATAATTCTGGTGGTGAGTAGGAATTTAGACCTCATTTAGAAGGGATTGCGACGTGTTGGAAGAAAGAAACTTTTTTAAGCCTTCAATGTGTAGGAATTTAGACCTCATTTAGAAGGGATTGCGACTTTGCTTTATTTTTTCTCTTTATAAAAATTGTTTTGATAATAAGCCAACAAAAACACAAAGTATGGAACTTGAAATATGGTTAAACAAGTAAAGAGTTACTATACACTTAAGAGACATTAGAAAAACCAATGTTAAATTGAATGGATTAAATTATCGTAAGTGAATATCCTTTTAATCAAGTATAGTTAATAACTTTTCTGGTCTATTAATTTGTTAATTAATACCACAGAGCTGAAGTTTTTATTTCTATCTTTTTTCTTTAAGCATTTTTCTTTTTTCTTCATCTCTTAACTCTCTTCTTAAAAGTTTACCTACCTTAGATTTTGGTAACATATCCCTGAATTCAATGTAGCTTGGTACTTTATAGGGAGCCAACTTTTCTCTACACCATTTTATTAAATCAGAACTGCTCACCCCTTTTACATCTTGCTTCAAAACAACAATTGCTTTAACCCTCTCCCCCACACTTTCATCTGGTACTCCTATAACACAAGCCCCGATGACTGCTGGATGGTCTTGTAAAACCGCTTCTATTTCTGATGCTGATATTCTATAACCCCTATGTTTAATTACATCTGCAGTCCTCTCAACGAATTCCAGCTCATCATCCCTGTTCATTTTCAAAAAATCTCCCATTCTGTAATAAATCTCCTCTCCTATTTTCACAAATGATCTTGCGGTCTCTTCAGGTTTATTCCAATAACTTTTCAAAACGTATGGTGAAGTTACTAATAACTCACCTATTTCTTCTTTTGGTAAAATTTCTAATGTTTCAGGATTAACTACAATGCATTTTCGAGATTTTAATGGTTTACCAACCACCTTAGGGCTTGGCTCTTTATTTAATCTACTATATGTTACATGTCCAACTTCTGTTGAGCCGTAATCTTGATAGATAGGAATACCAAATTTCTCTTTCCATCTCCTGAAAATTTCTTCAGGTAAAACATCTCCGCCACAATAGCAATATTTAAGAGAACTTAAATCATACTGATCTAATCTATCATTTTCTAAAATCATTCTATATAACGCTGGAACTCCCAACATCCACCTAACTCTGTACTTTTCAATCATAGACAAAAATGAATCTATTTCAGGATAGGGCATCAACACAATTCTATTGCCATAATTTAAAGCAACAGCAATACTAAACCCTTTCGCCATAATATGAAATAGTGGATTTACTATTATCAGAGTGTCCTCGCCTTCAATTACATACCCTTTTAAGACCTCTTCCATTATGTCGTTTATATAAGAAACTTCTGACATATGCGTACCAGGTACACCCTTAGGAAACCCAGTAGTACCACCTGTATACATTATATAAGCTAAATCATTCCAAGGATCTATGTTGATATTTGGCAGGCATGTCTCTTTGTTTAATAAATCTTTAAAAAAATAAACATCCTTACCTTTTCTAACTCTCCCCTTAGGTATCCTATCAAATATATAACCTACAATTTTTTTCCAGACAGGTATTAAATCAACGTAATTTGTTACTATGATACGCTTTAATTTTGTTTTTGGAACTATTTCGTTAACATAACCAAAATTTGTATCAAAGCATATAATAGTCTCTACTTCAGCATCATTTATTATATATTCAATCTCGTGAGATGTATAAATAGGTGATACTGGAACAACTACTGCACCAATCTTGTTAATGGCAAAATTAGCTATTAACCACTGAGGGCAATTGGGTATGTATAGCATTACTTTTTCTTTAGTTGAAACACCTATACTTAATAAACCAGCTGCAAACCTATTTATTAACTCATTTAACCTTTTATAGGTAAATCTTTCTCCAAGATAAATAATCGCTTCATTATTTGGGTGCTTTTTACAGACTTCTTCTAATTTAGAAAAAGTATATTCTCCCTTGTATAGCTCCATAATCATACTCCAAAATATGCAGATTTTACATCTGGATTATTCAAAAGGCTTTCACTTGTACCCTCTAAAACACTTGACCCATTTTCAATTATGTATCCATAATCAATTACAGGAATTATTGGTCTTGCATATTGTTCAGCTACAATAACAGTTATATTTTTAGTGGCTTTTATATCTTTTATAGAATCTACCACGATTTTCTGATAGTAGGGACTTAATCCTAACAAAGGCTCATCCAATAATAATACACTGGGACTTGCCATTAAAGCTCTTCCTATTGCAAGCATCTGTTGTTCTCCACCACTAAGAAAGCCTCCTTGCCTATTTAAATGGTCCTTTAGTCTTGGAAAGATGTTTAATACATATTCTAAATTTTTTTTCTCATTTCTTTTATCAAGATATGCTCCAATTTTTAGATTCTCTAAAACACTACTTTCAGGAAATATTCTTCGTCTCTCTGGACACAACACTATTCCCATCTTTGCTCTTTCATGGGGTAATAAATTTGTTATATCCTTACTGTCAAAGATAACCTTGCCAAAAACAGTTATACGCTCACCACCTTTCATAGCTTCCTTCTTTTTAATATCTAATATAATCCCTGAAATTGAGTACATTAAAGTACTTTTACCCGCACTATTTGAACCAAAAACACCCACAATACTTCCCTTTTTAGCTGTTAAGGTTACATTATTTATTGCTAACATATTTTCATAAAATACCATCAAGTTTGTTACTTCTAACATTTTCTTTACACCTCTTCACTACCTAAGTAAGCTTCTTTAACCTTCGGATGTTCTATAACATCTTTATAATCACCCTCTGCAATCTTCTCTCCAAACTGTAAAGCCATAACCCTATCAGCAACTTTAAAAAGCTCCTTTAATCTGTGCTCAACCATAATCAAGGTGACCCCTTCAATTTTAAGTTTTTCTATTAACGGCAAAAGGCCAGCAATTTCACTCACACTTAAACCTGAAAAAATTTCGTCGCAAAAAATAACATCAGGTCTTAAAGCAAGACATCTTGCTAATTCTAATCTTTTTAAATATCCAGTTGGTAATACTGAAGCTGGCTTGTATGGAACTTTTGAGTCCCTTTCAAAGCCTATTTCTTCTAAAATATCAACTGCTACTGTATCTCTATCTCCATGTTTACCACCACCTCTCCACCCACCCAACTTAGTAGCCCTCTTAGACCATAAGGGAACTATTAAGTTTTTAAAGGCAGGTAAAGAATAATAGGGTCTCATTATTTGAAAGGTTCTCGTTATTCCCATAAGCGCTATTTTATGTGGTGGAAGCCCTGTAATATCCTTACCCCTATAAAAAACCTTTCCTGAATTTACTTTTAGAAAACCAGTAATACAATTAATTAAGGTTGTTTTACCAGATCCATTAGGACCGATAATCCCAAAAACCTCTCCCTCTTTAACTTCAAAGCTAACCGCATTTAATGCTTTCAGTCCACCAAAAGATTTTGTTAAATTTTCAACAACTAATATGCTCATACATCTACCCATCTCTCAAATTGATGATACTTTCTTGTTAAATAAATCATTATCCCTTCACTTTTTAACACCAAGAAAAGCACAAGTATTAAACTATAAATTACTATTCTAAAAGTACCAAAAAACCTTAAAAATTCAGATAAAGGGACAAGTATTAAACTCCCCACAACTGCACCAACTATAGATCCGCCCCCACCAACAGTAACCGCAGCAATAGGTAGTATGGAAAAATCCAGAGAAAACAATGAAAGCCCTGCCCACATATATAAATGAGCTAAATAGGCACCACTTAAACAGCCAATGAAGGAAGCTATAAACACCGCTATTGACTTTATATAGGTAACATTAATACCTGAAGCTTTTACAGATTGGTCATTATCTTTAACTGCTCTCATAACTAAGCCAATGTCTTCATTAACCAACCTTCTTAGCCCAAACAAAATAATTAACAGTATTAAAATAATTAGATAATTTTCAATATGTTGATTAGGAAAACTATCTAAACCAGTTATGCCATTTGTACCACCTAAAATATTTAATGCTTCAATTATTCTTGTAAATAAAAGAGGATACATTAAAGTAACTATTGCGAAATAGACCCCTCTTAGTTTTAGACATGGAAGAAACAAAAGAGTACAAAAGATACCACCTAATAGAGCTGACAAAGGGATGGAGAAAAATATAGGTATTTTTAGATAGGAGTTTAATATTGCAGAAAAATATCCCCCCACTCCTACAAAAAGCCCCCCACCCAAGCAAACTAAACCAACAAAATTAGCTAAAAAATCGAATGATATTGCAATAATAGCATAGACACATAGGATATTTATAACTCTCTTCCAATATGGTGCTAATTCTAAAACAATTGGTAAAAGCAAAAAACCACCAATTAAAAGGAGCCTTGGAAAAACCAAATACATTATTTCTTTAAAAGATGAAATTGCATATAACCCATCTGTTCTAACTTTTATACCTCTATCTATTCTTTCCCTTCTTTTGTTTTGCATTAGTTTAAACCCTCTCCTCAAGCTCTTTTTGTTTTCCAAATAATCCAGATGGTCTTATCAAAAGTGTTATAATTATAGCTAATAGTGCAATTACCATTTGATAGTGGGTTGATAAAAAAACTTCAGTAAGTATTTGAGCATAACCAATAATAAAAGATGCTATTACAGCACCTAACCAGCTACCAAGACCTCCAATAATACTTACAGCAATGGAAAAAACTAAAACGTTATATCCTGCCTCAACAACTATATTACCTAAAGGGAAGATTATTAGTGCTGATATACCGGCAATTGCTGAACCCAATATGAAGGATACTATAGCCATTTTATCTGAATCAATCCCAAGCATCATAGCAGCACGTTCATCTTGTGCTATACCCTTTAATGCTAAGCCTGTTTTTGTAAACTTTATAAAAATATAAAAAAATAGAAAAATAACTAACCCCACAAATACTGCAAATAGTCTCTGGTAATCAACAATAACTCCAAAGATCTCTATACTTCCTGGAACAATTACAGGTAATGTATAAGTTGCTCCTCTTAATCCACCCCATCTTAATCCTTCAATAATTGCCAATCCAATAGCATATGTTGCAATAACCTCAGAAATTTCCATTCCTCTTATTTTTATAAGTACTAACCGGTAAATCATGGCACCAATAAAACAACTTAAAAACACACTCAAAATAGCTGATATGAAATAATTAAAATGAAAAAGGTTCATTAAAATCCAAGCAAAATAACCTGTAGCAACATATAGTGCGCCATGGGCAAAATTGGGAATCCTACTTATGCTGTACACTAAAGTAAAGCCTAACGCTACAAGTGATAGGCTTATACTATTTATTAATCCATAAATAAAAATTTGCATAAATTCCTCACTACTTTTTCATCCATGGTGGTAAAAGTATAGAACCTTCTGCTGTTTTAAAGGGAAATATATGTACTCTTTTTCCCTTTTGCCATTGGATTATGCTTGTTACTGCACCTTCGTTGGGATCTAAAGATGGTATTACTTGATGATTTTTTTTATCAAACCTTATTTTCCCATATACACCCATTAGATTTATTTCTTCTAAAGCTTTAATAACAGCATCAGCATCTAATGTTCCAGCTCTTTCTATCGCATCTTTTAAAGCATAAACTGCCATATAGCTTGAGGAGGTACCATATCCTTCAGGTTCTAAACCATATTTTTTCTTATATGCCTCGGCAAACTTCATAGTCCAAGGTGTTATATTGGCCGGAGCGTTTCCACCATTTACAAGATTTACAATTAAATACTCACATTTCCCATTAGTAGCTTTCCAAAAACCTGGTTGCTCAGCTGCATTGAGAAAGCCCAAGGGTAATGCTTTTACTTTCAAATTACTCCATTGCTGTAATAAGATTGCGCTTTCTGGCATATCCATCCAGATAAATAAAATATCAGCTCCAGCTTTAGTAACCTCGTTAAGCCCTACTGAAAAATCGGAAGCACCTGTAGGATATATTTTCATATCAACTACCTGCCACCCCTTCTCTGTTAACAATTTCTTCATGTATTCCCCACCTTTTCTAGCATGTTCAACATCTTGAACCATAATGTATACCTTAGCCAAATTATGTTTCTTTTTTAGCTCTTCCATTAAAACTATAAAATCATTTGCCATAACACCTACATGGCTTGTAATCCTAAAGGAATACTTATATTTATCATAGTTTTCTTCGATTTTTTTATGAAATGCTGGTGTAAGTACTCCTGTTGTTATAATACTAACTTTTTTATACCTAGATAGGATATCCATCGCAGCAAGGGCTGCTTCTGAACGTGCTGGACCACCTATTAAAAAATCAACCTTTTTTTCCAGTATTAATTTTTCAACAGCTAATAAAGCTTCGCTAACAGGAACACCTGGTTCTAAATCACGAGTATCAATAACCTCAACTTTTAACGGTAATTTTTTACCACCAACGTTTACCCCTCCACCAGCATTAATCTCTTCAACAGCTAACTTTATCCCTCTTTCAGCATCCCATCCATATAAAAACGCAGTAGGAAGAGGAGCACCAATGATAATTGTTTTCTCAGCCGCATAAATATTTTTGCCACCCATAATTAGTAATGATAAAAAGATAAGTTTTAATAGATTTCTAATCTTCTTTCCCATAGCACTACTCCTTTTAAAACGTTGTTTTTATAAAGCTAAAACAATTATAAGCAATAAATATGCCTTGATTTTTTTGACTAAATTTAATATTTTTTGAAAAAAAATTTCCATTAAATAAAAATTTTTTTCACTTTAAATATTTTTTATCAAACAATATTTTAAAAAATTATATAATTATTTTATGGAGTTAAAGAAGCTTCTAAAAGACAATAAAAACTACATAATTAATGAGTGGGTTCGACGTTTAAAGTCGGAGATCAGCTACAATTATTCAAAAAGGCCTATTAATGAACTAAAAATTAACGTAATAAAAGCTTTTAATGCTAATTATCATGCCTTAGTTCATAACAACATAAAATATATAAATTCTTTTATTGAAGAAATAGGAAAAATCAGACTTCAATCAGGTTTCTCTCTTTCAGAAGTACAAAAAGCTTTTGAACTTTACAGATCAATTCTCTTACCAATTATCTATGAAAAGATTGACAAAGAAAAAACTTTTAACATCATTGAGAAATTGAATAAGCACTTAAGCTACACAATACACAGTTTTAGCGATTATTATCAAACTTTATCAGAAAATGAAATAAGAAATTATGCGCAAAAGTTAGAAATTAAAATTAAAGAAAGAACTAAGGAACTCGCTGAATCAGAAGAAAAATACAGAATATTAGTAGAAGAAATAAACGATGGTTATTTCATAACCAATGAGAAAATTATATTTGCCAATAAAACCTTCTGTAAAATGCATGGATATACCTTAAATGAAATTTTAGGATCAACATATTTATCTTTAATATCAGAGGAATCCAGCAAAGAAATAGATGAGATATTAAAAAACCTGTTAAATAATAATTCCAATAAAGAATCTTTCTTTTATTTACGAAAACACAAATCTGGTAAACTCCTACCAACAGAAACTAAAATAAAAATTATTAATTATCAGGGGGAAAAGGTTATAGCAGGCATTTGTCGAGATGTTACTGAAAGAGTTGAAAATGAAAAAAAATTTAGAGATTCAGAGCGTTTAGCATATATTGGACAATTAACTTCATGTTTAGCCCATGAGCTAAAAAATCCTCTTTCATCAATTAAAATGAATATCCAAATTTTATTACAGAAACTAAATTTAGAAGGATATGATAAACGCAGACTCGAAATTGTTGGGGATGAAGTGATAAGGCTTGAAAAGATCCTAACCGAGATATTAGATTTTGCAAAACCTATTAATCTTGAACTATCCTTAGTTAACATAAACAATATAATTAGATCATCCTTAGAGTTTTTAGATTTAAGATTTAAAGAAAAAGACATTAAACTAAGGCTAAAATTATCTAACAATATCCCTAAAATTTTGTTAGACAGAGATAAAATAGAACAAGCAATATTAAACATATTATTGAATTCAATAGATGCCTTGAGTGAAACCGGTAAAGGAGTAATAAATATAGATACAAGAAAATTTAGAAATAACTTTGTTATTATTCAGATCAAAGACAATGGACATGGCTTAGAAGAAAATGATTTACCAAATATTTTTGAACCCTTCTTCACAAAGAAAAGAAAAGGAACAGGGTTAGGTTTAACTAATGTGAAAAAAATAATTGAAGCCCATGGCGGGTTGGTCAAAGCATTACTTAGAAAGAAAGGCTTAGAAATTCAATTAAAATTACCTATAAGGAGATAATTTGAAGAAAGGGAAAATTCTGATTATTGACGATGAACCAAATATTCTTGAATCATTAGAAATGTTTCTGTTAGAAAACGGTTATGAAATCAAAAAGGCTTTAAATGGTAGTGATGGTCTGAATTTATTTAATATTTTCAATCCCGATGTAATAATTTTAGATATTAAGTTGCCTGATGCAGATGGTCTAGCTTTACTTAAAAAAATTAGTGAAACAAAAAAAATTCCTGTAATAGTTATAACCGCCTTTCACGATATGGAAATGACAATCAAAGCTATGAAATCGGGTGCCTTCGAGTATATATGTAAACCAATAGATGTAATAGAGCTAAAAAAAGCAGTAGATAGAGCAATCAACCTATACAAAAACAAAGAAAAAGAATTAGTTATAACCATTGATGAGTGTTACACATGCAAAAAGATCGACATAATAGGCAAAGACGAAAAAATGAAAGAAATATTTCAAACAATCGCAGTCGTTTCAGATAACAGAATACCCGTTCTCATTCAGGGAGAGACAGGCACTGGAAAAGAACTCATTGCAAGGGCTATACATTTTTATAGTTCCTATAAGGATAAACCTTTTGTCCCTGTTAACTGTTCAGCCATTGTTCCTACACTTTTTGAAAGTGAGCTATTTGGGCATGAAAGGGGAGCATTCACCGGCGCATTATGTTTAAAAAAGGGTTTATTTGATATTGCAAACGACGGCACGATTTTTTTAGATGAAATATCGGAAATACCTATGGATCTTCAAGCTAAACTTTTAAGAGTATTACAGGAAGGTGAATTCTATAGAGTGGGGGGTGATAAAATTATCAAAACCAATGCAAGAATAATAGCAGCAACCAATAAAAACCTTTGGGATATGGTTCAGAATGGTCTATTCAGGGAAGATCTTTATTACAGACTAAACGTCGCTTTTATTAATGTTCCACCTCTTAGAGAACGGCGTTCTGATATTCCCCTTTTAATCGAGCATTTTGTAAAAAAAATAAATTCAAATTTACACAAAAACATAAAAATGTTAGAGGAAAAGTGTTTAAAAAGGATGATGGAGTATGAATGGCCCGGTAATGTAAGGGAGTTAGAAAATGTATTGACTTATGCAATTATGCATACAAGAGGGGAGGTTATTACTGACGATATAATATCTAATCTTCTAATAGATAAATCTGAAAAAGAAAAGCAACCTAATGAAATGAAAAAGTTTGAAAAAGGATTTTTTCAAGGCAACTATACAAAACTTGAAGATTTAGAAAAAGAATATATTTACCATATATTAAATCTAACCAACTGGCATTTAGGAAAAACGTGCGAAATATTAGGAATTTCAAGACCTACCTTAAGAACTAAAATAAAAAATTATCGGTTAGAAAAGCTTAGATGAAGTAAGTAAATTATAATTTGAAAAAATCATAGATATACTGTATTAGCTCCTCCTTCAAAGCTATCATTGACTTATATTATAATCAGACTTATAATAGAGTAAAATACTGCGGGCGTAGCTCAGGGGTAGAGTTCAAGCT
>JAOABK010000042.1 GCA_026418415.1 Pseudomonadota bacterium | reverse complement strand
GTATTTATCACATGAGATAAAAAATCATCCCTTCCGTAGTAAATTACTGTGTAATCCGATGGTTTTTCGACCTTTTGAGCATCTAATTTGGCTAAAAAATTAATAAGTTCTTCGGCTTTACTGTTATCAATTTGAGGAAAATTTTCTATGACCTTCTTTCTATGGGGTTGGGTGTAGTCAACTTCTTTAATACCCATGAAAACATCCGGGATCTTTCTCTCTAATTTATCAATTATATCAAGCCCTAAAATATCTTCTGTTATATCTAATTCAGCAGATTCTGAAACCTCTTGTTTATCTTCATGTCGAAAAAAACCATTCTTTAGAAGGTTATCCCTACGCATCTCATCAAAAAGTCTCAAGGCTTCCATAAGGGTATTCTGGGTGCTTATATATAAATCGGTTTTTGTTATAGATGAGAAGGCTTTGTACTCTTCAGATATTTCAGTTTCTTCAACTGAGAGGTGAAATTCCCCTTTTTGCCATGTCAAAATATCAACAACAGTCATTTCCACAAGATTTGTTAGCAAAATTTTCAGTGATTTAGCCTCTATCAAGTTTTTTTCTAATAAATAGGCAACCAGTGTTTTTTGGTTTTTTTGGAGTTCTTCAAGTATTTTTGTTGCCTTTTCTTGGTTTAGTATATTTTTAAAGGAGAGGAGTTGGAGAAGCGAGTTTGTAGTATCAGGATGGGTTGTGCTTACAATAAAACCGTTTATAAATCCAAATTTGTATTCAAGTCCATTGTTTTTTACAAATAGTGTTCCAGTTTTTTTTGTTGTTTCAAGGAGTTGCATAACATCAACAATGGGTAAATGTTCTAAATTACCAGAAAAAGACATTTTAAACCCCTTTTATCTTTCCATAAATTTTAATCTATAATCGTCGTATCCGAATCGTCTAACAACTTCAATCTCTCTCTTTTCCGGATAATACATGATTAGAGATGGTAGTTTTATTCCATTAAAAGTAGTGTTTTTTACAAAACTATAAAGTGCCATATCGAGAAAGACGAGCCTATCCCCGCGTTTCAAAGGCTTTTCAAAGGAATAATCACCAATTACGTCGCCTGCAAGACAGGATATCCCACCTAATCTATAAGTATAGGGAAGTTCGCCTGGTTTACCAGCACCTATTATATTTGGGGTATATGGCATGGCAAGTACGTCTGGCATATGGGTTTCAGCGGATGTGTCAAGTATTGCAATATCAATTTCGTTATTAATAATATCTAAAACTGTTGAGACCAATACGCCACTATTTAAAACAACTGCTTCCCCGGGCTCTAAGTATACCTGAATGTTATTATACCTTTTTCTGAAATCATTAATTGTGTTGCACAGCAAATCTATGTCATAGTCTTTTCTCGTGATATGATGACCTCCTCCAAAGTTAACCCATTTCATTTTAGGTATATATTTTCCAAAAAGATTCTCAAAGGAACTTAGAACCCTAACAAAAACATCAGAGTTTTGTTCACATAGAGCATGAAAGTGAAGACCATCAATACCTGTCAAATCTACCCCTTCCAGCTCCTTAGCTCTAACTCCAAAACGGGAACCAGGGGCGCAGGGGTTATATAATAGAACCTCTACCTCTGAATGTTCTGGATTAACCCTTAATCCAAGTTCTATTTTTTTTTCGCTTTGTTTAATTAATGGTTCATGTTTTTTCCACATATAAAGGGAGTTGAAAATTATGTGATCAGAATATTTAATAACATCAATAATGTCCTCTTCGCTGTATGCAGGAGCAAAAGTATGTACCTCCTTTCTAAAATACTCATAACCTAATTTTGCTTCGATTGGTCCGCTTGCACATACTCCATGGAGGTATTTGCTAATTATTGGAAAGGCTTTTGGTAATGCAAAGGCTTTTAGTGCAAGTAAGATTTTCGCACCCGTTCTTTCTTGTACTTCGTTGAGAATTTTACAGTTATTTTCAATTATTTGACTGTTTATTAAATAACAAGGCGTTTCAACATAATTTGTTATCTCTTCAGGAAAATCTTTAAGAGCATCTTTGTGAAATTTATCTGTCATTTCATTACTCCAATTTTTTTATTAATTTTAACTTTTTAGCAATTTTTTTTGCAAATACTATTATGAAAGGGTTAACAAACTTAATCTATCAAGGTATAATTAAATTATGAAAAAGTTAATATTCCTTGTACTTGCTTTAATTTTTTTATCCTGTAATGAAAAAAATATAAAACTAAAATATCTTTCAGAAAGTGATGTAATACTATCCTTTGGTGACAGTATAACATATGGTGTAGGGGCTGAGAAGCATGAAAGTTATCCTGCAATTTTAGCAAGTCTAACAAAAAGGACTGTTATAGAGTCAGGAATTCCCGGTGAAACAACTGAAGAAGGATTAAAAAGACTGCCAGAATTGCTTGATAAATATAATCCTTCTCTTGTGATTTTATGTGAAGGTGGAAATGATATGTTAAGACAGATGGACTTAAATAAAACTAAAGAAAATTTACGGAATATGGTGAAATTAATCAAAGATAAAGGGGCTGATGTAATCTTAGTTGGTGTTCCTAAGCCGGGTTTTATTATATCGGTTCCAGATTTCTATAAAGAAGTGGCTAAGGAGTTTAATGTTCCCTACGAAGGCAAAATCCTCAAAGATATACTAACTAACAATCGATTGAAAGCAGATCCAATCCATCCTAACAAAGAAGGTTATAAACTGCTGGCTGAAAGTATATATAAAATCATGAAAAGTGGTGGAGCAATATAGGCAGTTTATATTAGTTTTTTTAAAGTAAATTTGTTAGTAAAATATAAGCATATGTTTAGTGATGAAGGAATTAAATATCTAAATGAGTTTAAAAGAAAGTATCCCGAGAAGTTTGCTGACTTAAAATTGATTTTTAAGCAGATTCAACCGGGGTGTCACATATTTATTGGCACAGCCTGTGGTGAACCTGTATTCTTAGTAAAATCGCTCATAGATTATGTTAAAGAAAATCCAAAAGCGTTTTTTGATGCAGAATTACTTCAAGTTGTGACCTTGGGAGTTGCTCCTTACGCTGATCTAAAGTTTAAAGATAATTTTAGACACAATGCCTTTTTCATAGGACAAAGTTCAAGAGAATCTGTAAATAAAGGGCTGTCTGATTATACACCAATCTTTCTATCTCAGGTACCTGATTTAATTAATAGAAGGCTTATGCCTATTGATGTTGCTATAATTCAGGTTTCAATGCCAGATAAGCACGGTTTTGTTAGTTTAGGAATAAGTGTAGATATAGTAAAATCCGCTGTAGAAAATTCAAAAATAGTTATTGCCCAGGTAAACTCTTTCATGCCAAGGGTTCATGGAGAGACTTTTATAAATATCAGGGATATTGATTTCCTGGTTCATTATGATGAACCTCTATTAGAGTATGACCTAAAAGCTCCCGATGATATTGCTGAAAAAATTGGTGGTTATGTAAGCAGGATTATAAAAGATGGTGATACTCTACAGGTTGGCTATGGTTCAATACCAAATGCTATTTTAGCTCATTTAAAAGATAAAAATGATTTAGGTATTCATACAGAGCTTCTAACAGAAGGTGTTGTTAACCTTATGAAGTTAGGGGTAGTAAATAATTCAAAAAAAGATTTGAATAGGGGAAAAACTGTTGCTTCCTTTTGTATGGCAAATAGGGAAGTGTATGAGTATTTACATGATAATCCGAGTTTTGAGTTCAGGCCCATAAACTATACAAACAACCCCTTAAATATTGCAAGAAATAGGAATATGGTTGCTATAAATAGTGCTTTAGAGATTGATTTAACTGGGCAAGCAACCGCAGAATCAATAGGAAAGGTTTTTTATAGTGGTGTAGGGGGACAAGCTGATTTTATGAGAGGTGCGGTCTTATCTCCTGGAGGTAGGACCATACTTGCTATACAATCAACGGCTAAAAATGGTACAGTTTCAAGAATAGTTCCCTTTTTAAAAGAAGGTGCTGGTGTTACTTTGATAAGGGGTGATATACATTATGTTGTAACTGAATATGGTATTGCCTATCTTCATGGTAAGAACATAAGAGAAAGAGCCATGGAATTAATTGCTATTGCCCATCCTAAATTCAGACCTTGGCTTATTGAGCAAGCTAAGTCTTCAAGTATCATTTATAAAGATCAGGCATTTTTCTCAGGAGAAAGTGGTGATTATCCATCGCACCTTGAGACTTATAGAACAACCAAAACAGGGCTGAAAATATTTATAAGGCCTGTAAAAATAAGCGATGAACATCTATTGAAAGACTTTTTCTATTCCCTTTCCGATGACACAATATACTCAAGGTTTGTAAATATGAGAAGAGAGATGCACCATGAAGATCTTCAAAGATATTGTGTAGTGGATTACACAAAGGAGCTTGTACTCCTTGCTTTGACTGAAGAACACGCTCATGCAAAGGTTTTGGGTATAGCACAGTATTATATAAATGATAAGACCCATATGGCAGAAGTTGCTTTTGTTGTAAGGGATGATATGCAAAATCAGGGGATTGGTTGGGAATTGCTAAGTTACATTACCTATCTTGCCAGAAAAAAAGGTCTTTTGGGTTTTACCGCACAGGTATTGGTTAGCAACAAACCAATGCTTCATCTTTTCGAGAAGAAGGGTTTTGTAATTGAGAAACGCAGGGAATCGGAAATCTATGAGTTAAAAATGACCTTTGAATAAAGATGAGTAATAAGTTTCACATAGGTACATCTGGCTGGCAATACTGGCACTGGAAGGGGATTTTTTATCCAGAAAATCTTAGTTCCAGCAAGTTCTTCGATTTTTATACTAAATTTTTTGATACCACTGAAATAAATGCTACCTTTTATAGAGATGTTCGAGATAGTACTTTTGTGAAGTGGTTTATTGGGTCTCCAGAAAAATTTATTTATTCTGTCAAATTAAATAGAACAATAACCCATTACAAAAGACTTAAGGTAGATAATACAACTATTGAAAACTATCTGAAAAAGATTTCATTATTAAAAGAAAAGTTAGGCGTGATACTTATTCAGTTACCACCAAGCCTTAAATATGATAGAGGGGTTGTTGAAGATTTTATAAGTGTTCTTGATAAAAATTTTAGGTATACAATTGAGGTTAGAAACAGGAGTTTTATATCCGATAATTTTTTTGAAATCCTCTCAAAAAATAATATAGCCTTTTGCATTGCAGATTCTGCTGGTCGGTATCCCTACTATGAAGCAATTACAGCAGATTTTATTTATTTAAGGCTTCATGGACATGAAAGTTTGTATGCATCAAAGTATACAGAAGAACAGCTTAAAGGCTATGCTGAAAAAATTAGTAAATGGGACAAAGAAACATTTGTTTATTTTGATAACGATTTCTCCGGGTATGCGGTCACAAATGCCCTTTTTCTAAAGAAACTCTTAGAATAAAAAACATTTAACTTTAAAATTTATCCTTTGGGGTTTATACTTTTTACATGCACAGGGATATGATTGTACTCTATATAACAAGAAATGGAAGAGATATAGCAAAAAGTTTAAAAAGGTTTTATGGCAATAGATTAGCTACGAAGAAAGTAGAAAAGGGGAATTTAAATGAGGTATTTAGTGAAGCCTTCAAATATAAAAGGATAATTGCAGTTATGGCTGTGGGGATTGTTGTTAGGGCAATATCATCATTAATTAAAAATAAAGTAGAGGATCCTGCTATCGTTGTAGTTGATGAAAGGGGAAAATATGCAATTAGCCTTCTTTCTGGGCATATGGGAGGGGCGAATGAGCTTGCAATAGAAGTGGCAGAAAAATTAGGGGCTGAGCCTGTAATTACCACATCTTCTGACGTTCAGGGTTATAAAGCGCTTGACTTATACGCAAAGGAGAAGGGATATTTAATAAATGATATGACCCTTTATAGAAAAGTAGCAAAATTAATGGCAGATGGAAGAAAAATCCCCCTATATGTGGAAAAATCAGAGGATGATGATTACTTTGCATCAGGTTATTTTAAAAAATGTGAGAGTTTGCATGAATTTATAAATGAAGGTGGTATTAAAATAGCCGTCACCTGGAGAAATTTAGAGGGTAGAAACATTCTGTATATAATACCAAGAAAATTAGTCGCAGGCATAGGCTTTCATAGAGGTATGAGTAGTGATGAGCTTTTATCCTTTGTAAAAATGGTATGTTCTCAAGAGGGGATATACTTCTCTGCTATTAAAAAAATTTCTACTATTGACAAAAGAAAGGGAGAAAAGGGATTATATGAACTTGCAAAGTTATTGGATGCAGAATTATTTTTCTATAAAACTGAAGATTTAAAAAGAGCCTTGGATAGGGTTGAGGGTAGTAAAAACGTAGAAAAATACCATGGGGTTGGTAATGTCAGTGAGACATCTGCACTTTTGTGTAGCAATTTTGGTCATATAATTGTTCCAAAAAAGAAAGGGGGAATGATAACACTATGCATAGCGCTGGAAAACTCTTTGTAGTTGGATGTGGGGCTTTTACTGAAGATACTTTGACAATAAGGGCATATCAAACACTTGAAAAAAGTGACATAATAGTGGGATACAAAAAATATGTAGAGGAACTAAAAAAGATTTTCCCGAATAAAAACTTTTATTCATCCCCAATGAAGCAGGAAAAAGAGAGGGTTAAAAGGGCTTTAAGGTTGGCAAAAGAGGGTAGAAAGGTCTCCCTAATCTCCTCAGGTGATGCTGGTATCTATGGTATGGCTGGACTTAGCTATGAACTTGCCAATCAATTAAATTTATTAGATGTAAATATAGAAGTAATCCCAGGACTTCCTGCTCTATCAATCTGTTCTGCTTCATTAGGTGCTCCTTTAATGAATGATTTTGCGGTAATTAGTTTTTCCAATCTTTTGACTAATGAAGAAGTTATATTTCAAAGATTAGATTTTTTTCTCCAATCTGGTTCTGTAATAGTAATTTATAATCCTGTAAGCAAAGAGAGGAGAGAGCTTTTTGAAAAACTCTGGACAAAGATTCTCGAGAAAAGAAGGGGTATGTGGGGTGGGTATGTAAAGCATGGCGGGAAAATAAAAGAGGAGAAGGGTGTTGCAAGGCTCGAAGATCTACCTAAAGATAGATTTGACATGAATACTTTGATAATAGTAGGAAATGCTGATACAGTCCTTTTAGGCAACTACCTTATTACTAAAAGGGGTTATAACATTAAAGAGGAAGGATTATGAAAGATACAAAACTTGTGTATACTGATGATCCAAAGAACTCACAAAGATGCCCAAGGTGTAGAGAGTTCCTTTCAGAATGTATCTGTGGACCCGAGGCAGATCCAACTAAATGGGATAAAGTGGCGGTCTTAAGAATAGAAAAATCTGGCAGGGGTGGAAAGATTGTAACAGTTATTGATAAACTGCCGGGAAATGAGAATTTTCTGAAAAATTTAGCTAAGTCTTTAAAAAGCAAATTAGGTACTGGCGGAACTTATAAAAGGGATGGGGCAAATGGGATAATAGAGCTTCAGGGCGATAAGAGAGAGCAAATAAAAGAAATCTTTAGTAAATTGGGATATAATTGTAAAGGTTAGATAATATCCCTAAAATCCCATACTTATCCCAATTAATGTTTTAAAATCAGTTTTATTCTGTATGCCATTTAGGTCTTCTATTACGGGTACACTAAAAGAAAAGTAGGCAGTATTATTATCGCTAAAGTTATATCTTAGTCCAGGGGTTATATATACTGTATTACCACCACTATTTTTATCTCTTATATTCGATACCGTCATTTTTTCTTTCCATTCACCATTTAGTTCCAGTGAGGTGCTAATTTTATTGAAAGGTGAGTAAGCAACAGCAAAATTATAGAAAAATTTATCTCCTAAGTTAGTACTTTGAGTACCCTTTCTTGTAAAAACATATAGTAGATTTGAATGAAAAGTAGCTTTGTCAGTTAATTCCTTTGTTAGAGAGAGTCCAAGCATTGGATCCCATGAGCCTGAGCCAGGCTGAAACTCTGCTGAAAATCTCTCACCGTGGGAACTAAAGGCATCAGTTCTTCCGGTAGGGACTTTAATTCCAAAGAGCAAAGAGGATTCTAATTTTTGAATAGAATTTTTGTAAAATCTATACTGACCAAAAAAAGTTGTATCGCCAATACCCTGAGAATCACCTAATGAATGTATTTCTGCTGGCTCATCTGGATGTATTTCTTTTATATTGTCAATATATACATAAAAGGTTTTTAGACTTAAGGTTAGATCATCCGTCACTCCATAGCTAAAGGATAATGTTGGGTGGTAAACATATTCAGAACTATGAATATGCTCACCTCTTAAAGCATGAAAGCGAAAATCCCGATCATTGAATGGCTCTAAATCAATAAATTCAAGGCCAAAACTAAAAGAAAAAGATCCTTTTTCAAGCGTTGTTGCAGGTATTGTTATAATGGGACCAGATTGTGCTTCACTTGTTATAACAGATGGATGATGGGCATATGTAAATGAGATGTTTAAAAACATAAAAAAAAGAAATATAGATATTTTTTTTCCCATCGATCCCTCCTGTTAATATTTTAGAAAAATTTTATCAAATGTTATTTTATTTGCAAGATTAAGAAAATTATTTTTTATTAATTTAATAAAAAAATAGAGAACTCTAATGATGAGTGCCTTCAATAACCTCTACTCCTTGATTTTCAATGTCCTTTTTAATTAATTCTTTGAAGGGGCATTTGGGATAATCACCTTCAAAAAGCATACAGGATGAAAGGTGTACTACCTGTAAATCATAATTCTTAAGTGTTTGAACAAGTCTGTGGACCCTTCTGCCTGAGCATCCACCACAGGTAAAGAAGCCAATAAGTTCAATTTTCTTGTCCTTATACTTCTCAAAATAGACCTTTTTGTCATTAAATGCTTTTAGGCAACCAACTCCAGGACAGGTTTCTGAAACAATGTTACACCTAACGATGGCTATATTTATAACATCTTCCTTTTTGTTAACGATTCCTAAATATTTTTCCTTTGCTTTGTTGAATATTTCCAAATCAACAATATCTTTACCTTCCTTTTTTGCCATTTCTTCTACTGCTTTTTTTGCCATACTTCTCACAAAGAAAGGAACTTTTTCAAGGGCCTTTTCTGCTTCTTCTGTCCATCTCATAGGAACTCCTCTTTTAATTGTAAGTGGAAGTGAAAGAGAAAATGACTTATCCCTTTCTCATATCCACTTCCACTTAAATTATTATTTCTCAGCCAATATCGCTTTTATATCTTCTTCTGGTGTAGTTATAGGCTTAAGATCATACTTTTCCTGCAATACTTTCAATACATTCGGTGTTATAAATGCTGGAAGGGTAGGTCCAATTCTCATGCCTTTGATGTCAAGGGCTAATAAGCTCAAGAGAATAGCAACTGCTTTTTGTTCAAACCAAGAAAGTATTAAAGACAGTGGTAGGTCATTGACATCACATTTGAAGGCTTTAGCAAGAGCAACAGCGACTTGAATTGCACTGTAAGCATTATTACACTGTCCAATATCAATAAGTCTTGGTATTCCATCAATGCTTCCAAAATCCTCTTTGTTGAATCTATACTTACCACAAGCAAGGGTCAAGATTATAGAATCATTGGGAACCTTTTCAGCAAATTCTGTGTAATAGTTTCTTCCTGGTCTTGCACCATCGCAACCACCAATTAGAAAAAAGTGTTTGATCTTACCAGACTCTACTGCTTTGATAATTTTATCAGCAATGCCAAGAATAGCAGTGTGGTGAAAGCCTGTCATAATCTTTTTGCCTGGTTGTGCTTTAATTGGTTGGGTTTTGAGGGTTCTTTCAATCAATGGAGTAAAATCTCTATCTTTAATATGGGTGGAACCTGGTACTCTTGCAATTCCACAAGTAAAAAGTCTATCTTTATAGCTTTCCTTTGGAATTAAAACACAGTTTGTTGTGACGAGAATCGTTCCAGGAAATTCATCAAACTCACGTCTCTGTTCCTGCCATGCACCACCATAATTTCCAACTAAGTGTTTAAATTTTCTTAGTTCTGGATAAGCGTGAGCGGGTAGCATTTCTCCATGGGTATAAACATTTATGCCCTTTCCTTCTGTCTGTTTGAGTAGTTCATAAAGGTCAAGTAAGTCGTGACCAGTAACTACGATACCATAGCCATCTTTTAATCCCGTATCAACTTCCACAGGTGTTGGGTTTCCAAATCTTTCGCAATGGGCTCTATCGAGCAGTTCCATGACTTTCAAATTCATTCTTCCACATTTAAGAACCTCTTCAATGTGGTCATTTAAATCAAAACTAACATTCGTAAGGGTTTTAAATAGACCTTCTTTAAGAAAATCATCTACTTCCTGATCACGATAACCTAATTCTTTAGCATGATAGGCATATGCTGCAATACCTTTCATTCCAAATATTAAAGTGTCCTGTAGTGAATTAATGTCCTCATCTTTACCACAAACACCAATTTGAGTACAGCCTTTTCCGTGGGCTGTTTGTTCACATTGATAGCAAAACATACTCATCTTTCTCCTCCTTGTTTTTTAATTTTAATTACATCTTATACTAAAAATAAACCATTTAATTTGATTAAAGTCAAAGGATTGAATTTTATTATTTTTTTTGTATACAAGCATGTCACGATTTTGACTAACACAAAGATCTATATATTTTCAGATATTTCAATAATTTATGCTTTGGCATATTATTTGATTGTTTATCAGCATCATATTTTGGAGGTTATTATGGCTGAAGAAAAAAATGATGCCCAAAAAACAGAGGAAAAACCCAAAAAAAGCAAAAAACTTCTTTTAATTATTATCATTGCATCTGTTGTTCTTGCTGGTGCAGGTGTTGGAGGTTTTCTCTTTTTGAAGAAAGGCGGAGATCATAAAGCTAAAGAAGAACAAGCAAAAAAAGAGGATGTTGTTGATTTACCTAAGGAGAAAGAAAAGGCAATATTGATTCAATTGGATCCTTTTATTCTCAACCTTTCAGAGCCGGGTAGATTTGTTAAGTTGACCATTCACTTAGAGGTCAAAAATGAAAAGATTCAACAATATGTTAATGATAGGATGCCCAAAATAAGAGATTCTATAATTACTCTTGTAAGTAGCAAGCCTGCGGATATTCTCGCCACTCCAGAAGGTAAGTTTCAATTAAAAGATGAGTTACTTTTAAGAGTTAATCAGGCAATAGAAAAGGATTTGATAAAAAATATTTACTTTACGGAGTTTGTAATCCAATGAGTAAGATACTTACACAAGATGAGATGGATGCCCTACTACAGCATATTAATGAGCAGAATAATGAATTAAATCAAGCTTTAGATAAGCCATATGTAAAATACGATTTTAAAAAAAGAAGGGTTTTAAATGTTGATTTTAC
>JAOABK010000041.1 GCA_026418415.1 Pseudomonadota bacterium | reverse complement strand
CGTACTTTATGAGAAAATCCTCCGGTACATAGCCGTGAATGAATCCTCCTATGGCAATGGCGATCACTATGTAAAGCCAGACCTTCCTTAAAATATCAAGGGTGTTGAGTTTTGCATAGCCTATTCGTTCTCTGAATGTTGGCGACAGAACTTCTACATCTCCCATTTTTATCTGGTACACATATTCCTCAACATATTTTTCTAACTTTAATCTACCTATAACAATCCCTCCGAAAATAGCAACAGTAAGCCCAGTTATAAGATAGAGAAGGGCTATCTTCCAGCCAAAGAGACCAAAGAGCATAACAAGAGCAACTTCGTTTACCATAGGTGATGAGATGAGGAATGAAAAGGTAACCCCAAGAGGAACCCCGGACTCAACAAAACCGATAAACAAAGGCACTGCTGAACAAGAGCAAAAGGGTGTAACTATGCCAAGCAGACCAGCAAGGATATTACCTATAAATTCTTTTTTATGTGATAGATATTTCTTTGTCTTTTCAGGGGGGAAGAAACTTCTTATAAAGGACACAATAAAGATAATAACCGCAAGAAGAAAGAAGATCTTAATAGTATCATAAATAAAAAACTCTAAGGCATTTGCAAGTTTGCTTTCTCTATGAAGCTTTAATAACTCAAAAACTATATATTCTGAAAAAGATTTAAACATAAATTTTTTTTTATATGATATGTTTATTTAAACGATTATTGAAAAATTTGTCAAGAGAGTTTTTAAATAATATTTAGCATTGATTTAATTTTACTGATAAGTGTTAGAGGAGTGAAGGGTTTTATAATAATATTTTGAAGTTCTACTCCATATTTTTCAGATACAATATCTGCTGAATATCCGCTTATAAATAGGATTGGAGTTTTAATGCCCTTGTTTTTTAATTGTGTATAAAATTCTATCCCACTTTTTCTGGGCATTACAACATCACAAATTATTAGATCAAAATTTTGTTTTTCAATCGCCTCTAATGCAAAATCAGTGTTTTCAGTATCAATTACTTCTATACCAAAGCTTTTAAGAATCCCCTTTGTTACATCTCTTACCTGTTCGTCATCATCAATCAAAAGAATTTTTATGTTTATTTTGTGTGTATCTACTTTTTGCTGTTCTTTAATATTAACATTTGGAGATTCTTGAGAAATTGGAAGGTAAATTTTGAATGTTGTACCTTTACCAATCTCACTGTAAACATTTATAAAGCCGTCATGATTTTTTATAATTCCATAAACTACAGATAACCCAAGTCCCGTTCCCTTGCCCACTTCTTTTGTAGTAAAGAAGGGCTCAAATATTTTATCTAATAATTCTTGAGGTATCCCAGAGCCAGTATCTGAAAAGGATATAAGTGCATGATGTCCCACATTACCATAGTTATGGTAGTTTATAAAACTTTCATCAATATATGTCTTATCTACTTCAATTACTATTTTCCCTCCCTTAGGCATAGCATCTTTTGAATTAGAAGCAAGATTCATGAAAACTTGCTCTAATTGTATAGGATCTGCAAAGACTATCAAGGAATGATTATACAATTTAGTTTCAATCAATATGTCTTCACCCACAATTCTACTAAGCATTTTAGTGTTTTCAGATATAAGATGGTTTATATCTATATGTTCAAAATGGGGGGTCGTTTTTCTACTAAATGAGAGAAGTGATTTTGTCAAGTTTGAGGCTTTATTTGATAGGTCAATTATGTTTTGTAAATTTTTTTGGAGTTTCACACCATCATTTTCTGATTGGGAAAGGGTTGCAAACCCTATAATGCCTGTTAAAATATTGTTGAAGTCATGAGCTATACCTGCGGAAAATCTTCCAATTGATTCCATTTTTTGTGCATGTAGGTACTGTTCTTCTAATTTCTTTATTTCAGTAATGTCATTTATTATTTCAATTACATATTCCACCAAATTGTTCTTAAAGAGAGGAAAAAGTTTTAAACTAACAATTTTTGGCATGCCCTTTTCAGATTTTAGTTGAAGTATTTTTGAGCGTTCTCTTCCATCTTCAAAAACTTCTATGGCAGAGCAGTATTGTTTTGCAGATTCTATTGAGTCTTGATTATGCATAACCTTATAACAAAACTCATTTATAACCTCTTCTTTTCTTTTCCCAAGAATTTCTATGTATTTATTATTTGCCATAACAATTTTGGAATCTTTATCTATTAATGCTAAGCCTTCACCCATTGCTTCAAACATACCAAAGATAAGCTCTTCTATCCGTTGCTTTTCTATAACAGTATTTATATTGTTTATTGCGAAAGCGACATCGGAAGATAATTCTTCTAAAAGTTTGATTTCTTGATAATTGAATTCATCATTTTCTTTGAATACAAGAATAACACCATAAACTTCATTTTCAATGATCAGTGGTATGGAAAGAAAGGAGTTGTAATCAAAATTATATTCTCTTTTGAAAGAGGATTTGGAAATACAAGTCTCTCTATTTGAAACCGATTTACTTATTGTTTCGTGATAATCTAATTTTTCCTTTTCTTTTAAGGCTATTTGAAGAGTTTGTTCATCTTTCCCATAAAAGCTCAAAGGCTTGATTTTATCCTTTTCGATCTTTAAGATAAGACAAAGCCTATAGCCTCCAATTTCAACAATATCCTTAGTTATGTCATTTAAAAGCCTTTGAATGTCAAAGCTCTTTACAATTTTTTGGTTTACCTCAGAAAGGAGCCTGTAAATTTTGTTTAATCTTATTATCTCTTCATTGTTTTTTTCAATATTTTCAGCCATTTGATTAAAGGTGCTAAATATATGTAAAAATTCATCTTTTATACCCTCTGTTTTAAACCTAAAATTAAGTTCTCCCTTACCAAAATTATCTAATCCCATAAGTAGAGTGTCAAATTTTTTATTTATCCCCTTTGCAATTCTAAGAGCTATAAAAAAAGTAATCAAAATTAGAATGATGGAAGTATACAATATATTCTGAACATTTTTTATACTCTCCTCAAAAATCTTTTTTGTTGGAGTTCCAACCACAATTTTCCAGTTATAGTTTTCAATCGTTTCGAAACTAAATAACCTCTCGAGATTGTCTATACCAAGCTGAATGAAAGTTCCTGATTTGCCAGAAAATATTGCGTCGTACAACTCCTTTCTTGGAACTCGCTTACCTATCAATTCTGGAAAGAGTAAATTACCCATTATGATTCCATGCTCATTAACAATTATAACATTGGTTTTTTCTGTTAAATTATATTCCTTCATGATTGCAGAATTTAACTTATTTAAATTTAGTGGTATTCCGAGTACTGCAATCTGTTTGTTCCCAGAAAATACAGGATAGGTCATCATAAAAGTTTTCTCTTTAAAGAGCTTTGAAATATGGGGATCATTAATTGTAGGCTTACCCATACTTCCCTTTTTGAACCAGTCCATGTCGGAGTAGTTAAGCTTGTGTGCTTTTTCTGGATTTACAGCAGAACCTATGTTATTTCCATCCATATCAGCTAAAAGAATATTTAAGCAAAATTTACACTCCCTATAGACTTTACTGAATATTTCGTCGGTTAATTTAATATTCTTGCTCTGAATAATTGGGTTATTGGCTAACGATACAAATAATTGATTTGTATCTGTAAGAAATGATTCAATCTCTCTTTTTATACCCTTGGCAATATTTTCATTGTTTTTTTGTAACATTTTTTTGACACTTTCACGTGATTCAACGTAGGTAGAATATAAAGCAATAAGCAGAGGAACGTAGACTATCAATAAAAGCAATATTAAACGACATCTAATTTTGCATTGCATAATCATAATGATGATAGCAAAAAAAGTTCCAAAAGTGAAAAAGATAATCTAAGTTTGAGTTTGAGGATTTTTTTATGGCGGAGCCGACGAGACTCGAACTCGCGGCCTCCTGCGTGACAGGCAGGCGTTCTAACCGACTGAACTACGGCTCCGCTTGTATTATAGGAATATTTATTTAATCATAAATTGGTACTATTTTGCAAGAAAAAAATGTGGAAAAAAAAGGTGGTCTTTAATAAAATAATTAAAAAATCTTGAGAACAGAATATGTTAGACGAAAAAGTAGCTAAGTTTCAGGAATTAGAAGAGAGATTTCTTGTTCTTAGAGACCATATGGGTCTTGAAGAGAAAGAAAAGCGATTGAAATTTCTGGAAGAAAGTGTATCCAAAGAGGACTTTTGGAAGGATATGGAGAAGGGAAAAGGCATTCTTATGGAAAGGACCTCTCTGATAAAGTTCTTTGAGGAATGGAATAAGTTTACAGAGATGTATGAGGAGGTTAAAACCGCTTTAGAGCTTTTAAAGCAGGAGCATGATGAAACAATAGAGAATGAACTTGATCAAAATCTTAAAAAATTCGAGAAAATGTTAAAGGAAATGGAAATAAAAAGGCTTTTCACAGAGCAGGAAGATATATCAAGCGCAATTTTAAGCATTAACGCAGGAGCGGGTGGAACTGAAGCACAGGATTGGGTTGAAATGCTTTTAAGGATGTATTTGAGATGGGCAGAAAAGATGGATTATAAAGCCCAGATAGTGGATATTTTAGCAGGGGATGAAGCGGGAATTAAGAATGTTACTGTTACAATAGATGGAACTTATGCTTATGGTTATCTTAAGGCTGAACAGGGGATTCATAGGTTAATTCGTATTTCTCCTTTTGATGCTTCGGGTAGAAGGCATACTTCTTTTGCCTCAGTTTCTGTAATACCTCAGGTAGAGGATAATATAGAAATTGAAATTAAGGAAGAGGACATAAGGGTTGATACTTATAGGGCATCTGGGTGTGGTGGTCAAAAGGTTAATAAAACAGATTCAGCGGTAAGAATTACCCATTTGCCAACGGGAATCGTGGTGCAGTGTCAGAATGAAAGGTCTCAACATAAAAATAGAGAAATGGCTATGAAGCTCCTTAAGGCAAGATTATATGAGCTTGAAATGAAAAAGAGGGAAGAGGAAAGACAGAAAAATTATGAACAGAAAAAAGATATTGCCTGGGGGAGTCAGATAAGGACCTATGTGCTTCATCCTTATAAACAGGTAAAAGACCATAGGACGCAATATGAGGTAGGAAATGCTGAAGCGGTGCTTGATGGAGAAATAAATGATTTTATAGAGAAGTTTTTATTGCAAAAAACTGCATAAAAATAATACTGGAGGAAATAAAATGGCTGGTCATTCAAAATGGGCTCAGATAAAGCACAAAAAGGCAGTAGTTGATGCAAAAAGGGGCAAGATTTTTACTAAAATTGCAAAAGAAATAACTGTAGCAGTAAGGTTAGGCGGAAAAGATCCGGAGATGAATCCCAGGCTAAGAACAGTCATTGCAAAAGCTAAAAGCGTTAACATGCCAAATGAGAATATTGAAAGGGCAATAAAAAAGGGCACAGGTGAGCTTGCTGATGTTCAATATGAAGAGATTACCTATGAAGGTTATGGGCCAGGTGGTGTTGCGGTACTGGTTGAGGCTATGACTGATAATAAAAATAGAACAGTCGGAGAGATAAGGCATTTGTTCTCAAAATATAATGGAAATTTGGGAGAGTCTGGGTGCGTGAGCTGGCTTTTTGAACAAAAGGGGTACTTTGTTTTTGATGGAAAAACAATTACAGAGGACGAGTTGATGGAGATTGCCATAGAGGCTGGAGCTGAGGACGTTAGAAATGATGATGGTAGCTTAGAAGTGATAACAGATCCAGCGGATTTTGAAAGAGTAAAAGAAGAATTTGACAAAAGGGGATTGAAATATAATGTGGCTGAAATTACAAAAATACCTAAAAATTATGTGCAAATAAAAGATAAAGATGCAGAAAACATGATTAAACTTTTTGAAGCACTTGAAGACCATGACGATGTTCAGAATGTATATGCTAATTTCGATTTACCCGATGATATGACAGTATAAATAAATTTTAAGGGGATTATGTGATAATACTGGGGATAGACCCAGGTCTTAGAAAGACTGGTTTTGGTATAGTAGAGAAAAGAGGGCAGGAATATAGATTAATTAATGCTGGAGTCATAAGATTAGATAAACTTTCAGACTTACATGACAGACTTTTAAAACTTTTTTTTGAAATCGAAAATCTAATAAAGGAATTTAATCCAAATTGTATTTCTTTGGAGAAAGCATTTGTTGGCAAAAATGCTCGGTCTGCTTTTATGATTGGAGAGGCAAGGGCAGTTTGTATAGTTGCAGGCAGAAAAGCAAATCTACCAGTTTATGAGTATCCCACAAGAAGTATCAAACAGGGATTAACTGGCTTTGGTGGTGCAGAAAAAAAGAGTGTCAAACATATGGTTAAAGTGATATTGAAAATCAATGGTGAAATATCTGATGATGCATCAGATGCCCTTGCCATTGCCATATTTCATGGTAATATAGGGTATAATAGGAACAGTTAAATGATTAGTTTTCTTAAAGGAGTCATTTTATCTAAAAAAGCAAATAGTATAGTTGTTGATGTGGGAGGTGTTGGGTATCTTGTTTTTTTGCCTCTTAAGGCATTTTCCAATCTTCCTGAATTGGGAAAAGGTATAAATCTCCATATCCAAACAGTTTTTAACAACGAAGAGGGTTTCTTTTTATATGGATTTTTAAATGAAGAGGATAAAGAGGTATTCAATCTTCTAAGACAGGCTAAGGGAATTGGTGCAAAAACAGCATTCTCTCTACTTTCCTTCTTTGATGCAGGCGAGCTTATTAATTTTATTGAAAACGGAAGTGTCCAATCATTCCTTGTGGTTCCTGGAATAGGCAAGAAAACAGCTGAAAGAATTATCTTTGAGTTGAAAGACAAAGTTAAAAGTAAAGGTGTCCAGGCAAAGGAACAGGTAGTAAGTTCTATTAATATGGATGCTGAGCTTGCGCTTGTATCTTTAGGATACTCAAACAAAGAGGCAAGGGAGGCTGTTTTAGAAGTTATCAAGAAAAATCCAGATGTAAGCGATGTCCAGGTAATTTTAAAAGAAGCTCTTAAGTTCCTTATGAAGAGGTAGAGGTGAGAGAGGATATAATTATTTCTCAAAAAACCTTTGAGGATTTAGAGTTAGATAGGACTTTACGTCCTTCAAATCTCGATGATTTCATAGGCCAAACGAAGATAAAAGAAAACTTAAAGGTTTTTATTAAAGCTGCACTTGCGAGAGGAGAGGCTTTAGACCATCTTCTTTTTTATGGTCCACCTGGTCTTGGTAAAACCTCGCTTGCTATAGTTGTTTCAAAGGAGTTAGGGGTTAATATTAAAACCACTTCTGGTCCTGTTTTAGAGAAACCTGGTGATTTAGCTGCGATTTTATCAAATGTAAATGAAAGAGATGTTGTTTTTATTGATGAAATCCATAGAATGCCAAGAATAGTTGAAGAAATACTTTATCCTGCAATGGAGGATTTTGCCATAGACATAAAGATTGGTCAGGGACCATCTGCAAGAAGTTTAAGAATAAGCCTGCCAAAGTTCACATTAATAGGTGCTACTACAAGGGCTGGTATGTTGACATCACCTTTAAGGGATAGATTTGGGTTTTCAGCAAGGCTTGATTATTATACAGAGGAGGAGCTTGTTCAAATTGTTAAGAGATCTGCAAAACTACTTGAAATTACAATTGATGAAGAAGGAGCAAGAGAGATAGCTAAAAGATCAAGGGGAACACCAAGAATAGCAAATAGGATTTTGAAAAGAATTAGAGATTTTGCTCAGGTAATGGGAGATGGCGTGATTACAAAAGAAATTTCAGATAAGGGTTTAGATGCTCTTGATATTGACAAAGAGGGGCTGGATTTTATGGACAGAGAGATTCTTCTAACTATCATCAATAAATTTCAAGGCGGTCCAGTAGGTATAGATACACTGTCTGTTGCAATTGGTGAAGAAAAGGATACCATTGAAGATGTATATGAGCCGTATTTGATCCAAAGGGGATTTTTAGCAAGAACGCCCCGTGGCAGGGTAGCAACCCCTCTTGCATATGAGTATCTAAAAATAGAAATTAAGAGAAGTGGTCAGCTTTTATGATTAAAAAATATGCAAAATTTAGCAAGATTAACAAAATGAGTTTACTTTTAGTGCAAAAAGTGGTAAAAAAAGTGCATAATTATGGCAAGTTTATTGCTAAAGGGTAAATATTAAAAAAATCTTTAGGAGGATTTTATGACACCAAAAGAGGTTATGGCGTTTGCAAAAGAACATAACGCTCAGTCTGTTGATTTTAAGTTTATGGATTTTATAGGTACATGGCAACATTTTACAATCCCCATGAGTGCTTTCGAAGAGGACATCTTTGAAGAAGGTTTGGGATTTGATGGAAGCAGTATCAGGGGTTGGAAGTCAATTCATGAAAGTGATATGATTCTTTTACCTGATCCATCTACAGCGGTAATTGATCCCTTTATGGAGACCCCAACACTTTCACTTATATGCAATGTTTTTGATCCTATTACAAGAGAACCCTATGAGAGAGATCCAAGAAATATTGCTACAAAGGCAGAAGAGTATTTGAAATCTACTGGTATTGCTGATGTAGCTTATTTTGGACCTGAAGCAGAATTTTTTATATTTGATGAAGTAAGATACGATCTTGGTAGTAATCATAGTTTCCATATGGTTGATTCAGTAGAAGGTATCTGGAATACAGGAAGGAGCGAAGAACCTAATTTAGGATATAAAGTAAGACATAAAGAAGGGTATTTTCCAGTTCCACCAACAGATAGCTTACAGGAAGTAAGAGAAGAAATGGTTAGAAAGATGGAAGCTGTTGGTATTCAGGTAGAAAGACAGCACCATGAAGTTGCCACTGCAGGACAGGCAGAGATAGATTTTAGATTTGATAGCCTTCTTAGATGCGCTGATAAACTTATGTGGTTTAAGTACATAGTTAAAAATGTTGCACTTTCCTTTGGCAAAACAGCTACCTTTATGCCAAAGCCACTTTATGGTGATAATGGATCAGGTATGCATACACATATAAGCTTATGGAAAAAGGGTAAGCCACTATTTGCTGGAGATGAGTATGGTGGGTTAAGCAAACTGGCATTGTATTTCATCGGTGGTATTTTAAAACATGCAAGGGCGCTATGTGCAATAACTAACCCAACAACAAATTCTTATAGAAGGCTTGTCCCTGGATTCGAAGCACCAGTGAATTTGGCTTATAGTAGTAGAAATAGAAGCGCAGCGATTCGTATCCCCATGTATTCACCTTCTCCAAAGGCAAAAAGAATAGAGTTTAGAACTCCCGACCCATCTTGTAATGGCTATTTAGCCTTTGCAGCAATGCTAATGGCAGGTCTTGATGGAATAGAGAACAAAATTGATCCAGGACAGCCACTCGACAAAGACATTTATTCTCTATCACCTGAAGAATTAAAAAATGTCCCATCTGCACCAGGCTCACTTCAGGAAGCATTGAAAGCTCTTGAAGAGGATCATGATTTCTTGCTTAAAGGCGGGGTATTTAGTGAAGATGTAATTGAAGCATGGATTTCCTATAAAAGAGAGAGAGAATTCAATCCAGTAAACTTAAGACCAACTCCAATGGAATTTTTCCTTTATTTTGATATATAAAAAATTTGGTTTTATAAAAAATTTCACAATTAGGGGAGTGGATTATCAAACTCCCCTAATTAGTAAATTTATCTCACAAAATACAACAAACTAACTTTAGTCAGCCATCTGTTGCCTATTGTAGAATTCTAAAATATAATATCTCTGTGAAAACATTGATACTCGAATCAATTCAAACATCTGTAGAAGAAATTGCTGACAAATCAGCTTCAATTCTCAAAAAAGGTGGAATTGTCATATTTCCAACAGAAACTGTTTATGGTATAGGTGCTGATGCTTTTAATACTAAAGCGGTGGATAAAGTATTTGAAATTAAGAAAAGAGCAAAAGACAATCCCCTTATATTTCATGTATTTTCTGAAAAGATGATTGAGGAGATAGGGGAGATAAATCAAATAGCAAAGAAAATTATAAAAGAATTCTGGCCTGGACCATTAACAATTGTTTTAAAAAGCAAGATTGATAAAAAGTTTACCTTTGGCCTTGATACTATTGCAGTAAGGATGCCAGAAAATCTGATAGCCCTTAAAATAATTGAGAAATTAGGCAACCCTATAGTTGCACCCAGTGCAAATATATCAGGTAAACCAAGTTCAACAGATTTTGAGCATGTATATCATGATTTCTACGGGAAGGTAGATTGCATAATCAATGGTGGTAATACTGTCTATGGTATTGAGTCAACTGTTATTGACGTCACAGAGAGAGAAGCAGTACTACTTCGTCCAGGCTCCTTGGCGATAGAGGAGATAGAAAAATTGGGTATAAAAGTTATTATAACTGAAGCAATAGAACTGAAAAAACGTTCTCCAGGGACGAGATACAGGCATTATGCCCCAGATATTCCTGTCATTTTATTTCAGAATAAGAAAGAGCTTCTGCAAATACTTGAAGAAAATAGAGGCAAAAAAATTGGCTATATGGGTTTATATAACCCATTAAAAACCTTTGAAAAAACAATAGTTTTTAAAAGCCTTGAAGAATATGGTCGAATGCTATTTTCGACGCTCAGATATTTTGATGCACAAAAATTAGATTTAATAATAGCTCAACTACCTGAAAAAAAGGGATTAGGTAGGGCGATAAGTGATAGATTATTAAGGGCATCAGAGGCAATATGATGAAGAAGATTATCATATATGCATTGTTTTTTGGGATTGTACTTTTTGTTTTAGCTATAAGCTATGGAATTTATATGTATCCTAAGATTAAAAAGCTCAAAGATCCAAAATATTCTTTTGAGATTACGGTCTACGATTGGAATAAAAATCCTCATCCCTTTATAGTGGGTCCAAAAAATCCCCGATATGTATCGTGGAAAAACATTTCTCCATATATAAAATGGGCTGTAATTTTGTCAGAGGATGCAAAATTTTATAAGCATAGTGGTGTAGATTATGATGCCATAAAAGAAGCTTTTAAGAAGAATCTTGAGATGGGGAAGTATGTGAGGGGAGGGAGTACAATAACCCAGCAATTAGCCAAAAATCTATTTCTTTCAAGAGAAAAAACAATTATAAGGAAACTAAAAGAACTAATTATAGCCTATTTATTAGAAACAACTCTAACAAAAACAAGAATACTTGAGTTATATCTTAATGTTGTTGAATTTGGTCCTATGGTTTATGGTGTTAATCATGCCTGCTGGTTTTATTTTGGAAAGTCACCGATAGAAGTAAGTCCTATGGAATCTGCTATATTGGCAGGACTCCTGCCCGGCCCCAAAATTTATAATCCCTATAGGAATTTAGAGAAAGTTGAGGCAAGGGCAAAGAGAATCTTAACAAATATGTATAATGCTAAAATTATTGATACATATATGTATGATAGACTATTGAATGCAAATTTAGTAATAAATTTGGAGAAAAAAGTTGAATTAAAAAAAACATTTAATAATCATACTTCATTAATTCATTCTAATTGGTCTTCATTAACTA
>JAOABK010000040.1 GCA_026418415.1 Pseudomonadota bacterium | reverse complement strand
CCACATAATATACATTTTTCTCTTTTCTTTATCTTGATTTTGTTTATTTCGTAGGTTATCCCGTTTACAACCAGGAGTTCCCCGGTTATTGGTTCATGCCAGTTTGTAAGAACCTTGATTGTCTCTATTGCAAGGATAGTCCCTATCATGCCAGAGAAAGCCCCAAGCACCGGAAAATCCAACTCTTTCCAGTTATCAGGTAGTTTCTCAAAAAGGCATCCATAGCAGGCGGTCTTGTAGGGGATCATTGTAAATACATGACCGAACATATCATACATAGCACCATCTATCATAGGGATATTATGTTTAAGACAAGCCTTGGCAATAGATAGTCTTTCATAAAAATTTGGTCTTGCAGAAATAGCAAGATCGCAATCTTTTAACATCAAATCTACGGTTTCATCATCAATTCTTTCTTTAAAAATTTCTATATTCAGATCTTCACAAAAGTTTATAAGTGTCTCTTGTGCGATTTCAACCCTTGGTGAGCCTAATTTTTTTTCTCTCATTAGGATCTGTCTGTTTAAATCAGGCAGTTCAAGCTCTCCAAAGTGGCATAGTTTAAGATTTTTAACGCCCGCACAGACAAGATATATAGCGGTTGTCCCGCCAATCCCACCAATACCACCAATAAACACCCTACTTTCAGAGAGCAACCTTTGTTTTTCTTTGCCAAACCCCTCTAAATTAAGTTGCCTTGAAAATCTTAAAAAAGGGTCCTTCATTACAATCAATACAGAGCATACTTTATGCCAAAAAAAATTATTTAAATTTCAGATACTTGCATAAAAAGGGGTCATAAAAGATACAATATTGTTGTTTTTTTAAACAAAAATGTAATTACATTTGTTGATTTTTTATGAAAATGCAAAAGATATTATTTTATTGAGTAGATTTGTTAAATTTAGCCAAATGTCATTAATAAAAAATTTGATTTTTCATTTATTCAGGAATTATAATATAAAGCTAAAAAATTAAAGGAGTTTGGGATGAAAGAATATAATGTTGCAGTTGTAGGTGCTACTGGGGCAGTTGGTGAAGTTATGCTTGAAATACTTGCCCAGAGAAAATTCCCTTTAAAAAACCTAAAACTTCTTGCATCTTCAAAAAGTGCTGGAAAAAAAATACCCTTTCAGGGAGAGATGCTAACGGTTGAGAAATTAGACAGGAATTCTTTTAAGAATATTGACATTGCACTTTTTTCAGCTGGTGGAGATAGAAGCAAGGAATTTGCACCTATTGCTGCTGATGCTGGAGCGGTTGTAATAGATAATAGTTCAGCTTTTAGAATGGAACACGATGTACCCCTTGTTGTTCCTGAGGTTAATCCAAAGGATATTGCCCTATATAAAAATAGAAACATAATTGCCAATCCAAACTGTACAACAATTATCATGGTCGTACCTCTAAAACCACTGCATGACTATGGTAAGATTAAAAGAATCGTTGTTTCAACATATCAGGCAGTTTCTGGTGCTGGTGCAAAGGCAATGGCAGAGTTGGATATGCAAGTAAGACAATATGTAAATGGTCAAGAGATGACAGTATCAGCTCTTCCCTATCAAATTGCTTTTAATCTCATCCCTCAGGTTGATGTTTTTACAGATAATTTTTATACAAAAGAAGAAATGAAAATGGTAAATGAGACAAGAAAGATTATGGGTGATAGCTCTATAAATGTCACAGCTACCACAGTTAGGGTTCCTGTCTTTCGCTCACACTCTGAATCAGTCACCATTGAGACTGAAAAAAAGATAACAAGGGATAAAGCCATAGAACTTATGTCAAATGCTCCAGGAGTAAAGGTTGTGGACGATCCACAGAATAGAAAGTATCCAATGCCTATAGTTGTATCAGGTACTGATGATTGTTTTGTGGGTAGAATTAGAGAAGACATATCCTGCGAAAAAGGGCTTTCTATGTGGATTGTTGGTGATCAATTAAGAAAAGGTGCAGCGCTGAATGCTATCCAGATAGCTGAGGTTTTAATAAAGGAATATTTATGAGAGATAATGCTCCATTAAAGCAAGTTCTTGAATTGGCAAGAATTTTCTGGGATTCTCAGGTTTTTCTAACTGCTTGTAAGTTAAGGGTATTTGATTATCTAAAAGAGCCTGTCGATGCAGCTTTTGTTTCAAAGAAGATTAAATGTGATAAAAGATCCACAGAGATGCTCCTTTCAGCCCTTGTTTCTTTAGGGTTTGTGAGTATGGAGAAAAATAATTATTCTATAAAACCCAAGTATAGTGATTTTCTCCTTTCAGAATCTAAAAAGAATGTTCTTTCCATTATTGACCATTACTATCATATGTGGGAAGAATGGGGCAAACTAATTGATAGCGTTAGAACAGGTAAGGCTATCGAAAAGAAGGTCAGTAAAGAACTTAGAAAAGAGTATACAAAATCTTTCATAACTGGGATGGACAACCTTACTAAATTTCAAAAAGAACGTATCTTAAATAATTTAAATTTAAGGGGGGTTAGAAAAATACTTGATGTGGGATCTGGACCAGCAACCTATTTAAGAGAAATATTGAAAAAGAATAAAGATATTGAAGGTGTAATTCTTGATTTACCCGATTCTGCGGAAGTAGGCAGAGAGTTTATTAAAAATGATGGATTGGAGAAAAGGGTTAAATTTATAGAAGGGGATTTAAAAGAAGTAGATTTTGGGGATGATTATGATTGTATCTTTATCTTTCAGGTCTTGCATGCATTAGATGACAAAACAAGACAATTGGCTATTAAAAAAGCTTTTAAGGCTCTTAAAAAGGGTGGTAAGATTTACATCCACGAGTTTTATTTGAATGAAAAAAAGACCTATCCCAGAGAAAATGTAATATTTAGACTAAACATGCTTATTCACGCTGATGGTGGGGATAATTTATCGACGAAAGAGATAAAAGATATAATGGAAAACGCTGGTTTTAAGCTCACAAAAAAAGTTGTTTTTAAAAAACCTGCTACTGTATTGTATGAGGGAACTAAAATTTAGGGCAATTTATTTTTTCTTCATTTTCTTTACTACCCCTTCAACTGCATCTGCAACTGCTCTTGGAACCCGTTTATCAAAGGGAGAAGGAATTATATATTCTTCATTAAGCTCTGAGGGCTTAATTAAATTTGCTATTGCATAAGCTGATGCAATCTTCATCTCGTATGTTACTGTTGTTGCCTTTGCATCAAGAAGTCCTCTAAAAAAACCAGGAAAGCATAGAACATTATTAATCTGGTTTGGATAATCAGAACGTCCCGTGGCAATTATTTTTGCTATTCCCTCAGCTTCTTCAGGCATTATTTCAGGTATTGGATTTGCCATAGCAAATATTATCGAATCCTTGGCCATAGGCTTTATATCTTCTGCGGTTAGTAACCCAGGACCAGAAGTGCCTATGAATACATCTGCACCCTTTAAGGCATCTTTAATACTTGTTTTTATATTTTTCTTGTTTGTTATTTGTGCCATTTCTTCTTTATACTTGTTCATCCCTTCTTTTCTGCCTTTATAGATTGGACCTTTACTATCGCAAATTATAACATTAGCAGGATTTACTCCTGCATAGAAAAGTAATTTAGCACAGGCTATACCTGCAGCACCAGCGCCTGATATAACTATCTTAATTTTATCTATCTCTTTTTTTACTATTTTCAAGGCATTTATTAATGCTGCTAAGGTTACTACCGCTGTTCCATGTTGGTCGTCATGAAATACCGGGATATTTAGTTCAGCCCTTAATCTATCCTCAATTTCAAAGCACCTTGGAGCGGAAATGTCTTCTAAGTTTAGACCTCCGAATACAGGTGATATACATTTAATTACTTCTACTATTTTATCTGGATCCTTACTGTCTAAACATATTGGATAGGCATCAACATCAGCAAATTGTTTAAAAAGCATGGCTTTACCTTCCATGACTGGTAAGGCTGCATGTGGCCCAATATCTCCTAATCCAAGAACTGCTGTCCCATCTGTTACAATAGCAATAGTATTAGCTTTGATTGTGTAGTTATAAACATGTCTTGGATGCTTGTATATATCCATACATACCCTTGCTACACCCGGAGTATATACCATTGAGAGGTCTTCTCTCGTTCTTATAGTATGCTTGAGTGCTATCTCAATTTTGCCTTTATTATGAACAGCAAAAGTTTTGTCTGTAATATGCTTTATATTTACATTACTTAATTCCCTTATCTTTTCAATTATCTTATCAATATGTTCTTCACTGGTTGCAGAAAAAGTGATATCTCGCGTTATCATATTTTTTGTTGTTTTTATAATATCAATTGAACCAATATCCCCACCTGCTTCACCAATTGTGGATGTTAATTTTCCCAGCATACCTACTATGTTAGGATATTCTACTCTTATTGTTGTACTAAAACTTGGTGTAGGCTTTGTTTGCATTGTTTACTCCTTTTTAAATTTGTTAATTAATTCCTCTTTGTTTTTTGTATTTGTCTTTTCAAAGATCCTTTTCATATAGGTTTTAACTGTTGAAACGGAAATATCCATTTCTTCAGCAATCACATTATAATTTTTATCTTGGAATACCATTTCTAAGACCTTTTTTTCCTGTTCAGAAAGTTTTTTGTAAATCTGATTTTCTTTGAAATTTCTTTCTTCTGTTTCTTTGTTATTTTGAAGTTGCCCTTTTTTTTCTTCAGTTTTTTTATACACTCTACTTGAGAAGTATAGAAGTATTGCAGAGATTATTAAAAATAGGTTTCCTGATTCAATAATAATCGATAATTTATTTTGAAGGTAAAAACAGATTATTTTACCCACTAATATACCTGTTAACATTGTGATAAATGTTAGTGTGAGTTTCTTAAAATCTGGTATTAATAAGATTAAAAGGTTTATAAAGAAGGCATCAACAACCCCGAAAGAGATCTGGCTGAAGTACATACCAACGTTTATGAATGTATGAGTTTCTATCTTGTATAGAAAAAATGATAAACTACTAAAAAGAATCCCTATCGCAAGTGTCATTTCTAAATCTTTTTTTATGAAAAAGATGGCAAATAAGACACCAAGTATATAAAAAATTATCTCATAGTTTGGCAAAAAGGAATTGACAGAATAATTGGGGAGGAAAAAGTCGTACATTAAGCCACCAGTGAAGTAAAAGACAAATATGATTAAAAGCTGAGTTTTTTTAAGATCCACTGATCCATGTTGAAAATTTTTTATTGAAGGGACAAGAGCTATAAAAAGCAAAAGAAAAGAAATTATAATAAATCCTGAAATATTGCTCAAAGGTGAAAGGGTAAGAAGAAAGGTTAAAAAGTTTCCAAGTATAAGCGCTGCGCAAGAAAACTCAATTTTTTGGGGAATGTCTTTAAATATTAATATTGCTTTTAGAGCTGGAAATACTGAAGATATGCCAAGAATCGATAGGACGAAATTTTTAAGAGAGCCAGCAAATGTATAAGAGATGGTTAGCAGGGCAGTTAAAATAATAGCCATTGTGCTAAATTTTTCCAATCTTTGTACATCAAGAAAAAAACAAACGAAAAAAAAAGTTATTATGTGTGGTATAAGAAAGTAATTGATTTTATTTGGAGTTATATCGTTTCCCATCAAAAACCCAGCCATGGGAAAAGATACAAGCCAAAAGACATAAAATGCTAAACCGAAAAATGCTCTATATTCTATTTTTAAGTTCTTCAATAACATCCAATAAAAATTAACTATTGTTTTTCCACATCCATTGGAGATAATACTATCTCAATTCTTCGATTTTTTGCTCTTCCTTCTTCAGTATCGTTTGATGCAACAGGCATATTATCCGCATATCCCACCGCACTCAGTATTTTGGGATTGATACCACCTCTTTCTATCAAATATCTAACCACAGTAGTTGCTCTTGCAGTGGAAAGCTCCCAGTTTGTAGGAAATTTTTTAGAAATTTTTGGACCTATGGGGACGTTATCAGTATGGCCTTCTATTCTTATTTGTTTGTCTTTTACATTTTTTAAAATTTCTGCAACTCTATCAATTATTTTTTTACCACTACCTTTAATCTCTGCACTCCCTGAATCGAAAAGAATTTTTTCGACCATCTGTAGAGTAAGCTTGTCTCTTAATTGTGTTACTTCAATCTCGCCTTTTTTGATTTCCTCCTTTAGTTCTGTAACGAGGCTGTTATAAGTGCTTTTTAATTGGGCAATAGCTTTTTCTTTTTCTTCCATTATTTTAGCTTTTTCTTGTGAAAGATTACTTAGCTCCTTTTTTAAGTCCTGAATTGTTAAATCTTTGTTTTTAATATCATTTGTTAAATATACTATTTGTTCATTACATGATTTGAGTTCTTTGTCTTTAGCTGATAAATTATTATTTAATTCCACAATCTTTTTTGAAAGTTCATCTTGTTTTGCATTTAAAGTTCTATTTAATTTTGTTATCTCCCCTTCCAACTCAGATTTTTTATTGATTAATTGATTTTTCTCATGGGTACACAATTCTAATTTTTCAGCATTATCTTTATTTTCAAGTTCACATTTGGATAGATTTGTCTCGAGTTCTTTGTTAGCAATTTCGAGGTTATTAATCTTATTATTCCTTTCTGTTAGTAGATTTTGAAGTTGTTCCTTTTCTGTCTTAAGGTTTGATACATCTTTTATGCAGGCTTCATATTTTCCAGACGAGACACATCCGAATAAAAACATAAAGGCAATTAAAAAAAATTTTTTCATCTTTTACCCCCTAATGCTATCTTTATAACAATTATAGCACCGATAAGTATAAAAAAAACACTAATCCACTGAGCGGAGGAGAGAGAAAAATAGATTTGTCTGTAATCACCCCTAAAGAGTTCAACGATGAATCTTATAATGCCATATCCAATAAGATAAATCCCTGTCTTTAATCCATTTTTGTCGGTTTTTTTGCGTGTGGAAAGCAAAATTATAAAAAGAAAAAGATTGGCTAAAGATTCATATAATTGAGTAGGATGCAAGGGTATATTTACTGGAGCGATGCTTTTTGGATGTTTGAAGGTTACTGCCCACGGCAGTTCACAAACTTTACCATAGCAACATCCTGCGAAAAAACATCCCAATCTTCCAAAAAAATGGGCAAGGGGTATGGCTATTGAAGTTGTATCAATTGTCTTAATGATCGGTAATTTAAATTTTTTTAAAAGGTAAATTGATATTGGAACAGCGAAAATTATACCACCATGGAATACAAGACCCCCTTTCCATATTTTTACTATTTCTATAGGATTACTAATGAATTCTTCTGGAAAATAAATTACATAGAAAATTCTACTGCCTAAAAGTCCAGCCCAGATAGCCCAGAAAAGAACATCTGAAACATGCCTAAAATCAAGATTAATCCTCTCACACTCCCTCTTAATAACAAAAAATCCAGCGAAGATACCAACCACTATAAACAATCCATAAGTATGGATTGCTAAATCACCAATTCTGAAGATCTCTGGATACATTAAAAAATATGCTCCTTTTTAATAATCTGCAAGTAGAATATAATTATAAGTCCCAAGGAAATATAGGTATCTGCAAGATTAAAAACTGGCCAGTGAAAGGTTTTAAAATAGAGATCAATGAAATCTACAACATAACCACGGAATATTCTGTCATATAAATTGCCTACCGCTCCACCAAATACAAGGGCTAATAATATTGTTTTTAGACCTGTAGGTTTTTTTATTTTAAAGTGTGTAATAAGTAATATTATTGTGGCTATAGCAGTTATAAAGATTAAAAAGTAGTTTTTTAAATTACCTCCCTCATGAAATAAACCGAAGGCGATTCCTTCATTTAAAACCAGAGTAAAGTTGAGGAAGGGTAGTATCTTAATTGAGTGCCCACCGGAAAGCCAATATAAAGCCCAGATTTTAGTTGCTTGGTCGGTTATAAAAACGAAAAGGGCTATGGAAAAAAAAAGATAATTATACCTTTTCATTTATTACATCTACACATCTTTTACAGATAGTTTTGTGTGTTTCATCTTGACCAACGGTAATCGAATATACCCAACATCTTTCACATTTTTCTCCCTTTGCCTTTTCAATATCAATAGTTATTGGCAATACTGTGCCTTTAAATTTGCCAGTGCCAGAAGTCTTAATTTCAATTTGGGAAACTATAAATATTTCTCTTAATTCTTCAAAAAACTGGGAAATCGTTTCTAATAATTGTTCATTTAAGTAAACTATTACATAAGCATCAAGGGAATGTCCAATAATTTTGTTTCTTCTCGCCTCCTCTAATGCCTTTTGAACTTCCTGTCTAATATCTAAAAGGGTTTCAAAGTGGTCATTTATAAGAGGATTGTCCCATTCTTGTGGAGGGTTAATAAATTCTTCTAAATGAATTGATTCTTTTTTATTCTTCAAGTTTATATGTTCCCAGGCTTCATCAGTTGTAAATGCCAAGATTGGTGATAATAAATTCACAAGAATTCTGAATGTTTCAAATATAACTGTCTGGGAAGCGCGTCTTTTAATATCATTTTGACTGTTAACATATATCCTGTCTTTAAGAATGTCTAAATAAATTGCACTCAGGTCAGTTATACAGAAATTATGTATAAGGTGAAATATGGTATGAAAATCAAAAGAAGCGTATGCCTTTCTAACTTTGCTATTTAAATGATACAGCCTGTGAAGTATTGACTTATCAAGATTTGAAAGATTTTTATATTCCACATAATTTTTTTCGTAATCAAAATCACCGAGTACACCCAACATATATCTAAAGGTATTTCTGATTCTTCTATATGCATCGATTAGCCTGTTTAATATTTCATTTGAAATTCTTATGTCCTCTCTGTAATCCTCTGAAGCAACCCAGATTCTTAAAATCTCCGCACCATATTTGTTTATTACCTCTTGTGGAGAAATCACATTTCCAAGAGATTTAGACATTTTTCTTCCTTCAGCATCTACAACAAAACCGTGAGTTAAAACACTTTTATAGGGACTTTTATGATAGTTTGCACAGGCTGTTAAAAGGGAACTGTGAAACCAGCCTCTGTGCTGGTCTGAACCTTCTAAATATAAATCTACTGGTATATCGTATCCATCTCTGTTTTTAACATAAGAGTAACTAATTCCAGAATCAAACCATACATCTAAAATATCATCTTCCTTTTCGAAATTTTTAGATCCACAGTTCTTACATTTAAAATTTTCTCCAAGGAAGAAGTTAGCATCTTTTTCAAACCATATATCTGCGCCATGTTTTTCAAAGATATCAGCAACTTTGTTTATAATCTCATAATCAAGAACAACATCTCCACAGTCATTGCAAAAAAATGCTATTATTGGAACACCCCATGACCTTTGCCTTGAAATGCACCAGTCTGGTCTTGTTTGAATCATGTTATAGATCCTATCTCTTCCCCATTTAGGTATCCAGTTTACTCTATCAATTTCTTCTAAAGCTTTTTTTCTTAATCCCTCTTTATCCATTGATACAAACCACTGTTCCTCTGCTCTAAAAATTATGGGTTTTTTACATCTCCAGCAATGGGGATAGGAGTGAGAGATCTCTCCACTCGCAACAAGTTTGCCTAACTCTTTTAATTTAGCAATAATCTCCTCGTTGACCTTTGCTACATTCTTACCGGAAAAATATTTTACATTTTTTGTAAAATTTCCCCGTCTATCCACAGGTGCATAAACTTCTATATTATTTTTTAAGCCTAATTCATAGTCTTCTTGACCATGTCCCGGGGCTATATGAACACAACCAGTACCAGTATCTAATGTAACAAAGTCTGCAACAAGAACTATTGAGTCCCAATCCTCTAAGGGATGTTCACAAACAAGACCAGCCAATTTCTCTCCTTTAAATTCAGCTTTTATATGTCCCTCTTTTTTAAGGATCGTTTCGAATTTTTGTAAAAGTTCCTTAGCAATTATATAAACTTTTTCACCAAACTGAACTGCTACATACTCGTAGTCTGGATGAACTGCTACTGCTTTATTAGCAGGTAATGTCCATGGAGTAGTGGTCCAGATGACAATCGAAGTGTGTAAACCTTTTAGCGTTGAGGAAAGTGCTGAAATATCTGATTTTATTGGAAATTCAACAAAAATCGATGGTGAGATATGATCGTCATACTCAACCTCTGCTTCTGCTAATGCAGTTTCGCAAGAAATGCACCAATAAACAGGTTTCTTACCCCTATAAACATGACCATTTTTGACAATATTTGCAAATTCGCGAACGATATTTGCCTGATAATCGTAAGACATTGTTATGTAAGGATTATCCCATTCACCAAAAACACCTAATCTTTGAAACTCCTCTGCTTGAACTTTTATATATTTTTCTGCGTAACTTCTACAGAACTTTCTAATTTCAAGTTTACTGAGTTCGCCTTTATTTTTACTAAGATTTTTTTCTGCCTGAAGCTCAATAGGAAGTCCATGGCAGTCCCAGCCTGGTATATATGGGGTATCATACCCCTCTTTGTAGTAATATTTGATTATGATGTCTTTTAAAATTTTATTAACCGCATGACCGATATGTATATGGCCATTAGCATAAGGTGGACCATCGTGGAGATGATATATTTTCTTGCCCTTTGCGTTTTTTCTCATCTGTTGGTAAATATTTAATTTTTCCCATTTTTTTAAACGTTCGGGTTCATTTTGGGTTAAATTTGCTTTCATTGGAAAATCTGTGTTTGGTAAATATAACGTATTTTTATAATCCATTTTCAACTCCGTGTTTTATATTTAATTGGATCTTCAATACCAGCTTCATTAAAACCTTTCAGTCTTAATAAACAGCTATCACATAAACCGCAAGCTAAATCTTCATCTTTATAGCAAGACCATGTAAGATGAAAGGGCACTCCTAAATGCATTCCAATCTTCACTATTTCACTCTTTCTCTTATGAATAATGGGAGTGACAATTTCAATGTTTGTTTCTGGTTTGGTTCCTTTATTAACTGCAACTTGAAAGGCTTTAAAAAACTCCTCTCTACAGTCTGGATAGCCTGAGCTATCTTCTTCTACTGCTCCAATGTATATCTTCTTTGCATTTATTACCTCTGCCCAAGATACTGCTATTGATAATAGATGGGCATTTCTAAAAGGTACATAGGTTATGGGAATTACATTAGATTTTAAGTGGTTCTGTGGGATTGTGATTTTATCATCTGTTAATGCTGAACCGCCAATTTGTTTAAGATATGATATGTCAACTATTAGCTTTTTTACAGGCTTAAAATATTCACAGAGGTCGTTAAATGCTTTTTCTTCTCGACTTTCCGTTTTTTGACCATAGTTTACATGTAAAAAGGCTAAACTATTATCAAGTCCAGCAATACCTGCTGTAACACAGCTATCCATTCCACCGGAGACAAGAACAATTGCTAAATCTCTTCTACACATAATTGAGAGTATATTGTATCTTTTTTAGTCAATTGTTGCAAGGCTTGAATATTTAAAAAAAATATTAGCATTTAAGGTATTTATAAATGAAAACTTTAGGATTATTTCTTAATTTGAAGAGGTTTTTAAAATGGCTCCCGAGGTAGGACTCGAACCTACGACCTAGTGGTTAACAGCCACCCGCTCTGCCGATTGAGCTACTCGGGAG
>JAOABK010000003.1 GCA_026418415.1 Pseudomonadota bacterium | reverse complement strand
GTTTATAAGGTTCTGACCTATACACTCATCGGTATAGAGGCACACTTAATTGAGGTTGAAGCTGATGTTGCTCATGGCATACCTGCATTCAATATTGTTGGACTTCCTGAAAATACTATAAAGGAAAGCAAAGAAAGGATACGCTCTGCTATTAAAAACTCGAAACTTCCCTTTCCTGAGCATAGAATTACCATAAACCTTGCACCAGCTGACATAAGAAAAGAAGGCACTAACTTTGATCTACCAATTTCAATTGCCCTTGTTGCTTCCACATTGAATATCAATCCTGAAATTTTAAAAAAATACTTAATTGCTGGTGAGCTATCCCTTAATGGCGAAATTAGAAAGGTTAAGGGAGCGCTTTCTGCTGTATTTCTTTCAAAGAAGATGAATTTGGAAGGATTGATTCTTCCAGAAGAATCCTCTTCTGAATCGGCATATTTTTCAGAAGTTCCCGTTTATCCAGTGAAGCATCTCTTAGAAGCAGTTTCTTTTTTAAAAGGAGATATTAATATTACTCCTTCAAAGCCAAAAAGGTTAGATTTTTCTTCTTCTATCAATTATGATCTTGACTTTTCCGATGTGGCAGGGCAGTTTCATGCGAAAAGGGCCCTTGAGATTGCATCTGCAGGGAAGCACAATGTACTAATGTCTGGACCACCTGGCTCTGGAAAAACGATGATGGCTATGAGGATTCCATCAATTATGCCAGAAATGACCCTCGAAGAGTCTTTGGAAACCACTATGATATATAGTGCAAGTGGTCTTCTTTCTAATGACATGCCTGTTATAACGAAAAGGCCCTTTAGATCGCCCCATCATACTGCAAGTGAAATTGCAATTGTTGGTGGTGGTACAAATCCGAGGCCCGGTGAGATTTCACTTGCTCATAATGGGATTCTTTTTTTAGATGAGTTCCCAGAATTTAAAAGGTCTGTCATAGAGGCTTTGAGACAGCCCTTAGAAGAGGGTGTTATTCATGTATCAAGGGCTTCAACAAGTGTTACTTTTCCTGCAAACTTTTTGCTTGTCTCTGCAATGAATCCCTGCTTTTGTGGAAATTTAGGAGATGATACGAAACCCTGTACGTGCACTTATGCTCAAATACTGAAGTATAGAAAAAAACTGTCTGGTCCCATACTTGATAGGATTGATATCCATATAGAAGTGCCAAGGGTTCCTATTAATGAATTGTCAAAACAAAATATAAATGTTGAAACATCTCAACAAATTAGAAACAGAGTTGAAAGGGCAAGGGAGATTCAAAAGGAGAGGTTTAAAAGTAACACTTTTTATAATAGTAAGATGACTTCATCGATGATAAAAAAATACTGTAAACTAAATGAGTCCTCTCAAAAACTGCTGAATAGTGCTATTGAAAAGTTTAAATATTCAGCAAGAACTTATAATAAAATTCTAAAGCTTTCGAGAACGATTGCTGATCTTGATGGTTCGATAGAGATCAATGAAAATCATGTTGCAGAGGCAATCCAGTTAAGAGGGCTTGATAAGCAAAACCTTTAGATATGCCTTATTAACACATTGTTTTATTTATGATTTGTAATTGACTTTTTTAGTGTTTTTTTATATAGTTTCAAAAAAATTTGTGAGGTTAGTACTATGAAAAAAAGATATCTTTTAACCCCTGGTCCAACGATGATTTCACCAGACACTTTGTTGGAAATGGCAAAGCCAATTATTCATCACAGAGCGCCTGAGTTCATACCGATAATGGAAGAAGTAAGAGAAGGACTTAAGTATCTTTTCGGCACAAAAAACGAGGTTTTGATTTTTGCATCCTCGGGAACAGGAGCAATGGAAGGAGCGGTTACAAATACCCTTTCACCGGGAGATAAGGCTCTTGTAGTAGATTCTGGTAAGTTTGGAGAGAGATGGAATAATATATGTAAGGCCTATGGGGTTAATGCAAGAGTGATTAAGGTTGAGTGGGGAAAGGCAGTTGATCCCGCTGAAATTAAAAAGGCCCTTGATCAGGAACCAGATATAAAGGCGGTTATGATTCAGGCAAGTGAGACATCTACTGGCGTTATGCATCCAACTAAAGACATAGCTGATATTGTAAAAAACTATGAAAATACAATCCTTATAGTTGATGGAATAACTGGTGTAGGGGTTTTTCCACTTCCCATGGATGAATGGGGGATTGATGTTTTAGTCACTGGTTCCCAGAAAGCATTAATGTTGCCACCGGGGCTTGCTTTTGCTGGACTTTCGGACAAGGCATGGAAGTTTGTGGAAACATCAAAACTTCCCAAATTCTATTTTGATTTTAAAAAGGAATTGAAGAATATTAAGGATAATCAAACAGCCTATACTCCTGCGGTATCTCTAATTATCGGATTAAGAGATGTTTTAAGAAGTATGAAAGAGGAAGGACTTGAAAATATTTATAAAAGACATGAGAGTTTAGCTAAGGCTACGAGAGAGGCAATGAAGGCAATTGGTCTTAAACTTTTTGCTCCTGAATCACCAAGTAACGCAGTGACAGCAGTCTATGCGCCAGAGGGAATGGATGCGGGTAAGATTGTCAAATTTTGTAGAGATAGACTTAATGTAACAATCACTGGTGGACAGGACCAGGCAAAGGGAAAGATTTTTAGAATTGCCCATTTGGGGTACTATGATAGATTTGATATTATAGTTGCAGTTTCAGCAATAGAGTTCGCTCTTAAGTCTTTAGGTCATCCCTTTGAATTTGGGGCTGGTGTTAAGAAAGCTATGGAAATATTGGCAGAGTAGGAGGATGGATATGTCAACATATAAAGTGCTTGTTTGTGATGGTATTTCAGAGGAAGGAGCAAAAATACTAAAAAGCTCAAAAAAAATAGAAGCAGTCATTAAAAGTAAAATTTCAAGAGAAGAGTTGCTTTCTATAGTTGGAGAGTTTCATGCCCTTGCTGTGAGAAGTGCGACAAAGGTGGATAAAGAGGTTATAGAAAAGGGGGTAAATCTAAAGGTCATAGGAAGGGCAGGGATAGGAGTTGACAATATAGATGTTCCCTCTGCTACAAAAAAAGGTATTGTTGTAATGAATACCCCAGGTGGAAATACAGTTACAACCGCAGAGCATACAATAGCATTGATGATGGCATTAACAAGGCACATACCTCAGGCAACTCAGTCTGTAAAATCTGGTAAGTGGGAAAAAAATAAGTTCATGGGTAGAGAGCTTTATAATAAAACCCTCGGTATTATTGGTTTAGGCAATATAGGGTCAATTGTTGCCGATAGGGCAAAGGGACTTAAGATGAATGTAATTGCCTATGATCCCTATCTTACAGAAGAACTTGCCCAAAAAAAGGGTGTAGAATTAGTGTCCTTAGAAGAACTATATGAACGTTCCCATTATATAACAATTCACGTCCCACTTCTTGAAGAAACACGCAATATGATTAATAAAGAGACAATAGCAAAGATGAGAAATGGAGTATTTATAATTAACTGTGCCCGTGGTGGACTTGTTAACGAGCAAGATTTATACGAAGCTCTACTTTCGAAAAAAGTTGCAGGTGCTGCTTTTGATGTTTTTGAAAAGGAGCCAGTTGATCCATCAAATCCACTTCTAACCCTTGATAATTTTATCTGCACTCCCCATTTAGGTGCATCTACCGAAGAAGCTCAGATTAATGTATCAATTGCTGTTGCAGAACAGATCGTCGATTATTTAGAAAGAGGCGTTATCGTTAATGCTGTCAATGTTCCTTCACTAACTGGTGAAGAGTTAAGCTTCTTTGAACCCTTCCTTAAACTTAATGAAGGCATAGGGGCTTTTATCCCTCAGATATTAAAAGGTGCTATTAAAAATGTGCAAATAGAATATAGTGGGGACATTGCTGAAAAAAATACAAATGTTCTTACGATTGCATTTTTGAAGGGGTTCTTCTCCAAAGTTATGGAATCGGGAGAGGTGAATTATGTAAATGCTCCAATTATTGCTAAAGAAAGGGGAATGAATGTAAGTGAATCTAAAACAACAACAATAAAGGAGTTCAATAACCTTATAACTGTGTCTGCTAAAACAGATAAAGATACTTTAACAATAATGGGAACTATTTTTGGAAAGGAACCAAGGATAGTTAGGATTAATAATTTTTATGTAGAGTCTGTTCCAGAGGGGCATATTATAATGTTATATAATTATGATAGACCTGGCGTAATAGGCAACATAGGTACCACTCTTGGAAAGATGAATATAAATATAGGTAGTATGAGTTGGGGAAGAGACAAGGTTGGAGGAACCGCTATATCGATTCTTCATGTAGATCAGCCAGTTGATAAGACTGTACTCGAGGAAATGGCTAAATTACCGAATATCATCTCAGTTAATTATATAGAGATTTGAAATGTTTAAAATACCAGAGGGTTTTAAAGACCTCCTGCCTGAATCGGCGGAGGTCTTTTATTTTGTCCAGCAAAAACTCTACCAATCTTTTTTAAGTTTTGGATACAGACCTGTACTTACTTCCTCTGTTGAGTTTTTGAAAACCTATATAGTGAGTGGGGAAGAGGAAGGTCATATTTTTAATTTTATAGATCATTATGCTAATAAACCTGCCTGTTTTAGGTTTGATTTTACTCCCCAGATAGTTAGAATTATATCTTCAAATATCAATATGCTTGAAAACTTACCGGTAAGAATATGCTACTTTGGTCCTGTTTTGAGAAACCCCGATAGTCTTTATGGTAAGCCGAGGGAAATTCATCATGCAGGAATTGAGCTAATAGGCGTTGAGGACATAAAAGCTGAGTTAGAGATAGTTTTTCTGATAAATGAAATTATTAGAAATTTAAACATAAATAGGGAGATTAAAATTTTTTTCAATGACAATGAAATTTTAAAAAAATTGCTAAATAAAACCGGTTTATATAAAAATACAGAATTAAAACAAGCCTTTATTTATCGAGATATAAGTAGGATTGAAAAGATTATCTCTTCAATAAATCTGGATGGGTTGGTAAAAAAGTTTATTATAGAACTTCCACTTCTTTGTGGTGATAAGACACTTCTAAAAAGTATAATTAAGAAATACCAGATATCTTATATAGCGGAAAATATAAATCAACTAATAGAATTGTGCGAATTTACTGAATCCATTATGGGTAAAAAGATTTATATCGATTTAGGAGAAGTTCGAGGGCTTGAATATCATTCGGGAATAGTATTCGATGGATATTTAGAAGATAATCAGGGGAACATGAGGGAAATTATTACTGGTGGTAGATACAATAAACTTCTAAAACAGTTTGGAATAAATAATAAATCAGCAACGGGATTTGCATTGGATATAATAGCTCTTTCAGATTGTATTACTCCATATAGGGCTATAAATGTTGCATTAATAGCTGATGATGTTAACTTAAAAAATGCATTAGAGGTTGCTCAGTTCTTGAGAAATAAAGATATTAAAGTTACATTTTTTAATTCATCAGCAAAGGAAAAAGATTTAAAAAACAGGTTTGATTATATTTTAGTTTTTAAGGATAATATAAAACTGACTATTAAGAATTGTAAAAGAGAGGAAACAAAAATTTTGAGTATAGATGATTTTTTTAAAGCATCTTTAAATGATATTTTTGATTTAGAGAGAAAGGAGTAAATAGGATGAGCGGTATAGTTCTAATTGGTGCGCAGTGGGGAGACGAAGGCAAGGGTAAGATAGTTGATTTTTTAGCTGAAAATGCAGATGTTATTGTTCGCTTTCAAGGAGGAAACAACGCAGGGCATACTCTTGTTGTGAAGGATAAAAAAATTATACTTCATCTAATACCTTCTGGGATATTAAGGGAAAATAAAGTATGTATAATTGGTAATGGAGTGGTCATTGATCCCGGAGTTCTTTTTAAAGAACTAAAGGTTCTTACAGAAAATGGTTTATTGTCAAAGAGCACAAGTCTATATATAAGTTCTTCAGCTCATGTAATAATGCCCTATCATAAACTTATTGATACCTTAAGGGAAAATATAGCAGTAACAAAGATTGGAACTACAGGTAGGGGTATTGGACCAGCCTATGAAGATAAAGTCTCAAGAGCAGGCATTAGAGTTGCCGATCTTTTATATCCTGAATTATTAAAAGAAAAATTAAAGACCATTCTGGAAGAAAAAAACCTTTATATAACGAAAGTCTTAGGTGGTGATCCCTTTGATTTTAGTACTGTTTTTGAAGAATCGGTTAGATTTGGTGAGATGATTAAACCTTACGTAGCAGATACTGTTGAACACTTAAATAAATATATTCGAGAGAGAAAAAATATACTTTTTGAAGGTGCACAGGGCACAATGCTTGATGTTGATCACGGTACTTACCCCTTTGTTACCTCATCAAATACTGTTGCTGGCAATGCCTCAATAGGAAGTGGCGTTCCCATATCTGCTATAAATAAGATAGTTGGTGTAGTGAAGGCTTATACTACAAGAGTTGGTAATGGTCCATTTCCAACGGAGGAGAAGTCAAGCATAGGAGATTATCTAAGAGAGAAGGGAGGAGAATATGGTGCTACTACAGGAAGACCGAGGAGATGTGGTTGGATTGATTTAGTTTCCTTAAGAAGGGCCATTATGATTAATGGCATTGATAGAATTGTTATAACAAAATTAGACGTTTTAAATGAACTTGATAATATAAAAGTGTGTGTTGGATATAAGTATCAGAACAAAGAAATAGAAACAATACCCTTTGGGTTAAATCAGATTGAAGTTTGCACACCTGTTTATAGAGAGTTTAAAGGGTGGAAGAAGAATATATCACATATCCGTGATGGTATTGACTTACCTGTTGAAGCCAAAGATTATCTAAAATTTATTGAGGATTATTTAGAAACTAAAATTGCAATGGTATCTGTTGGAGCAGAAAGAAACGAAAATATTGTTTTTGAAAATATAATTTGAAAATGAAGAGATTACAGGTTTATCCTTTTTTTAAAGCCCATTTAGCAGATCTCGAAACTCCTCTGTCCTGTTATTATAAATTAAAAAATGTTTATACCTCCACTCCATCTTTTTTATTAGAAAGTGTTGAATCTGCTGGAAGGCTTGGAAGGTATTCTTTCATAGGTTTTGATCCTTTTTGTGTTTTCAAAACTAAGGGTAAAAAGGTAATCATAGAAGGAGAAATTAACAAAGAGTTCTTCGCTGAAAACCCTTTTGAGGTTCTAAGGGAATTTATGAAGAATTTTATCCCCCATGAAACGATGGAAGAATTAAGATTCTCTGGTGGTGCAGTGGGTTATGTGGGATATGATATTGTAAGATTTTTTGAGAGACTTCCAGACATATCTCCTTATAATTTGAACATTTTTGACATGTATTTTATGCTTCCTAAAAAGCTCGTAATATTTGACAATTTTACTCATAAAATGACGCTTGTAAGCCTAAATTATTTAGATAAGCCAGCTTCGAGGGTTTTAAAAAGAGAGGATGAAGAACTAAATAGGATTCACAAAATTTTAAAGAGCCCAATCAAACAACAAAGTAAGAACAAGTTCTCTATAGGTAATATTAAAAACCTTACTAACAAGAAAGACTTTGAGAAGATGGTTGAAAAAGCAAAAGAATATATCTGTAATGGAGATATTATACAGGTTGTATTATCTCAAAGATTCAAAGCGGACGTTTCAGCAGATGGGCTTGATCTTTATCGTGCTTTAAGAGTAATTAATCCCTCTCCCTATATGTTTTTTCTTGATTTTTGTGATTATAGCCTAATTGGGTCCTCTCCGGAAATTCTTGTTAGGCTTGAAAATAATGAAATAGAGGTTCGCCCAATAGCAGGTACTAGAAAAAGAGGAAGGACTTTAGAGGAAGATAGATATTTGGAAGAGGAATTATTGAATGACAAAAAGGAGTGTGCTGAACATGTTATGCTTGTTGATTTAGGAAGAAACGATATAGGTAGAATAGCAAAAATTGGTTCAGTTACTGTTCCTGAGTTTATGATTATTGAGAGATACTCCCATGTGATGCATATAGTATCATCGGTTAAGGGGATTTTAAAAGAGGGGATGGATGCCTTTGATGTATTTAAGGCTACTTTTCCAGCTGGAACAGTAACTGGTGCACCTAAAATAAGAGCGATGGAGATAATTGAAGAATTAGAGTCTTTAAAAAGGGAGTTTTATGCAGGTGGAGTTGGGTACTTTGGCTTTAATGGGAACATGGATTTTTGCATAACCATTAGAACAATGCTTAAAAAAGGAAAAACTGTCTATATGCAGGCAGGGGCAGGTATAGTTGCGGACTCTGTTCCAGAAAATGAGTACAATGAAACCCTAAACAAGGCAATGGCATTAATGAAATCTATTACAGATTTAAAAGAGATTCTTGAATGAGGAGGAGTTAGATGCTCCTGATGATAGATAACTATGATTCTTTCACTTACAATCTTGTCCAGTACTTTGGTGAATTGGGTGAGGATGTAAGGGTTTATAGAAATGATGAGATTACATTAAAGGAAATAGAAAATTTAGCTCCAGAAATGATTGTTATCTCACCTGGCCCCTGTTCTCCTAAAGAAGCAGGTATTTCCGTTGATGTGATAAGACATTTTGCAGGGAAAGTACCCATACTTGGTGTTTGTTTGGGTCATCAATCGATAGGATATGCCTTTGGAGGGGAGATAGTAAAAGCAAAATGCCTAATGCATGGTAAGACCTCACTCATTTTTCACGATGGTAAAACAATCTTTCGTCATATTGAAAATCCCTTTGAGGCAACAAGATACCACTCCCTTGCAATAAAAAGGGAAAGTTTGACAAATGAGTTTATAATATCAGCCTGGACAGTAGATGGGGAGATAATGGGAGTTAGACATAAAAAATATATTTTAGAGGGGATTCAGTTCCATCCTGAATCAATACTTACTAAGGAAGGCAAAAAAATTCTTAAAAACTTCATAGAGATCTCAAGAAGCTTCTGGAGGAAATCAAATGATAAAAGAAGCCATTCATAAAGTGGTCGACAGAATAGATTTAGAAGAAGAAGAGATGATTCGTGTAATGGAAGAGATAATGACTGGAGAAGCAACCCAAGCACAAATTGGTGCTTTTATAACTGCATTAAGGATGAAAGGAGAAACCATTGATGAGATAGTTGGCGCAGCTAAAGTAATGAGAGAGATGGCAACTAAAATCCCAATTGAAGGGGTAACCCTTGATTTAGACAGGGATGATATAAACATTGATAGAGAAACTATTATTGATACCTGTGGCACTGGTGGAGATGGAACCTTAACTTTTAATATTTCTACAGCTACTGCCTTCGTGGTAGCGGGCGGTGGTATTACTGTGGCAAAGCATGGTAACCGTTCGGTTTCCAGTGTTTGTGGAAGTGCAGATGTGTTGAAGGAATTAGGCGTTAACATAGACGCTTCACCAGAGGTGGTAGCAAAGTGCATTAAGAAAATTGGGATTGGCTTTTTATTTGCGCCAACCTTTCATGGAGCAATGAAATATGCAATTGGACCAAGAAGAGAGATCGGAATTAGAACTATATTCAATATCTTAGGACCTCTTACAAACCCTGCGAATGCAAAATACCAGATTTTAGGGGTTTATAAAGAAGAATTATGTGAAACATTAGCTTATGTATTGCAAAAATTAGGCACCAAAAGGGCAATGGTTGTTCATGGAATGGATGGCATGGATGAGATAACCGTAACTAAAGATACCTTTGTTGCAGAATTAAAAAACAATCAAGTCAAAACCTATTATTTGAATCCCACTCATTTTAATATGCCAATTTACAATTTCAGTGAACTTCGTGGTGGTAATGCGATTGATAATGCAAATATAATCAGGGATATCTTATCTGGTAAAGAAAGGGGAGCAAAAAGGGCAGTAGTGGTTCTGAATGCTGGTTGTGCTTTTTACGTTGCGGAAAAAGCCTCAACAATTAAAGAAGGTATTGAGTATGCTGAAAAAGTAATAGATTCTGGAAAGGCTCTGGAAAAATTGGAAAAACTAATCAAGATGAGTAACGAATAATGTTTTTGAAAAAGGTAGTAGAGGAAAAAAGGCTTCTGGTCAAGGAAAAAAAGGCGAGAGTCCCTTTAAGGGTTCTTAAAAACAAACAAGTTGACTTAGAAAAAAGGCAATTTAGTGATTTATTTAGTTATAGAACTAATAACGAGGTTCGCATAATTGCAGAAATTAAAAAAGCCTCTCCAGCAAAAAAGACTTTCAACTTAAAAATTGATGTAAAGGAGCTTGCAAAAAAGTACTATGAGGGTGGTGCAGTTGCAATCTCCTTAATCACGGAACCAAAATTTTTTTTTGGAAATATAGATGATCTCCCAATAGTTAAAAAATCAACACCTCTACCGGTTTTAAGAAAGGATTTTATAGTTGATGAGTATGAGATTTATGAAAGCAAAATATATGGTGCTGATGCAGTTTTACTAATAGCAGAAGCATTGGAAAGAAACCATTTAATTGATCTTATACATTGTGCAAGGGAGCTTGGTATTGACATTCTATTTGAGATACATAGCCTTAAAAAATTTGAAGAGTTCTATGATTTTAGTAAACAATTTACTCTTGGTGTAAATAATAGAAATCTTGAAACACTCGAGATTAATCTTAATTGGGGCTTGGAAATTTTGAAAAATATACCTCGAGATATACCTGTTATTATTGAAAGTGGCATTGAAGATAGAGAAAATATAGAAAAATTTTTAGAAGTCGGTGTTTCAGGGTTTTTAATAGGCTCAAGTCTTATGGCTTCAAATGATCCAGTTAGACATCTCAAACATTTAAGGGGCATTGAGTGATCCGAGTAAAAATATGTGGAATTACTCGTTTAGATGATGCTAAATTAGCAGAGAGTTTAGGAGCCCATGCCCTTGGATTTATTTTTTATAAAGAGAGTAAAAGATATATTTCACCTGAAGATGCAAGGAAGATTATAATAAATCTAACTCCACTTATTATTAAAGTAGGGGTCTTTGTAAATGAAGATCTGGACACAATTAGATCAATAAAGGAGTTTTGTAGTCTCGATAGAATTCAAATATTTTATGATGATCAGGAAAAATATAAATTTCTCGATCCATCAATTTATATACCAGTTTTTAAAGTAAAAGACGAAAGGGATATTCTTGAAGCTATGAAATTTGAGCATTTAACCCTTTTTGATACCTATCATCAGGGGCTTCATGGAGGAACAGGAAAGACCTTTGATTGGGGGTTGTTAAAAAAAGCAAATAAACCATTTATACTGGCTGGTGGAATAAATAATGATAATATATTAGAGGCTTTAAAATATAGACCTTTCGCAGTAGATGTAGCTTCTGGACTTGAATCTTCTAAGGGGATTAAAGATCATAAAAAGATGTTTGAATTTTTTAAAAAAATAAGAGAAAATCAAAAAGATTTTTTATGAAAAAGGGTAATAATTTTTTCATTCAAAGGGGTTATTTTGGTCAATACGGTGGTATCTTTGTACCAGAGACTTTAATCCCCGCTTTAAAAGAACTTGAAAATGCTTTTTTAAAACTTTCAAGGGAAAGAAAGTTTCAGAAAATCTTTTCTTACTATTTAACCCAATATGTAGGTAGACCGACTCCACTCTATTTTGCAGAAAATTTATCAAAAAAATTAGGATTAAAGCTATATCTAAAAAGGGAAGACCTCTGTCATACAGGTGCTCACAAGATAAACAATGCTATTGGACAGGTTTTACTTGCAAAGAGAATGGGGAAAAAAAGGATAATAGCAGAAACAGGTGCGGGTCAGCATGGGGTTGCTACTGCAACCGCTTCAGCATTAATAGGCCTCAAATGCAGAATTTACATGGGAAAAGAAGACATGAGAAGGCAAGCACTTAATGTTTTTAGGATGGAGCTTCTTGGTGCTGAAGTTATTGGTGTTGATAGTGGTAGTAAGACATTAAAAGATGCTATTAATGAAGCTCTTAGAGACTGGGTTACGAATGTTTATGATACCCATTATGTTTTAGGAACGGTTTTTGGTCCCCATCCCTATCCTACAATCGTCAAATATTTTGTTTCTGTTATAGGGAAGGAAGCAATAAGACAGATGAAAAAATCAGCAGGAAGATTGCCAGATGTGGTTGTTGCGTGCGTAGGAGGAGGAAGTAATGCTATGGGAATTTTCTTTCCCTTCATAGAAGAAAAGAATGTGGAGCTTGTAGGGGTTGAAGCAGGTGGTATCGCTATTGAACCGGGAAAACATGCTGCAAGGTTTGCTGGTGGGAAGGTAGGGATATTTCAGGGCACAAAAAGTTATGTATTGCAAAACGAGGATGGACAGATATTAACCACCCACTCCATTTCTGCAGGGCTTGATTATGCAAGTGTTGGACCAGAGCATAGTTATTTATATGAAACAGGGAGGGTTAAATATACCTATGCCTTTGATGACGAGGCATTAAATGCTTTTTATCTTCTTTCGAAAGAAGAAGGAATTATACCCGCCTTAGAAAGCAGTCATGCAATTGCTTATGTTATAAAAAATGCGGGGAGCCTAAAAAATAAAATAGTCCTTGTAAATCTCTCTGGACGAGGCGATAAGGATGTTATGCAGGTAAGAGACTTAAGAGGGAAAAATGAATAGTATAAAAGGTTTATTTACGGATCTAAAAAAACATAAAAGCAAGGCCTTTATCCCCTATATCACTGCGGGTGATCCAGACAGTGATAAGACCCTTGAGATTTTAGATATATTTGTTGAAAATGGTGCGGATATTATTGAATTAGGAGTGCCTTTTTCTGATCCCATGGCAGATGGTCCTGTAATACAGTCCGCTATGGAGAGAGCTCTCAGTTCAGGTACAACACTAAGGAAAACTTTGGAAATAGTAGTTAAATTCAAGCAAAAGCATAATACCCCGATAATTCTTATGGGGTATTTAAATCCCTTTTTTGCCTATGGATTTGAAAAATTTGCAAAGGATGCTAAAAGTAGTGGTGTGGATGGGGTATTGATTGTGGATTTACCCCCTGAAGAAACCGCAGAGTATACTGAAATTTTGAAAAAAAATAAACTTACACAGATTTTTTTAGCGACACCTACCACTGACTCAAAAAGAATTGAGATAATAAGCAGGTACGCCTCAGGATTTATTTATTTCGTTTCAGTAACTGGTGTAACAGGTGCGAGAAATGCACTTCCCTTTGATACCGCAAGTAAATTAGAGATATTAAGAACCCATTTTAAAATTCCAGTAGTTCTTGGCTTTGGTATTTCAGGCCCAGAGACGATTGAACAGTTTTATAACTATGCTGATGGTTTTGTTGTGGGCAGTGCTATAGTAAAAAAATGGGAGATTGCTTCAAGGAATCCACAGGAAAAACAGGCTTTGATAGATTTTATAAAGCAACTATCCAAGAGCTGTCATGGAAAATAATGACTGTTTAAAAGAACTTGAAAGGCACAAAAAACTGCTTTCAGCAACCCTTCTTCTTAACTCATCTCTTGAGCCCTCTTATATCCATAATAAAACAATAGAAGCAATTACTGAAATAGTTAGTGCAGAAGTTGGGTCTCTACTTCTTTATGATGAAGAAAAGGATGAGCTTTTTTTTGATGTAGCTTTAGGTGATAAGGGAGAGATTATTAAAAAAATCAGGCTAAAGATAGGTGAGGGTATTGCGGGTAGTGTTGCCCAATCAAGGAAAAGTCTCATAGTAAATGATGTTAACAAAGACCCGAGATTTTTTAGAAAAGCAGATGAGCAATCTGGTTTTGTTACAAGATCTATCTTATGTTCCCCCTTAATTTACAAACAAAAACTTCTTGGGGTAATACAAGCAATAAACAAGAAGGGCAATGATATTTTTACAGATGAAGATTTAAATCTTTTTGAATCCTTCGCTAATATAGTCGCTATAGCACTTGAGAATGCTAATCTTTATAATAAGCTCAAAGAAACCTTTTTTCAGACATCTTTTGCTTTAGCAGAAGCTGTAGAAAAAAGAGATCCCTATACAGGTGGCCATGTAAAAAGAGTTACCGAATATTGCCTTGCAATTGGTGAAGAATTAGGCTTGGACAAAGAGACAATGGAAAAAATAGAACTCTCTGCTATACTTCATGATATAGGGAAGATAGGTATTGACGATTATATTTTAAGAAAACCTTCTCCTCTTGAAGCAGGAGAAATTGAGGTTATGAAAAGTCATCCACAGATTGGCTTAGAAATTTTAAATAAAGTAAGGCATCTATCGGATATTGTTGTTGGTACATTCAGTCATCATGAAAAATATGATGGAACTGGATATCCTAAGGGATTGAAGGGAGATGAGATACCCTTAATCGGAAGAATAATTGCTGTGTGCGATACCTATGATGCTATGACTTCAAATAGACCTTATAGAAAAGGGCTTGATGATATTATCGCCATAGAGGAGATTAAAAAACAAAGGGGCAAACAATTTGACCCCCTAATTGTTGATGCCTTTATTAGAGCCTTTGAAAGGGGTAAAATAATTTCACAAAATAAACGGGAACTTAACCATGAAAATTGAAGTTCTTGGATGTTATGGTGGTGTTGATCCTAAACATAACCCAGTAACCCTTCTGGTTAATGAGAAATATTTACTCGATGCTGGAACCATTGTGAAGGAACTAAGCCTAAAAAGACAAGAAAATATAGAATCCATCTGCATAACCCATTGTCATTTAGACCATATAAAAGATCTTTGTTTTCTTGCAGATAATATGATTCTTTCAGGTAATACAAAAGGCTCAATCAAGGTTTTCGGAATTGATCCAGTTCTTAATATGTTAAAAAAATATGTTATGAATAATAAGATATGGCCAGATTTTTTTGAAATTAGGGGCACAAAGGGAAATCATATTCTTAAACTTGTTCCAGTAGAAATTGGTGAAAAAACAAAGTTTGGCGGTGAATTAAATATTGAGGCGGTTGCTACCTGTCATTCCTGTGATTCCTCTGGATTTGTAATTAATGATGGTAAGAAAAGCATTGTATATACTGGCGATACTGGTCCCTGTCCAGCTCTTTGGAGGAGACTATCAAAAATAAAGGATTTAAAAGCGGTTTTTATCGAGATTTCCTTTCCCAATAAGATGAGAGAGCTTGCAAAACTCACAGGGCATTTAACACCAGAGCTTTTTGCGGAAGAGTTAAAAGCTCTAAAAAATAGTGAAAGGATAGATTTTTATATTTTCCACATAAAACCCCAATTTCAAAAGATTATAAAGAGAGAAATCAATAAGCTAAACATGAAAAATGTGCATATTCTCAATGATGGAGATGTAATTGAGATCGATGGATGAAGCTTATAAATACCTTTATAGCCTTGAAAAATATGGTATTCTTTTAGGCTTAGATAACATAAAAATATTACTTTCTTTAATTGGTAACCCCGAAAAAAAATTTAAATCCATCCATATTGTTGGAACAAATGGAAAAGGCTCTACATCCGCTTTTTTAACCTCTATTCTTATGGAAGCGGGTTATAAAGTAGGAACCTATACCTCACCACATCTTGTTGATTTTTCGGAGAGAATAACAATTTCTGGAATACCTATCTCACATGAAGAGATAAAAAGTCTTGCTTTCATGATGAAAGATAAGATTGAAAGTTCTGAATATTCAAAAAGACCTTTTACTTTTTTTGAAGTCACTACTGCAATGGCTTTTTTTTACTTTGCCCAAAAAAAGGTTGATATCGCAGTAATTGAAGCAGGGCTTGGAGGAAGGCTTGATGCTACCAATACTCTTGAACCGCTGTTAACAATTATTACAACGATCGGATTGGAACACAAAGAATTTCTGGGAGATACCATAGAAAAGATAGCCTTTGAAAAATCTGCAGTAATCAAAAAAAATACGCCCTGTATAACAGGAGCAAAAGAAGAAGAGGCTTTAAGGGTTATAAGAAAAGAAGCAGAGAGTAAAAATGCACCTCTTTTAGTTTTAGGAAAAGATTTTTATCCAGAAAAAATTGATAATTATCGTTTCAACTTTAAGGGGATTAACAGAGTTTTCAGAAACCTAATTTTGGAGAATCTTATTGGCATTAATCAATTTGATAATGCTTCACTTGCAATTGCTGGGATAGAATTAATCACAGAAAGGGGATTTAATATAGGGGATGAAAATATTTTTGAAGGCATAAGAAAGGCAAAATGGCCGGGAAGATTTGAAATAATAAGGAAAAATCCACCTTTTATAATAGATGGTGCCCATAACCCTCAAGGTGTAGATTCTCTTATAAAAAACTTAACTGCCTTTTATCCTGGAACTAAATTTAAAATTATTCTTACTGTTCTTAAAGATAAAGATATTAATGAAATGATTGAGAAGCTAAAGCCCTTTTGTGAAGAGATAATTTTGGTCCCCAATAAAAATGAGAGAAGCTTTAAAAAAGATGAGTTTTTGCAACTTTTTGGTAGCAATCCGCTTTTTAGTTTTGCAAATGATATACCTTCTGTGATAAAAGATTGTTTTTATAATGATAAGTTTAAGGGAAAACCTATTTTATTCACAGGCTCTCTTTACGGGATTGGGGAGGCAAAAGAGGTATTAAATGAACTACTTTAAAGCGTTGTTTTTTTTAATCTTTCTTATAATCACTTTAAATGCCTATGCCTATAATGTCAACACTGTTGATATAGAAGCTGATTCTTTTGAGGTAGATGAAGAGACAGGAATAATAACTGCGATTGGCAATGTATCTATTAAAAAAGATGACATGATGTTATACACAAACAAAATTATATATAACAAAAAAGATAATGTAATTACTATACCTGAAGAGTTTAAGTTTTACAGGGACTTCATATCCTACGGGAAGGGATTAACTTATAACATAGATGAAAAAAGAGGAACCCTTGAAGAAGGGGATATATATTTTCTCTCTGATGATCCCACAAAAAGAAGATATTTTACTGGAAAAAACATTACCCTTCTTGACAAAGAGAGTGCCCTTATTGGTGAAGGCATTGCAACAAGCTGTGAAGGTGATAAAAGGGATTGGTATATAAGTGGCAAAGATTTAAGGGTTGTTGCGGGAGAATATTTAACTGGTAAGCATGTGATTCTTAAGTTTTTAGGAATACCACTTTTTTATACCCCCTATTTTATCGCGCCAGTAAAAACTGAAAGGGAAACGGGGCTTCTTATGCCAACCTTTGGAGTCTCTGGAGAAAATGGTTTTCTCTTAAAACAACCATACTATATTGTTATTGACGAAAGTAGTGATATAACAACCACTCTTAGGCTTAGAACAAAAAATTCAGTGGGACTTGAAAATGAGTATAGATACATGCTTTCACATAATTCTTCTGGTATCTTTGATTTAAATCTCATTCACAATTATGACAAAAATAAGCTTTTCTATCTTGTAAAGTGGAATCATACTGCAAGGGAAGAATATACCTTTGATGCGGATTTAAACTATTTTAATCCCAGAAACTACTTCAAAGAATATGAAGACGACTCGGAATATAGAAATGTTCCTTATGTTAGAAGTACAGCTTTTTTTGAGAAAACAGAGGAAAGAGATTTATTTAATGCCAATCTTTTACTAACAAAAAGGGCTCTCATTGAAAAAGATGTTAAATCATTACAAAAGATTGAAATTAATAAAGAAAAACTAATGCAAAAATCATCAATATTTAACTATAACTATGAACTTTCACTTGCAGGGTTAAGTGATCAAAAAAATGAACAACACTTAAGAGGTATATTTGATGGTAATTCGTTTTTAATTTCAAATACTACTTGGGGCAATTTATCCCTTGATGCCAATCTAAGATACAATTTATATTCAAGAAGCGCAGACAAAGGTGAATTTGCAACAAAGGGTTACTTTAATTTAAAACCCAACGCAATTTTTGATAAAGCCTATATCGTAAACGATAAATTTATTGTTTTAAATACAATTTCTCCATCTCTTGTTGTCCCCCTCTCTATAAGTGATTACGAAATTAAGACCCTTGATTACAAAGATATTTTTGAAAAATCAAAAAAAGCCACAATCAATTTTGAGGAAAAGTGGTATAATCTCGAAACCTTAGAACAATTTCTATATATCTTTTTATCCCAAGGCTATCTTTTTACCGATAGGCCTTCAGATACGCCCCTTTCAGATTTAGAGTTTAAGATTAGATATACAAAAAAAGCTCTTTCTCTTTATGGCGAAACAAATTATGGACATGACGAGGGAAAGATTAAAAGAGCTTTAGTATCAGCAAATTACAATGGAGATTTTACCAAAATTGCTTTATCATATAACTTTCAATATAGAGAGAATGAGTTTTTGTTTTTAAATATCTGGCAGAGGATAAAAGATAATAAGGCTATTACGGGAAAATTGAGATATGATATAAAAATGGGAGATGTAAGAGAAGTATCTTTAGGTGGGGAGTTAAAGAAAGATTGTTATAGTTTTTCTTTAAGCCTTATAAGGAAAACATTGCCAACAGAATATTTAGTGCTATTTAATTTGAATCTTTATGGGCTTGGTGAGTTTAAACAAAGTTTATAAAAGGAGTAATTTATGGAAACAATGTTAGTGACTGGCGGGGCAGGGTTTATAGGCTCGAACTTTATAAGATACATGCTAAACAAATATCAAGATATTAAGATAGTAAACTTTGATGCCTTAACTTATGCTGGAAATCTCGAAAATCTTGTAGACTGTGAGAGTAAACCAAATTATGTTTTTGTAAAGGGAAACATAGCAAATAAAGAAGAGGTTGATTATATCTTTTCGAAGTATAAATTCAAGTGGGTAATTAACTTTGCAGCAGAATCACATGTGGATAAGAGTATCTTAAATCCAATGGCTTTTGCTGAGACAAATTTTATGGGTGTTTGCCATTTGCTTGATGCTTCAAGAAAAAATGAGGTCTCTTTATTTATACAGGTTTCTACTGATGAAGTATATGGTAGCTTAGGGGAAACTGGCTACTTTACTGAAGAAACTCCTATACAACCAAATAGCCCCTATTCAGCAAGCAAGGCTTCAGCAGATCTTATGGTAAGGGCATATTTTAAAACCTATGGGTTTCCAGGTATAATAACTCGTTGTTGTAATAATTATGGACCATACCAGTTTCCAGAGAAATTAATACCCCTTGTAATCACTAATGCTTTGGAGGATAAGCCAATACCAGTATATGGCGATGGGAAAAATGTAAGAGACTGGATTTATGTAATAGATCACGCAAGGGGGATAGAGCTTGTCTGGCAAAAAGGTAAAATAGGCGAGGTTTATAATATTGGTGCCTCTCAGGAACTAACAAATATTGAACTTGTAAAAAAAATATTAAATATTCTTGGTAAGCCAGAATCACTTATTAAATATGTCTCTGATAGACCGGGACATGATAGGAGATATGCTATAGATCCAAAGAAAATTAGAGAAGAGCTTGGTTTTTATCCTGCCTATTCTTTTGATGATGCTCTGGTTGAAACTGTAAACTGGTATAAGGAGAATAGAAGGTGGTGGGAAAGAATAAAGAGTGGTGCCTATACAACTTACTATGATGAATGGTATAAAAGACAATTAGGCCTTAAGGAGTAAAAGATGAGAAAGATATTAGCAATTCCAATTTTGATTATATGCCTTTTATTTAACGCCCCCTTTTTATATGCCATAACTTACCAAGAGTTTGTTAAAGATATAAAGACAATATTTTTTTCAGCTAAAGGAAAGGCGGTTTTGTTTGGTTATACGCAGGATTTTGCTTTCGGTGAAGTTGCGGAAGGAAACCTCTCTGTGGGCAGTTTTGTAGTTATAAAAGGTAAACCAGATATGACACAAAATGTTCCACAGGAGCTATATGAAGATGTTGCTTATGGTGAGGTAGAAAGTATAAAGGGTAAGTATATTAAGGTTTTCATAATAAAGAGGCTTAAAGCGATTCCTAAAGACTCAATAATAACTGGTTTAGATAAACTATATATTCATGTAACTGGGGATGGTGATTTATTGCCCTTTACTTCCGCTTTGATTAAAGAGAAGGATTTTGTTGTCCTTGATAAAATGGATCAAAAAGTTCTCTTAAAAATATCGGCGCAAAAAATTGGTGAGAATAATTTTGGCTATAAAGCAACTCTTTCGCCTGGAGATAGAATTATATCAATAGGCAATGTGGCTGTTGATACAAGGGTTGAGCCGATGCCTATTGCTAAGGCTATTGAAAAACCTGTGGAAAAACCTGCTGAACAAGCTTTTAGGCCTTCCGATATTCCCAAAGTCATACCTGTTCAACCCTCAAATACCTTTATTGCAAAAAATACAAAAACTGGAAACACTTGGATTGCTGATAGTTTTCAAGTTTACTGTGCTGATTGTGATGATAGGTTATCGAAAAAATTTACATTAACTGAAAAACCAGTATATATGTTTGAAGAGAATGGAATTATATATTTATGGGATGACAAGGGAAAGACAATTGTGATTGATGGTTCAACGATGAAAAAGACCATTGGATATAAAATACCAGAGTTTTTTGGCAATTTTGATCCTTCAACAAAAAGAATCTTAACAGACACATTGAAATCAATACCTTTACCAGAAGATGTTGCTTACGTATATCTCTATAAAGATGGATATATAATTGCTGGTAAAGAAAATGAGTTCTTAGTATTTAAGGATGGAAGCAAATTAGGATCATTAGTAAACCATAGTGCTATTTTTAAAATTAGACAAAATAGTCTTTTCACTTTTAACGAAGAACAGGAGGAAGTTCCTTTGGCTGGAACCTATTATAAGCTTACTATAAATACCTATTCTCTGCCCGATTTAAAACAAACCTCTGTTATCGAATTAGCTGATTATATTAAGGCCTTTGACTATGATCCCCTTGCTAAGGAATTTATTTATCTTAAAAAAGATGGTTCCATAAAGAAAATAAAGCCATGAAGGCTGTTTTATTAAAGTGTCTTTATAATCCCAAGGAGTATAAAGATACAGGGCTCATTGAGTTTGCCTTTGCAGGTAGGTCAAACTCTGGAAAATCTTCAACAATCAATGCCCTTTTTCACTCTAACATTGCAAAGGTAAGTAAAACACCGGGTAAAACAAAAACAGTAAATCTGTATAACATTGATGATAAGTATGTAATTGCAGACCTTCCCGGGTATGGTTATGCTAAGGTTGGTGGAGATTTGATGATCCAATGGAAAAACTTGATAGAGGGTTACATTGAAAACTCCAAAAGACTTGATACAGTTTTTATTTTATCAGATGTAAGAAGGGGATTGGAACAAGAAGAGCAGATGCTCATTGACTGGCTTGTATCACTAAAAAAACAATATAGGATTATCTTCACTAAAATTGATAAGATAAGCAAGAGTGAACTTGCTTTAATAAAGAAAAATAATCCATTACATGACCTTACCTTCTACTTTTCAGCAGTAACTAAAGAGGGCAGACAGGAAATTTTAAAGTATTTGGGGGGCAGATGTTCATTGAAAAAATAACAATGGAAGAATTAAAAAGGGGATTGAAAAATTGTAAGAGTATAATTATACCCTTTGGTTCTGTAGAGGAACATGGTCCCCATCTTCCTCTTTCAACTGATACGATACAAATAATTGAAATCCTCAAAATTGTTGAGAAAGAGGTTAATGTTTTTATTGCTCCAACTGTACATTTTGGTGTTTGTAGAAGTACTGAGCAACATATAGGTACAGTGGGCATAAGTCCAAATACCCTTAGGCTTTTAACATTAGATCTTCTTGAGGGTTTTAAAAATCAGGGATTTGAATATTTTTTTCTTGTATCTGGTCACGCAGGAAAGCTTCATATGTTTTCCCTTATCGAGGCGTGCGAAAGTTTTGTAAAAAGGCATGACGATGTCAGGGTTTTTGTATATTCAGAGTTAGATCTAATAAAAGATAATTTGGATGGCATTATTGAAACAGAGCATGACTCCCATGCAGGAGAAATTGAAACATCAAGAATGCTCTATATTGATAAAAACCTTGTAAAAGGGAACTACAGAAAATTGAAAAGTGATAAACCAGAGTTCTTTCCCGGTGAAATTACATCAGATAAATTGAAATATTGGAAAAGCGGGATCTGGGGCGATCCTTCAAAAGCAAATATAGAAAAGGGCAAGAAAACTCTTGCCCTTTCAGCTCAAAAACTTATTGAAATAATTAAGAAAATCCAAAAAGAAACTATTTAAGTCCAGCAGCCTCGTTTAAATCTTTAAGAAGCTGATCAACGTTGATTCCGTGTACTGTAGCGCCCTGTTCAATATTTTCAAACTGAGCTGCATGACAACCAATACATCCAAGTCCATATTTCACAAAAACCTGAATAGTCTGAGGGTATTGTCTAACTACTTCTTGAAAGGTCATATCTTTTGTAATCATATTCTTACTCCTGATTTTTTATATATATTATAAATGATATTTAACCAAAAAAACAGACAAAAAATATTGACACAATAACTTCATATGTTAAATTGAATAAATACATACTTAGAAAAAGGGAATTTTTATGGAAGACATAATTAAAGAAATAGAAAAGATCAAAAAAGAGAAAAGGGCAATCATTCTTGCTCATAACTATCAAAGGCCAGAGGTACAGGACATAGCGGACTTTGTAGGAGACTCTTTAGAATTAAGTACTAAAGCAAAAGATACAGATGCGGAAATTATAATTTTTTGTGGTGTACATTTTATGGCTGAAACTGCAAAGATTTTATCTCCTCAAAAGAAAGTTATACTACCACGCATGGATGCTGGCTGTCCTATGGCTGATATGGTTACCCCAGATGGCCTTAGGGAGTTAAAAAATAAGTATCCTGAATACAAAGTTGTGACCTATGTAAATTCAACAGCCTCTGTAAAGGCATTGAGTGATTCCTGTTGTACCTCTTCTAATGCGATAAATATTGTTAAGAATATTGATTCTAATAAAATACTCTTTGTTCCAGATAGAAATCTTGCCCATTATGTCTCGAGATTTGTTAAGAAAGAGATTATACCTTGGCAGGGATTCTGTCCAACTCACGAAAGATTGGAAGTAAAAGATATTTTGGCAAGGAAGAAAGATTTTCCAGATGCTAAAGTTCTTGTTCATCCAGAGTGTAAACCAGAGGTAGTGGATATTGCTGATAAAGCTCTAAGCACCTCAGGCATAATAAAGTTCTGTCATGAAGACAATAGTAAATATTTTATAATAGGTACTGAGATGGGCATTTTGCATAGATTAAAAAAGGAAAATCCAGAAAAAGAGTTTATTCTTGCCTCAGATAGACTTGTTTGCCCAAATATGAAGTTAACCCGCTTAGAAGATATTTATAGAGCTTTAACCGAAGAAGAAGGAATCATAGAACTTGAAAGTGAAGTGATAAATAAAGCCAAAGAAGCATTACTTAATATGTATAGGCTTAACTATTAAGATTAAATTTAAAAAATTGATAACTTATGGGTATTACTTTGTGAATGCCGGAGGCGAGAATCGAACTCGCACGAGGTTGCCCTCACTGGATTTTGAGTCCAGCGCGTCTGCCTGTTCCACCACTCCGGCTGTTTTGAATATTCAAACATATAATTTTTTTTTTGTCAATACTGTCATAATTTAGTATGATATTCACAAAAACAAAACATTTATTAGCAAGAAGTTTATCCAAGGAGGGTATTAAGTGGCTGAGATAAACAAAGAACTTGTTAAGTATATTGCTACTCTTGCAAGACTTGAGTTTGACGAAGATGAATTAGATGATTTTACAGAAAAGTTTAGAAGAATTCTCGAGTATGTAGAACAACTCAAGGAGCTAAAGGTAGATGAAATTGAACCAACTTACCATATCAATGTTAACTATACCTCAATGCGAGAAGATGAAATAAACCAGTCCCTTGAAATATCAGAGGTATTAAAAAATGCACCTGATAAAAAAGATAATTTCTTTAGAGTACCGAGGGTGGTGGAGTAAAAAATATGGACATTAAGAAGCTAACTTTAGAGGAAATAAGAAATCTCATTGAGAGCAGAGTAATAAAAGTCCGGGATGTAACTGAATTTTATCTTAAAAGAGCGAAGGAGTTACAGGAAAAGACAAATGCCTTTATTACACTCGATGAAGAAAATATTCTAAATCAAGTAGAAAATCTTGAAAAAGAGCTGGAACGGGGCTTTAAGGGTAAGCTTACGGGGGTTCCCATAGCAATTAAAGATAACATTTGTACAAAGAATATTAGAACAACATGTGCATCTAAGATCCTTTACAATTTTATACCACCCTATGATGCAACAGTTGTAGAAAGGCTAAAAAAAGAAGGGGCTATCATCTTTGGAAAGACTAATATGGATGAGTTTGCTATGGGCTCATCTAATGAGACCTCATATTTTGGTCCTGTAAAAAATCCCTGGGATTGGGATAGAATACCCGGAGGAAGTAGTGGTGGCTCAGCAGTTGCTATATCTGCCATTCAGGCGCCCGCGTCTTTAGGAAGTGATACAGGTGGTTCAATTAGACAACCCGCATCGTTATGTGGTGTTATCGGTATGAAGCCAACTTATGGCAGGGTAAGCAGGTATGGTCTAATTGCTTTTGGGTCATCATTAGACCAGATTGGACCTTTTGCAAGAACAACTAAAGACTGTGCATTAGTACTTGAGGTAATTTCTGGTTATGACCCAAAAGATTCCACATCAATAAACAGAGAAAATCCCGAATATTCAAAAGGTTTAAGCAAAGATATCAGGGGATTAAAAATTGGAGTTCCAAAAGAGTACTTTATTGATGGTGTTGAGGAAGATATTGTAGTTAATATCCAAAAAGCAATAGATACATTTAAAAATTTAGGTGCTGAAATATATGAAATCAGCCTTCCCCATACAAAATACGGGATTGCCGTTTATTATCTCATTGCAACTGCTGAAGCCAGTTCTAACTTAGCAAGGTATGACGGAGTTAAATATGGCTATCGAGCCCAAAATGTGAAAGATCTAAAGCAAATGTATATAAAAACAAAAAAAGAGGGCTTTGGAGAGGAAGTTAAAAGAAGAATAATGCTTGGAACATTTTCTCTTGCCTCTGGCTACTATGACGCCTATTACAAAAAGGCAAGCAAGGTTAGAACTTTAATTAAACAGGACTTTATGAGTGCCTTTGAAAAGGTTGATGTAATACTTTGTCCCACATCACCGACTACTGCTTTTAAAATTGGTGAGAAATCAAACGATCCAATCCAAATGTATCTATCAGATATATTTACAATTAATGTTAATTTAGCAGGAGTTCCTGCTATGTCAATCCCCTGTGGCTTTGACAGAAAGGGATTACCCATAGGAATGCAAATTATGGGTAACTATTTTGAGGAACAAAAAATTCTAAACACCTCCTATGCCTACGAATCAGCAGTTGGAGGATTCAAATTTAGTCCCTTTCAGGAGGAATAAATGTCATTTGAAGCGGTCATAGGTCTTGAAGTTCATGCACAGCTTTTAACAAAATCAAAGATTTTCTGTGGATGTTCAACCCAGTTTGGTTCATCACCTAATTCACAGACTTGTCCTGTTTGTTTGGGAATGCCGGGAGTTCTTCCAGTATTAAATAAAAAGGTTGTTGAATACGCTATCATGCTTGGTCTTGCAACTAATTGTACTATTAATAGAAACAGCTATTTTGCAAGAAAAAACTACTTTTACCCAGATCTGCCAAAGGGTTATCAGATCTCCCAATATGAACTACCCATTTGTAGTGATGGATATATAATGATTAAAACTAAAGAAGGGGAAAAAAGAATTGGTATTACACGAATTCACATGGAAGAGGATGCGGGAAAATTAATACATGAAGGGGCTCATAGTCTGGTTGATTTAAATAGGACTGGAACTCCACTGCTTGAAATAGTAAGTGAGCCAGATATGAGAACACCAGAAGAGGCGGTATCCTATTTAAAGGAGTTAAGGCAGATTTTGCTCTACCTTGGCATTTGTGATGGCAATATGGAAGAGGGAAGTTTTAGATGTGATGCAAATGTATCTGTAAGAAGGAAAGGTGATACAAAATTTGGTACAAAAACAGAATTAAAAAACATAAACTCCTTTAGATTTATCCAGAAGGCATTAGAATATGAGATAGAAAGGCAGATTGATATTATAGAATCTGGAGGAAAAATAATTCAGGAAACAAGGTTATTTGATTCAAGCAAAGGGATTACAATTTCAATGAGATCAAAGGAAGAAGCTCATGACTATAGGTATTTTCCTGAGCCAGATCTTATGCCGATCTTTGTTGATGAGGTCCATATAAAGAAAATAAAAGAATCTTTACCCGAATTGCCGTATGAAAAAAGGCAAAGGTTTAAAGACCAATATAATATACCAGAGTATGATATTGAGATTTTGACTAATGAGAGGGATATTAGTGATTTTTTTGAAAAATGCGTCTCTCTTTATAATAATCCCAAAACATTAAGTAACTTTTTTATGACTGAGATTATGAAGGAATTAAATGAGAGAAAATGTGGAATCTTAGAAACCAAGCTTACACCGGGAAATGTTGTTGAGATTTTTAAGTTACTCGATGAAGATAAGATTAACTATAATGGTGCAAAAACAATATTGCCGAAAATTATAGAAACTGGAAAATCTCCTTCTGTTTTAATAGAAGAAATGGGATTGGTCCAAATAAGTGATACATCTGCTTTAGAATCTATTGTTATGGATGTTTTAAGAAATAATAAAAAAGAGCTAAAAGAATATCTTTCTGGTAAAGATAAGCTTTTTGCCTTTTTTGTAGGTCAAGTAATGAAAAGAACTTCAGGAAAAGCGAATCCAAAAATTTTACAGGATCTTTTAAAAGAGAAACTATCAAAAATAAGTATAGATGAGGTTGACAATTTATAGTCATAAAAGTAAACTACCTTTATGAAAGTAAAAAAAGTTTTGGTTGTAGAAGATGAAGCTGATACAAGATGGGGAATATGCCATTACTTAAGAAAGGAAGGATATTCTGTCTTAGAGGCTGAAAACGGTTTGGTGGCAAAGGATATTCTCCAAAAGGAAAAGGTTGATGTAATTCTATCAGATTTAAGAATGCCAAAAATGGATGGAGCAGAGCTTTTAAAGTATTGTAGAGATAACAAAAATCAAGCAATATTTATATTGATGACTGCCTATGGTGACTGCCAGAGTTACTGCGATATTATGTCTCTTGGAGCTTATGAGTACATGAACAAACCAGTTCTTTTAGATGAAATAAGGAATCTATTTAAAAAAATAGAGAGAGAAAAACAATGAAAGAAATTAGAAAAGATCCCTTTACGGGGCATTGGGTTGTTTTTAATTCAGCTTTAAGGGACAAGATTTTTGAGTTCTGGAAAGATAGGCATTATGAGTCACCAAAACTGGAAAAATGCAGTTTTTGTGAGGGGAACGAATCAGAAACACCCGAAGAAACCATGGCTTACAGGCATTCTGGCACTCAACCCAACAAACCGGGATGGTGGATAAGGGTTTTTGAAAATAAAGGAGCTGTCTTACAACCCAATGAGGAGTTGGATAGACATCCAATAGGCATGTATGATGTTACTACAGGATTTGGTATTCATGAAATATTAGTTGAGACACCTAAACACCTGACACAGCTTGAAGAACTCCCCTTTGGTCAGGTAAGGGATGTGGTTTGGGCATTCAGAGAGAGAATATCTAATTTGAAAAAAGATACAAGGCTAAAATATATTACAATTTTTAAGAATTTTGGATTGGGTACATTTGGAAGCATGGAACACAGCCATTCCCAGCTTCTTGCAACACCTATAACTCCAAGAAAGATTAAAGATGAATTAACCCAATCAAAAGAATACTATCAAGACAAAGAAAGGTGTCTTTTCTGTGATATTATAAAACAGGAATTAAGAATGAAAGAAAGGGTGATCTTTGAAACAGATCATATGATAGTTATAAGCCCCTTTGCAGCACTTTCACCCTATGAAATGTTTATATTACCAAAAAAACATAGCCATCTTTTTGAGGAATTGAGCCCTACGGAGGCAAATGATTTAACCGATACAATTATCATTGCTCTAAAAAAATTAGCTAAACTTTTGTCAGTTCCACCCTATACATTAACTGTACATACTGCTCCCAATTTAGTAAATAGACCGGGATACTGGAGTACAATAATGTTTGATTATCACTGGCATATTGAAATCTCTCCAAGATTATATCGTATGTCTGGTCTTGAGTGGGGAACTGGATTCTTTTTCAATCCTATTTTTCCAGAAGTAGCAGCTCAGGAGCTTAAAAATACCGAAATTTAGCCAAGGAGGATAAAATGAGCTTTAAAAAAATCTTATGTCCCATTGATTTTTCAGAATATTCCTACGAAGCGTTAGAATATGCAAAGACAATTGCAAAAACCTTCAATTCTAAGCTTTATGTACTTCACATTATATATGAACCTGCAGACTTTACTGGTTTTTATGTGCCCCATATTTCCTTTGATAAAATTCGCACAGAAATAGAGTCGGGTGCAAAGAAAATAATGGAAGAAGTAAAGGAAAAAAGAATTCAGGATTTACTTGGTGCCGAAACCATGATAATTTTTGGAGTGCCTGCGGATGAGATTGTGAGATTTGCCAAGGATAAAGAGATAGATCTAATTGTAATAGGCAGTCAAGGTAAAAAGGGAATAGAAAAAATGGTATTTGGGAGTACAGCCGAAAAGGTTGTAAGAAAAGCTAATTGTCCAGTTCTGGTCATAAAACCTAAAGCATAATGAAAAAGAAAATAGAGACCCATAGAGTTAGATTTTGCCTTGCTGGAATAGGAGCGGGCATATGTGCCCCCATTGGCTGGGTCTTTATATCTATGCTTGCGTTTAGATCACCCCAGGAAAGTATCCTTAATTATTTAGGGAAGTTTTTTTCAAATAACTATAATCTTTCTTTAATGTTTTATTTTTCTACTTCAATTCTTGTATTAGGTACGCTTGGTTATTTAATTGGGAAAACAAAAGATAACCTATTAGAAAAACATGGTGAGCTGGAAAAGAACAGAGAAGAAATACAGAAAAGGGAGTTTGAGTATAAAACAACTCTTGATAATCTGAGAATTAAAACTAATAAACTTCTTGAGGCAAGTAAAAGGATTCAGTCAGCTGGATCTATATATAATGTATTAGATGAAGTGGGTAAATGTGCCTATGAAATTCTTGAATTTGACCGTGTTAATATACTCATGGTTGATGAAAGGAGAGAAAAAATTAAGTGTATTATTACTTATGGAACAAAAGATCCTATTGAAAAAATCTGGGTGCCAAACTCTCCAGAAGGTGGTCTTTTGTATAGAGCTATTCATGATAACAAAATTTATATTGTTAAGAATATTCATGATTTTCCAGAAGACTTCATGCTCCATCCCCCATATAGTAATGTTGAGGCTTTTAGAACCACCTCATTCTTTTGTCTTCCCTTTCACAGATTAGGAGTACCAGTAGGAGTTATTAATGTAGATAATAAATACAAAAAGAAGATTGCCTCTGAAGATGAGTTAGCAGTTTTATCACTACTTGCTCAGCAGGTTTCACAGGCAATAACTAATCTTTATTTTATTGAAAGCATAAATCAACTTTCAAACGAGTTAGAAAAAACTTTTAATGCTATACTGGAACAAAGGGAAAAACAGAAAGATATATTTAATAAATTTTCCCAAACAATTACAGAGATAAATGCTAACTATGCATCTCTTACGGATAATATGCATAACCTTTTCCATTTCCTTGAAAGAAGTGTCACTTCAACAGCACAAATACACTCCTCTATTGCTGAAACCTCTATGGCTTTAAAAGGTTTGTATAGGTCTGCAGAAGAGTTAGCCACAACAGCTTTTGAAATGAGAGAGCTTGCACAAGAAATTGCAAAAAGTACAAAAGAAAATTTAGAAAGTAGTATAAAATTGAGCGATTCTGCGCAGGAAGGAAATGCTATAGTTAATAGCATTTATGATTTTATAGAAAATGTTAGGAATACCCTAACTGTATCGAAAGAAGTTTTTGAAAAATTTAGTAATACAATTCAGGGAGTTTACCAGATTGTTCTGACAATTACCACAATAACAGACCAGACAAACTTACTCTCCCTTAATGCCTCTATCATTGCTTCTCAAGCTGGTGAGTTTGGCAAACCCTTTTTTGTTGTAGCAAATGAAATTAAATCCCTGTCTGAAAGAACAAAATTTTCCGCTCAGGAGATTAAGGCAATAGTTGATGAGCTTAAAAGAGATTCAGAGGAAGTGCTTGCTGTTATTGAAAAGACATACCAAATGCTTGATCAGGGTATTTCAATGGCTACCAAGTCAAGAAATATATATAATGAACTTCAAAAGGGTGCAATTAACTCCAGAGAACTAACTGAGAAAATAGAAAAAGCTGTTACTGAGCAGTTGACGGGCGTAAGCTATATCTCAAAAGCGACTGATGAGATAAGAGATGCAACCAAGAGAATATCTTTAGCTGCAGATGAACAAGAAAAAGGAAGTAACCAGATAGTTAATGCAAACGAAGAAATAAGTGGATTAGCAAAACAAGTTGTTAGGGCGAATGATGAAGAGTCTATCAATATTAAAAATATAGTAAGTATGTTTCAGGATATTAACAATTTCATGAATTCTATGTTTACAGAAATAAATTCAAAAAGTGAAGCCATAAATAAATTAATGAAAGAACTTACCATATACTTTAAGTAGTGTGCCTTGAAAAAGAAAGTATTAATAATTGATGACGATTTCGAGATAGTTAATCTATTAAAATTAGCTTTAGAAAACAATCAGTTTGAAATAATTGCCTGCTATAGTGCTGATGAGGTTAAAAGGCTGATTGAGAAAGGATTTGATGTTGATGTAATTCTTTTAGATTATTTTTTACCCCATGTAGATGGAATATCAATAGCAAAAATACTTTTAGAAGCAAACATTCAAGCTCCAGTCGTTTTTTTTACAGCTTCTGATACAGATTTTCTTCCAGAAAAGATGCCGGAAAATGTTATTGAAACTGTAAAAAAACCCTTTAGTATTGATAATATTATTGAAACTTTGAATAGATTGATTAGGATTAAAAGATTTTTGCTTCATCAATCGGTGGAGAACAACTTTAGAAAGATTAATGTTAATCAAATTACATCATACCCCAAAGAACTGCAGGATATAATATTCACTGAAAAAGCAATTAGCTATAAGATGATACTTTCTAAATTGTCACATGGTATTAAAAATTCTCTACAAACAATTCTTAACTATACTGAGTTATTAGAAAAGGGCTATATTGAAGATGCAGATAAACAGAGGTTTTTTGACACAATTAGAAAAAAGGCAGAAGAAATAAGATCAGCTCTTGATATACTAAGAAGACCAGAAATAACAATATTTGAAGAAAATTTTTCACTAAAAAATGTAATTAAAAAAGCGTTGGAGGACTTAAAGCCAAGATTGAAGGAAAAAGATGTTTATATCAAATTAAATTTTCAGAAAAATTTACCCCTCTATTTTGGTTATAGAATGAATTTTTTAACCTTTTTTGAAAACCTCATTGGTAAATCAGTTGAGTGTTTCGAAAATAAGGGGCAACTGTTAATTTCAGTGTATCTTCATCAGCAGGAATATATTATTGAAATAAAGTTGGATGGGATTGTCCCCTTTTGTGAGAATAAGTTGCATTTTTTTGATCCCTCTCAAAATGAAGTAGAAGGTTTTGAAATGACTAAAGCAATTCTTGCACTGAAGGATATGGGGGGAAAGATTCAGATTGAGGATATTGAAAAAGGAATAATCTATCATATTCAGCTACCAATGCGAAGTCCAAATGTATAGCATAGATTTTTTTCACAATAAAAATTTGACTGATTCAAAAGAGATTGTCAATGTTATTGCAAAAAAATTAAATATCCCTTCAAGCACTATTAAAAATGTAAGCATCGAAAAGAAATCCTTAGATGCCAGAAAAAAGAAGGACATAAAATGGTTTTATAGGGTGAATTTTGAATGTACTAAAACTTTGAAGAGAGGTGTTAAAAGAGTTATCCCCGAAAAAGTGCCTTCACTGATAATAAAGGGACTACAAAATAAAAAGGTAGTTATTGTAGGTATGGGCCCTTGTGGGATTTTTGCTTGTCTAAGATTGGCAATGAATGGTGCTAAATGTATAATTATAGAAAGGGGTAGTAAAATAGAGGAAAGAATTAGGGATGTAAAAACCTTTTTTACAACCAGGACACTAAACGAAGAATCGAATATTCAATTTGGTGAAGGTGGTGCGGGTACTTTCTCAGATGGAAAATTAACTACAAGAACAAAAAGCCCTTATCATTCTTTTGTGTTTGATGAATTTATTAAAGCAGGTGCTCCTGAAGAGATAAGATATTTATCGAATCCCCATATTGGAACTGATAAGTTAAGAGTTGTAATAAAAAATTTAAGAAATAAGCTATTAAGCTTAGGGGTGGAAATATATTTCAATGAAAGGTTTGAAAAACTTATTTTAGACAAAGATAGAAATGTTAGGGGAATCATTACTTCAACAAGAGAGATTTTCTGTGATAGTGTGATTCTTGCAACTGGTTATAGTGCAAGAGATACTTATGAGATCTTGTACGAACAAGGTGTCTTTATGGAGCCTAAGGGTTTTGCAATGGGATTTAGAATGGAACTACCTCAAAAGAAAATTGATGAAATTCAGTATGGAAAAGTATCTAAATCTCTTCCTCCTGCGGAATTTTTCTTAAATTGTCATTTTAAAGATAAAGGTCTTTCTGTTTATACCTTTTGTATGTGTCCGGGGGGTATCATTGTCCCTGCCTGTTCTAAAAAAGGATTTCTTGTTTTAAATGGAATGAGTTATTATAAACGTAGTGGTTTTTTTGGTAATTCAGCGGTGGTAATATCTTTAAATCCAGAAATATGGGGCAAAAGTATTTTTGGTGGATTAGAGTTGCAAAAAAAGGTTGAGTTGGATTCTTTTGTGGCAGGAGGAAGAGATTATACTGCACCTGCAGTTACTACAAAGGACTTTATTGAAGAGAGAGTTTCTACTTCTCTTAGAAAAGCTTCTTACCCCTTTGGTGTTAAACCTTTTCCTATCTGGGAGATTTTCAAAGAATGGAAAGACTTTTTTAAAAAAGCTATAATTGATTTTGATAGAAAAATGAAGGGAATAATATCAGAAGATGTTCTTCTTTTGGCATCTGAAACAAGAACATCAACACCTATAAGAATTAAAAGAGGGGAAGATGGTATGTCAGTTAATACAAAAAATCTTTATCCCTGTGGGGAAGGGGCAGGTTATGCGGGTGGTATTGTAACATCAGCTGTTGATGGGCTTAAGATAGTCGAAAAAATTATATAAAATTGGGTGAATAAAATGAGTCGCAAATTTATAAATGAATTAAAAGAAAATGATCATGTGGAAAATGTTTTTTTTGTAGCAGAAAAAAGTTTAGGTACTGGAAAAACTGGAAAAAGTTTTCTTTCTCTGAAATTATCTGATAAAAGTGGGATACTTGATGGTAAAATATGGGATAGGGTCGAACATTTTAACAATCTTTTTGAAAGAGATGATTTTGTTTTTATAAAAGGCATTATTCAGTCCTATCAAGGGACCTTTCAGATAATCATATCTGATATTAGAAAAGCTCAAGAAAAAGAGATTAATTTAGAACATTTTATCCCCGATTCTGGAAAAGACATTGAAAAGTTATGGCAGGCCTTTCTTGATGAGTGCAGTATAATAAAAGATCCCTATCTCAAAAAGTTGTTTTCTAAAATTTTTATTGAAGACCAAGAAATACAGGAAAAATTTAGAAACTATCCTGCTGCAAAAAGCCTTCACCATGCCTATAAAGGTGGTTTATTAGAGCACTCCTTAAATATTGTTAAGCTTGCAAAATATATTTGTAATTTTTATGAATATAATATTAATAGAGACCTTTTGGTTATTGCTTCTGCTCTACATGATATAGGTAAAATTTATGAACTAAATTTCTCTTATATAACAAGCTATACAACTGATGGAAAGCTATTAGGACATATAATACTTGCCGATGAGTTAATTATTAGAAAATCATTTTTAATAGAAAATTTCCCTCAAAAAACCCTTAACTTATTAAGACATATATTGATAAGTCATCATGGCGAATACGAATATGGATCTCCAAAAAGACCAAAAACATTAGAAGCCTTAATAATTCATTTTCTCGATAACTTAGATGCTAAAATAAATGGCTTTATCTCAGCTTTAGAAAAGGATACACAAAATGGGGATTGGACTGGGGTTGTAAAATCCTTTGATAGACAGCTATACAAGGGTACTATTAATGGTGAATATGAGGATGAAGTTGTTAGTGAGAGTAAAGAAACAAATACTATTAAGTCCTTCAATCCAGTTCTAAAAAATATAAATTTTGAACTTTTTAAAGATAGGGATAAAATTTAGTATGACACAAACTAAACCGATTGGTTCAATTTTGTTATGGGGATTATATTTAGTTTTATTTTATCTTATCTACCTTTTAATGAAGCCTTTTATTTTCCCAATCCTCTGGGCTGGAATATTAACTGTTATTTTTTCTCCCATTTACAAAAAACTTCTCACACTAACTAAGCATAGAGAAACTCTTTCAGCAACAATAACAATGATAATAATCGTTTTAATAGTAATCATACCGAGTATTTTTATAATGACTCTTCTAATATCTGAAATTATTGATTTTGCAAAGAAAATAACAACAGAGACGAATATAGACGTAACAAAATTATCCGAACATCCAATAATTATTGATTTTTTAACACGCCTTGAGGCTTCTCTTCACATCAGCATAGATGAATTAAAATTGACATTTACAAATAAACTAAAAGATATAGGAATTTTAGTAATTACAAAAGCAGAAAAAATCCTTCTCGATTTACCCTCAGGTTTTGTTAATTTTTTTATCACCCTTTTTACGACATTCTTTTTGTTAAGAGATGGGAAAACTTTTGGAAATCTATTAAAAAATCTAATACCTCTGTCCAAAACAGAAATAGACTATTATTTTGATAATCTAAAGAAAGTTGTTTATGCGACCTTCATTGGAGTTTTACTTACAGCATTTATTCAGGGATTGATTGCCTTTATTTCTTTCTTTTTTATTGGCATAAAGTCATCTTTGCTCTTGGGACTAATGGTTTCCATAGCATCTTTAGTACCAGTTGTTGGTAGTGCACTTGTATGGGTTCCACTTGCGATTTATTTGATAATAACTGGTTTTGTTTTAAAGGGTATACTTGTAATACTTGTTGGTGTATTTTTCATAAGCCTTGTTGATAATTTCGTTAGACCCATTTTCTTACATCAGTATCTTTCACTCCATCTTTTGCTAACTTTTTTCAGCCTCTTTGGTGGAATCAAGGCATTCGGATTAATCGGAATATTTCTTGGACCAATAATAATCTCAGTTTTTATCGGTAGCTGTATGTTCTATCAAAACTATAGACAGCAGTACGAAAAAGGTTTGATGGAGTAATAAAATGAAGGAAGCAAGATATTATGAAAAATTAGATGAAAGAAGGGTTAGGTGTTTTCTTTGTAGACATAATTGTGTAATAAAGGAAGGAAAAACAGGTCTTTGTGCAGTCAGAAAAAATGTAGGAGGGATACTTTATGCACAGACCTATGAAAGATGTATTGCAAAAAATGTAGATCCTATCGAAAAAAAACCCCTTTTTCATTTTCTTCCAGCAACAACTTCCTATTCAATTGCGACAGTTGGTTGCAATTTTAGATGTTCCCACTGTCAGAATTATGAGATTTCACAACTTCCAAGAGATGAGGATATAATACTTGGAGAGGTCTATCCAGCAGAAGAGGTTGTAAAAGATGCATTATATCACAGGTGTAAAAGCATATCTTATACTTATACAGAACCTACTATATATTTTGAATATGCCTATGATATTTCAGTATTAGCTAAAAAACAGGGGTTAAAAAACGTTTTTGTTACCAATGGTTATACTGGTGAACAGGCATTAAAGGACATAGCTCCCTATTTAGATGCAGGAAATGTTGATTTAAAAGCCTTTACAGATGATTTTTATAGGAAAGTTTGTGGCGCAAAGCTTCAAGGGGTACTTGATACATTAAAACTTTATAGAAAACTAAATATATGGATTGAAGTTACAACTCTTGTAATACCGGGATATAATGATAGTGAAGATGAATTAAGAGACATAGCAAAATTTATAAAATATGAATTGGGTGATTATGTTCCTTGGCATGTAACTGCATTCTATCCTACATATAAACTAACGGATGTTCCCAGAACTCCTGTATCAAAACTAAAAAATGCCTGGGAGATTGGCAAAGAAGAGGGGCTTAAGTTTGTTTACACAGGAAATGTTTTAGATACAGAAGGAGAATCAACTTTCTGTCCAAAATGCAGTAAAAAGCTTATAGAAAGGATTGGTTTTAGAATCACAAAAAATCTTATAAAAGATGGTAGTTGTTCTTTTTGCAATGAAAAAATACCCGGCATATGGAGTTAAAGGATTTAGTTAATTTACAAAATGCTTTGAAGGAAAGGATTGTTTTATCGCCCTTCGAAAAAGATTATAAGCTTGTACTTGCTGTAGATTCCAGCTATTTAAAGGGAGAAGATAGGATTATATCTGTTGCAATAATTTACAATAAATTAGATAAAATTGTTGTTGAGAAACAGTTTAATATTGGAAAGATTTCCTTTCCCTATATACCCGGTTTTTTGTCTTTTAGAGAGATAGATAATACAATCAGTGCAATAAATAAAATAAAGACTAATTATGATCTGATAATTGTTGATGGACAGGGCATAGCGCATCCAAGAAACTTCGGATTTGCATCCCATCTTGGTGTTTTAGTTAATAAACCAACAATAGGCTGTGCCAAATCAAAGCTCATTGGAGAATTTGTGGAACCAGAAGATTATAAAGGGGCATTTAGTTATCTGTATTATAATTCATTAAAAGTAGGTGCTGTTGTGAGAACCAAAAAGGGAGTTAAACCTCTTTTTATTTCACCGGGACATATGGTTGATATAGACAGTTCAGTAAAAATTATAATAGAATTAACTGAAAAGTATAGACAACCAGAACCTATAAGAGTGGCACATTCTTTTGCTGAAGAAGTAAAGAAAGCATGGAAAAGATAAAAATCTTAGCAATTTTGATTTTCCTATATGGTTGTACTCAATCATATCCAGAATTTGGATGGTATTCTTATTATGAAAAAGAACCAGCACATATGAAACCCTATGAAAGATTTGGTAAGGTCTATACACCTATAAAACCTGAAGATGCAATAACATACAGGGAGCGGGGGATCGCTTCATGGTATGGCTCTGATTTTCATGGTTTACCTACTTCTACTGGTGAGTTATACGACATGTATGATTATACCGCAGCACATAAAACATTACCTTTGGGATTATATGTAAGGGTAAGAAATCTTAAAAATGGGAAAACGAGTATTGTTCGGTTAAATGATAGAGGCCCCTTCGTTGAAGGTAGGATAATTGATCTTTCCTATGCATCAGCGAAGGAGTTGGGCTTTGCAGAAGAAGGAACAGCTCCAGTAGAGATAGAGGCTTTAGGATTTCCAATATATGAAGGACAGCAATTAACTTTTCAAAAGCCAGCAAGCTATAGTGTTGATGCTTATCGTGTGCAGATAGCATCTTTTAAAATCAAAGAGAATGCTATTAAACTTGCCCTTGATTTTCAGAGAAAGTCCATTGAAACAAAAATTACTGAGTTCAGAAAGAAAGACGAACTGTTTTATAGAGTTAGGGTTGGAAATTTCAAAAACTTAGAGGATGCAGAAAGATTTAAAGAAAAAATGAGAAAAGAAGGGTTTAATCAGTCCTTTGTTGTGGGTGATTGATGGAAAGACTCTATGCAAATGCAAAATTAAACTTAATGTTGCGTATAGTAGATAAACTTCCCAATGGCTATCATTTACTTGAAATGATTAATGTCCCTATAACTTTATATGATGAACTTATTATTGAACCAAGCGAGGGCTTCGAACAGATCTTCGATCCTCCTATTGATTGCCAACCCAATAAAACAACAATTTATAAAGCCTATGAACTTATTAAAAATTGGGTAGGTGATATTAAACTAAAAATTAGGGTAAAAAAATTTATACCCACAGGTGCTGGTATGGGTGGTGGAAGTAGCGATGCGGGGTTTTTTATTAAGTATGTTTTAGATAAGTATAATATACATCTCGACGAAAATATGGTAAATGAAATAGCCAATAAAGTAGGTGCAGATGTCCCTTTTTTTCTATATAACAAGCCCGCAATAGTTAAAGGAATAGGGGAGAAGGTTTATCCCTTTACAAAATTCCCAGAACTTAATTTTTTATTAATTGTTCCAGATTTTACTATTTCAACTGCCTGGGCTTACAGTAAAGTAAAATTACCATTGACAAAAAATGAACGCAATAGTATCTTAAATATTTCAATTATTGATGAGAATAAACTGCTCGAAATAATGCGAAACGATCTTGAGGATGTGGTTAAAAAGGAGTTTCCTGCTATAATTGAAATAAAGGATTTTATGACCTCTTTAGGAGCAAAAAAGGTAATGATGACTGGAAGTGGTTCTTCTGTTTTTGGAATTTTTGAAGAGGGATTAATTAGAAGCGCTGAGTTAAAAACTAAAGAAAAATTTACAAACTATAGAATATTTACTTGCAAAACCTTTGGGGCGTAGGCGAATTGGTAAAGCCACCAGACTTTGACTCTGGAGTTTGGAGGTTCGATGCCTCCCGCCCCAGCTAAAATAATTTCGTGGATTCCTAAAGAAAGAATTAAATAAACCTTAAAATTATTAATGGTAAAAAACTGTCAACTGTCAGAGCTTTGCCTAATTTTTGCGAAAAAAACATAACTTTTCAACTACTTTTTGGGCATATTTTATGCTAAATTATAATGCCTATGGACATAGTTCAACATATAATAGACTTTATTAAAGATTACTATGCAGAGTTTATTTCTGTTTTGCCCTATTTTATTGCCGGGGTTGCTTCTGAAGCCATTATTAGAACATTTAAATGGCATATAAAAATTAAACAAACCATTCATAGATACGGAGCTCTATCTGTAGTTATTGCTACTATTCTTGGTCTTATTAGCCCTCTTTGTGCATGTGGAGTACTACCCCTCTCGTTAGGGCTTTTATTTGCTGGTGTGCCTTTTTCAATAATGATGACTCTTGTTATCTCTTCTCCATTGCTTAGCCCAGCTGGATATACACTGACTCAGTGGGAATTAGGAACTAAGTGGGCACTCGCAAAAACTTTTTCTGCAACTTTTATGGGGCTCTATGCTGGGTTTTTAACTTTATTGTTAGAAAAGAAATATTTTAAGCATGATCAAATACTAAAACTACAAGAGATACCCCATGATATGGATTTTCATGATCCTGATTTTCCAATTGAAGAGTTAAGATGTAGTTGCCACAAGCAATTTAGCCATACAGTAGAAGCAAAGACAAAAAATAAGTTACTCATTTTTTTTGCAAAATTTTATGAAGGCACATTGAGAATCGGAAAATATGTTTTAATTGGAATATTTTTTGAAATTCTTATACTAAAATACGTTCCAGCAGAGTGGATTTCCAAATACTTGAGCGAAGGTAGTGTGAAAAATATCTTTTTAGTTACAATATTTTCAATACCTTTATATGTAAACCAGATTACTGCTTCCGCAATGCTTTATAGTTTAGTTGAGAAGGGCATAAGCAACGGTTCAGCTCTTGCCTTTCTAATAGGAGGACCGGTAACGGCAATACCGGTAATGGCAGTATTCTTTACTATGTTTAAAAAACGTGTAATCTTTTATTATCTTTTTGTGTGTATTACTGGAACGATGATTGTAAGTTTAGTTTATCAATGGTTTTTCAGCTAAACTAAGCTTTTTACCATTAAGACTGGCTTTATCACTTTCTTTAATAAAAATTCTTTTAGCCCCAACGAAAGTCTTTTTGAAATAAGGAGTGTTCATGGATGATATAATTACTCCCTTACCTTTACCTGCAGCATGAATAAACTTATCATCCCCTATATATATCCCCACATGACCAATTCGTTTTTTTCTTGTAAAAAATAGTAAGTCTCCTTCTGAAAGCTGGTTTAGAGGTACTTCCACGCCTAACTCATATTGTTCTCTCGAAGTCCTTGGTAAGGGGATTTTTACTTCATTAAATACTCTTTTTACAAAAGCTGAACAGTCAATTGAGGCAGGCTGATTGCCACCATACTTATAAGAAGCACCGAGGTAATCAAGTGCCGATGCAATAAGTTTATTAACATCGTTATCTGTGAGTGTGTATTTAATGTTTTCATAATCTATACTTCTATTTTCAATGTTTAAATCTTTTTCTCTTTCTGCAATTTGCAAATCTACTTCTTCACCTTCTTCTGATTCCCCATCATCTTCATCTACTTCATCTCTGAGTGTATAATTTATCTCTTTTTTATTTTTTGGTTTATAAACAAGATAATCCTTTTTCAAAACAAGCTGTGTACCAGCTGTTAGAGTGTTATCTTTTATGTTATTTAGCTTTTTAATTTCATCAATACTGATGCTAAATTTTTTAGAAATAGAGTATAAGGTGTCGCCTTTCTTTACTACATAAACCGTCTTTTCTTGTGGATTGTTCTTTGTTAATTTTGCAGATTGTTTTAATGGTACCTTAATAATGCTACCTACTTTCAGATTTTTTGGATTTATTCCTTCGTTAACCTTTAAAATTTCTTCAAGGGAAACTCCATATTGCCTTGAAATCTTAGCTGGAGTATCGCCTTTTCGAACTTTATGATTAATTATATTTTTTTCCTGATTGCTGGTTTGTTTTTTAGAAATTTTTTCTTTCTTTGTTCTTGAAGTAACCTTTTTTTCTGCTGATAAAACAATCGAAGGGATTAAAAAAGTCAGTAATATAATAAATATAAAACTCGCTATTTTTTTCATCTTACCAACAATAACAAAAAAATGTTTTAAAATCAATAAAAAAATGCCTTAAAAATAGTTAAAATCTGAATGCTTTATGTACGAAAACTGTTCCAAAACTCAAGGGAATTTGTTTCACTCCAACAAATCCAGCGTCTATTAACATATTGGCGAATCTGTCAGGATCGGGAAAGTTTTTTATAGAATCATATAAATATTCATAGGCATCTTTCTTTGAAAAAAGGCCGGCGATGTTAGGTAAAATATATTTCATATAAAACTCATAGGCTGGTTTAATGAAGTTTTGTGGAATAGTAAATTCAAGAAAAATTGCTTTCCCTCCTTTCTTCAATATTCTTCTTATTTCTTTTAAAGCAATATCATAGGAGTGCATATTTCTAATACCAAAAGAGCACGTGATAGCATCAAATGACTCATCTTTAAAAGGTAGTTCATATGCAGAACCAACAGAAGGAATAAACGGTAAATTAGAAAGCTTTTTTCTTGATATATCAAGCATTTTTGTGCTTAAATCTACCCCTATGACTTTAAATCCCCTTTTGGCTATTACCTTTGCACTATCACCTGTGCCAGTAGCCAAGTCGCAAACGAGGCTATTTTCTCTTAAGGGATAAAGCTCCCTTGCCATAACACTTCGCCAATAAAAGTCTTGTCCTAAAGAAAGTAGATGGTTTAAGAAATCATATTTACTGGCTATGTTATCAAACATAGCCTTAATTTGAAGAGATTCTTGCATTAGACCCTAACTATTTCTTGACTTTCTTCATTTTCAAGTTCTTTATTCACTTCCCTGCTTTTTGGTTCCACCATCCTACAGGTGCCATTGAAATGAGCACCCTCCTCGATAATTAAAGAGGGGGTAACGATCTTTCCCTCTACATCTGCATTGCTTTTTAAAATGATTTTTTCATCAACAAAAAGATCACCCCTAAACTTTCCTGATATAACTGCTTTGCCAACTTTGCATACCCCCTTTACTATGCCGTTTTCTCCAAGAGTTAGGGTATCATTTCCCTCTATCTCGCCTTCAACCAATCCATCAATTCTTAGTGTTCCTTGAAAGATAATCTTACCCTTAAACTCTGTACCCATTCCTAAAAAGGTAAGAACTTCAACAGATGGCTTTGTTTTTTCATTGTTTATTGCTAACTTTTCTTGCTTCTTTTGATTAAACATCTTTCTCTCCTATTAAATTTTTGCTAAGTATTCACCAACAATGAAATTTTTTGAGTTTTTTACCACTACTTTCCAATATTTGCTGAGTGATTGATGCTCACTTTCCGTTATCCATCCCAGTTCTTTAAGTAGTTGGGTAAACATAACATATAATGGTCTTACTGCTCCATCTTCTACTTTCATTGCCAGTCCTTCTTTTGTATCTCTATTAAAAGCAGAGTAGACGCCATCTGCTCCTATTTTTGCAAATATTCTTCCCTCTGTTATTTTAATAATATCTGAACATAGTCTTTCATTACCAGCAATCATGAGAGGGTGATTGTAAACGGAACTAATCAATTTTAGAACATAAGGGTCTTTTGATATTGCAAGGTTTTTATATCCAATCGCAAGATTTATCAGGGGCATAAAAAAAACAGGTGCTCCACAGCCATCAATTACAATCTTTATATCCTCTATTGCCAATTGAGTAAATTCAGAAACAGTATTAAGAATTTCCATCTGATAGGGGTGTTCGAAATCAAGATAGTTTTCCAGTGGATATCCCTTTGCTTTGCAGGCAAGAAGCATTCCTGAATGTTTAGCCGAACAGTTATGATAAATAGCAAGGGCTGGTTTGTTCTCTTTTTTTAGTTTTTCAGCAGTTAATTTGTGACTTGGGTATTGAGCGCCGCATTGGAGATATCCTTCGTCTAAGCCCCCTTTTGTCAAAATGCTTCTTACTGTCTCTACTTGAAAAGGCTCGGCATTTATTGATCCAGTTAAGATTGCTATTTCTTCATCTGTTAACCCATATTTTTCAACAATTCCTGCTCTTAGAGCTGTTAATGCCTGAAAAGGCTTTGCTGATGAACGAAGACAGGTAAGAAAATTTTTGTCGCCTCGCTCAAATACTTTTTTTCCCTCTTTATCCACAATTACTATGTGAAATCTATGGATACATTCTGGATAACCTCCGCGAGTAACAAAAACTTTTGCTTCCATGATTATTTTTGCTCCAGCATATCAAATAATGTATTAACAATTTTTTCGAAGGCAACTTCTTTTGGGAATCCACCCTGTGCCAGACCCTTTTTCCCACCACCTCTACCACCTAACGGTTTTGTTATATCCTGTAGTAACTTTCCTGCATCGTAATTATCTGTCAAATTATCGGGTACATAAAGTAAACAACTATTTTTTTCCTCCATAGATGCTAAAATAAAAATAATTGAATCTATGTGTTTGTTTTTTATACTGTCCAGGACATTTCTCATCTCTTCAGCATTACTAACCTTAACTTCAGCGGTAACAAGTTTAATACCCTTTGATAATGTTTTTATTTTTATCGCTTCTTGTAGTTCATATTTTAAGAGGCGTGATTTTAGAGATTCAAGCTCCCTTTCAAGTTCTTTTTCCCTTTTTAGCATTCTTTCTAATTTCGCTTCTAAATCCTGAGGACTAGTTTTGAGTGCTAAAGAACATCTTTCAATAAGAGATTCTCTCTCTTTTATAAATTTCATTCCTGCCAATCCAGCGCATGCTTCAATACGTCGCACACCAGAAGCAACACTCTCTTCGGAGACAATTTTAAAAACACCTATGTTGCCTGTGTATTTTTGATGGGTACCACCACATAATTCTTTGCTTACGCCCTCAACTTCTACGAGTCGGACTATATCGCCGTATTTTTCGCCGAAAATTGCCATCGCACCCTTTTTTATAGCTTCATCATAGGGCAAATAATCTATATGGACTTTTCTGTTTTCTCTAATCCACTGATTTACAAGCTCTTCTATGGTGTTTAATTCTTCTTTTGTTACCTGAGCAAAATGAGTAAAATCAAACCTTAATCTATCAGGGGTTACCAAACTACCCGCTTGCTTTACATGGGGACCTAAAACCTTTTGTAATGCAGACTGTAATAAGTGGGTTGCAGTATGATGTGACATTGTATTATCTCTTAAGTCGTCTTTTACTCGTAAGAGGCATTTGTCATTTTCCTTTATTGCTCCCTTTAACACCTTCCCACGATGTATTATCAAATCGCTAAATCTTTTTGTATCAGTAACTTCAAAGATGAAGTTGTCTGATTCAATGGTACCAACATCTCCTACCTGACCACCTGATTCACCATAAAAGGGAGTTCTATCTGTGATTATCTCACCTTCTTCACCCTCTAACATCTCTTTTACCGTAAAACCATTTTGTATTAATTTAATTACTTTACCTTCACCTACAAGGGTATCGTATCCTACAAAATCCACTTTTATTTCCTGAGCAAGGCTCTTGTAAATGCTATCTATTGCTTCTTCTTCTCCCTTCCAATGTTTTCTTGCAGTTTCTCTTTGTTTTTCCATGAAGTTTTCAAACTCAGCCATATCAACTTGAATATTCTGCTCCCTTAAAATATCCTGTGTAAGATCAATTGGGAATCCATAGGTATCATAGAGCTTGAAAGCAATTTCTCCAGAAAAGACCTTCTCCCCTTTTTTCTTCATTTTTTCGAGATGTTCAAAAAGAATCTTTAATCCACTATCAAGGGTCTCAAAAAAGCGTTCTTCTTCATTATGAACAACCTTTTTAACAAGCTCTATTGTATCAGAAAGCTCAGGGTAGGCATCTTTCATTACTCTGACCACTTCTTCTGTTAAATTGAAAAGCACTGGCTTATCAAAACCAAGCATCTTTGCATGCCTTATTGCCCTTCTCATAATGCGTCTTAAAACATAACCCCTGCCTTCATTTGAGGGGAAAACACCATCTGAAATAAGAAAGGTCATAGCCCTTATATGGTCTGCTATTACCCTTAGATGGACATCTATTTTTTTATCCCGACCGTATTCAACTCCTGCAAGTTTAGCCATTTTTTCAATATAGGGGAATAACAAATCGGTTTCAAAATTAGAAGGTTTTCCTTGAATTACAGCGGTTATTCTTTCCAGTCCCATTCCTGTATCAATGCTTGGGTTAGGTAGTGGTTCAAGAGTTCCATCTTTAAATCTATTATATTGCATGAAAACTAAATTCCATAATTCAAGAAATCTATCGCAATCACATCCAACAGCGCAATCTTTACTTCCACACCCAACGTGTTCTCCCTGATCAATAATAATTTCAGAACAGGGACCGCAAGGGCCTTCATCGCCCATTGCCCAGAAATTATCCTTTTCTCCAAGTCTAACTATTCTTTCAGGTTTAACCCCTGCAACCTCTTGCCATAGTTCAAAAGCCTCATCATCATCTTTATAAATAGTTACCCAAAGTTTTTCCTTTGGAAGCCCCATTTCTCTTGTTAAAAAATCCCAGCCATAAAAGATAGCATCCTTTTTGAAATAGTCACCAAAGGAGAAATTACCAAGCATTTCAAAAAATGTATGATGTCTTGCTGTATATCCAACGTTTTCAAGGTCGTTATGCTTTCCTCCTGCTCTTACACATTTTTGTACACTGCAAGCCCTTTTATAAGATCTTTTCTCAATCCCTAAAAAACAATCTTTAAACTGGTTCATGCCAGCATTTGTAAAAAGAAGGGTTGGATCGTTTTTTGGAACGAGGCTTGAACTTTTTACTACCTGATGATAATGCCCTGCAAAATAATCAAGGAACTTTTTTCTTATCTCACTCCCTTTCATAATCTGTCCATCCTTTTAAAAATTCTATAATTTCTTCTGATAAAAAACCTTTGCTTAGAAGGTAATTATACATTTTTCTAAAGGTTTTTAAATCTCTAATTTTTTCGTTACCCCTTTTCTTTTCATACCATTTTTTCATCATGTTGTAATCATAATTTACATCCCAGTTTATGTCAACAAACCCTTTTCTTAAAAGATAGCTCGTGATATACCTTGGACCATAACCTTTGTTTTTAAGGTGCTCAATTAAAATTTTTGCATTTTCGGAATCGTTAAGATATTTGTAATATTTTAGCTTTTCTATTATGGTATTTACTATTTCTGTATCTTGAGGATACCTTTTTTGTAACTTGTTTTGGAGTTCCCTTTCTGAATAAATACGCCTACTTAAAAGGTCGCAGGCATAATTCCAGATTAAAACTTCTCTATTTTCGGAGTTCCTTCTTGCTCTTGTTGACTTTCTTTCTGCCATTGTGTTTTGTCTGAAGAGGTATCAATACCACTCATGGCAAGAGCAAAATCCGATGGACTTGTTGCGTTCTTAAGCCCCTCTTCATAGGTAATTAGTTTTTTCTTGCAAAGATCAAGAAGGCTCTGATCAAAGGTCTGCATGCCATATACAGAATGCCCTTCAGAAATAGCTTGTCTTATCAATTTTGTTTTTTCTGGATCTTCTATATATTCTTTTATCCTATTCGTTGCGATCATAATTTCAACAGCAGGAACTCTCCCTCTTCCATCAATTTTAGGAACAAGCCTTTGTGATATGACCGCCTTTATTGTAGCGGAAAGCTGATACCTTATTTGTTGTTGTTGATGGGGAGGAAAAATACCAATTATCCTATTTACTGTCTCTGTAGCGTCAAGGGTATGTAAGGTGCTTAAAACCAGATGTCCAGTTTCTGCAGCAGTAAGAGCAATCTCTATGGTCTCCATGTCTCTCATTTCACCAACAAATATAACATCGGGATCCTGCCTAAGTGCTGCACGAAGGGCATTGCTAAAGGAAAGGGTGTCAAAACCAACTTCTCTTTGATTTATGATACATTTATTATCTCTAAAAAGGAATTCTATAGGGTCTTCTATTGTTATTATATTGTAGTTAAAATTATTATTCATATAATCAATCATAGAAGCAAGAGTTGTTGATTTACCAGACCCTGTTGTTCCCGTTACAAGTATTAGTCCCCTTCTTTCTGATGCAATTTTTTCAAGTATTGGCGGTAAATTCAGTTCTTTAACTGTTTTTATGTTAAAGGGTATTGCTCTCATAACTGCGCAGGGAGAACCCCTCTGTTTATAAAGATTTACCCTAAATCTGCCAATTCCAGAGACACTGTAAGCAAAATCCATGTCCATTCTTTTTTCAAATTCCTCTTTCTGTTTTTCAGAGAGCATGCTAAATAGCATCTCACTTGCTTCCTGAAAGCTAAGAACGGGAGCGTTTTTTAAACTCGTTAGTTTATCATCAATTCTGAAAATTGGTGGTTTACCAGGTTTTAGGTGTATATCCGAAGCACCTACTTTAACAGCCACCTTCAAAATTTCATCAAGCTTTTCTTTAGGTGTCAAAGTTAACTCCTCTTTGGAAGCCCAAATTTTTCTAAAATCATATTTTCTATCTCTACTAAAATATCAGGATGTTCCTTGAGATATTGTTTGGCATTCTCTTTTCCTTGACCTATTCTCTCTCCCTTGTAGGAATACCATGCACCGCTTTTTTCAATTATGCCAAGATCTGAACCTAAATCGATGACCTCTCCTTCCCTTGAAATTCCCACACCGTATAGGATATCAAACTCAGCCTCTCTAAAGGGAGGAGCCACTTTGTTTTTCACAACTTTAACCTTAGTTCTTGTTCCGATCTTGTCATTCCCCTCTTTAATTGGGCCAACAGGTCTTATATCCATTCTAACTGATGCATAAAATTTTAGAGCATAACCACCGGTTGTGGTTTCAGGATTACCAAAGAAAACACCTATTTTCATGCGTATCTGGTTTGTAAAAATTACTGTTGTACCGGTCTTTGATATATTTGCAGTAAGCTTTCTTAAAGCCTGTGACATTAACCTCGCCTGAAGCCCCATATGGGCATCTCCCATCTCACCTTCAATCTCTGCTTTTGGAACTAATGCAGCAACAGAGTCTATAACTATAACATCTACTGCATTGCTTCTAACTAAATAATCTGCTATTTCTAATGCCTGTTCTCCAGTATCAGGCTGGGAAATTAATAAGTCATCGGTATTTACACCTAATGAGCGGGCATAGTTTACATCAAGGGCATGTTCTGCATCAATAAATGCTGCTATACCTCCTTTTTTCTGCGCTTCAGCAATTATATGGAGACAAAGAGTGGTCTTACCAGATGACTCTGGTCCATAGATCTCAACAATCCTGCCCCTTGGAACACCTCCAACTCCTAATGCTAAATCAAGCCCAATAGAGCCTGTGGGGATTACATCTATCGTTTCCTGTTTCTTTTCCCCTAATTTCATTATAGAACCTTTTCCAAACTGCTTTTCTATCTGAGAAAGGGTTGCCTCCAGAGCTTTTGCTTTTTGGTTATCTATTGCCATAAAGTATCCCCCCTGTTTTTAATAAATTTTATCTTTTTTGTGTAAAATTGTCTATAATAAGATGATAAATTTAAAAATGGTTATGTTGACAAAATAGAAAAGCAAGATTATATTTTAATTAGCACTTAACCCCTTTGAGTGCTAATTTTTGGAGGATTAAAATTGACAAAGGAATTACAGATTCAAAAACCTACAGAGTTAGAGTTATATCTTAAGGAGATACAGTCCTACCCTGTTCTTTCACCAGAAGAGGAAAGAAGAATTGCAATAAAGTATTACGAAACAAAGGATGTTGATTTAGCAAAGACTCTTGTTACAGCAAATCTTAGGTTTGTAGTTAAGATTGCTCATGAGTATGCGGAATATGGTTTTAATATTATGGACTTAATTCAGGAAGGTACAATTGGATTAATGATGGCTGTAAAAAAATTTAACCCCTATAAGAATTATAGATTGATATCCTATGCTGTTTGGTGGATTAGAGCCTATATTCAGGCTTATATCATGAACAATTATAGCCTTATAAAGGTTGGCACAACCCAGAATCAAAGAAAGCTTTTTTATAACTTAGGTAAAATTAAACGAGAGCTGGAGCAAAAAAACATAGAAGGACCAACTGTTGAAGCCATAGCAGAGATCCTTGATGTAAAACCAGTAGAAGTAACAGAGATGGAGCTGAGGCTTTCTGGAAGGGACTTTTCTTTAGAGTATACTTCACCTGAAACTGAGCAAAAACTTCTCGATGTTATACCAGATACACGGGAAAATTATGCAGAGAAATTAGAAGAGGAAGACGAGAGGCTTTATAATGCTCAACGTATTAAAGATGCTCTTTCGAAACTAAACGAAAAGGAAAGATTTGTTATAGAAAGAAGGATCCTCGATGAAAATCCTAAAACTTTGCAAGAAGTTGGAGATGAATTAGGCATTACGAGAGAGAGGGTAAGACAGATTGAAGAAAAGGCTCTTAAAAAATTAAAAACCCTTCTATCGGAAAAACAAGACAATTTGAATAACTAATTTTTTCATATATACTATTTTTGATGTCCCATGTCTTAAAAAGAATCCTTTTTTTAATTTATCTAATAATCCCAAGTTTTCTTTTTGCTCAGGAAATTAACACTACAATCACAAACAGATTGACCAAAATAACTTTAAATTTTAATACTGAAAATCCTATAAAAAGTACTCCAATTTTTCTTTCACCAGAAAATAGTCTGATAGTAAATCAATTACTAACAACAACTTTTAAGGGGCAATATCTTAATAGATTAGACCTATACTGTATTTTTGAAAAGGAGGGGAGATATGAATTGGGTCCCTTTGTCTTTCATGATCTTTTAGGTGGCTCAGTTTCCGTTAATAAAGTAAGCATAGAGGTTAGAGATGATGAAAATATAGTTTTTAACGATGTTAAACAGAAATCCCAAGACGCCCCTCCTAAATTCTATACAATTATACCACACAAAGATTTTTACAAATATATGCCTGCTTATTTAATAGTTGATGTTCCCTCAACAATAAAAGAAATGAATATTTTTTGGCCAGGCTGGGAAGGTGTAATAGTTGAAAAGGTAGAAGAAAGATTAAAAAAGGATGGCAGAAGAGAGATTATTTATTCAGCAATATTCACAAAAGAAGGCAAATATAATTTAGCTCCTTTAAAGATTGCTGTTAAAAATTTTTTAAATAAAGAGCTTATGTTCTCAACGAGTACGCTCAAATTTGATGTTAAGGAGATAAAACAGGGAGAAGAAAAATTCCTGATAGGTGACTATTCAATAAAGATAAATCCCTATACCGCTACTGAAAATAATGCAGTACAAATTGACATAAGTGTAAGTGGAACTGGGTTTTTAGAGCAAATAAAACCAATAAATTTAGAGGTATCACCAAGTGTAGAGGTTTTTTTAAAGGAAGATAAAAAAGACTATTTTAGTAAATTCCCAGAGTATAGGGGAAATAATAATTTCACATATTTTTTTATCCCCCCTTCAGATGGTGTTTATACAATCAAAACCCCTTCATTACAAATATTCAATCCTATTAACAATTCTTTTAAAAATCTATCATCTTTTACTAGAACAGTAAAAGTGCATATACCAAGCAATCCAGTATCAAAAGAAAAAGAAGATTACGAAAAAAATCTAAATATAAGAATAAGACCTGATTACGATTTTTATTTATTTTTAGGATTTTTTGTATTTGTCACAATAACAACGATAGTACTTTATGTAAGAAGCAAAAAAACTCAAAGAAAAGAATTAAAAGAAGAATCTAAGAAAAGTGAAGGAAGTTTAAATCTCTCATCGGTACAGCGTTCTATCTTAATAGCTTTAGAAAAGATTACAAATGAAGAACTTCTATTATCATCACCATCAAAAGTAAGAAATGCTCTTGATAAAACATATCTACCTGTGGATTTGAAGGAAGAGATAACACAGTGGCTTTACGAATCCTATCAAACTTTATACCTTAAAAATAAAGATGATAAAGAACTAATTGATAGAGGGTTAAGCTTATTAAAAAAGATTGCTAAGGCAACAGAAGAAAGGTAAAAAATTATCTTGTAGTTAAAAATATTTTGACTTTTTAGAGAAAAATTTGTATAATATAAATTTATCCATTATGCTTTAACATTTCAAGATTAAATTTTTAAATAATGTAGAATTTGATTTAATTAATTTGCAAATTCAGTTTTTGGTTTTGCTAAATATCTGATCTTACTTTTATTATCAATATCTCACTTGGAACATTTTGTATTGTGGGCACTTTCTGATAATACCTTATTTTGAATTTTTGTCTAAAAGAAATTTCAAATCAGTGGATACAATAGGAGTACTATAATGATTTAAAGGATGTTATAAATTTGATATAGTTTATTTTGCATTAATTTTAATCATTAGGGTATCTTTCTATTATTTCTTTCCCCTTCTGTGTCTTCATGAAATAGAACTTTTACAGCAAAAAATTTAGAAAAAGGAGCCATTTTATGTTAGAAAAGTGGTTTCATTTTGTAAGTTTGTCAGGGAGAGAAAACACAATTAGGGAGTTTTTTAAAATTGCTGAACCCTTTAATTATGCTCTTGTGGGTGGCTGGGGAGTTGGTTTATTTGTTGACGGTAGGTTGCCAACTTTTGAAGATCTTGATATATTATTATATCCCTATGATTTAGAGAACTTTAAGTCCCATTTAAATGATTCTGACTTTGTTGTTGGTGGCTTAGGGGGATATGGGATAAGTACCGTAAAGGTTGTTAAAGAAGGATTCTGTTTTGATATTCTTTTAGCATATAATAGCTGGGAAGAAGAGGCGTTAGATAATTTCATTTATTTAAATTGGGATGATATTAAAGTAAAAATAGTTTATCCAGAATTCATTGTTATTATGAAAATTTTTGCTGGGCGAAATAAAGATTTATTAGACATAATATTAGTTTTAGAAAGTGGAAAGATTAGATTGGAAAGGTTAAAAGAAATTGTATTAGATAACCTTGGATATGATATCTGGGAAGATTTAAAGCAATTGTCTATTATTGGAAAAGATTTATTAAATAAATCTTGAATTAACACAAATAAACATATTTACTCTCTAATTTTGTTGTCTCACCAATCTTTGTTACCCTTTCGTCACCCTTCTCCCTGATTTTATCTATTAACTCTTTTGTATTTTCTTTGCTACAGAAAATCAAAAGACCGCCTGAAGTTTCTGGAGCTGAGAGTTTTAAAATCCAGTCCCGTTCCCCTTCTGCGTAGGATTCGACAAATTCTTTATTTCTATATGCTCCTGCGGGTATCAGTCCATAAGATATATATTGATCAAAACCATTCATAAAGGGAATATTCTCTTTAAATATTTTTGCAGATATACCGCTTGCTTTTAAAACTTCTATAAGGTGTCCTAAAAGCCCAAACCCTGTTATGTCAGTCATGGTAATTATTCCAACTTTTTCTGCAATTTCTGCAGAATATTTGTTTAACCTTGTCAGATACTTAATAAACTCTTCTCTATGTTCTTTTTCAATCATTTCTGCTTTAAGAGCGGTGCTAATTATGCCACCACCAATAGGCTTTGTTAAAATAATATCAAGATTCTCTCTCGCAATAGCGTTATGATAAAGGTTTTCCCCTTTTATGCCTATAACAGACAGCCCATACTTTATTTCTTTATCAGTTATTGTATGTCCACCTACAAGCACTGCATTCGCTTCTTCTATCTTTGATAAACCGCCAAGAAAAATCTCTTTAAGAATTTCAAGGTCAAGACAGTCTATGGGAAAGCAAGCAATATTAAGTACACTAACTGGTTTTCCACCCATAGCATAAATGTCTGAAAGGGCATTTGTTGCTGAAATCTGACCAAAGATAAAAGGATCTTCAATTATTGGTGTTATAATATCAACTGTTTGAAGAATTGTCTCTTTTCCTGCTATAACTACAGCAGAGTCATCCGAATTTTCTGGGCCTATTATAACTCTCTCGTCTTTTTTAATAGTTAGAGATTCCATTAGTCTTTTTAGGTCCGCCGGACCTACTTTTGCAGCTCAACCTGCTGAGGTTGCATACTCTAAAAGATTAATTTTCTTATCTAAATTGCTCATTTTGTAGGAAGGGGGGCAGAGGTTAGTAAATATTTAATATCTTCATCTTCGAACTTAATTCCAGCACCTAAATAAACACTCCTTCTTTTCCTATCGCTAACAAGATCATCTATACCTGCCGAAAGGAAAAAGTATTTAAATAAGTTGTAGTTTGTGCCGATTTTAATATTGGGATTGTATTTCTTATCGAAATCGTATATTTCAAAGGTATGTTTAAACTTATCATTATGGGTATACCAATCGATTCCAAGTCCACCGGTGGATTCAAAGAGCCCTCCTCGAATCTCTACATCGTGAAATCTTTTACCTATCTGGGCGTTTATAAGAACAGTCCTTTCTTTCTCAGTTTCAGTTGTTGTTATTACTGGCATTGCTAATCCAGTTACCCTTTCAGTTTTTCTCGAAAGCCTTCCTTTAGGGCTATCTACACCACCAATCATATAGAAGTAATCGGTTTTTGGATAAATTTTTAGATTTACCTGAGAACGTGCATCACTTAGCCTTTGTAAATACTCGGATTTAAATTCGAAGAATGTTCTTAAAGAATCAGCTTTGTTAAGCATCTTGTTGACCCCACTAAGGGTTTTATTTATGTTTTCATGAACAGAGTCTTCATTTATAAGTTTTCCAAGAGTACCTTCTCCCTTGTCAATTTTATCGGATACACTTTTAATTGATGCGAGAGTTTGATCAAGCCTCTCAGATGCTTTTTTAATATTTTCTATACTTTCTCTTACATCTCCTCTGTTTTCTTTTAGCATATCTTTGAGATTTCTTGTTATCTCTTTTAACTCTTCAGAGAGTTCGGGAGTTTTTTCAGCAAGAACCATAGAGAATTTTTCTAAGTTTTTGACTGTGTTTGTAAGGCTTTCATCATTTTTACGTACAAGTTTATTAATGTTTACTGTAAGTTCATAAAGATTATCTCTTATACCTTTAAGGGCAAGCTCTCCCTCATCCCCGCCTAAGGTTTTTCTAAGATTTATTGTTACTGCTTTTATGTCTTCCATAACTGTATCAACTGAAGCAAGGAGCTTATCTATGTCCATAGTCTTTTTTACATAAAGAATTTCTCCGCCTTTTGGGATTCTCTCATCAGCATCCCCTGGATATAGCTCGACAAACTTTTCTCCTAATACTCCCTTTGTTTTAATCGTTGCGTAGGCATCCTTTTTTAGTATCACATCTTCGCCCAATTCAAGTATAACCCTTGCCTTCTTCCCCTCGAGTTTTATATCTTTGACCCTTCCTATTGTTACACCAGAAATCTGAACCGAACCACCTTTATCTAAACCCTCGGTGTTATCAAAAAGAACACTCACTTCATATGTCTTACCACCACCAAAAAGTTTGAACTTTCCTACTTTAAGAGACATATAAACAAGTATTATGCAACCAATTATAACAAAGATACCTACTTTAAACTCTGAAGATAATGCCTTATTCATTATCCACCACCTGAATAGGTCCTTGTGAAGACCCTTCTATAAACTGTCTTAAGTAAGGATTATCAATTGTTCTCATAACATCTGGTGTTCCTTCAGCAATTATTTTACCATCGTATAACATGGCAATCTTATGAGCTATCCTAAAAGTAGATTGTATATCATGGCTTATAATAATACAAGTTACATTTAATCTTTTTTGAATATCAACGATAAGATTATCAATATGGGCTGACATTATAGGATCTAATCCACTTGTTGGTTCATCAAAAAGTATAATATCTGGTTTAGCAATTATTGCCCTTGCAAGACCAGCCCTTTTTCTCATGCCACCAGAAATTTCTGATGGGTATTTCTTTTCTGCTCCTATTAGACCGACCATGGCAAGAACTTCTTTTGTCCTTTCTTCAATCTCTTTATCAGATAAATTTGTGTGTTCTAACAGTGGAAAGGCGACATTTTCTTCTATGGTCATTGAATCAAAAAGAGCTCCTTCCTGAAAGAGCATGCCAAATCTTTTTCTTACTTCGTTTAATTTATCTTCTGGTTCTTTGGCAATATCTATCCCATCTATTAGTATTTCTCCGCTATCGGGTTTTAATAGTCCAATGATGTGTTTTAATAGTACACTTTTACCGCCACCACTCCTACCAATAATGACAGTTATTTGTCCCTTTGGAATATCTAAATCAAGTTCCTTAAGAACCTCTTGTGTGCCAAATCTCTTGCTGAGTTTTCTTATCTTTATAATGTTATCTTCCATAGTTAAAATAAAAAGGATGTTAGTATATAATCTGCAATAAAGATTACAACACAGGAAAGAACAACTGCTTCTGTAGTTGCCTTTCCAACCCCTCTTGCCCCACCTTTTGTATAATAACCTTTATAGCATCCAATTAGTGAGAGCAGGAGTGCAAAAACGACCGATTTAAAAAGCCCATTAAAAATATCGCTCATCTCTAAAAGGTCAATAGTTCTATTTATGTAAACGCCTTCATTTATATTGAGAAGTTTGACCCCCACTATATATCCACCAACTATACCTGTGTAATCAGAAATTATTGTAAGTACAGGGATTACTAATACAGAGGCGAGGATTCTTGGTACTATTAAATATTTTACTGGATTAACAGCCATTACTGTTAATGCATCTATCTGCTCAGTTACCCTCATTGTTCCAATTTCTGCAGCCATAGCTGAACCAGCCCTTGCTGTAACCATGATACTTGTTAAAACTGGCCCTAACTCTCTACAAAGGCTTAGTGCAACAATTGCTCCAACCATACTCTCAGCACTAAATCTTCTAAAGCCAGTGTAGGTTTGTAAGGCTAATACCATACCTGTAAATAAACTAACAAGGATGACTACAAAAAGGGATTTAACACCAATAAACTCCATCTGGATAAAAATCCTTTCTAACTTTAGAGGTGGTTTAATAGTTTGCTTAACTACCTCTATTAACAAAAGGAGCATCCTTCCTGCTTCTGATAAAAAATCAATAAATGTTTTCCCAAGCCATTCAATTATTCTATTCATATACTATCTTTTATATACCTTTTTAACCCTTTCAGATAAATGACAAAATAGTTCATAGGATATTGTATCAGCCCTTTTTGCAACTCTATCGGGATGAACTTCCTCATGCCCCTCACCCCATAGAACAACACTATCCCCTCTATTTACATTTGGTATATTTGTTATATCAATCATGAACATATCCATGCAAACCGTTCCTACTACAGGTGCTAATCCCTTGCCCTCTATATAAACCAATCCTTTGTTGGAAAGATTTCTTGGGTATCCATCTCCGTAACCAGCAGAAACGGTAGCAATCAAGCTTTTCTTTGTTGTTTTGAAAGTGCAACCATAGCTTATAGGGGTATTTTTCTCAACACTTTTAATATATATAATCTGCCCTTTAAATGTCATTACAGGCTTTAAATTAATCAATTTTTTATATTTTGAGGATGGATAACTACCGTAAATCATTATTCCCGGCCTAACCGCATTAATTACATCATCCAATTCATAAAACATACCAGCACTGTTTGAGATATGGGCATCATCAAAATTTATACCAGATTTTTTAAGTTTTTCAATAATACTGTAAAATCTATTTATTTGTTTTTTTGTGTAGGTTTCATCACTTTCTGCACAGGCTAAGTGAGCCATTACCCCTTTAATTTTTAACTTTTTTGATGTTTTTAAAATTTTTTCAATAGAGTATATTTCATCGAAACTAAACCCAGTTCTACCCATGCCTGTGTCAAACTCAAGGTGAATATTTAATGGTTTTTCTGTTTTTGATAGCATATTCAGGCTTTCAAGATCGTAAACTACTGGCATTAGATTATTATCAAAATGTTTTACCTCATTCGGAAAAAAACCACCTAATATAAGAAAGGGCTTGTCGGTGTATCTTCTCAAACGCAAAGCCTCTTTAATATTTGCAACTCCGTATAAATCAGAAAAATTATCTATTATCTCAATTGTTTTGAGTGCTCCATGCCCGTAGGCATTGTCTTTTATTATAGAAATTATTTTCCTTTTGCCTGCAATTCTCTTGATCTCATTTATATTATTCTCTAAAGCTTTTAAATCAATAATAGCGTAGGAATGTCTAAGGTCTCTAAACATGTTTCAATTTTAAAATTATAAATATATATTGTAAAGAACTATCTATGAAAAAAAGCTTTATTGTTTGTGTTTGGTTTTAACAAAATTGTTGCCCAATCTTCTAATAGACTAAAATCTGTTATTTTAAATTCATTATAAGCTTCTTCTATAACTTTTACTTCGTTCTTTAAAATACCACCCAATAGAACTGCTCCATCTTTGGATATCAAGCTTTTAATTTTGCTTGCAACTAATAAATGAACATTTATTGGCACATTCGCAACTATAAAGGAAAACTTTTTCCTTAGCTGGGTAATATCTTTTAGCAAGACTTTAATTTTTTTGAACCGAATACGATTTTTTCGTATGTTTTTCAAGGCTTCTTTGACTACAAAGGGACAAATATCTATTGCAATTATTTTGTTAGCCCCTTTTTTAGCCATTATTATTGATAGTATGCCAGAGCCTATACCTACATCAAGTACTCTTTGAGAATAGAATAAATGGCTATTTTGTATAAGTTTCTTTGCTGTTAAAATTGTGGCGGGGTGGTCATAACCAAAAGCAATACCTGGGGAGATAAAAATACTCTTATTACAAATTTTTCCAGCCCTTTTGATTATAAAATTTTCAATTTTAATTTCTTTTAGATTTTGATTTGGTATTTCCTCTTTTCTTAATAAAAATTCTTTAAAGTTGAAGCCAGTAATAAGTTTTTTTATTTTTTGTTCCTCTTTAAAGCTTTTTGCAAATATTGATAGGACATTATGCCTTTTAATTATGAACGATAAATTATTTATCTTTGCTATAAATGGATGTATAGAAGTGTTTTCATCAAAGTATATGAGAAATTCTTTAAAGAAATCTTTCATATTTTTATTTTGAGCAGAGGTATAAGCCGGGTTCTGTCGAGTACGGCCATTTATCTAAGGATAGCTTTTGCAAGCTATCTCATGCAACCTACCCGCATTGCCTCTTATAAAGAGGGCTTCGGGCAGAAGCCAGCGCATATGCGCTACAATGCCTATTTGGTCTTGCTCCGAGTGGGGTTTGCCATGCCTCCAATGTCACCATTGGAGCGGTGAGCTCTTACCTCGCCTTTTCACCCTTACCTTGCAATATTGCAAGGCGGTATGTTTTCTGTGGCACTTTCCTTTCGTCGCCGAAACTTCCCGTTAGGAAGCACTCTGCCCTCTGGAGCCCGGACTTTCCTCTCCCTATTTGGGAGTAGCCGTATCCCCTGCTCAATTTATATTATATAGAATTTAAGAATAAGAGAAAAAATATTTTTATTCTTCTTGAGTTTCTTCTTCTGGCTCTGGTATGTAAACGAGGAATCTCTGACAATAGGGGCAATTATATAGATTATCTCCTTTCAGTATTAAATTATAGAGTTGGGGTGGTAAATTCATAAAACATCCTTCACAGGATTCATTTTTCGCCTGACTTACTCCAATTCCTCTACTTTTTGCTCTTATTGTTTCATATTTTTTGTAAATATCATCGGGAATTTTAGATATGTATACTTCTCTTCTTGAGAGCAGTATATCTCTATCATCTTTAAGCTTTAACTCCTCCTCTTCATATATCTTTAAATTTTCATATATTTTTTTTGTTTCCTCTTCGATTTTTGGGATAAGTGTTTCTAATTCTCTATTAATTGCTTCTATTTGTTCCATTTTTTTTAGAACCTCATCTTCCCTTAATTTATTTGCCTTTTTTGCTAATTCGACCTTTTTTCTGACTTCTTGATATTCTTTTGGATTTCTGATGAAACCAAGCCTACTCTCCACAGTTTTAATTTTATTAGCTTCTTCTTCTATTTCTTTTTCTAATTTATTTTTTTCATCTTCTATTGAGATTAGCTCTTCTTTCTTTTTTTTACCCTGCTCTTCAATTTCCCTAATTTTTTCAAGTAAAATTTGTTTTTTACAAGGAAGTTCTCCTAACCTTTTGTCAAATTCAATTATTTCTAAATCAAGCTTTTGTAGACCCCATAGGGCTGCTATTGTATCTTTCAATGTTTCCTCCTTTAAATATATTGATAAAAATCATTATTCTCAATAAAAACGTTGAAATTAATTTTATTAAAGATACCCTCTAATTTTTTTCTTAACCTCTCTAATGCGGGAATCTCTGAAGCTCTATGTCCCACATCGGCAAGTATTATTTTATCAGAGTGCTCAAGAACATCATGATATTTAAGATCACCAGTTATATATAAATCCGCCCCTTCTTTAATTGCGTTTAGGATAAATGATGATCCAGATCCGCCACAAACGGCGATTGTCTTTATTTTTCTATTTAGATCGCCTTTAAATTTAACTTTGTTTATGCCTAAAAAATCTTTAACCTCATTTAAAATCAGATATAATTTTTTTGCATTAGAAATATTTCCAATAACTCCATAGCCGAGTTCAAGAGGGTTAACTTTTTCTTCAAAAACATCAAAGGCTACTTCATCATAGGGATGAATTTTTTTCAATTTTTTTATGCATTCCTTTAATTTATCCTTTCTTACAATAAACTCAACCCTAACTTCTGAAAATGATTCTTTCTCAACATAAGGTTTTGCTTTATCCTTTGGTTTAAATTGTCCAACGCCCTTTGAGGAAAAAGCACAATCTTCATATCTTAGAAATTCTCCTACACCATCTGTGAAAAGTTCTTTAAGTATACTATCTTTATCCTTCTCTGTAATAAAGAAGCTTAATTTATAAAACTTTTGCTCTTCGAGAGGCGCAAGAATTTTTGTATTTTTTAATCCAATTTTTTCTGCTAAGCAATAGCTAACCCCATCGGGGATTACATCGAAGTTAGTATGTGCCGAAATTATATTAATGTTATTAGATAAGATTGCATCTAAACTTTTATTTTTTCTATCTATTGACTTTAAGGGCTTAAAAAACAAAGGATGATGTGAGATTATAAGATTAGATTTCAGTTTTAGTGCAGTATTTATGGCATCATGAGTAACATCTAAACAGATAACAGGGTTCCTAATTTTATCATCTAAGTTACCTATCTGTAAACCTGAGTTATCCCAAGATTCTTGTAAGATGAATGGAGCAAAACTATTGATAGCATCATATATATCTTTAACGGTAATATCCATTTTTTTGCTTAATAAAAACGCCTATATGCAACATATTTATAAATAAAAAAGCCATAGATAATAAAGTTAGTGGGCTCACCTGGATTCGAACCAGGGACCGACCGGTTATGAGCCGGTGGCTCTACCAAGCTGAGCTATGAGCCCTTAAAGCTTAATTATACTCTAATTTTAGTAGTAGATGTCAAGAATTTTATCCCATCTTAAATCAAGAAATGTAGATTATATGGAATGGATTTAAAATTAATAAGAACCATTAAGTTTTTATGATTGGGAACAAAACTATAGATAAAAGTAACGCTTTCAACAATTTAGTAAATTTAAAACAAAAAAATTAAAAAAAATAAATTTTATATTGACATTATATAATTTAAATTTTAACATATAGAAGTATAAAGAAATTAATATATAATGGAGGTTGTATTATGAAAAGGTTTTTTTGGGGTTTAGCTATAGTCCTTATCGGGGCTTATTTAGCAATTGCTGAAGATCATTCAAAGTTTATTACTGGTCCTTTTAAAAGTGGAGAAGAAGTAACAAAGGCATGTTTGGAGTGCCATGATAAGCAAGCGAGTGATTTTATCAAAACGTCTCACTGGAAATGGAAAGGAGTTCCAAGAACAGTTAAGGGGAAAGAAAATTCTAAGGAAGAGTATGGTAAGAGCAATCTTATTAACAATTTCTGCATATCCATAGAAGGTGGAGATAAGTGTAGTAATGCAGAGTTCTGTACAAAGTGTCATCCCGGCTATGGCTGGAAGGATAACACATTCGATTTTAGCAATAAAGAAAAAATAGACTGTCTTATTTGTCATGCAAGGGAAGGAAATTATCAAAAGGGGCTTTCTGGAGAACCTGATAAAACATTAATTGATAAAGGTATTATGTCACTTACAAAAGTTGCTCAAAGTGTTGGTAAACCTAAAAGAGAAAACTGTGGAGTCTGCCATTTTTATGGTGGCGGTGGAGAAGGGGTCAAACATGGTGATTTAGATAGTTCTCTTGTAAAACCGAAAAGGGAACATGATGTTCATATGGGTGGTGTTGCTGATATGACTTGCCAGGCATGTCATGTAACTAATGAGCATAAGATTTCAGGTGCTTCAACGTTTTTAGCGACAAATGAGGGAAGGGTTAGCTGTGAAGACTGCCATAAAAAACCCCATGCTGAAAGTAAGTCAGGTAAAATAATTGATAAACATTTGAATACTGTAGCCTGTCAGACTTGCCATATCCCCTATTTTGCAAAAGCTAAGCCAACAAAGATGAGATGGGATTGGTCAACAGTAGGAAAGGATATTGAACCAGAAGAACAGTTTGGAAGGGAAACCTATGTAAAACATAAGGGTACATTTGAATGGGCAATGAATGTCAAGCCTACATATGCATGGTACAATGGAAAAATAGAAAGATATCTAAAGGGCGATAAAATTTCCAATCCTAAAGATGTTGTCTATATTTCAAAGCCCGTTGGAAATATTATGGATAGGAATGCCAAAATTTATCCTTTTAAAGTCCATACTGGTAAGCAACCTATGGATAGTGAATACAAGTATTTACTGATACCTAAACTTTACAAAGGCTTATGGAGCCATCATAACTGGGAAAAAGCACTTGTAGAAGGCGCCTTAGGTTCACAACTTCCATTCAGTGGAAAATATGAATTTGTTGAAACCGCCTTTTATGGAAGTATTAATCATGAGGTAGCTCCAAAAGAGAAAGCCCTCAGATGTGACGAATGCCATATGGGAGGGAAGAGGCTTGACTGGAAGGCATTGGGTTACAAGGGTGATCCAATGAAATTTGGTACCAGATCTGAACTAATAAATAGCAAAAAGGAAGTACAGAAAACCGAAGGGAAGAAAAATTAATAAAATGTTACGTTATATAATAACAAAAATTAAAATGAGAAAATATTAATTAAATTGCTTTACGAATGGTTAACTTAAATATAGAATTAAAGTTAATAATATAATAAAAGGAGGTATTATGAAGCTAAAGGGGTTTTTGAAAAAACTTAGTTCAATAGCGGTTATTTTATTAATGATTGGAAGTGCTAATGCTCAAGAAGCTATTGAAAAGAAGATCGAGAATCTACAGAAAGAGATTGAAACATTGAAAAAGCAGCTGCAGGATCAACAAAAAAGAATTGAAAAGACAGAAAGCACTAACATCTCAAAATGGTTTACGTTAGGTGGTGATTACAGATTTCGTGTTGATGTATTGAGAGCTGATATGCCCAATTACTGGCAGTTTAATCCAATTAATCCCTTTGTTCCAATTCCAATGGCTAAACAGACAGTTGAGAATGACTCTCTTTATACTAATAGGTTTGGTCTTAACTTGAAAATTAAAGCAACTCAGGATGTTTCAGTAACAGCAAGATTGGTTATGAATAAGGTAAGTGGTGCTCAAGATTCAAGCGCTGTTTTGGGACCATTTTTTGCCGACAGAGCAGGTGTTTTTGATGGCATAGTAGGGCATATTCCCAATGACAATACCCTTTATGTAGATACCGCATATGCTACATGGAACAATATTCTTGGACAGCCTTTATGGTTTTCTGTAGGTAGAAGACCGTCTACTGGTGGTATTCCCACACATTTAAAACAAAATGCACCAAAACCAGATGTAAGTGGAACTCCTGCACTTTTGGTTGATTATGCATTTGATGGAATGACATTAGGTTATGCTCCAGACATCGAAGCTCTGCCAGGTGCTTATGTTAAAATTTGTTATGGTAGAGGCTTTGAAAGTGGATTTCAGACCGCAACAAATAGTTTAGATGATACTGATATGTTTGGTGTTCAGTTAGTACCCTATGATACTGAAAAGTTAACAGTTTTCTTACAATGGAATAGAGGTATGAATATTTTTGATGCACCTGTTATGAAAGAAGTATTCCCCGGATTTCCTACAGGACCAACAACAACATCTTTGGGCAACATCGATTGGTATGGTGCAACTGTTCTTGGTAAAGTTAAGAATGTAGGTGCAGGTAGCCTCAACTGGTTTGTAAGTGCTGCAGCAAGTATTACAGATCCTCATGAAAAATCAGGCCCCTTTGGTACTGGGCTTCTTTTAAATCCTATGGAAAACAAAAATTCTAAAACTGGATATGCTATATATTTAGGTGGAAGATATGACATTGAATCAACGGGCACTAAAATAGGACTTGAATATAACCACGGAACGAAAAATTGGATAACCTTTGCACCAGCAGCAGATGATATATGGACAAGCAAGTTAGGTACAAGGGGAAATGTTTATGAAGCCTACATCATTCAGGAAATTAAACAGAAGGCAATATCATCATTTAACGCAAAAGCATTTTTTAAGTTAGGCTATCAATACTATCAGTTTGATTACACTGGAAGTAATAACTGGGTGGGTGCGCCAGTTGATATTGATGCCCTTGATAATCCTATGAATGCACAGATGATGTCGCCAATTGAAAAAGCTACAAATATATATGCAACATTTGAGGTACATTTTTAAAAAAAGGAGTATTTTATGAAAAAAACCGTATGTTTATTATTAATTGGACTGGTTACATTTATTATGGCTTTAAATGTCAGTTCTGTTAGAGCCGAAGAAGCTAAAAAGATTGTTGGTGAAGTGGTAAAAATAGAGTTAGCCACCGATGGGAAGTCTGCAGTTGTTGGTATTAAAGATAATAAAACTCAAAATGTTATTGAAGTTTATGTATATGACGATGAGACTTTAGACAAATTCAAGAGCTATAAAATCAGGGAAGGTGATGAGGTTCGTTGTAGATATGAAGTAAAGGATGGCAAAAACGTAAGTAAATCCCTCCTCCGAACTGCAGGTTGCTAATACATCATTAGGGCTGGTTAAAAACCAGCCCTCTCTTAAAAAAAACTACCCAAAAAATTTTTGTTAACTTATTATATTAACTATATAAATGCGCAAAAAAAGAATCATAACTAAAGAAGAATTAATAAATATAGGTAAAGATGTTTTTTCTGAAAAAGGATATTTCCTGTCAAAGGTATCTGATATAGTAAAAAAAGCTGGTGTTTGTCAGGGGACTTATTATCTTCATTTTGAAAGCAAAAAGGATATTCTTGCTGAAATAATCAATGAATTTCACAAAGATGTTTATAAAATTCTTTTTGAAGAAAACTATTTATATAAAGATTACTCTGATCTATTGATAAAAAAGGAACTAAATCTCTTTAACTATTTTATGGAAAATTATAAAACAACCCTTCTTATTTTCAGAGAAGGGTATGGTGAGATAGAATTTGTTGAAAAACTAACTAAAATTCACGAAGAAATGACTAAATCAAGAAAAGATATCCTTGAAAAATTAATGAATAATGATGATGTAAAAGCTGAGTTATATGGTTATATTCTTGGTGGCATCCTTAGGGGTGTATTTATGTACGCAGTTGAGAAAAAATTGACAAAAGAAAGGTATATTCCTCTACTTAAAGAAGTTTTAGAAAATTTTCTTAAAACTTTAAACCTCGTATAATGCCTTTATTGGGTCTACATCAGAAGCCTTTTTCGCTGGATAAAGCCCTGCAAATATTCCAAGGCAAAAGGATAGGATAATAGAAATAAAGATAGACATAACTGAAAAGGCAAGTGGGTATAAAGCATAGTGACTAATTATCAAAGTAACTAATGAAGCTACAAAAATTCCTAAAATAGAACCAGAAATGGTAAGAAAAAGTGCTTCTAATAAAAATTGTAATATTATATCTTTTTTAGTAGCACCACAAGCACGTCTAATTCCAATTTCTCGTTTTCTTTCTGCTACTGTCATCATCATAATTGCTAATATGCCAAGGCCACCAATTGAAAAGGAAAGTATTGATGCGGTATTTCCTAAATCATTTACAAGTGTTGTTGCTTCATCTTTAATAGATACAAGATCAGTAATTGCTCTTACAAAAAAATCATCCCTTTGTCCTTTTTGAATTTTATGTCTTATTCTCAGTAGTTTTGTAATTTCCTCTTTACTTTGATTAAGGAATTTAGAATCTGATACCTGCACGTAAAAAGTTGTAATATAATCAACATTGAGTATTCTTCTTATCATAGTGCTATATGGAATTAGTATCTGGTTATCCTGATCATTTCCAGTCAAGTCGACTCCCATCGGCTCTAATACCCCTACTACTTCTAATGGTGCGCGAAAAAGGAGTACATATTTCCCTAAGGGGTCCTCTTTGCCAAATAGGTTTTCATAAATTTTATATCCAAGAATCACTTTTTTCTCGTTGTTATCAAATTCAGAATCGATAAAATACCTGCCCAGGTAAATTTTTATATTACGTAGTTGATTATAATTTTTTGAGATACCTATTGCATTTGCTGTTACCCTTGATTCCTTATATCGAAGGGGGAAGGATTTTGAAAAAGATGGAGATACATCCATAACATTTGGTATGGAGAGTTTTACTTCTTTAGCATCTGATTCTTTTAAAGTTTTAGCAGGCAAGAAAATCGTTCTACCCCTTCCAGGCGTCAGAGAAGTTCCAGCTGAGACAATGACTAAGTTTTTTCCATACTTTTCAGCTTCTATAGCTACCTTTTTTTTCATCATTTCTGTAATATTTGATACAACTACAAGTGATATTGTACCAAAAGCAATACCAAGTATAGAGAGTAGCGTTCTTATTTTATGGGTATGGAGGTTTTTTATTACCAATAGGAGATTTATTTTAATACTTCTAAGCAAATAGCGCCTCCACTGGATTTAGTGATGCTGCCCTTTTTGCAGGATACAATCCAGAAATAACGCCAACAATGGTGGCTACTAAAGCTGTTATCCAGAATACTTTATAGGAAAAGGATATGGGGATTGTTGTATAAGCAAGAATTAATTTCCCAGCAATAAAGGAAAGTATTAATCCAATTAAACTTCCAGCAAGTGCAATTATTACACATTCAAGCAATATCTGGGTTATTATATGATTCTTTTTTGCTCCGAAGGCGCGTCTAATACCAATTTCAGAACTTCTTTCTTGCACAGAAATCATAAAAAGATTTGCCATTACAAACCCGCCTACTACTAATGAGATACTTCCAGTAATCCCTAAAAATAAAACAAGGGTTCCCTGTAAAACCAGTAAAAACTGCTTTGCGTCTTCAGCGGTTCTAATTGTGAAGTCATTCGGCATTTCTCCTTTCAATCCATGTCTTTCTCTAAGCAGTGAAACTACATCTTCAATCCTTGAATTTAAATCACCATAGAATCTTGCCCTTATTGCGCCTATATATTTTCTTTCATTTAATAATTCTCGCATAACTGTGGTAATTGGCATTATAATTCTGTCATCAAGTACCATGCTACCAAAGGAAATTCCCCTCTCTTTTAAAACCCCAGCGATGTAGAAGGGCTTATTATTTAGTAAGATTGTTTTTCCTATTGCCGATTGGGGATCACCATTAAATACCTGTTTTACTATCTCCTGTCCTATTACTGCAACATTGTTAAATTCTTCTATGTCCTCTTCACTGAAGCTATTTCCATCGCTTATTCTCCATCCCCAAGATGTAAAGTATTCAGTTGTACTTCCTATACCAAGGGTTCTCCATTTTTTGTCGCCGTAAGCAACAGTCATATTTCTAACAGGTATCATTGGTATTGTTTCATAACAACCAATAATATGATTTCTAATAGCTTCCATATCGTCAAAGGTAAGGGTATTAATTCTTATTCTTGCGGATCTCAATTGTTCTGAACCACTAAAAATAAGTATTGCATCGGGGCCAAAATCGCTAAATAGTTGTAAAGCCTTTTTATTAGCCCCCTCTATAGATGCGATAATTAGGGTAATTGATAAAATGCCTAAGGATATTCCAATAAGACAAAAAAAACTCCTTAAAGGATAGGATATTATTGCTTTTAAAGCCTGATTGAAAAGACGTAATTTATATATTTTAAACAATTTTGCCATCGGATATTCTAATAATTTTTTTACAACGATTTGCTATTTCCTGTTCATGGGTTATTATTATAATTGTTTTTCCCTTTTCATTTAGCGAAGTAAGAATATCCATTATTTCTGAAGAAGTCTTTGTATCAAGTGCGCCAGTTGGTTCATCTGCTAAAATTATCTCTGGATCATTAATCAAGGCTCTTGCTATTGCAACCCTTTGTTGTTGACCTCCAGAAAGTTGGGTTGGTTTATTATAAATCCTATCATGCATTCCCAATTCAGTTAAAAGGGAAATTGCTTTTTGTTTAACATTATCAATATTTTTTTTTGAATAAATGGTTGGTAATATAACATTATCAAGGGCATTTATATAGGGAATTAAATGAAACTGTTGAAATACAAATCCAATGCTCTCATTTCTGAATGAGGATAATTCATCATCATTGAATGTGGTAATGTCTTTACCTTTAAATAAATATGTACCAGAGGTAGCTCTATCCATACAACCAATAATATTCATGAGAGTAGTTTTACCAGAGCCAGATTGACCTATAATTGCGATTGATTCCTTTTCGTAAATCTTTATGTTAATACCTTTGAGTACTTCTATTTCTCTATTTCCTATAAAAAAACTCTTTCTTATTTCTTTTAACTCTATAATAGGGATATTTTCCATCACCTTCTACCCTGCTGTGGTTGGTTGCTTACCGGGATCTGGGGAATTGGCTTTTTCTCTATAAGTATTTTGTCATTTTCTTTTAATCCAGAGATGATTTCGGTCATTTTTTCATCTCGTATGCCTACTTTAACTGGAACTGGTTCAGCCGCTTTTCCCTTGGGTATAAAAACTATATATTCTCCCTTTTCAAATTTAACTGCTGGATTTGGAACCAGTAATACATTTTTCTTGGTTTCTGTGAAAATTTTGACATGAGTTGTCATTTCAGGTCTTAAGAATTTTGCATCCTCTGGCTTTATTTTAACTGTTGCTAAATAGTAAACAATATTATCCTTTATCTCTGGTTGTGGGTATATAGCAGAAATTGTACCCTGAAACACCTTATCTCTATAAGCATCTACTTTATATTCTATTGGAAGTCCTACTTTAACTTTGCCTATATCTGTTTCATCAACATAAATCCAAATTTCAAGAAGATTTGGATCTAAGAGGGTAATTAGATTAGGCGCTGATAGACCAGCAACGACAGTTTCTCCTTCCTGTGTTGCCACTTGAGAAACAATACCATTAATTGGTGAATATATTCTTGTATATGTTAGGTTTACTTCTAAGTTTTTAATTCTTGCCTGTGCTTGATCAATATTTGATTGGGCCAATTCTAACTGTCTTTGATATTCCTCTTTTAACCTTTTTAAGGTTGTTAATGCCTGTTCATAATTTGAAACTGCCACATCTGCCTCTTTCTTTGCTCTATCAATCTCATCTTGTGTTGCGAACCCTCTTTTAAAAAGTTCGAGTTGTCTATTTAGATTTGTTGTTGCATATTCTTTTTGGGCATTCAAACTCTTTAAAGTTGCTTCCTGTTCTGCTATCTTTAAAGGGTAGGTATCTTTAATGAGCTTGTAATTATCCTCAGCATATTTTAGGGAAGCCTTTGCATTATCTAAATCAGAAAGAATCTGTCTATCATCAATTAGAGCAATAAGTTCACCCTTTTTGACATAGTCACCTACTTGATAACGTAATTTTATCAATGTTCCTGTAGCTCTTGTACCTACTTTTACTTGAGCACCTACCTGAGGTTTTATAATACCTGTAACCTCTACAATTCTTGTAATATCACCCCTTGTTACTGTAGCAGGGGTATATGTAATTTCTTGCTTTTTTTCTCTGAAAAAGAAAAAATAAGTAAGAATCCCAATCACTAAGAGTATTACTAAAGGTAATGCTATTTTTAGTTTTTTATTCATTTTAGCTCCTCAAAACTGTTTATTCCTAAGGTCCTTTCTAATATATTCTTAGCAAGGTTCTGATTTAAAATTGTAGTTATATAATTTTCCTTTGCATTGGCAAGATCTATTTCAGATTGTATTAATGACAAAATATCGCCCTTACCAATTCTATATTCTTCATATGCTTGATCAAAGTTTTGTTTTGCTGACTTTAGAAGTGCTTCTGATGCTTTTATCTGTTCAGTTGCAGTATGAAAATCTGCAAGTATTTTTTTTACATCGAGTTTTATATTTCTAATAACATCTTCTATTCTCTTTTTTTGGGCAGATAAATTATAGTCCGATGCTTTTAAATTGTGGAATTTTCCAGGGCCTGAAAAAATATTCCAGTTTAATACAATATCAAGACGGGTTTCTTCTTTTGATGGTGGAGGCACAAAACTACCATCGCTTCTTCTATAGGTAAGAAAGGTTTGTGCAGTAGGATAAAATTCTGATTTAACAATTTTTCTCTCCTCTTCGAGGCTTTTAAATGTTAGTTTTTCTCTGATAATCTCTTCTCTTCTTTCTAAAGCTATGTTTGCTAAATCTTCTTCTGGAAAAGGTATAAGGGTAGGATTAAGTTCTCCTTCTATGTCTTTTTCAGTTATATCTTTATCAATTATACTTGAGAGTTCATATAGCAATTTTTTTAGATTATTCTCTGTTTCAATTATATTTAACTTAGCATTTTCATATCTAACATTTGCTTGGTATACTTCGGCGAGTCTTGCAATACCAACATCTTTTTTTGCGGAAGCAAGATCAAGGGATCGCTTTGCGGAATGTAATGTTTCCTTACGAGATTCTAACTTCTTTTTTTCTGCCAATATCTTGAAATATAAATCCTTTATATATTTCACAAGATCTTTTTCAAGGCCCTTGTAAATATTTTCTTCAATCATAAAGGTATATTTTTTAATTTCCTTTGCTGGGGCTCTCTTTTCGTTGAAAAGGGTATATCCTAAAGAAAAGGAACCACTATAAAAGTTTTTATCATCGAGTTGAGGATTCAATCTTGATTGAAGGTAGTTTGTATAACCTAATGAGAAGTCAAGAGTAGGATAGTAGGGATCAAAGGATGCTTTATATCTTTCTTTTTCTGAAGAAACAATTAGCTTTTGTTGTTGTAGTAAGGGATAGCTTTTTGTGCCTAACTTAATTAATTCTTCTAAAGTATAGGCTTGGAGATAAAAGGGGAAAAGTAAAAAAATTATTAATAAAATAGACCTAATTTTAAAATGACTCATAAATCACCTTTTTGATTTTAATTTTTAGTTGCTTAGATGTAAATTATTTTTTTTCATCATTTTGCTTTACTGGTATTTTTCCTTTCCTAATATAATTTTTAATTTTAATCTCTGCATCTATTACCTCTTCAGCATTTGGTCCTGTTATTGTGTAGCTATATCCTTTTTTAGGGTCATAATTAAGTTTTATTGTTATTGCTGAGGAAACAAGCATTGTGAGCATAATAAAATAATTTAGAAAAACTTTCATAACCTGTCCTCCCTTAAAATTATGATAAGTTTATTAAAAATTTTTGTAGAAATTGTGAAGATTTAATTTTTGAACAAACATTATTCCTTGACATAATTTATCCTTAATGATAACAAATAAAAACCTATGAGCAAAGAATTACTTTATATTTTATGTTCTATAAAACTTAAAGAAAAGGAGCTTTATGAAGTATTTAGAAAAGCCTCAACTATAAAAGAATTAGAAGAATTTGTTAGTAATAAGTTTAGCAATGATGATATCGAAAGAGGGAAAAATTATCTGAAAAAAATGAAAGGAGAATCAATAAAAGTAACATCACTTTTAGAGGAAGATTACCCAAAAATGTTAAAAAATATAGACTACCCACCACCAATTTTATTTTATAAAGGAGAGTATTTAGACTTAGATGAGAATGCAATAGCCTTTGTTGGATCAAGGGATGCATCTTTAAAAAGTATTGACATAGTTGATAGTTATATTAAGGATTTTCAAGATCTTCCAATATGTATTGTAAGTGGACTTGCAAGGGGGGTTGACTCAATTGCCCAAAATAAAGCAATTGAATATGGATTAAGAACCATAGGAGTACTTGGCTGTGGAATCGACATTATATATCCTTCTTCAAATAGAGATCTCTTTAATAAAGTTATCAAACAGGGATGTATCTTTTCTGAATTTCCTTTAGGAACTCCTGCATTGCCCCAAAATTTTCCAAGGCGAAATAGGATTATTAGTGGTCTTTCTAAGGCTGTTTTAGTTGTTGAATCAGGAGAAAGAAGTGGTTCACTAATAACAGCAAGGTTTGCGATTGAACAGAGCAGAGAATTATTTGCCATCCCAAGAACGCCTCTGGAAAAAAACTCTAAAGGCAACAATATCCTTATTAAAAATGGTGCTAAAATTGCAACTTCTGGAAAAGATATAATCGAAGATGTTTTCCCCCAACTTTTAAAGGATGAAACAAAAAAACATCCCTTGGTAAACCTTTCAAAGGAGGAAGAAGAAATTTTGTCCAATATAGGAGAAGAACCAGTAAATTTCGATACTTTGTGTTTTTTGCTTGACAAAGGACCTTCGACACTGGCAAACTTTTTGCTTCAGTTAGAGTTAAAGGGTTTGATCAGGGCTTTACCCGGGAAAAGTTATACTAAAATAAGGAGTTAGAAGTGAATTACAGGGTTTTTGAGATTATTAAATTTATTTCTCAAAGAGTAATGGAAGAGAGTGCACTTATCACAGAAGAGATTTTTGATGAGTTGATAATGGAAGGTTATAATCACGATGAGATTGAAGAGGCAATTACTTGGATTGATTCCTACCAAAAAAATGTATTCTTAGAGGGAGATCTGGATTTAAAAGACTCTTACAAAGAAATCTTTTGTACTGAGTCTGCGTATAATTATTTAAAATCTCTTATGGATATGGGTTTTATAAATGAAGATTATGTTGATGACCTTCTTAGGTATATAATATTTAGTCACAATAAAGCAAAATTAGATATCTGGGATCTTATAGCCAATGATAGGATTTTACGTTTCTGCAGGAAAGAATGGGCAGAGGAAGCCCTTGCTAACTACAAAGCTTTTAACCTGAAAAAGGATTGTTAAATATGGATAAAAGCCTTGTAGTGGTGGAGTCTCCCGCTAAGGCTAAGACTATAGAGAAGTATTTAGGTAGTAACTGTAAGGTGGTTGCTACTTATGGTCATATAAAAGATTTACCAGAAAGAACGCTTGGTGTAGATATTGAGAAGGGTTTCCATCCTACATATGTAAACCTGCCAAAGGCAAAGAAGGTAATTGCAGATCTTAAAAAATATGCAAAGGATGTTGAAAATATTTATATTGCTTCAGACCCTGACAGAGAAGGAGAGGCTATTGCTTTTCATGTAGCTGAAGAGCTTAAGGATTTGAAGAAGAATATAAAAAGGGTACTTTTTTATGAAGTAACTAAAGAGGCGATTAAAAGGGCTTTTCAAAATCCAACAGATCTTGATGAAAACAAATATGATGCTCAAAAGTCAAGAAGGGTTCTCGACAGGCTTGTGGGTTACAAGATTAGTCCCATACTCTGGAAAAAGGTTAAAACAGGACTTTCTGCAGGTAGAGTACAATCTGTAGCATTAAGAATAATTTGTGAAAGAGAAAGGGAAATTAAGAACTTTGTCCCTAAAGAATATTGGATTATAAAAGGAACTTTCATAGATGATAAAGAAAATATACTTAAAGCTAAGTTAGAAGAAATAGATGGGAAAAAGTGTAATTTAGCAAACAAAGAAGCGACTGACCAGGTTGTTGAAGAGATAAAACAAAGTAGCTTTTATCTAAAAAATAAAATTGAAAAGCCTCGTAAAAAAAGTGCTCCCACCCCCTTTATAACAAGCACATTACAACAAGAAGGGGTAAGAAAGCTATCATTTTCTACGAAAAAAACCATGATGTTGGCACAGATGTTGTATGAAGGTATTGACCTTGGTGATATGGGAAGACAAGGGCTTATAACCTATATGAGAACAGATTCGCCAAGGATTTCAAATGAAGCAATAGAGTCTGTAAGGGCATACATAAAGCAAAAATATGGTGATGAGTATCTTTCTGAAAAACCCAGGCAGTTTGAGGGCAAAAAAACTGCTCAAGAGGCCCATGAGTGTATTAGACCTACTTCTTTGGAGTTAGAACCAGAAAAGGTCAAAGAGTATCTTACAAAGGATCAGTATGCACTGTATAAGATGATTTTTGATAGATTTGTTGCCTGTCAGATGAAAGATGCCGAGTACAACCAGACTATATATGAGATAGTTGATAGGGAGAAAGAAAAGTTTTTGTTTAGAGTCAAGGGACTGACCTTAAAATTTCCTGGTTTTCTTGCTGTATATATTGAATCAGAAGAAAAAGGTGAAAATAGTGATGAAGGTGAGGAAAAATTACCACAAGTCGAAGAAAATACTTCATTAGTTTTAAAAGAAATTTTACCAGAGCAAAACTTTACCTCTCCTCCACCCAGATTCACAGAAGCAACAATTGTAAAGGAATTAGAAGAAGACGGGATTGGTAGACCAAGTACTTATGCAACAATTATATCCACACTGATTGAAAAAGAGTATGTGAAGATTATTGATGGTAAATTTTATCCAACTGAATTAGGATGTACAGTTTCAGATTTACTTGTCCAAGGCTTTCCAGATGTCATAAATGTTGATTTTACCGCAAAGATGGAACAACAGCTCGATGAAGTAGAAGAAGGAAAGGTTAAGTGGAATAAGATTGTTGAAGATTTTTATAAAAAATTTGTATTAGCCCTTGATAATGCCTTTAAAACTATGGCTAATTTAAAAAAGACAGGAATTGCTACTGATGTGGTTTGCGATGTTTGTGGTAAGCCCATGGTTATAAAATATAAAAATGGCAAAGAGTTTCTTGCTTGCAGTGGTTATCCTGATTGTAAGAATATTAAAAACTTTGAAAAGGACAAGGAAGGTAAGATTGTTATTATTAAACAAAATGAAAAATCAGGGAAAAAATGCCCAGAATGTGGTGCTGATTTGATAATTAAAAGGGGTAAATATAGTAATTTTTTAGCTTGTGAAAGGTATCCTGATTGCAAATATACAGAATCGATCAAGCTTGAGATTAGTTGTCCTCTTTGTAACTCCCCTTTGATAGAAAGGAAAAACAAGAAAGGCAAAACCTTTTATGGTTGCAGTGCCTATCCTTCATGTAAGTTTATTAGTAATCAAAAGCCCTATAATGAACCATGTCCTGAGTGCGGGAATCCCTATTTAGTTGAATCAATAGAAAAAAAGGTGCCTATTTATAAATGCCCTAAAAGGGGATGTAAATTCAAAAAACAAAGATGAAAGAAAAAGGCATTCTATATGTAGTTGGAACACCAATTGGAAATTTAGAAGATATTTCCATTAGGGCATTAAGGGTACTTAAAGAGGTTGATGCAATAATTTGTGAAGATACAAAGAAATCGGTTATAATCCTTGAAAAATATGGGATAAAAAAACCTCTTTATTCTTATTACAAACCTAAAGAGAAAGAAAAATCCGATAAAATTTTATCCTTGTTGGAAGAGGGAAAGAACTTAGCATTAATAACTGATGCAGGTACACCTTTGATTTCAGATCCCGGTGCAATAATTGTAAGTAAAGCACATGAGAGGGGTATTAAAGTTGTTTCCATTCCAGGTCCATCTTCGGTTACCTCAGCCCTTTCAGTTTCTGGTTTTATAGGAGATAGGTTCATCTTTGAGGGTTTTTTGCCAAAAAAAAGAGGAGAAAGGGAAAAAAGGCTTTTACAAATAAAAAATTTACCCCATACTATTGTCTTTTTTGTTCCAGGAAGGGATTTGGGTGAAAATCTTGAGCAGATCTTAAAATATTTTGGCAATAGAAAGGTTTGTATTGCAAGGGAGTTGACAAAATATTTTGAAGAGCTAAGAATTGGATATATAGAGGAAATCTTACCAAATCTTGGAGAGTTAAAGGGAGAAGTTACATTAATTGTTGAAGGGGCCAAAGATGATAATTTGAAAGGTACTCTTGATGTTAATTTTATTAAGGACTTTGTTAGAGAAAAATTGAGAGCGGGATATAGTTTTAAAGATTTACTCAGGTTTGAGGAGTTGAAAAATGTTAGGAGAAATCAATTGTATAAAATCTGGCAGGAGGTAAAAAATGGATAGGGATAGTTTAAAAGCTTTACTTTTGGAAAAGGCTAAGGATAAAAAACTTCCTTGTAAACTTGCTTTCAAAATTTCAGAAGAAAATAATGTATCCCTCAAGGATATTGGTAATATGGCAAATGAATTGGGCATAAAGATAATTGAATGTCAGTTAGGGTGTTTTAAATAATGAAAAAGGCTTTGCTAATAATAGATATGTTAAATGACTTTTCAAGAAAAGAGGGCTCTTTATTTGTGCCAGAGAACGAAAAAATTATTCCAGTTATTAGTGAATGGTTAGAAAAATTTCGAAAAAACAATGATTACATAATATATATCTGTGATAACCATAGCCCCGATGATGTAGAATTTAAAAAATGGCCTGCTCATGCTGTATCTGGGAGTTGGGGTGCTGAGATAGTTGAGGATTTAAAACCAAAACTTGATTCTGAAAGTGAGTTTATTGTAAAGAAAACAACATATTCAAGCTTTTATAAAACAGAATTAGAGGAGCTTTTGAAGAGATTAGGAATAACTGATTTATACTTAACTGGATGTGTACTAAATATTTGTGTATATTTTTGTGCTATGGAGGCAACTCTTAGAGGATTGCGTGTCTATGTTATAAAAGATGGGGTATCTGCGTTGAATGAGGAAGACAAAGCCTATATTTACAAAGACATGAAGTATGTATTAGGGGCAGAATTAATATGAAAAAGGAGAGAGATTTTTTTATTGCAACAGAGGAGGAGATAAAAGAGGGGCTTGTAACAGATATTTATTTTGAAAGAACAAAACAGGTACTTAGTGCCTATGGGATTCACAAGATTGTTTCAGCAGAATTTATAGTAAAAGGTTTTCCAGAAGGAACTGATTTTGGTGTTTTTACAGGGCTTAAAGAGGTAATAAATCTTCTAAAGGGTAAAAAAATAACATTAAGAGCATTTCCAGAGGGAACTATATTTAGATCATGGACACCTGTGATGGAAGTTGTTGGTAATTATTTAGATTTTGGGATTTATGAAACAGCATTGCTTGGTTTTATATGTCAATCTTCTGGTATTGCAACAAAATCAGCAAGGTGTAAAAAAGCCGCTGAACACAGACCAGTGATAAGTTTTGGCACGAGGCGAATGCATCCATCAATAGCTCCTATGATAGAGAGAAGTGCCTATATTGGTGGTTGTGATGGTGTATCAACTATTCTTTCTGCTGATCTTTTGGGAATTAAACCAACAGGTACAATGCCCCATGCTTTAATACTAATTTTTGGTGATACAGTTGAAGCGAGTAAAGCCTTCGATAAAATCATACCACCAGAGGTTCCAAGAATAGTTTTAATAGATACCTTTTTAGATGAGAAGTTTGAAGCCATTAGGGTAGCAGAGGCTCTTAAGGAAAAACTATATGGAATAAGGCTTGATACACCGGGTTCAAGAAGAGGAGATTTTAAGGGGCTTCTTGATGAGGTAAGATGGGAACTGAATATAAGAGGCTTTGAAAGGGTCAAGATTATGGTTTCAGGTGGCATAAATGAAGAGAAAATTAAAAATTTAAATGAGTTTTGCGATGGCTATGGTGTAGGCACTGCAATAAGCTCAGCTTCTACAATTGATTTTTCAATGGACATTGTGGAAGTGGAAGGTGTACTTTGTGCAAAAAGGGGTAAGCATTCGGGGAGAAAAGATGTTCTAAGATGTAAGTTATGTCAGAATGATCTTGTAGTCCCTATGGGGATTAAGAAAAGATGTAAATGTGGTGGTGATACTGATAATATACTTAAAGTTTTAATTGATAAAGGTGAGGTAGTTTGTGATCTGCCCGATGATAACCACATTAGAAAATATGTTTTAAGTCAAATGGAAAAAATAGAGCTATGAATAAATTTAAAGATTATTTACCAAAGATGGACATACTTTTAGAAAGGGCAGAGAAAGAGGGTATTGATTTTCCAAAGGAAATTGTAAAAAGAGCAATTACTCTTATGCTTGATGAGCAAAGAGAGTCGATAAAAAATGGTACTTTTGAAGAAAAAGAAGATCTATTTTCAAATGTAAATTTTACTGATAATTTGAAAAAATTTATAGGAAAGATATCATCTCCAAAGATAAAGAGGGTTATTAATGCCACCGGAACGGTAATCCATACAAATTTAGGCAGAGCTCCACTTTCTGAAAAGATAATAGATGAGATAAAGCCTCTTCTTTGTAACTATTCAGATCTTGAATTTGATCTGGTAGAAGGGAAAAGAGGTTCTCGTCTAAAGCATCTAAAACCAGATTTGTTTGGTGCAGAGGATATTCTTGTAGTTAATAATAATGCTTCAGCGTGTCTTTTAGTATTAAATACCTTAGCACAGGGCAAAGAAGTTATAGTGTCCAGGGGGGAACTTGTTGAAATTGGTGGCTCTTTTAGAGTACCAGAAATAATGAAGGCATCGGGAGCAATATTGAAAGAGGTTGGAACAACAAATAAAACCAAGCCTATTGATTATGAAAGGGCAATAAATGACAATACGGGATTAATTTTAAAGGTTCATAGAAGCAATTTTGTCCTGAAAGGATTTGTGGAAGAAGTTTCAACTACACAACTGGTTGAGTTATCAAGAAGATATAATTTACCCCTTTACTTTGATGAGGGAAGTGGTGCGATTTCAGTTATAAAAAACATTAGTAATGCCGAACCAATAATAGATGAAGAAGTTAAAAAGGGTGTTGATATAATATCTTTTAGTGGTGACAAACTTTTAGGAGGCACTCAGGCTGGAATAATCGTAGGAAGAAAGGATTTAATAGAATTGATGAAAAAAAATCCTATGTATAGAGCTCTTAGACCCGATAAATTTACTTTATATTATTTAGAAAGACTCTTTAGTTATTTGTCTATAAGCGCATATGGTTACTCTCCTGTATTGAGTATGCTTTTAGAACCAATCGAAGTTATAACAAAGCGTGGTAAAAGATTATTAAAGCTATTAAGATCTAAGATAGATAAAGAATTTTTCCAATTAACAACAGATTATTCAGCTCCAGGTGGTGGAAGTCTTCCAGGGGTTGAATTGAAAACCTGTGTTTTAAGGATTAAGCATCCCCTTATATCAGAAGAGGATTTGGTGTTAAGGCTTTTACATTCCAGTCCACCTATAGTTGCAAGAAGAAAAGAACAGGCCTGCATAATTGATTTTAGAACAGTTAGGGATGAGGAAATACCAATAATTGCTAAAACTTTAATAAATATCTTTAATCAATAATAGGAATTGTTATAAAAAAGGTTGTACCTGGATTGTTTTCTGGATCATAGCCAGGGCTTTCTGCCCATATTTTACCGCCATGGGCTTCTATTATACCCTTTGCTATTGATAAGCCTAAACCAGTTCCTCTAATTGGAAGTTCCTTTCCAGATTGAGGTGGAGGTAATGTAAAGAACTCGGTAAAAATCTTTTCTATATTAAAAGGAGAGATCCCGCACCCCTCATCTGAAATGGCTATTTTGATAAACTTTTTATCGTCTATATTTTCTTGTGTGGCGTTTATAATGATTTTTCCGTTTTCTTTACAATATTTTATACTATTTACGATTATATTTCTTAATGCAGTTTCAAACTTCTTTGTATCTAAACTGATCATGGGCATTTGTTCAATGTTGTATAATTCAATATGTAAATTTTTTGATTTCAATAGAGGATCTAACTCATTTATTAGAGGGTTTATTATAAATTTTAAATAGGTTAGCGTCGGATTAAGAACCAGTTTGCCAGACCTGATTTTCATAAGCTCCATTATTTCTTCAGTCAGGCTTGTTAGTCTTTTTGCTCCTCTTTCGATGGCATTTACAATATCAAGCGTCATATTTGATGCTTTAACATTACTATCAGATTTTAAAATGCTTATATAACCATGAATTAGGGAAAGAGGTGTTTTTAATTCATGAGTTATTGTTGAGAAGAAAACATCTTTCATATTATCAATCTTCTTGAGCTCTTCATTTGCCTTTTCTACAGCTGTCAATGCATTTTCTAATTTTTCGTTTGCTATTTGAAGAGCTAACTGTGTTGACTTATATTTTTCAATGAGTTGCTCTAACTCTTTATTTTTGGATTTTAGTTCTTCCATAAAATATACTTTCTCTGTTATATCTTGGAAGGTAAGATTAAGAAGTTTTTTGCCCCATTCTGAAGTTTCAAGAATCGAAGCTTCCAGAGAACAAAAGATTTCATTATTTTGTGCATCATACATTTTAACAGTGTCAAAAGTTTTTTTCTGTCCTGTTTCTAATACTTCATTGAAGGCTTCACGAAAATAAAATCTTTCACTGGGCGAGAAAAAATCGTATATACTCTTGCCAATTAAATGATAGGTATAATCTATTTTTAATATTTTTAAAAAACCAGGATTTGCAAATACAAATTTATCATTTTTTATTACCGCTATTCCCATTTCAGTTTTTTCTATAATTTTTCTTAATTTTTCCTCTTCATTTTTTAGTTTATTTAGAAGAGTTTCTTTTTCTATAAAGGTCTTTTTTAGAGTTGTTACCATATTGTTAATTGAAGAGATGATCGCACTGATTTCAGTATCTTCATCTACTATTGGAATTTCTTCAAATTTACCTTCTTTAAATTTTTCAAGCCCTTCTAACAATGTAGTTAAAGGTTTTTGAATCTGTTTTTTATAAAAGTAAACTATTAAAGCAATACCAAAAATTCCAGTTATAAATGAAGCAAAGGAGGCTCTTAAGAAAACCCAGAAGACTTTCTTATAGATTATGTTTGGAGAATATGCTGCAATTATGAAGCCAACTTTTGTCTTTTTATAATCGTAAATTGGTTTTGAAATAAGAAAAACATCGTTATAGGGAAATATTGTTACTTTTAATTCTCTCTTTGCCTCTAATTTATTTTGTTCGATAGGGAATTTTGTTCCTACCACTATTGGATCGCTGTGATAGAGGATATTATTATTTTCATCTACTACAGTGAAAAATTGAAATACGTCATCCTTTACTTCTTTTTCTAACTCTTGATTTAATTGTGCAATTTCGTTTATGGGTACTCCCAGGGAAACAATTCTTTCAATAAAATTGTTTATTTTATCTATTTTTGATTCCCCAGTTTTTCTAATTGTCTCCTTCATATCAAAATAGTATCCAACAACATTTAGAATAAGGCTTAGAGAAAATTGAGCAAACATAGCTATGCAGAGTATATACAAAGAAATATGCAAAATAGGCTTTTTAATTTTAATCTTTTCTAACATGAGGTTAATTTTAAATCTAATTCATTAATATTAAAAGTTTTTTTTGTTTCAATTAGCTTAAAATACTCCATTTGACGTTTCCATGCCCCCCAAAGCCTTCCTTTTCCGACTAATACTTCGAGTTCCTTTTTAAATTGTTCAGGAAGCGGGGTGGGAGGATAGTCTGACCAAGGGGTCCCTGGTAATGGGATAAAGTAATGAACATGAAAACTTAACTTTTCACTTGCATATTTTTTTATAAAATCCATAGTCCTTTCCATATCAACTTGTGTTTCATTTGGCATGCCTAATATTATATCAATATCTATTTCAAAACCAGTTTTAATACAAACTTCTATTGCCTTTTCAACGTCTGATACAGTATGCCCCCGATGAGATTTTTTTAGCATCGATTCACTACCCGATTGCAAACCAATATGAATTCTTTTGTTATCAACATGATCTTTTAAAATTTTCAAAACTTCTTCATTTAGAAACTCAGGTCTAACCTCAGAAGGAAAGGTACCAAAAAAGATTCGCCCTTTATCTTTAATAATATCTCTGATTGAAGAAAGTAGGGTTTTTATTGCCTTTGTATTTGGTTTGTTGCCATGACTTTCATAACCCAAAGCATTTGGTGTAATAAATCTAAAGTCTTTAATGCCTCTTTCGAAGGCGTTAGTAACGTGGGACTTGATATTTTCTATGCTTCTATGTTTCATTTTTTTCGAAAAAAGATAGGTAGTCTGGCAAAAGTAACAACCGTAAGGACAGCCTCTTGAAATTTCTATTGGTTTGTAAGTAAAAGACTTGCATGGGAAAGAAGGGAAATAGTCTAACTCTGAAACTTGTTTTCTTAATATCCTTGGTGGATTTATATTATTTTTCAGCATTTGGAGATAATCAATAATTGCTTGTTCCCCCTCACCTATTATGACGGTATTAAATCCCATATTTAGTAATTCTTCAGGCTTAGCAGAAGGGTGAGGACCGCCTGCGAGAAAATAAGTTTTATCACTCTTGTAATTCTTAATAGTTTTTTTTAGCTCATCATATTCACTATAGAAAGAAATTGTGTTATAGGAAAAACAAAAAATAATTTTATCATAGGGAAGGTTTTTAATATTCAGGTCTATTAAGAAGGCATAGGGGATTATTTCAGGATAGATATTTTGTAAGTTCTCTACTGCGGAAAGAAGAGTAGCTAAACTATAGAAATTATGACTATTTTTGATAAAAAAGACTTTTATCTTCACTCACTATATTATAATTTCTAAATAAAAAAAATGTATACAAAAAAAGATTTTAAATATTTTGTCAAAAATTTGAGACTATTTTAATTTAATTTTCTATAGATAATATCTATAAAAAAAAATATTTTAATTAATATTTCCGATTTGACTACTGATTTTCTCATTAATTAAAATCATCAAGAAAATTGGTTATGGTAAAGACGAGTAAGGTTTTTTTGTTTATTCTTGTTTTTCTTTGTTCAAAAGCTTTTTCTGTTTCTTTAAATGTACTTCCCATAAAGGAAAAACCTTTAATAATTGATGAAAGAAATAAAGCGGTTCTTATATATACAGAAGTAAATGTTATGCACCTTTACCAGCCAACTGTCCATTGGGGAGTAGTTTTCAAAGATGGGAGATTCGGTGACAGGGCTATTTTAAAAGCCTATTGTAATCAACTTGATTTTTATGATGCCCTAATTAAGATCGGTGCAAAACCAGGCAACAATCTCAATAAAGATAGTGTGGGCAAATATGTAGAAGGCGATGAACTTATAGTTACAGCTATTGTTAATGGTAAGGAGTATCAATTAGAAAATATTTTTAAAGATTCCTCTGGAAGGGGTTTCAGAATTAAATTTGGTGGAAATAGATTAGCTTCAGAAGAACAGAAAACAGGGTGTATTACCTGTCTTGAAAGTTGCTGGATTTCAATAACAAGTAATGCAAATTATCCAATGACAAATTCTATTCAGAGATTTATTACTCCAAACTCCTACTTTCGGGGAAATGATATGATTCTACCAGCAAAAGATGGTTATCCAGTTATTTTGATTTATAAGCTTAAGTAAGGAGGAATAATGCAAAGGATATTATTTGTTTTATTTTTTCTGGTTTTTTTTATTAATAGTTTAGAGGCACAAAACTATAACTATCTGAAAGCAGAGGTGTTAAAAAAATGGGTGGATAGTGGTAAAAAAATCCATATAATTGATGTTCAAAAAGATGAAGACTTTAATAAAAAGCACTTAAAGGGATCTATTGCTACTGGGGCATATCCTGTAAAGAGCGATCAGGATAAGGCAAAATTAGATAGGATAGTAGAAAAGGTAAAGTCAGATAACTTAGAAATTGTTATAGTTTGTCCAAGAGGTGGTGGTGCGGCAAAAAATACTTATGAATATATGAGAAGTAGAGGAATAGAGGAAAAAAGACTATATATACTCGAAGGTGGTATTCAGGAATTTCCTTATAAAGAGATGTGTCTATAATAAATGAGATTATCTATTATAATTCCAGTCTATAATGAAGCCCTTTTTTTAGAGAAGACATTACAACGATTGCAGGATCTAAAGCCTTATGAAGTTATTGTTATAGATGGTGGAAGCACAGATAACACAATCGATATAGCAAAAAAGTTTAATTGTAAAATAATTAATTCACCTAAAGGAAGGGGATTACAAATTAATAAGGGCATTGAAAATGCTCAAGGAGATATTATATTAGTTCTTCATGCTGATACTATTTTATCTAAAGAGGTTACCTTAAAGGATTTTGAATTAAAGGACAATGAAATTGCAGGTTTTTTCAGATTAAAGTATCTATCAAATAATTTTTTTGTGAAATTAGTTGAGATATTTGCTAATATTCGTTCCAAGTTACATTATCTTCCCTATGGAGATCAGGCGATTTTTTTTAAAAAAGAAATTTTGAGGGTTATTGGTGGTATAAAAAATTACCCCTTTCTTGAGGATTTAGACCTTATTTTAAGGCTAAGAAAGGCTGGAAAAGTTAAGATGATTAATAAAGAAGTACTGGTCTCATCAAGAAGAATTGAAAAAGGTGGACTTTTTTATCCAATACTTCATAGTCTTAAAAATGTTTTTATAGTTATTCTTTTCTTGGCAGGATTCAAACCAGAGAAACTAATCAAATTTTATAAATAAAAGGGGTATTATATGGATCAAGAAAGAATGGTTTATGAAAGATATAAAAAAGCTTCACAAATAAAGGATTTAACTCTTTGTTGTCCTACAAAATATGACAATGAATTACTAAAGATTATTCCTCAAGAGATAATAGAGAAGGATTATGGTTGTGGTGATCCTTCTGCATATATATTAGAAGGAGAGACAGTGCTTGATTTAGGCTCTGGTGGCGGTAAGTTAGTTTATATTATTGCTCAGATAGTGGGTAAAGAAGGAAAGGTAATAGGTGTTGATATGAATACAGAGATGTTAAATCTTGCAAGAAAATATGAAAATCATTTGGCAGAAAAATTGGGGTATAAAAATTTTGAGTTCAGAAGGGGTAGAATACAGAATTTAAGGCTTGATTTAGAAAAATTAGAAAATTATTTAAAGGAAAACCCAATCAGAAATATTGAAGACTACATTAATCTTGAGTTCACAATAAGAGAGTTAGAAAGGGAAAGTCCACTAATTAAAAATGATAGTATTGATGTTGTGGTATCCAACTGTGTTCTTAATCTTGTGAGAGATGAGGATAAAAAAGAGCTTTTTAGAGAAATATATAGAGTGCTAAAAAAGAATGGTAGGGCGGTAATAAGTGATATTGTATCTGATAAAAAAGTCCCTCCATATTTAAAGGAAGATCCCGAACTATGGTCTGGATGCATATCAGGGGCGTTAGAAGAAAAAGACTTTATCAATGCCTTCAGAGAAGCGGGATTTAAAGATGTGGTAGTAATAAAGAAAGAATCTGAGCCTTGGAGAGTTGTTGAGGATATAAATTTTTTCTCTATAACCGTTTCTGCTTATAAGGGCGAGAAGATTGTGAAGTATTTTGATTGCTGTGGTAATAATAATGTTTATGTCTCTTTCGAAGAAAATATAAGAAAAAATAAGATAGAGTTAAAAAAAGAAGAGATAAGGGTCATACAAATTAATGTGGGTGGAGTATGTAATCAAACTTGTAGCCACTGCCATCTCTCTGCAAATCCTTATGATAATAGGGTGATGGAATTGGTAACGATGGAAAGACTTTTTCAACTTATTGATATTAATAAATATGAGATAATCGATATTACTGGAGGTGCACCAGAATTAAACCCCCATATCAGTTTTCTATTAGATAAGGCTAAGGAGTATTTTCCAAAGATAATTTTTAGAACTAATCTAACCGCTTTGTTAGTTAGAGAAGAGTTGTTGGAAAGATTAAGCGATTCAAGGGTGGCACTTTATGTATCTTTTCCATCCTTTGATATGACTGAATTCGAAAGGCAAAGGGGAAAGGGATCTTTTGAAGATTCAATAAAAATGCTAAAAAAACTCAATCGTATAGGATTTGGTGAAAAATTTGAGCTAAATATTGTTTATAATCCTGTTAATTTTGAACTTCCCTCGGAAGAAAGTTATCAAAAATTTGAAAAAGCGCTTAAAAGCGATTTGGGAATTAAATTTAATAAACTTATTTCGATAACAAATGTGCCTCTCGGAAGATTTGAGGAAAATCTTAAGTTAAGTAATCTCTATGATAAATATATGTTTTTATTAGCATCAAATTTTAATAGGGAAAATATAAAAGGGCTTATGTGCAAAAATCTTGTAAACATTGGATTTGACGGAACTATTTATGATTGTGATTTTAATAATGCCTCAGGATTGAAAGTATCCCATATAAATAAAATAGGGTCCTTTGAGGAACTAAAGGGAAGAAAAATTATTACTTCTGAATATTGTTATGCCTGTACAGCAAAAAGGGGTTCATCTTGTTTTGGGAGTATAAGTTTGTGAAGATTTTAGAGTGTACACTTTGTGGCTCATGCCTTGTTTGTCCCTATTTGAAAAAATATGGATATCCTAAGGAGATATATCTAAAAAAAGATAAATCTGCTTTTATATGTACCAATTGTCGGCTTTGCGATAGGGCTTGTCCATTAGATATCGAGCCATCAAAGGCTATTTATGAAGTTAAAAGTATTCTGATAAAGGAAGGGACCCTAACGAAACCTATTATTGAAGGGATAATTGGTTCAAGAAGATATGCAAATAGATTAAGCTCTTTCCCGTTCCAGCATATTGAAGATAGGGAAACGATTTTTTTCCCCGGCTGTTCACTTATTTCCTTGGGCAGAAAATTAGTATTTGGCTTAAAAAACTGGATTGAAAAAAAAATTGGATCGAAGGTTGGTCTTGCTATCCATTGTTGTGGTGATCCCATGTGGCAAAATGGTGATTTGTCCGCACTTCGAGATTTTTCTAAATCTTTGTCTGAAAAACTTGAGAATGCAGGTGTTTCAAAAATAATTTTTGCCTGTGCTAACTGTAAGAAGATTTTTAAAGAATATTTACCTGAATTTGAATTAATTCATGTATCAGAATTAGTTACTGAAGAAGATGTATCGGATGAGGAAAAGGGTTTTATATTACATAATCCTTGTCCCAACTTTGTAAATAATGAGATTAAGGTAAACATAGAGATGAGTTTTAAAAAAACAATTGTTGGGAAAATTGATAACCCCAGATGCTGTGGCCTTGGAGGCTTGGCGAATAGATTAGATAAAGAGGTGGCTCAAGAGTTTTTGAATAATATCCATGCAAACTCAACCCCAGTTCTTACATCATGCATGGGATGTAGAAATAGGTTTATGAAAAGAAATCTGCCTTCTAAACATATTTATGAAAACATTTTAGGCATTGATTTAAAGAAACCTATAGGAGAAGCTCATAAATTAATAAACCAAATATTGGTGGCAACACTCTCAAAACTAAATTTTTTTAAAATTTTTGTATTAATGATTATTATTTTGGGGAGCATACTTGTTTATAATCTTGAAAAGACAGGATTAATTACCATTGAAAGAATTCTTAATTTAGTAAGGAGCTCAAAGATTCTTGCACCAGTGGTTTATCTTTTAATTTATTCTATTGGACCAACCTTCTTTTTTCCAAGCCTCCTTCTAACCATATTATCAGGAATAATTTGGGGACCAGTCTTAGGGGTTATATTTGCCATATCGGGAGCAACTATTGGATGTTCTATACCCTTTTTGCTTTCAAGGTATATATTCCATGATTATGTTAAAAAACTTTTCGGAGTAAAAAGATGGAAAAGACTAAAAGATCTTGTGGATAAAAATGGCTGGAAGGTTGTTGCTTTTACAAGAATCATTCCTATTTTTCCCTTCCCAGTTTTGAACTATCTATTTGGTATAACGCCTGTTAAATTCATCCATTATGTTATTGCATCATTTATATTTATGTTACCTGCTTGCATTGCTTATGTATATTTTGGCAGTAGTATTTTTCAACTAATTTCTACTGGCAATTTTTTCCCTCTCATCATTTCAATACTAATAATATCTTTAGTTATGATAGTGCCTTGGTTTTTACAAAAATTTAAGATTACCTCAAAAAAAACTGATGAATAATAGCACCAAAGCCCCATACGAGAAAGGCAAAAAATAGAGATATATAAAAAGAAAATCCCTTTAAAAAGCAAAAATAAAGTACTATGAAAAAGAAAATGCTTGGGAAAATACCAAAAATTACCGCTAACGTGAATTTAGTTAAAATCTGATAGTTAGTTCCTGTTTCGTAATTTAGCCATAGGAGAACCAAAAGTGTGGTGATTGGCATAGTAGCTATAAGACCACTCAGATGGGGCAATCTTTTTCCTAATTCTGAAGCAAGCATAATTATTAAGAGTGTTATAACTATTTTTAATGGTATGGGCATGTAAATATCATATAACAAATTAAAAAATCTTCGTTAACAAAATTCTTATTATTTGGCTTGGGGAAGTTTTAATCTCAAAAAATATTGACATTTCATTTATTTATGATATAAATAAAAATAATTTTCATTTAAAGCCTATGAATAATTATTCTCATATACTTAGAAATCTAAAGCTTAAGGTTACTCCAAAAAGACTTGAAATCTTGAATATCCTTGGAAAGAGGCGTTATTTTATGAGCCCCGAAGAGATCTGGAAAGAGATGAAAATAAAATTTAAAAAGATTGGGCTACCAACAGTATATAGAAATTTAGAGGAGATGGCTGAAGGTGGTGTAATATTTAGAGTAATTCACACCGATAGACAACTCTATTATTATCTTTGCAATAATAAAAATCATCACCACCATTTTGTTTGCCTGTCCTGCAAAAGGGTCTATGATATTGATTACTGTCCAGAGATAAAAATAGTGGAATTTGTCAGGGAAATATTGAAAGGATCTATAATTTCTCATCTTTTTCAAGTAAATGGGTTTTGTAGTAATTGTTTAAATAAAGATCAGGGGGTAATAGTAAAGAATAATGAAATTTAGGTCCTTATTTCTAATTATCCTATTATTACTGCTTTTTTGTTGTAAGGATCAAAAAAAAATTGCTCCTGACAATAGAATATTAATTATTACAACCCTTTTTCCTCTCTATGATTTTTGTAAACATATTGGTAAAGATAAAGTTAGAGTTGAACTGCTTCTTCCGCCGGGGGTTGATGCCCACAATTTTGAACCCAAACCAGAAGATATTGTGAAAATTAGCAGGGCTGATATATTTGTTTATACTGGTAAAGAGATGGAAAGGTGGGCGGAAAAAATTATAAGAAGCACGGATAATAAAAAACTCCTTGTTATTGATACAAGCAGGGGAGTTTTAAAAAGACGAATTGCTAAAAAAGAGGATACTTTCTCACATAATGGCCACTTTCACAATCATGAGATAGATCCCCATATCTGGTTAGATTTTGAAAATGCTAAAGTTATGATTGATAATATATTAGAAGGGGTGATTGCTAAGGATGTTTTAAACAGGGAGTTTTATATAGAAAACGCTAATTCTTACAAAAAAGCCTTAGATATAATTGATGAGAAATATAAACAGGGACTAAAAAACTGTAAAAATAAATATTTTTACCATGCTGGACATTTTGCTTTTGGGTATCTCACTGAGCGTTATGGTTTGAAATATATTTCTGCCTATCAGGGTTTATCACCCGATGAAGAGCCCACACCAAAAAGAATTGCAGAAATGATTGATAGTATAAAAAAGCACAATATTAAATATGTATTTTATGAAGAACTAATGTCACCTCGTATAGCGAATGTTTTATCAATGGAAGCTGGTGTATCTTTGTTAAAAATTAATCCCGCCCATAATGTCTCTAAAGATGACTTAGATAGGGGTATTAGTTTTTTAGAAATAATGGAAAACAATTTAAAGCAGTTTAGAATGGGTTTAGAATGCCAGTAATAGAGGTAAAAAATTTAGCAGTAAAATACGAAGATGTTAATATTTTTTTAGACGTATCCTTTGCTATAGAAGCAGGGGATTATGTTGCTCTATCAGGTCCTAATGGCTCAGGTAAGAGCACATTACTTAAGGCTATGTTAAATTTAGTAAAAAAAGATGAGGGAGAGGTTAAATTATTTAATGTACCCATCGAGTCATTTTTAGATTGGAATAGAATTGGATATGTCCCCCAGAAAATTAATTTAAGCCCCTTTTTTCCAGCTACTGTTAAAGAAATAGTTGCCCTTGGGTTGGTTAGTAAGAGTTTTGTAAGATTTAAAAAGGAGGATTATGAAAAAGTTGATGAAGCTCTTGAAATGCTTGGAATATTAGAACTTAGAGATAAAAATATTACAGAGCTTTCGGGTGGCCAGCTTCAAAGAGTTTTAATATCAAGAGCACTTGTTGGAGATCCAGAAATCCTTATACTTGATGAGCCAACAACTGCTTTGGATCCAGAGACGAGAGAAAGATTTTTTGAGGTATTAAGGCATCTCAATTCAGATAAAGGTGTCACAATAATTCTTGTAACCCATGATACTGGCAATGCTGGAAGGTATGCAAAAAAACTTATGTATTTTGATAGAAAAATAATATTTTTTGGGACTTTTGATGATTTTTGTAAGTCTGAGAAAATGTCCGATTATTTTGGGTATGGTTCACAACATATTATATGTCATAGGCATTAATAGTAGATGAGAATTAATTAGAATATAGCTCCAAGGATAAAATTTTTTTACATTTTAATAATAAGATGAGATAGGATTGATTAAAGCCTGGAGTAAGAAATGGATGTAATTGAGCTACTCAATTTTGGTTTCATTCAAAGAGCAATAATCACAGGTGTTTTTATTGCTATTTTATGTTCATCCTTGGGTATATTTCTTGTATTAAGAAGGCTTTCTTTAATAGGTGATGGACTTGCACATGTAACTTTAAGTGGGGTTGCGTTGGGATTACTTTTGCAAATGTATCCCCTTTATATGGCAATACCAGTAACACTAATAAGTGGTTTAGGAATACTCAAACTTATAGATAAAACCAAGTTATCCGGCGATACAGCAATTGGTATTGTCTCATCAGCAGGAATTTCTTTGGGAATTATCATGGCAAGTATAGCAGGGGGGTTTAATGTAGATTTATTTAGTTTCCTTTTTGGTAATATTCTAACAATTTCCTTTGAAGAGATGATTTTATCTATTTTACTTTCTCTAATAGTAATTGGCTTCATAATTGCACTTTATAATAAATTGATTTCTTCTACTTTTGATGAAGAGTTAGCAAAAGTATCGGGTATCAATACAAAAATGATTAACGGGATACTAATTTTGCTTACTTCTTTAACTGTTGTTTTATCCATGAAAATAATTGGGATAATGCTTGTTTCCTCTTTTCTAATCTTACCTAATGTCTCAGCTCTTCAATTTGCAAAAAGTTTTAAATCCTCAATTATCATATCCTGTTTTTTTAGCATTCTATCAGTTTTGTCTGGCATTGTTGTTTCATTTGCTTTAAATCTACCTACAGGAGCGACAATTGTTTTGATTAATCTTCTTATCCTTATACTGAGTATGCTGATAAGACAAAGTAAATAAATTAGGGTTTTCTTTTACAAATCAAACGTTCTTGTTTGAATGGCTAAAATAAAATATAATGGTGTCTATGAATTCTAAAATTCTTCTTATTGACGATGTAAAATTTTTTCTCGAATTAGAGAAAAACTACTTATCAAATATTGATTGTGAAATCTTTACTGCCTTTAATGGCAAAGAGGGGCTTGAAATAGTTAATGTGATAAGACCGGATCTAATTTTTGTAGATTATGAAATGCCTGTTATGAATGGACTGGAATTTATTAAGCAAGTAAAGGGAGATCAATCCTTTAAAGATATACCAGTGGTTTTGGTTTCTGCATTTATTGATGATGAGCTAAAAAAGATTGTTCAAGGTCTTGAAGTTAACAGGATATTAAAAAAACCATTCACACGGGAAGATTTTATAGCAATAGTAAATGAGTTTCTAAGATTGGATAAGAGAAAAAAAGAAAGAGTAAAAATAAATATGCCCGCATTTTATGGTTTTGAGGATAAGATGGAAAAGGGTGCAATACTTGATATAAGCGAGGGCGGTGCATTTTTAGCTGGAGATGTTCAATTAAAAGAGGGTGCACTTTTGGAAATGAAATTTCTTATACCTAATACAGGCAATCTTATAAAAACATGGGCTAAAATTGTCTGGATTAATGATGAAAAAAATAAGAAAAAATCTAAATATCCAGCTGGTATGGGAGTAGAATTTATCAGTATGAGTAAAGATGCAGTTTCTGCAATAAGAAAGTTCATTGAAGAGGCGCAAAATGAATCTAAAAATTTATAAAAACGAGCTAAGAAAAAAAATTCTAATAGAAAGAGATAAGCTTACAGAAGAAGAAATTATTTTTAAAAGTAGTATGATAAAAGATAATCTTTGGAAAATTAGTGAATTTACGTTAGCTAAAAACATTTTTCTATTTGTTAATTTTAGAAGTGAGGTAAGAACAATCCCGATAATAGAAAGGTGCTTTGAAGAAGAAAAAAAGGTTATACTTCCCCTTACAGATGTAGAAAATAAAAGACTCTTGCTTTACTATGTTGAAAATCTAAAGGGATTGAAAGAAGGAGCATATGGTATTTTAGAGCCCTCTCCTGAAATCCACAAAAGTGCTAATGTTAAAGATATAGATTGTGCTATTGTTCCAGGAAGTGCCTTTGATGAGAGTGGAGGTAGAATGGGATATGGCGGTGGCTTTTATGACAGATTATTACCTGATTTAAGACCTGAGGTTAAGAAAATTGGAATAGCTTTTGAATTGCAGATTATAGAAAAGGTCCCATTAGGTTACTATGATCAAAAGATGGATATAATAGTTACAGAAAAACGGATTATAAGGATAAAAAATGCTTAATCCAGAAAAAACTTTACTTGATTTTTTTTTAGATCCAACCAGTTATTCCCATAAAACTCAGGATATAAAGCATATCGAGACCCACATATCCCATGTTTTTATCGCTGGTGAATACGTTTATAAAATAAAGAAACCAGTTAATTTTGGATTTTTAGATTTTACGACTCTTCAAAGAAGAAGATTTTACTGCCATAGAGAGGTTATATTAAATTCAAGGTTATCTAAGGACTTATATCTTGGGGTTTTGCCAATATATTATTCAAATAGAGGATATTCCTTTAAAAAAAGTCGAGGGGCAAAAATTGTTGAATATGCTATTAAAATGAATCGTATTGATGATAAAACCATACTTTTTAATAAAATTCAAAATGGTTGTGTACTTTATAATGTGGTCGATAAAGTTGCGAAACATATTGCGGAATTTCATAAAACCATACCCCCTTACAAAGGTAAAATGAGTATTTATAGCAACACAGTTTTTAGCTGTGAAGAGAATTTTGAACAGGTAAAACCTTACATAGGAAAGACAATAGACAACCAGACTTATAATAAAATAAAATCCTACACAAGGGATTTTTTAAAAACAAAAAAGGGGCTCTTTTACAACAGAAAGAAAACGGGTTTTGTGAAAGAGATACATGGAGATTTACATTCTCAACACATTTCTCTTGTTGCCCCACCGGTAATCTTTGATTGCATTGAGTTCAATAATAGGTTCAGAATTGATGATGTTTTGAATGATATATCTTTTTTACTTATGGACCTCGAATTCAATGGAAGATATGACTTATCATCAATTGTTAGAAAAGTTTATGAAGAGTGTTATCAAGAGGCGATAAATGAAGATCTGATTAAATTTTACAAGGTCTATAGAGCAGTTGTGAGGGGTAAAGTAGAGGGCTTCATTTCAGATACCCAATCTGAAGATGATAAAAAACAAAAAATAATAAAAAAGGCAAGGGATTATTTTAGTCTCGCAGAGAGTTATTTAAAGGAGAGTAATAAGTTTAATCCAATAATTTTTTTTGGACTTTCGGGTTCGGGTAAAAGTACAATCGCAAAGGAGTTTTTAGAATCCCACATTGTTATTCGTTCAGATGAAATAAGAAAAAAGATTGCTGGACAAACCCCTGATAAGCATGTATATGTTGGCTTTGGTCAAGATATTTACAGCAGTGATATGACTGCTAAAACATATAAAGCAATGATTGAACTAATGTTAGAAGATATTAAAAGGGGCAGGAAGGTTATTCTTGATGCAACATTCTTAAAAAGGTGGCAGAGAGATCTTGTTATAAAAGCTTGTGAGGAAGCAGGTTTTGAGCCATTCTTTATAAACTTTTTTGCTCCAGAAGGAGAGCTTTTCAAAAGAATAGAGGAGAGAAGAAGAAGAGGTGAAGATATATCAGATGCCCATGAAGAGATTTTAAAAAGACAGATAAAGGAGTTCGAACCACCTGAGGAATTGCAGTCTTTTAGGCTTTTAAAAATTAATTCAACTTCAAAAAAGGAAGAAATTGTAAAGACCCTAAGAGGGTTTTTATGATTTATACAAATTGTGATTATCCGTTATACTTGCTTTCCTCATCTCCAAGGCGTTCAGAACTTTTAAAAAGCTTAGGCATTAATTTTGAAGTAATAAAACCCTTTGGTGAAGAAATAACATTCAAGTTTAAGTCTCCAAGATACTATGCAGAGAAGAAAGCATTAAACAAGCTTTTGACCACCCTTGAAAAATTAAGTCTCAAAAATGGAGCATTTATATCAGCAGATACAATCGTAGTGAGAAAAAAGAAAATTTATGAGAAACCTGGGGATGAGAAAGAAGCGATATCTATTTTGAAAGCACTTGAAGGGAAATGGCACACTGTATTTACTGCCTATTGCATAGCAGTACCATCAAAAAATATTCAAATCGTCAAAAGTGTTAGAACTCAGGTTAAATTTAAAAGAATGAAAATGCAAGAAATTGAAAATTATGTAAAAACAGGTGAGCCCCTTGATAAAGCAGGTGCCTATGCTGTTCAGGGGCATGGATTGTTTATGATAGAAAAAATAGAGGGATCCTATACAAACGTTGTTGGTTTGCCGCTTGTAGAGGTTATCACAGACTTATTAAAACTAAATATCATAAAGCCAAAGTAAAAGCATAAATTTTTAAAAATCATCTTTTCAATGCAATTGTTATATGATATTAATTTAATTAGAAAATCTAAAAAGGATAATTAAATGGGGGTAGGGAAATTTACTTCATGTTCAAGTATTGTTTTCCTTTTATTGATGTTTTTCCTTATTAGTTTAGCAAATGCTCAAATCCCAACGCCTAAAGCTGTTATAGATTGTTATTCGACATTAGAATCTTTGAAAGCTAATGTCCAAATGAGAGATTTTTTAGCAACCCATGATTGTTACTGTCCGAGTCCAAACTCAAGTCCTGTATGCACTCCTAAAGGTGGTGGCTCTACATCAATCCCTATAACACCGAAAGGATTTACAACTCAACAACAGATGCAATTAATGATGATTCAGGGTATTCTCCAACCAGTTTTTAATTCCATTTTTCAGTCTGCTTTTAGTCCTGTAAAATATGGTCCTTCCCCAGAGGAGTTAAGAAGATTAGAAGAAGAGCGTTTAAGAAAAGAGGCAGAAGAAAGGTTTGAGATTTTAAACAAATGGCGTAATATAAACAAACAGGGGGCTACAAATACAGGAACGATAAAAAATAGAAATAAAAAGATAGCATCATTATTAGTTGTTGATGGAGAAAAAGATAAGGAAGGAGATAGCAAATTTAAACAAAATGAGACGCCCCTTTTTAACGATATAGCAAGTGTCTTTGGCAACGTAATTATGGACAAAACGATAGAGAAAATCGAAGATACAGGTAAAGATGTGATTGAGAAATTGTCTGAAAAATATGGAAAAGATTGGGGTTCAAAGATTTACGGACATGGTCTGCCGATTGTGAAAATTGCGGTAGCAGGCGCAGTAGAGGGAAAGGAATCTGCTGGCGTTGAGACAGTAAATTATGCTGTTAGCTGGTTATGTAAACCTATGACCTCAATCCAGTCAGGTATTTCTGATATAGGAAGAAAAATTTATTCGAAGATTGCTTTTAGTTCCGTTGATAAATTTCTTGAGGAAACCGAACAGGCTGGGAATGTTTTAGGATTTAATTTTAATAAGGACGAGTTTGTAAAGGATTTTGAAGAAAGCATGACGACGACTCAGAAAATATTATACAGGTATTTTAAAGGTGAGTAAGAGTGCTATAAATTTGCTAACTGAAGAAAAAAGATTTGTTTTTCTTATACTTTTTTTATTTCTATTTATTCCTAAAAATCTTATTGCCGAAAAAGTAGAAATACTCACAAAGGCTTATTTAATTCTACCAGAGCAAAGTAATATAAAAATTAATTGGATATTGGCTCCCTTAAACGAGAAGATTGAACAAAAAGTCAGCAATATACAATTCATTGTTGATAAAAAAAATAATCCATTAATTCTATTTGATAAAAGAATTATTCAGAACCCTATAACGGGGGGATTATTTAAAACCAATAAGCCAGTTAAAAAGTTTTTATTATGGGAACAAGACTCTCTTGTTTTTTTAGAAGAGGAAAATCTCTCCTATGGTGAGTTAACAAAAAAAAATACCGCTGTTCCTTTATTAAATATTAAACCTATTATTAAACTACCAGGAAGAAATTTTGATATCCATATAGGGGATAAAAATTCATTATATGGCTCTGGTTATAATGAAAAAAGGGGCATTTATGAGGTTTATATATTTAATAGGGAGCAAAAGGTTTTTGAAAAAATCACAGAGGTAAATGAAAAAATTAATTCGATAACGGGTTTGAATAAAAAGATTTATATTGCCCATGGTAAAAGGATTAGTGAATATAATGGAAGCAATTTGAACTTTTATTACGAGCATCCCCGTGAAGAGATAATTGAACTGTTATTTTCTCAAGATGTAGGATTAATTTATAAAACAAAGCATGGAGTTGGGTACATAAAAGATGGTTATGCAATAGAGTTTTTGCAGATAGAAGAACCAGAGATTTATCTCAAAAATAATAGTTTGTATGTACTCTTAACTAAAAATTTTGGTATTTTTGAACTGAAAAATATTGATGATTTAAAAAGGTTTAACTATAAAATTGATAAAATATTAAAAATTGAAAGAAATTTTTGATAAGGTGGAGGTAATAAAATGATTAGAAATTTTATCTGGCTTTTTATATTATTATTACTCCTTTCCAACTGTGCTACTGTTACAAAGACTGGTATGTTTGAATATGAGCCATCAAAAAAGGAAATGAAAATAGATAATACAACTTTTTCTCTAATAGTTAATAAGAATAATTGGAATTATAATTTTACAGAAAATGCGCGGAAATATTATCCAAATATATTTTATGATGATTTTTCTTCACTACCAGTTTTTTTGAATTTGAACTGTGATTCTGACATTCGTCAATCAGATCCAGCATATTCTTTAATTTCAGCATTTTCATTGATGACTATACCAGTGCCAATGATGGAGAAATATAATATATGTCGGGGCAGTTTAAAAATAGCAACTTTGCCCAAAAAAGAGATCTATTACAAATTTGAGAGGACAGAATATTTCCCTGGACTATGGTTTTTTTTAGCACCCCTTTTTCATTCAAGAGAAGAGTTTGAGCCCAATGAAGAGCAGACAATAGTTGAATATGCTGTAAAAGCAATAAATGAAGAAGATTCAAAAAAACTTAAGGATATGTACGAATATAGAAAAGCGAGGATTCATAAGATAAGCTTATATGGTGAGCCTTATTGGGTATTTGTTGCTCTTACTCAGTCAGAAAAAGCTTCAAAGGAAGGTAAAAATGTTTATGATCTTGCTCTTGCTCAATTTTGGAAAGAGTATCCTAAAATTTTGTCAAACCCCTTAGAGAGCATAGTTATTGCAATAAAAGAGGAAGAAGGTTGGAAGCCAATAGTTTCAACCCCCAAAAAGTTAGGTTTGAAAAAACTTACTGCAGTAAGTGCAAAGATTTTAAATGATAGACCAATTGCTATTGATGTAAGAGAAGATGTATTACCAAGAGTTGAGTATTTTATATACCTTTCTAACTATAACGATTCAGAAGAAATACGCTGGAGCAATAACATGCTAATCGAGGCTAAAAATTTAAGTTTTCCAGAAGATTTAAGACAAAAAAGTAGGGATGAATTAACAAAATTATTAATAGATTTTGAAAAGGAAATGATAAAAATAAACGAAATACTTAACAGATTGGAACTATCATTACAACAAAAGTTAGTAAACAAGCAAGACACGACTAACGAAAATACATTAATTCCCATTTACCAACAAAGGCTAAATATATTCGAAGCCTTAATAACATCTTTAAAACAAAGTAGTAAATTAAGGTAGATATTAGTTTTTACTTTTACAAGAGCTTTTTATTTTTGAAAAAAATTCTAATAGGGCACCTATTAAATTAACCTGTGAATGATTGTCTGAAAGCGGATCTTCTTTTGTAATTTATACTAAAATTAAAATTGTAAAAATTACCTTTTCAAAGATAACAACCTATGCTATCAATTTTATTAGAGAAGGAGGCGGATATGGGGAAATTTTTAATTATATCTATTATAATATTTCAACTTTATACAACCCTATCTTGGGCAAACGAATATGTAGCATTAATATCAGAAAAATCTGGATCTGTTCATATTAGGGATAAAAAAAATGTTATTTATGGGGAAGCAAAAAAGGGTTCTCGATTAGCTATTGGTAGCTGGATAAAGACAGGTAATGATGGGTGGGCATTACTCACTTTTGTTGATGGTAGTAAACTAACCATAGCCAATAATAGTGAATTGGAAATTACAGAATTTCTAATTAGTAAAAAAACCAAAAAGGGTGTATTTAGTATGATGCAGGGAAAATTAAGAGCATCTATAGTCAAGATGTCACAAGATAAGGTAGATTTTAAAATAAAAAGCCCAACTGCTGTAGCAGGGGTAAAGGGTACAGAATTTATGATGATGACAAGAGGAGAGGCAAATGTCTTTTTTGGTAATGAAGGAGTTGTTGAGATTTATGGGCAGTTAGAACAGGGCAAGTTCTTAACATATGATACTATGGTTCAAAATACAAGAGGATTAACGCCAACTGATCCAGTAAAGGTAGAACCCAATACCCCACTTGAGACAGCAAAAAAATATTTTTCTGAGATTACTTCAGCCAAACCTCCTAAAGATTGGGAGATTTCAGATAGTTTGCCTCATATAATAGCAAGATGGAATATTAATTATGGTCATTATTTAGCAGATTCAGGAAGGTATGAGGAAGCACTTTATGTTTTTCAAATTGCCTTAGATTTGACTGATAATCCCGAAATAAGAAGTGATGCAAGATTAGAGAGAGGAGCAGTTTATTCGAGATTTTTAAAAAATGCAGAGTCTGCTTTGGCAGAATATTTACTTATTCTTGAAGAATATCCAAATGTGCCACAACGTGAAACAGCGTTGTATTTAACAGCAATGACTCTTTATGAACTTAAGTTTTTTGATTCAGCAAAAGAAAGATTACTACAGTATAAAAAAGAGTTTCCTGAAGGCAGGTATATAGGCAATGTAGATACTATACTCAAGCTTTTAAAATAAGTATGTATGAAAAAGTATAAAAAACTAAAAATATTTTTTCTTCTCGGCCTTTTAGCTTCAATTCTATCATCAATTCTGTATTTCTGGCAGTTAGATTTTTTTGATGCCATTGAACTTAAGTTAAAAGACGTAAGATTTAAAACAAGAAGTTTTAATGACCTTGATAATCGAGTGGTTGTTGTTGCAATAGATGAAAAGAGTATCAATGAACTTGGTAGGTGGCCATGGGATAGAAAGATTATTGCAAAACTTATTGATAGAATAAGAAATTATGGCGCTCAAACTATAGCTCTTGATATAGTTTTTTCTGAATCTTCAAATGTAGCTAATGATAGTGTTTTAAGTAATTCGATAAATAGAAAAAACAATGTCGTTCTTGGATATTTTTTTAGAGAAGGGAGAGTAAATCTAAATGATGAGATTAAATCTTTATTTGAATCAAAAAGGGTCAAAATAATTAAAACAAGTGAGGGCATTAGAGATGTTTATTTACCATCCTATGACGGGGTTGAGTTAAATATACCAGTGATAGAAAAATCATCTTCCTATTCTGGTTTCTTTAATATTATTCCTGATAGAGATGGTATTATTAGAAAACAAAATCTTCTATTGAAATATAATGGTTTTATTTATCCATCTATTGCATTAGCATCTTTAAAACACTTTCTCAATCAAGAGATCGTTTTAGAGTTAGAAATTTATGGAGTAAAAAAAATTTTATTAGGTGATAAAATTATTCCTGTTGATGAGTTCGGAAGGGTAACCATTAATTATTATGATAAAACTGACAGTTTTAGAGTTTATTCTGCAGTGGATGTTATTAATCGGAAGCTTGAGGAAAGAATCTTTGAAAATGCCATTGTTTTTGTAGGCGCTACAGAGATTGGAGTTGGCGATGTAAGAGCTACCCCTGTTAATCCAGTTTTACCTGGTATTTTCATACATGCAACGGTAGCTTCTAATATTTTAAAAAATCATGTCCTTATTAAAGATGGAATTGTTACGATTATAGATGTATTATTTATTGTCACATTGGGATTAATTTTATCTTTTCTTTTGAACCTGACAAGCAAGACATTGGTAGGATTAATTATTTTTGTTGTTTTACTAATAATTTACTATATTACGAATTCGTATATTTTTCAAATTGTGCCATTTAACACTTCTATTTTTTACCCACTCTTATCAATAGTGTTAACCTATCTTTTTTGTGAAACTTATAGAAACCTTGTAGAAGAAAGACAAACCAGATTTCTAAAAAAGGCTTTTTCCAGCTACGTCTCACCAGAATTGGTAAACGAGGTTATAAAAAATCCAGAAATCTTAAGATTGGGCGGGCAAAAAAAGGAAGTTACTATTCTTTTTTCAGATATAAGGGGGTTTACAACTCTTTCTGAACAGATGGAACCTGAAGCTCTTGTACAATTACTTAATAGTTACCTTTCTCCAATGACAAATATAATATTGAAAAATGGGGGGACTCTTGACAAGTATATAGGTGATGCAATTATGGCATTATTTAATGCACCTTTGGATTTAAAGGAACATGCGAATTTATGTTGTAAAAGCGCTTTGATGATGATTGAAAAACTTGGTGATGTAAATAGAGAGTTTAAAGATAAAGGTTTCCCTGAGATCAATATTGGGATTGGTATAAATACTGGTATGGTGATAGTGGGAAATATGGGTACAGATATAAGATTTGATTATACAGCAATTGGTGATACTGTAAATTTAGCATCAAGACTTGAGGGAATGAACAAAATTTATGGAACAAATATTATAATTAGCGAGTTTACGGCAAAAAAGATAGATAGAAGTATATTTAAGATAAGACAATTAGATGTGATAAGGGTAAAAGGAAAAACAATACCAATATCCATTTATGAGTTGTCAAATACTTTAGATGATGGGCTTATAAAAAAATATGAAGAAGCATTTAGTCTGTATTTGAAAAAAGATTTTTTTGAAGCAAAGAAAATATATGAAGAGCTTTATTTAAGGTTCAATGATTATCCTTCTTTTGTATTTCTTGAAAGATGTGAGAACTACATTAAAAATCCTCCAGAATCTGAATGGCAAGGGGTTTTTGATGCAAAAACTAAATAAGAGGGGTTATAACATGAAAAATGCTCTGTTTATAATTTTTTTTATGTTTATAGCCTGTAGCACTGTTACACAAGATAAAGGGAATGATTTAAAAGAGAGTCTTAAAGATGAGGATTATCCCCATATTGTAGCCATTTTGCCTTTTGAAAGTGATGATAAAGATATAAATATTGCTGATCAGTTAAGGAAGACTTTTTATAATCATTTTTCTGGCAAAAACTATACAAATGTGGAACTTCAATTGGTAGATGAAAAAATATATCTCTTAGAGAAAAGTAAAGGAAAATCTTATAAAGATTTGTCACCAAAGGAAATTTGTGATGCAATAGGATGTGATGGATTAATATACGGCAAAGTTACAGATTATCAAAAGATTTATGCAGTAGCCTATTCTCAATTAGGTATTGAAGCCGAAATAATAATGCATAATGTTAAAAGTAATAAAGAAGTGCTTAGAATAAAGGAGTCTGTGAGATACCATGAAGGCGGTGTTCCTATGTCCCCTCTCTCTGCTATTATGACAGCGGTAACAACAGCATTAAATTTGAGGGAGATACAATCAATAAGACTTCTAAACGAGTTATGTTATAAAATTACTGAGAAAATCCCTGTACTGACTGGTGCAAAAGCCTTTAAACTCCCGACAATTAAAGAAGTTCTTACTAATGTCAAAGAATCACCATTTGGTAAAGGTAAAATTATAAGAGTTGGCTTAGAAGGTGATTCTGGTATGATTGCGAGTTTTGATATTGGTAATTTTAGAAAAGGGATTATTATGAGAGAAATAAAACCTGGCGTTTATACTGGTGAGTATGTAGTAATGAACGGAGATAGTGTAAAGGATGTGCCTATTATAGTTTATCTAAAGAGAGCTGGTGGCTACGAAAACAGATGGATAGACGTTACAGGATTGTTGACCATTGATACAGAATCACCATCGATTGTAAAAAACATAAAAGTTAAAGGTTATTCAGATAAAATAATATTAAAATGGGAGCCCTTAAAAGGTACGCCTGACCTTAGGGGTTATGAAATATTGAGAAGTGAACAACTCCTTTCTGGTTATAAAACAGTTGGTTTTGTGGAACATGATTATTTTGAAGATAAAGAACTTGAAGTAGGTAAGACTTATTACTATCGTGTAAAAGCAATTGATTTAGCGGGTAATGAATCAGAATTGTCTGAGCCAGTTAAAGCACACCTTATACTTAAAGATCCCCTTGTTATTGATGGAGTATTAAATAAAGACCTATATCTTATGGGAATATATAAAATAAGAGAAAAATTAATTATTCCAAAAGGGATAGAGTTAAGAGTAGGGGAAGGTTCGGTTCTATATATGGGAAAAGAAGCAAGCATACTTGTGGAAGGCCAGTTTATTATAGAGGCTGAAAATGAGTATGTAGAATTTATGCCTGAAGGGGAAGGTATAAACTGGGAAGGAATTAGTGTAAAAAGAGGATATTTAGAGTTTAACAAGGGTAAGATAAAAAACGCTTTGGTAGGAATAAAAATGGAGGATTCAACAGGAAAGATAACAAACTCAATTATATCTGATTCACAAAGGGGAATAGAAATTGTTAATTGTTCGAAGATAGACATTTTGAAAACGTCTATTTTTAACAACAAATATGGTATTGTTATTGAAAAATCTTCAGTTAATATGAAGCAAAATGAAGTCTTTCAAAATGAAATTGGTATTAACCTAACAATTTTTTCTGGTGATATTGGGGAAAATAATATTTTTAATAATGGAATAAATATAACTTCGTCAGAAACACAAAAAATTTCTCCCAACTTTTTTGGTAGTATTAAAAAAGAGGAAATGAAAGTTAAGAACATAATAGTAGAAAATGTTTATGATCGTAAGATTCCTGAAGGAAAGATTGTAAAAGCAATAATAGATCCCTATATTGGACTTGCAGAGGAAGAACGTAAGAAAAGGTCTTTGGAATTTTTAATAGATGGTGGAAATTATTTTAGGCAAAGAAATTATGGTAAGGCGGTATTAAGATTTGAGGAAGCTCTTAGGGCCTATCCTTCACCAGAGATTTATTATTATATAGCCCTTTGTTATAAAGAGATGGGTGAATTGAGTAATGCCATCAAATATCTTGAAGAGGGGTATGAAAAATTTCCAAAAGACTCAACAATAGTAAAAGCCTTAGGGCTTGTTTATTATGAAAAAAAAGATAATGAAAGAGCTATTAAACTCTTCGAGGAAGTGTTGAAGCTAAATCCAGAAGATAATCAGATAAAATTTATTTTAGATAAGATTAAAGGAAATTGATTTTTGATTTGACTTTTTTAAATTGTAAATTTAAAAATAACTTTAGAACTTTTGGTTGAAAATATGATTAGCCAGTTTTTAGAAGAAGGTAAGCATATCTTTAGGACTATCTCTATTTTTAAAAATCTCTCAGATAAGCATCTTTCTATCCTTGCTGAAGGTTGTAGAATTTTAAACAAAAAAAAGGGAGAAGTTATTTTCTATCAATCAGACTATAGTTCGGATCTTTATATCGTTTTTGATGGATGTCTAAAAGCCTCTCTATTTAATGAAGAGGGCGAAGAGTTTGTTATAACGTGTTTTAAAAAGGGGGATTTTTTTGGTGAATTAAGTCTTCTTGATGGTGAAACTCGATCTGCTACTATTATTGTTGATGAAGATGCGGTACTTGGTGTTTTAAGTAGAAGTAGATTCCTTGAGCTTATTAATAGAGAACCAGGTATTGCAGTGGATTTGCTTCGTGCGATGGCACAGAGATTAAGAAAAACAGATGCTATAATTGGTTCATTAGCTTTTCTTGACGTTAGTGAGAGGCTTTTAAAGGTTCTCCAAGAGATTGCTAAGTTAGAGGGAGCTGAAAAAAGGGAAGGATTTTATGTAATTAAAAGGTATACACAAAAAGAATTGGCATCGCGAATTGGAGCATCGAGAGAAGCGATCTCTAAAGCTATGAAGATATTGTTATTTAAAAAACTTGTTTTAGAGGAGGGGAAAAACTTTTTAGTTTCATCAAAAGAAAAGTTTTTTTAGATAAGGTGAGTTAGGTGAAAAATTTAATATTAGTGTTCATTTTTACATTGTTTTTCAATAGTAGTGTTTTTGCTCAGGTGAAATGTGTTATTTCAGAGGGGGAAGCAGTTATAAATAAAAATGACACGTTTTCAGCAAAAGCTGAGGCAATAGCGAGGGCAAAATGGAACGCTATCGAAAACATAGTAGGTGTTGAAGTTAAGGCGCAAAGTGTAGTTCAAAATATGGTTCTTGTTGATGAGGCGGTAAGCAAAGAAATAAAAGGGGTAATTGAAAGCTATAAGGTATTAGGGGAAGAGATAAGAAATGATGTATATTGGG
>JAOABK010000039.1 GCA_026418415.1 Pseudomonadota bacterium | reverse complement strand
CAGAAATAGTGGGTGAAAATTTAAAAGCATTTACATTTATAGTTTTTGAAAGTTCTTTTAAAGATATATCATCAAGAAAATAATCTTTTCTATCTCTCAACATGACATCAGGAATAAGTAAATAATTAAACCTCTTACCTTTTATCGACTTTATTATATCCTGTGCAGTAATAAGCCCTGTTACAGTAATACTATTCCCAAAAAAATCATTTATAACAGGGATTAACTTAATTTTACAATTAGTAAAATCTGATAATCTCTTTATATAAGGTTTTATTTTTTTATAGGGTAAGTAACCTGTAACTATGCATATATTGCCTTTAATGCAAAGCTTTGAGATACTATTTTTCTCGAAGAATCTTTTAGCATCTTCTATAAAACATCTTAGCAATCCAACTCCATTTTCAATTTGAGGAAATTCACCATAAAAATCTGCCTCTGGAATTTTTTTACCAGACAATATATAAAACTCATCTGATAAAAAAACAATGGGAGTACCAAATTTTTTCCTAAATTTTTGTTGATAGGGTAAAACCAAATCAAAGATACTATCACTTACTGCCTTATTGACATTTTTAATGGCTGTCAATCCATTCCTATGCGAAGTTAATCCAACTGGTACAATTGCAATTGTTTCTAACTGAGGATAGAAGCTTGCTAAATCTTCTATTGTTTTTTTTAAAATTTCTCCATCATTGATTTCAGGACACAAAACAATCTGGGTGTGTATTTTTATATTATTTTTAACCAATTTTCTTAAAATTGGAATTATATCTGCATTCCTCTTGACTCCAAGCATTTTAGCTCTAATGATTGGATCGGTTGCATGGACAGAAATATAAAGGGGAGATAATTTATAACCTATTATTTTGTCCAAATCTTTTTTTGTCAAATTAGTTAATGTAACATAATTACCTGATATATAGGACATCCTATAATCTTCATCCTTAAAGTATAAAGTTCTTCTCATGCCCTTTGGAAGTTGATCTACAAAGCAAAAAATACATTTACACCCACATTTTTTTGGTTTTATCCCTTCGAAAGATAAATATTTAAAATCTTCTTCTTGAAGAGTAATAATCTTAGTTTCACGACCATTCGCTAAAACTTCAATTACACTTTTATTTGAAAGGTTAAAAAAAATATCAAGAATATCATCAACTTCTATTCCATTCACTTTTTTTACAAGATAGCCTTCTTTTAAGCCATTTTTATAAAGTTTCTTATGGAAAATTTTTTCAATAGCAACCATTTTTTATTTCAGGAAACCAATATCAAAAAAATTGTTTTTTGTATCTACAAGTAAATTTAGACCTACATTAGCACCCTTTTCTGGATTGACATCTAAATATAATCCCTTAGTTATTGTTTCTTTATGTTTAGGTAAAAATAAATTAGCAACAATCAGGGTTTTACCTGGCGTAACATTAAACTCCTTTGTTGTTGTAAAATTTAAATTATAAACATCATTATTTGCATCATAAACAACTTTACCAAGTTTAAAGGGATAAAATACATCACTTTGGTCTTTAATATTAATTACAAGCCTATAATAGTTATTTTTGTTTATTTCAGAAACAAGCTCATTAACTTTTTTAGTTAATTCATCTTTGGAAATGAATAATTTGCTATCAAAATCATTAATAATAACCCTAACCCTGACATTAACTAAAACCCTTGTTTTTCCTTTTGTTAAATCTGCTCTTCTGATACTTATAATTCCCTTACCCCTTACTACTTCTTTTATTGATCTATGTGCTTCTATGTTTGATGCCAATTGAACAAAACTCTTTAGTATGTCCTCATAAACAAGATTAAATATCTCGCTAGCAACCATCGCTGACTGGTAGTCTATTGTTACACTTTCGGGATAAACAATTTTTTCAAGAGAGAAGCTTTTTTCCTCATCCTTTAGAGTATTACCATCTTGCGTTACTATAAGGATTCTATACTTTATAGATCCAAACCAACCATCGGATTTTTTTCCTATCTTAAAATTATTTACTCTGATAAAAAGCCCTGTATCTAATTTATTATCAGATACCCTTTTTATCAGCATCTCAGGAGTTACATTTGTATCTATCTCCTGTTCCACAACTTTACTAAAAAAGCCATTTTCTAACAAAACAAGAACATTCTGATAAAACTCCCTTGGTAGATAGGAATAATCAAAATAAAAGGGCTGTTTCTCTTCTGAAAATTTTAAATCAAAATCGAATGATGCTACTCCTATATGGGCATCTAATGGCTTTGATGGCTTTAGGCTTTCGGGCACCTTTGGAGGTAAAAGGTGTACAGAAATTATTGAAGGTGTCCTACTTTCATGAGTAAAAACTAAAAAACATCCCGTAAGAAAACCTAAAAAAAACAGAGCTATTAACTTCTTCATTTTTGACTTGCAATAAAGTTTTTAATACTCCTATCGTAAGTCTTTTCTGCCTGTGGTGAGAAAAAACATCCTGGAATTTCATTTCTCTTTCTATGATAGGATACACATAAACAGCACTTCCCCCTTTTCTCACAGGCTGTGTAAGTGCAAGTACACTCTTTTAGATTTTTCTCTGATATACATTCCATAATTTAACCCCCTAAAAAATTTTTCCCGGATTTAAAATGTTATTAGGATCTAAAACCTTTTTCATCTTTTTCCATATACTAATATGATAACTGGAAAAGAAATTTTTTAAAAATTCTTTTTTTGCCACACCTATCCCATGTTCTCCAGAAGGATATCCTCCGAGTTCTTTAACAATATTCATTATTAAATTAAGAATCTTCTTGGCATCTATAACACGTTCATTTTCTTTTAGTTCTAAAATATTAACATGAATATTACCATCACCAATATGCCCGAAACATGCGACAGGCATGTTTTCAGAACTAATTTCCTTAGTTTTTTTTATGAAATGCGCTATTTTGCCTCTTGGAACAACAACATCTGCCTTATAAACCTTTTTCGAATACTCTTTAAAGGCATAGGATATTTTTTTTCTTGCCTCCCACAATCTTTCTTCACTTACCCTATCGGTTGCAACAAAAATATCAAGACTATTATTTTTTTTGGCAAGCTTCTCTACCTCTTCAAGATACCTATCATTACCATCCCATTCTAATTCTGCAAAAAGGTAACATTTTGCCCTTTCAGAAAAGGGTAGACTCCTTTTTAAAAATTTTTCTATATAATTAACAGCAGTATCATCAATGAACTCAAATGCTGAAAAGGGCAAATTAGCTCTTTGAGCATCAAGAACAAAAAGCATAGCAGATTCTAAATTAAGGAAGGGAAGTAGAAAAACTATTCTTTTTAAAGGAAGGGGTATAAATCTTATTATAGCCTTAGTTATAACACCTAAAGTTCCTTCAGAACCACACACTAACTCATTTAGATTATACCCGGAAGAATACTTATAAACCTTCCCACCAGTATTAATAATCTTTCCCTCTCCGGTAACCAGATTGAGCCCCATTACATAGTCTTTCGTAGTACCATATCTTATTGCTCTTGGTCCGCCTGCGTTTGTTGCAATATTCCCGCCTATGAATGATGTATCATAACTTTGTGGATCAGGTGGATAATAATACCCCCTATCTTCAAGAAAAACTTTTAATTCCCCATTAACTACGCCAGCTTGTACTTCAACACAGAGATTTATTTCATCAAAATCAATTATTTTGTTCATTTTCTCTGTAGATAACACAATTCCACCAAATAGAGCAACTGCACCGCCGCATACTCCAGTACCACCACCTCTTGGAACAATTTTTATCTTTCTTTCTTTAGATATTTTTATAAATTCTCTTATTTCTTCCTCATTCTCAGGTAAAAAAACTGCTTCAGGAAAACATTTATAAACTGTTGACTCATCATAACTATATTTTTCAGGTATTTCTGAAAAAATAAACTTATTACTACCAAATTTTTTTTCCAGATAAGATACTATGGATGCTTTCATCATGAAAAGATATATCTTAGAAGAAATATTAATGTTAATATATAAACCACTATGCTAACTTCTTTAAATTTAAACAACAAAGCTTTTATAAAACAATAGGTAATAAAACTTATAGCAATCCCATCTGCTATACTAAACCCAAGAGGTATTAAAACAACCGACAGAAAAGCAGGTATACTCTCCTCGTAATTTGTGAATTCAATTTTTTTTATATTAGCAATCATAAGAAATCCTACAAAAATCAAAGCTGGAGCAATAGTTGGATAAAGTATAAGCCCTTCTTTTGTAATATAGGAAGAACCGACGGTTTTAACAAGGGGATAGAAAAAAATAGACAATAGGAATAGCAAACCTGTTACTATACTTGCAATACCCGTTTTAGCACCAACACTGATACCAGAAGCACTCTCAATATAACTTGTTACTGTTGAGGTTCCAAGTACACTTCCAGCTACGGTACCAAGAGCATCAGCTAAAAAAGCCTGTTTTGCCCTTGGTAGTTTGCCATTTACAAGAAACTTTCCTTGCTCTCCAACACCAACAAGTGTCCCAACTGTATCGAAAACATCTAAAAAAAGAAATGTAAAAACAACGTTTATAAAGGATAGACTAAAAAAATCTTTTGATAATTCAAATTTCCAAAAAGTAGGTTTAATTGAAGGCGGAGAATCAATAACACCAGAAAAATGACTGAGACCAAACAAAATTGATAAAAAAGTAGAAGTTAAAATACCCCAGATTATAGCAGATCTTATTCCTTTTAATGTAAGAAATATTATGACAATAAAACCAAAAAAGGTTATTAAGACAGAAGGGCTATTTAATTTTCCAAGTCCCACATAAGTCCCTGGCACTCCAACTACAATGCCCGCCCACTCTAATCCAATTAAAGTTATTAGAAACCCAATTCCTACAGATATTCCATGTTTAATGCCTATAGGTATATCGTTAAGTATTTTTTCTCTGAAAGGCACAAAAGAAAGAATAACAAATAACATACCTGAGACAAACACTATCCCAAGAGCTTGCTGGAAAGAGAGGCCGTATGAAGTAGCAATTGCTACAAATAAGAAATTATGTCCCATGCCAGGAGCCAAAGCCACAGGATAATTTGCAAGAATACCCATAGCAAAGCAGGCAATAGCACTTGAAAGGCAAGTTGCTATCATTACTGAACCTGGATCCATATTTAATTTGGACAAAACAACGGGCTGTACAAAAATGATATAGCACATAGTAAAGAAGGTTGCTATACCACCTTCTATTTCAGTTTTTAAATCTAAGCTCTTTTTATCAATGGAAAATATACTTAAAAAGCCCCTTTTCATTCCTTGGCTTCAATCCAAACACTTTTACCGTACTTTAGATACCCTTTAACATTAAAAAATCTTCCATCCATTCCCGGAGAAAACGCTGTCTTTGCATTTGGTATGAGAGGAGTTATGTATTTATCCAGTAAAACACCACCACCACCACTTATTACAACAAAATCTATATCCCAATCGTCAACCCAAAACCTTTCCGCATCTGCAACTATCTGGTTAGAAAGCTGTTGATATACCTGTTCTTTTATAGAAGAAAGATCGTATTCCTTTCCTCTAATCTTTATACTACCTCTAACAAGAGCATCATATAACTTAAAAAGTTCGACATTAATAGAACTTTTCTCTCTAAGTTTATTAGCAACAACACTAAACGCCTTTGCAATACCATTATCTGTTGTCTTGCTTCCCCTCTCAGAATACTGCATCTTATCGGAAATCACATAATCTGTTGTTCTAAAACCAATATCAATTATCCCAATCTTTTGTTTTAAAAGGTCAATATTTTTTGCCTTACCATCATCATCAAGAAAAAGATTAAGAAGACTTCCATATGGTTGGGGTATAATCCTAATTTTATTGACAGTAAAAATTTTCTCAATTGTCTCACTATTATTTTTAACAAAAGAAAATTTATGCTCCCCCAAAAGGCTATTGGCCAAAGCTTCTTTATACTGTCTATAATATCCCACTGGAAGACCTGTTACTAAATTTATTATGTCATAATTGTTGACCAGATTTCCAAGTGCAACTAATGCAAGTGTCCTTGAAAACTGAGTAATAAACTGACTCTGATCAAGGGTAAATAATCTAACATTTGACTGTCTTTCTGCCAAATCACCTGCAAAAAAATCTTTTCCATCAACTCTGATATGCAACATTTCCTGTTTTTTCTTAGGAAATAATTCATCTTGGAATTGTATTTCAGTAGCTTCTCCAAGTATTGATTTAAAGACTATATCTCTACTCCCATCAGTTGCCTTTGTATAACCAAAACCTATATCAATACCAATAATTGTCATTTTTTACTCCTTCTTAGAACCATCAATAAATAGCAACGACTTTAAAATTCTTAATACCCGTATCTTGGACAAGATGTTTTAAAACATATTCTGCTTCCCACTTGTCAGTAAAAGGTGAGATTATAACCGCATCTTTACCACCATGCTTGCCTACTCTTACCGTATGATAACCTTTATTAAACACATCATCTCTTATTTTCTCAATTTCTCCTGTACTACTAACATACACAATACTATAAAACTTTGCCTTCCTCTTCTTTGCTTCTACTTTTTCTTTTTTCTCTTTTTCTATATTCTTTACTTCTTTTTTGGTTTTCTCCTCTGCTTTTGGCTTAGCAATTTCTTGTGGTTTTTGCTCTATCTTTTTTTGTTCCACTGCCTTAGGTTCCTCTTTTTGCTTTACATCCTTTACTTCAACCTTTGTCAATGTTTTACGCTGAAAGCTAGTAATTTGACCCTGAATCATAATTTTTTGCTTTGCAGGTAGTTTTGTTTCTTCAACGACTGGATTCATAATGAAAAAATAATAATAGCTACCTGCCAAAATTAAAATCGATAATAAAAATGATATCAATATTGGTTTTTTCATCATATTAAACCTCTCTCTATTTTTTCCCTACATTATCAGTAAATGTAGAAAATCTTGCACCAATTTCAATTACATCTCTTATCTCTAATATGTACGCTACAGAAACATTATCAAAAACATTTACTACAACCATCCTACCAACATCCTTCAGACTCTCTTTTACATTTGGAATTGCCTTTTCAATTTTTAATATATCACCCTTTCCAAGACCATCTTTCGAACCCCTATCAATGAAAACAAGATCCCTGTTCTGAACAAAGACATGATTATCCGAAATGCCTATTATCTTACCTTCTAAAAAAACATTAGCCTTCTTGATTACTATTTCTGGAAAAGTAATTTTTTCAATAGGAGCAAGCAAGTCTCCAGAATTAATTTCTCTATAACTTTCTACAATATATCCAGCAGAAATTTGAGGATAAACTTCGGTTATTTCAATAATCCCAGCAACTGGATAAATATATCCATATTCGTTGCCTGTTTCATTATCTTTTAAAACTCTCGGAGATTTTACTACTTTAAATTTTTTGCCTAACTCTATGCCTTGTAAACTACCACCATCGACAAAATATTTTTTTCCCGTAGAACCTAACATTATATTTTCATCTGTTCTTAGCAAAGTAAGATTACTAATAATCGGCTTAGAAGTATAGTAATCCATCTTTTCAAATTGCTCAACCTCTACAACATATTTTTTTATCCTATTCTCTTTTTCAACTTCAACATAATAAGGATCTTTTTCCCAAATTATAATTTCTTTAATTACTGGTTTTACTTCTTCAACTGGTTTTATTTCTTGTGGTGCCTCCTTTTTACCAATTCCAGAAGGAATTCTAACCTTTCTGCCAGGATATATCCAATGCGGATCTTTTACCTCGGGATTTATTTTCCAGATATCAACCCACTTATAGGGATCATTCAGATATTTTTCAGTGATTTTCCATAAACTTTCGCCCCTTTGAACTATATGTTCATCATAAGGCGAAAAAGCAAAACAGAGTATTGAACATATTAATACAACTAATAAATTTTTCTTTTTCATAATTCCCCCTGATGGGAACATTTTTTATTTAACTTTTTTTGCAGCTTCAGAATTCCCAAATTTTTCTAATAAAAGCTTTTTCCATTGATTAGCTTCATCTTTTTTACCTAACTCATTATAGGAATAATATATTTTCAAGTATGCATCTGGCACTTTATTACCATCTGGATAATTTTCTGTTTTCTTAAACTCTGTAATAGCTCTATCAAACATTTTCTGTGAATAATAACATTCACCAATCCAATACTGAGCATTATCCGCTAAAGAATCATTAGGAAAATTTTGTAAAAACTCTCTGAATATAGTAATTGCCTGTGCATATTTACCACTAAGATACATTTCATATCCCTGATTATATAGGACTGCGGGATTTGTTCTTACAACTGTAGCTTCCCCCACTTTTGCTTTTAAGACAGCATCATCTTTGACTCTTTCAGCCTGCTTGACCTCTTCAACTTGAGCTTTTGTTGCCTGTTTCTCGAGTTTCTCAACCTCTGATGGTTTTATAGTAATTACAGTACTCGAAGGCGCTGGTTGTAACTTTACTGTATCCAATCCTTCAAACAAAGGATGTGATTTAAGTTTTGTTAAGGTATCATCTGTGTCTCTCATTTTTTCTTCTAATTTGTCAACCCTGTCATATACACTACTTTTCAAACCCATATCTCTTTGTATCTTTGATTCTAAAACTTCAACTCTTTGAGAAAGAGCAAGTAATTGAGTTTGAAAATCTTTGAAATATTCAGCCTGATTTCTATCCTGAGTCATAGAACATCCAGTTAAAAATAAAACAAAAAGAAAAAAAATTTTTCTCACCTTAATTACCCCCTTTAATAAATTTTAACACTTCTTCAACATCCTGCTTACTTCCGATAATCAAAGGTGATCGCTCATGAAGTTCAACGGGTGTTTTATCTAAGATTCTTTGTTGACCATCATAAGCATACCCGCCAGCCTGTTCTATCAGGTAGGCCATTGGAAAACATTCATATAACAGCCTCAACTTACCAGAGGGATTCTTCTTATCTCCAGGATACAAAAATATTCCACCCTTCAATAAAGTTCTATGTATATCTGCAACGAGAGTTCCCACATAACGCAAACTTTTTTCCTTTTTCATCTTTATATCATCTATATATTCTTTTGTCCAATCTTCCCAAATTGTGTAATTACCCTCATTGATACTATAAATTTTACCCCTTTCTGGCATTCTAATGCTCTCATGGGAAAGCAAAAACTCCCCTATGCTTGGATCCAGAGTAAATCCGTGAACGCCATGACCTGTAGAATACACGAGCATTGTACTTGATCCGTAAATCACATAACCTGCGCAAACAATTGCACTACCAGGTTGTAGAAAATCACCTAAACTCGCTACATTACCTTCACTTCTTCTTTTGAATATGCAAAAAATAGTACCTATACTGATATTTACGTCGATATTTGAAGAACCATCAAGAGGATCCATAAGCAAAATATATTTACCTCTTGGAAAAAATTCCGGTACTGGACAAAAATCCTCCATCTCCTCTGAGGCAATTGCTGCTAAATGACCTGTATACTCTAAACTTTTTATAAAAACTTCATTTGCAAACTCATCTAACTTCTGTACATGTTCACCATGAACATTCTTTCTACCAGTTAGTCCTAATATATCTACTAGTCCAGCTTTTGATACTTCCCTTGCCACTAATTTTGCAGCTATTCCTATATCATTAATTAATGCAGTAAATTCTCCTGTTGCCTCAGGATGTTGTCTCTCTTGCTCTAAGATAAAACGTGTCAGTGTGGTGCCGTTATCCATTACAATCCTCCAGTGGCTTAGCTAAAAATTATTATCATATGCAAATATACCAAATATCAACAATAAAATTCAATTTTTCTATTTGATAAACAATTTTATTTGGAAATTTTTTTTCTTGAAGTAGAATTAATTTATGAAAAACTGCTACTATGTAGACACAAAAGAAAAAGAGAAATATATATTTTCTCTCATTGAGCAGCTCTATAAAGATGGATTAAAAATAACAATTTTCTCACAAAATAAAGATAGAGCAGAAGAGCTCGATAAAATACTCTGGACAATGAAGCAAGAATCTTTTATCCCACACAAGATATTTAAATATGATGAGCCTGATGCTTTAGAATCTGTAGCTATTGTTTGCCAAGAAATAAATCCTATAAATGCATCAGTGCTAATAATGGATTCTCCTTGCTCTATAAGCTATGCTTTAAACTATGATACAATCTACGACTTTGTTGACAAAAGTAGCGATGAATCTTTACAAAAAAGTCGTGAGAGATATGCTAAATTTAAAGAAAAAAAATGCAATATGCATTATATAAAATAAGGGGCAAAAAATGAATACTATAAGAGTAGCAGCAGGACAGATAAATAGCACCTTAGGAGATTTTGAATACAACACTAAAAAGATTATTGAGTATATTAAAGAAGCTCAAAATAAAGACGCTGACATTATAATTTTTCCTGAGCTCGCGATTAGTGGTTATCCACCAGAAGATCTTGTTTATAAAAAAAGCTTTCTTTCAGCTAACTTAAAGTCTATACAAAAAATATTACCCCACACAAAGGATATAATTGTCATAGTAGGCTTTATAAATGTTGAACATGATATATTTAATTCTGCATGTATACTTTATAACGGTGAGATAAAGGGTATATATAATAAAATTTTTTTACCTAACTATGGTGTTTTTGATGAAGAAAGATATTTTCAAAGAGGTGAAAATCCTCTTTTTTTCAAAATAAATAATGCTTTAGCTTTTGGCTTAAGCATTTGTGAGGATATCTGGTATCCTGAAGGTCCAGGATTTGCTTCAGCCCTTTTTAATGCAGATATTTTATTGAACATCAATGCTTCGCCCTTTCATTACAACAAATGGAGCCTTAGAGAGAAGATGCTTTCTATAAGAGCAATCGATTATGGAACTGCAATAGTTTATTGTAATATGGTAGGTGGACAAGATGAGATCGTTTTCGATGGACACAGCCTTGTAATTAATGAAAATGGTGAAATAATAAATAGAGGAGATTCATTTGCAGAAGAATTATTAATTACCGACCTATGCATTGATTCAATAAGAACAAAAAGACTAAAAGACCCTCGATGGAAAAAGAAAAATATATTGTCTCCAACACTACAACCCAAAATAATCTACATGGACTATAAATTTCATGAAAAGAAAACAAAAATACAAAATATTGAAAAAAGGCCACCCACAATCGAAGAGGAAGTATTCAAAGGCTTGGTGTTAGGATTAAAGGACTATTTTAGAAAAAACTATTTTACAAAAGCAGTTATTGGAATTAGTGGTGGCATTGACTCCGCGTTAGTATCTGCTATAGCAACTGTTGCTTTAGGAAATGAAAATGTAACAGGAGTATTTATGCCATCAATGTTCACTTCCAAGGAAAGCATTGAAGATTCTAAAGAGCTTGCAAAAAATTTAGGAATTAATTTGATTGAAATACCTATAACAAACATTTACGAATCATATATAAATTCATTAAACCCCTTTTTTAAAGATCTTCCATTCAATACTACTGAAGAAAATATACAAGCAAGAATTAGGGGAAACTTATTAATGGCATTTTCAAATAAATTTGGCTGGCTTGTTATAACTACAGGCAATAAGAGTGAAATGAGTACAGGCTATGCTACACTTTATGGAGATATGGCTGGTGGT
>JAOABK010000038.1 GCA_026418415.1 Pseudomonadota bacterium | reverse complement strand
GAGCCTGATGATGTAAAGCTAACGCTTAGTGCACCTGGAGCAGTATGGATGAAGATAAGCATAGATGGTTCAATAGATACAGAGCCCTGGGAGAGTTACAAGACCACAAAGATACTTACCTTACCAGTTGGAGATAATATCATAAAGGTAATCTTCAAAGACTTAGCGGGTAATGTATCAAACGAGGTCACAGGTAATATAACCATACCGTGAGGGTTAAAAAAATCAGGATGGGGAAGTGGTAATATCACTTCCCCATCTCAATTATTCAAATATTTTAGCGGTTTACTGGGTTTTCTTTAGGGTTATCAAACCATTCAAAATATCTCTTAACGCCATCTATACCAGAAGTAATTAACTCTTGTTTTTTATCCCCACTTAAAGAGAAATCAAGGGTTTTTACCCCCTTTGTATCTATATAAATTGTTCTTTGCCAATCATCACTGTGGAGATGCATGCTATTTTGTATATTAAATAGAGCAACCATTACAGCCTTTGTGTAATCGGGAAGGTTATTAATTTTAGTCTTAGCAGGCTCTAAATGGTCTTTAAATACTGCTATTTCTTTATTGCTATCCAACCTAAAGCCAAGTGTTTCTTTATTGTATACATAAGGAGAAAAATTTTTATCATTTATACTTTTATTGTGTTCCTCATAATAATCTGTAAAACGCGCGTTTTTTGGAACCTCAACATATTTCATTCTGTCAAATAGTTTTACTGGATAGTTATCAATTAAACCGCCATCGCAGTAGCAATTGTTATTAGACCTTATCGCAAAAAAGATAAAGGGGATAGACATAGATATTCTAACTGCATCGGCAATACACATATTAGGCGTATGTTCATGGGAAAAAATTTCAGCAAATCCTGTTGATAAGTTTACACCTATTATATAAAGTTGCTTTATATTTTTTTCTGATTTAACTAAATCATAAAAAGTAGCTTCACTATTGCCAAGTTTTCCCTTAATAAGTTCTCCAATCCAGTCCCTAAATTTTTTACCCCTATTCCATCCAAAATTTTTAAACAAATTTATTATATCTCTTATTATCCCCCATCTATCATCGAAAAAATCTTCAAAATTCATATTATTTACAACATTATAAATCTCTTTGTTGTTATATCCCAAGGCTACAAGGGTTGCAGTTATTGCACCTGCAGAAGTACCTCCCACTCTATTTATATTTTGCAATATGCCTCTTTTTTCTAACTCCATCAATGCCCCTACATAGGCTATACCCTTTATTCCTCCCCCTTCAAACACTAAGTTTCTGAAATGATAATCCATATACCCCTCCCTCAAAAAAGATCTATAAAAAAATTAAATCACACAAAAAATATTTCTCAAGATTATTAAAAAATTTCTTTTTTTGATTGCGATAATTTATAATTAGAGATAATGAAAGGGAGGTGGATATGAAAAAACTTCTTATTTTTTTAGTATTAATTATTTTAGTAAAAGCAAGTTATGCCCAAACAAGTTTTAGTATATCAGTTCGCGATGATGAAGCAGGATTTGCATTTTCAATAAGCAACTTTTATAGAGTGCCTGAAAGAGAAGTAATTGTTATTAGAGAAAGGGGTATTCCTGAAGAGGAACTTCCCGTCGTTTTCTTTATAGCAAAAAAAGCCAAGGTTAAACCAGCAACAATTATAGACCTTAGATTAAGGGGTATGTCATGGATGGATATCTCATTAAAGTTTGGGCTTACCGCAGATGTTTTTTATGTCCCTGTTAAGGTTGTTGAAGTAGGGCCACCCTTTGGAAAGGCTTACGGACATTACAAAAAATATCCAAAGCACAAATGGAAAGAGATAAGACTCGATGATGATGATATTGTTAACCTCGTTAATGTTAAATTTATGTCAGAGTATCACGGTGTTGAGCCAGAAATAATAATTAGTGAAAAATCTCATGGAAAAAGATATATAGTGCTTGACAAAGAATTTAAAGAAAAGAAACATAAAAAACACAAAAAAGATAAAGAAGATAAAAAGGAAAAGAAAGAGAAGAAGCATAAAAAACACGAGGATGATTAAAGATTTAAGGCTGGAGACCCCAGCCTTAAATTTTATGCTCAGCTAAAGCCACTGGAATGACTCCCTCCACAGGAATTTGAACTACTTGAGGAACCAAAATTAGGAGCAGAGATAAGTTTTGTTACCTCTTCGCTATCACACCTTGGACATTTAATCCTCTCTTCCGCAGTCAATACATAACTTTCAAAATTAAATTTGCATTTTTTGCATTCAAACTCATAAATTGGCATTAAAAATCACCTCCTCAAAATTTATTTCATATAAAGTTTATTTAAAAGTGTTCTAACCTCTTTCCAAATCCAAAAAAATACACATTATCTTCTATTTTAAGTCATTTACACTCCCTAATTCCAAGAGCAGACAGAATTTTGCAAAGCGGACAAAACCCTGTAATCGCTGACTGGATTAAATTTAATCCAACAAATACTGTAAATAATAACCAGTAGGGGCTATGAAAATACCCAAGGGCAACTGAAATAATTATAAATATTCCTGCAACTATACGCACTATTTTATCCTGTCCTGATGGCTTTGACATATTTGAACCTCCTTAACTATGTTTTAATTGCTGTTTTCTGTGTAAATAGTAAAGAACTGGCACCACCATTCTTGAAAGAAGGGTTGCAGCCACTTCCCCTGCCATAAGAGAAATTGCAAGCCCTTGAAATATGGGATCAAAAAGTATTACAAAGGCTCCTACTACTACCGCAGATGCAGTTAATAACATTGGCCTAAATCTAACAGCCCCCGCATCAACAACCGCATCCTCTAACTTCATCCCCTCTTTCAATCTTAATTCTATAAAATCACCAAGAATAATTGAGTTTCTCACAACTATACCTGCTCCAGCAATAAAACCTATCATAGAAGTAGCTGTAAAAAAAGCACCCATAATAGCATGACCAGGTATTATCCCCACAAGACTTAGCGGTATTGGCGCCATTATAACAAGTGGAACCCTATAATCACCAAACCATCCAACTACAAGAACATAAATGATTATTAAAACTGCTCCAAAGGCAAGCCCTAAATCTCTAAAAACTTCATAGGTTATATGCCATTCACCATCCCATTTCATCGAATACTTTTCAGTTGAAAAGGGCTGTGCTAAAACATGCTTTTCCAATGTATATCCCTCTTTTAGTTTTAGTTCATCTATCTTTTTATTCAATTTCATTATTGCATAGACAGGGCTTTCTTCCTTCCCAGAAACATCAGCAGTTACATAAACTACTCGTTTCAGATTCTTCCTATATATAGACTTATCAATTGTTGTATTTTCAATATTTACTAATTCTCCTATTGGCACTAGATTTCCATTCTGGCTCCTAACTCTAAGTGATAAAATATCAGTTATCTTTGTTCGATTTTCCTTTGGTGCTTTTATAAAAAGTTCCACATCTTCTTTTTCCTTTTCCATATGTACCAACCCGATTACTTTTCCATTCATTGCAGTATTAATAGTATCAATAACTTCAACTGTTGAGATCCCAAGCCTTCCAGCCTTTTCTTTATTAACGTTAAATCTTAGCTTTGGTTGCTCATCTTCTACATACCAATCAACATCAACAACTCCTTCGGTCTTTTCAAAAATATCCATAATCTGCCTTGCTATTTCAATCTGCCTTTCATGTTCAGGGCCATAAATCTCAGCAACAAGCGTTTGAAGAACTGGAGGACCAGGTGGTATCTCAACAATCTTCACCCTTGCACCAGAAAAGGACTTAGCAATCTTTTCAATTTCTGGCCTTATCCTTTTTGCTATATCGTGACTTTGAGCTGATCTTTCATGCTTGGGCTTAAGGTTAACTTGAATATCTGCCTGATGGGGCAGACTTCTTAAAAAATAATGTCTTACAAGTCCATTAAAATTATAGGGAGAAGATGTCCCGACATAAATCTGGTAGTTTATAACCTCAGGTACTGTCTTTATATAGTTTGCAATAGCTGAAGTAACTTCGTAAGTTTTTTCAAGGCTTGTTCCTTCTGGCATATCAACAACAATCTGAAACTCCGATTTGTTGTCAAAGGGTAACATCTTTACCTTAACAACTTTAAAATATATTAGAGAACAGGCGGATAAAAAGAGTATTACCACTCCAATGAGAAAAAGATGCCTATGCTTTGGTGAGTTGACAAGTAATCCCATGTATTTTCTATAAAGTTTGGTAAAATAATCCTCTTTTTCATGATGGGCTTCCCTATCACGAAGTGGTCCTAAAAATTTCGCAGAAGCCCAAGGAGTGACCATAAAAGCAACTGCCATTGATAAAATCATCGCAACAGAAGCCCCCACAGGAATTGGCCTCATATAAGGCCCCATAAGCCCCCTTACAAAAGCCATGGGAAGAATAGCTGCAATTACTGTCAGTGTTGCAAGGATAAGTGGACTTCTAACCTCACTTACTGCGCCAACTACAATATCAATTACTGACTTCCCTTTGTTTTCAGGCAGATGGAAATGCCTTACTATATTTTCCACATCGACTATTGGATCATCTACAAGGATACCAATACTGAATATTAGCGCAAATAGGGTTACTCTATTTAGTGTATAGCCAAAAAAGTAATATACCGCTAATGTTAGTGCTAAAACTACTGGAACAGCAATAAATACAACTATCCCAGCCCTTATACCTAAAAAGAAAGCAATAAGAATGGTGACTGAAACAACCGCAATTAAAAGATGCTTTAAAAGTTCGTCAGATTTTTCCTTTGCTGTTTCTCCATAGTTTCTTGTTATTGTAACTTCAAGATCATGAGGGATAACTTTACCCTTTAAAAGATTAACCTTTTCAAGTATTTTCTCTGCTATAACTGTTGCATTTTTTCCTTTCCTTTTAGCAACGCTTATTGTTACTGCTGGCTCAACTTGATTTTTAACTTTATCACCATATAAAACATAATTTTTAATTTCCTCTGGACCATCAAGTATCCTTGCTATATCCCTTAAAAAAACTGGTTTACCTCCAGCATTTATTATTACCCTTTGTAAATCTTCTTTTGAGGTTATAAACCCTCCAGTTTCTATGTTTATAACCTGATTATTAGCAATTATATTCCCACCATGGAAATTTTGGTTTATATATGACAGTTGTCTTACTACTTCGGCAGGTGTGATACTATACCCTGCCAATTTCTCTGGAATAATTTCTACCCTTATCTGTCTTTTGTAACCACCTATTATCTTCGTTTCAGAAACATCTTCTATCTCTTTTATCTGATCGCATAATTGTGAAGCAATACGTCTTAAAGTAAAGGAATCATAATTCTTGCCATGGATAGTCAGAGCAAGAATGGGAACATCATCAATGGATCTAAACTTTACAAGTGGCTGACTTACTCCAGGTGGTATAATATCAAAGTTTGAATATAGCTTATTGTAAAGTTTGGTTAAGCTCTTTTCTTCATCCTCACCCACATAAAATCGAACAACGGTCATATTCATACCTTCGGATGCAGTTGAGTATATATACTCTACACCTGGTATTTCCCAGAGCTTTTTTTCCATCGGTATCGTAACCCTTTGTTCTACTTCCTTTGCTGAAGCACCGGGCATGGCAACAAAGACATCAAACATGGGTACTTTTATCTGAGGCTCTTCTTCTCTTGGTGTTGATAAAACTGAAAATATTCCAAGAAGAATTGAAGCAATTACTATAAGTGGGGTTATTTTTGAATCCACAAAAGACCGTGTTATTCTATCTATAATATTATGCTCTTTTTTAATCATCGATCGCCTCCACTAATGCTTTTATTACTGAATTTCTACCCCCTCTCTTACAGTATCTTCAACAACTTTTACAATTTTCTCTCCTTCATTTAAACCACTTAGGACTTCTACCATGTTATTACTTATTTTACCTATTCTAAGGAGACGCAAAGAGAGTTTCTTATCATTGCCAACCACATATACATAATCAAGTTGCCCCTTTGAATAAAGTGCAGATTTGGGAATGTAAATTGCATCTTTTGTACCCATTGCTATCCTTACGGTTGCGTATAGACCAATTGCTAAATCCCTATTTTTAGGCAAATCAATCTTCATTTTAAAGGTTCTTGATTGAGTATCTATCGCAGGAATAATTTCAGCAACTACTCCCTCAAATTCTTTATTCAAAGCCTCAACATATACGGGGATCTTCTTTCCAATTTTTATCATCCCTAAAACCTTTTCGTCCGCATTTACCTCAACCCTTAAGTTATCCTCTGGCTCAATTGTTATTAATTGCATGCCAGGCAAAATATTTGTGCCTGGAGTGACAAACTTTTTTGTAACAATACCAGAAACTGGAGCATAAACATAAAGATATGACTGCATGCCCTTAACCCTTGCTTTTTCAGCTTCAGCTTGTCTAATTACGTTTTCTAATCTCTCTACTTCACTTTTTGCTACTAAATATGCAGTTTCTTTGACCTCAAACTCCTGTTTCGATATTGCCTGTTCTTTATAAAGATTTTCATATCTTTTGAAAGTACTCTCTGCTAATTTTTCATTTGTCTTTGCCATTATTAGTGATTTTTTAGCCTCTTCGATGGAAGCCTGAGCTCTATCAAGCATCGCAGAAATTTCTGGAGAGTCAATTTGAATAAGCAATTTATCTTTGCTAACACGATCACCCTCATTTACATTGATACTTACAATAGTACCCATTACCTTTGACACTATATTTACAGGATTTTTAGAAACTAAATTTCCAGAGACCTCATATAAATCAGATACCTTAACTTTTTGAACTGAATACAGTTCAACGTTAATTGTGTTTGTCACCCCTTCTTTTGTATTAGCCTCTTTTTTTGAACATCCAAACAACAAGATTAAGAATATCAACGAAATTACTATATTTTTTTTCATAATCCATCCCCCTATTCATTTAAAACTGTCTTTAAAAAGATACCTGCCTCATGCAAAGCCTTACCAATGGATTCAAGATAATTCATTTCTGAATTTACTAAGTTTACTCTGGCAGATATAAGAGCAACTTCTGTATCTAAAACCTCTACCATAGTAGTAAGATTATTGTCATATCTTAGTTTAATTAACCTAAAAGTTTCTTCTGCCTCCTTCAATGTTTCTTTAGCGACTTCAAGTTTTTCCTTTGACTCTTGAACTCTTAAATAACTTTCGTATACTCTAAATCTAACTTCCTTTTCTCTCTGATTAAGATATTCCTTTGCCCTTTCATATTCCATTCTCGATTTTCTAATTTCATCATAACGGGCTTTATCAAAAATATCCCATCTTAAGTATACACCAGCAATATAACCACTGCCATCTCTACCGAAGGGAGCACTTTTATCGTCATTATAATAATTTGCTGAGAAATATAACTTCGGATAAAACTTCGATTTATAAGTCTCTATACCTTCCTTTGCAGTTTCAACATTTTTCATGTCTGCAATCAGGTCTTTTCGATTATTAACAACATCCTTAGTAATATCGTCCAAAGGCGGTAAAACAGATAAACTGTCAATATTTAAATCTCCCGCATCAATTGGTTCTTCCAATGACAATATTAACCCGAGAGCCCTTTTTGACACTAAAATATCATTTTTTGTTTTTATAAGATCAGATTCCCTTTCCTTCATAAAAACGTAGGCTCTAAGCTCATCAGATTTGATTCCTATCCCATTTTTAACCCTTACTTGTGCAATTCTATAAATCTCTTTCGCATCCTCTAAAGCCTTTTCAGAAGCCTGTAGCATAGACTTCGCTTTTATTACATTTAGATAGCTTTTAAAAACCTCAAATGCAATATCTTCTTGAAATCTTTTAAACTGATTCTCTTCTATAAGGTAAAGTTTATTCTTAATGCTTTTGTTTATAAATAGTTCTCTTACATATATAGGCATTTCCAAACCAATAGTAGTTTGAAAATTATTAACCTCTCCTGGATTAAAAAATTTATCCATTGTAAGCCTTTCCTGGTTTAGCTTTGTAAAAACACCGTATGAATTATAATTACCCTTGGTAAACTTCTCCTCTAAAAATAGCTTGGGAAAAAACTGGCTCTTAGCTACTTCCTGTTCTTCTTTAACAGCAAATAAACTAAACTCTTTAGCTTTTATATAGTGATTTGTTTTTATTGATAGGGTAATTGCATCTTTTAATGTTAATACCTGTTCTCCATAAGTAGTTTTATTAAATAAAAATAAAATCAATATAAAGCACAAAAGTAGTATTCTTCTCATAAGCAAATCCTCCATATAAAAATTATTATATATTTTTTTTTGAATATATCAAATAAAAATATATCTAATTTAAAATTATCATCTTTTAAATAAAAGTAAAGAGAGGATGGGCTAACCCTATCGGGTAAAGATAGGGTTAGCTAATTTTTATTGGCGTCTCTGTACAAAATTTAGATTTGTAATATCAGCTCCATCAATTGTTACTGATATTTGATTGGGTATGAATGTAAATCCAGACCTAACTGGCTGAATTATATAATTACCATTCGTTAGGTTTGTAAAGGAAAATCTGCCTTCTGAATCAGTTAAAACACTCCCATTAGCTGTTCCAGAAAGATTTACATTTACTCCAGCTACTGGTAAACCTAATTGATTTGTTATTTTCCCTGAAATACTAAATATAGATGCTAAAGTTGCAACTGAATTAATATTATTCACATTTGCATTATTCACAACAATATTTTGGTTTGCTGGAGTAAAATTATACCCTCTTTTTTCAAATCTTATGGTATAGGTGCCATTAGTTATTCCAGAAATATTATAAAGACCAACGCTATTGGTTTGGGTGGTAAAATTATCAACACCATTTGTAAGGGAAACATTCACATTAGATAGGGGGGTGGCATTAAAGGTTACAGCACCACTAACTGAAAAAATTCCACCTGGATCAAAGGGGTCCAGCCCCATAAAAGGCTGAAGTGGTGGCAGTCCTTGAGCAGTTCTTCCAAATCTTCCAACAGCTGGTATCCTTATAAATTCATCAGAATTAAGATTATTTGGATTCGCTCCAACTGGAACTAATAATTCTGGATGATCGAAGGGTGCCGACTCATTTCTAACCCTCTCATCTGTCAACGCTAAAAGGAAGGCTATTAAATCATTTTTCCTATCATCCCTATTTATTAAATGGCCTATCTCGGAAATATCTGGATCCATATTTGCAAAATTTTCTACAGGAAAGTTTCCACCACGAGTATAAAAATCAACAACCTGTCTTAAAGTTGACATACTACCGTTGTGCATATAAGGCCCAGTAAGTTCAATATTTCTCAATGTCGGAGTTTTAATACTACCACTTATAGCAGTTCTATTTCCTGGTAGTATTCCTGGCAAGTCAGGTATATGCTGGGCTACCTCAGGTGGTAATAAGTTATTTTGCTTAAGTATAGCTAACTTAGAAAATGAAAGAGGATAGGGTTCTCCCGTTAAAGGATTTATGAAGGGGGCAGAGCCATCTTTCCCTAAATCTCGTTCATCAATTGAAACTGCTATATTATAAAATCCAACGTCGTAAAAAGCCTTTTGACCATCACTCATCTGCATGAGTTCTATAGGCCCTACATGGGGTCTCTCTCCGGGTCTTGGTGGAATTAATCCTTTAACTGATGCGACAGAAGCTAAAGTAAATTCAGGTCCTCCATGGCAAAAAATGCATCCACCCTGATTTAAGAAAATATCTAAACCACGTTGTTGCTGTAAAGTTAAAGCAGTTGTATCACCTTCTTGAAACCTATCAAAGGGGGTGTCATCTGAAACAAGTGTAGATTCATAGAGCATTATTGAAATCCCGAAAAATAAGGAAAAGTTCATTTCCATCTGAGTGTATAGTTTACCATTAAAATTAATTGTTCCTTGATAATTCCAGAACTCTGGATGGAATGCCTCCTCAATCATCTTTTTATAACTTACTCTCAGACCTTTAAAAGGAGGTCCCATAATATAATTTCCAAGTACACTGTCTTCGGGATGCACTGTTTGCTTCGCAAGGGGTCTTAATCTAAGCATTTTCTTTCCAATATCAGGGAAAGTCCTTCCTAAAGCAGACATCTCTACTTCACTTAAAGGTGGACCTACTGCCTGTGATGCTAAACTCGCATCCTGAAGTCTAACAATTCTCTCTTCAAGAATACCATTGTTGTTATAATAGATTTTCGCTGAAGTATCAAGGGGACCAAAAGGATTAACCCCATTAAATATATTGTTAGCCCTTCCATCCCAAAAGTTTGAAAAGTTAAAGACTGCATTTATAACAGTTGCTGAATTTCTTGAAACAACCTGCCTCTGTCTTTTACCAGAAATATTAAAAATATTATCAGATAATGGTGTTGTTCTTTCCCTTGCAAAACCATTAAAAATTCCCAAAAACTGGGAAAGTCTAACCCCTGGAGAGGAAACTACATCATTAACATCACTCAATATAGGAGATGTCCTTCTATCTACTGGCAGTTGTCTTTTATGAAATGGAAAATGATGGGGTCTCAAAGTATCAGGAAGATTAATTAAATTAAATATACTATCTCCCGCCCTAAGCCCTGGATTCATTACATGTTTAACTCGATTATCTGTTCCTGCATGGAAATGACAGCTTGCACAAGCGGTAACACCATCACTTCCTACTTGCATATCCCAAAAAAGCGCCTTACCTAACCTTATCGCTGCATTTCTATCCCTAACATAATTGTCAAGATCTGGTGGCAATGGAACAACAGAAGTTTTTAAAGAAGGAGGAGCATTGGGATTAATGCTCCAAGCTACAGAAAAAGACAATAACAAAGATAATATTATTAACAAACAGTATTTTTTTTTATTCATTATAACTACCTCTTTGTCAAAAATCAGTGCCCCCAAAGAAGAGACAGGGGGCACTGATTAAATTGATTAGTTAGCGGGAAGTCTTCTAAATCTTATACCAGTTACATTTCCATTGTTGACAGTAACATTTCTATTAACTGGATCAAATACAAACCCAGGTTGAGGATCTGGAGCAATTACATAAGTACCATTTGAAACACCAGTGATTGTAAAATTACCAAAAATATTTGTTCTTGCTGTTCTTATAACACCTGTCCCTGTCAGAGTCACTGTAACATTGGCAACACCAGCTCCATTTTGATTTACCACTCTACCAGACACATTAAATACCCTATTTACTGCTGTAAAATTAATTCCTGTAACATCAGCATTATTAACTCTTACATTTGCAGTAGTAGGAGTAAAGCTATATCCTGTAAGTACTGGAGTTACAACATAGTCTCCGTTAACAAGACCAGTAAAACTATATACTCCAGAGGCATTTGTTGAAACGGTCCTGTTAATAGGTCCTGTTAAATAAACAGCTACACCTGCTAAAGGTCCTGTGGCAGTTGAAATTGTACCTGTAATTGAACGTGTAATGAATGTACCAACAAACACCTGACCAATTACATTTGCACCGTTAATAGTTATAGTTCTATTAATAGGAGCAAAATTATAGTTTGGATGGGATGGTGTTATTGTATAAGTTCCATTAGGCAAATTGTTGAATATATATGCGCCTAACGCATTAGTAGTAGTCTCAGCATTTACTGAACCAGTTAAAGTTACTGTTACTCCCTCTATGGGAGCTCCACCGGAAGTAATAGTACCAGATATTGAGAATATATTAAGCAATGATGCGGTGAAGTTTTGACCTGTTAAATCTCCACCAGAGATATTTACTGTTAAATTTGTCGGAGTAAAAGCATAGCCAGACCTATTTGGTGTAATTGTATAACTACCATCTGATAAACCAGTAAATATATATACACCATTAGCATCTGTTGATGTTACTCTTGTAAGACTGCCTGAGGTTAATATTACCGTTACTCCAGATGCTGGGCCACCACCGTTGGCTGGAGCAAATGTAATTGTTCCAGAAATTGAATAGGTAGCCTGGGCAAAAGGTATAATTGTTACTGGTAATGTTGCAGAGCCACCTGCAGAAGAAGTAACTGTAACAGTAGCAGGTGAAACAGATACATTATTAACAACAATCTGCCCTGATGTTAGGTTGCCATATCCAACCAATGTTAATGTGGGCGGAACCAATCTATCACTTGAGTTTGCTTCTACTGTTAATGTTGAATTCTCAACATTATACTCCGCCTTAGTTATAGTCACTAAGTCAACTAAATTACTGTTAATAGACGTTGGGCTTTCCCCTGCTCTACTTGCTGTAACTGTAACAAAGGAAGGTAAGGTTGATGGATTATCAACTATTATATTTTTATAAAACTTGCCTGATCCATCACCTATAAGAAAAATTTCCCCTGATGGAAGCCCTGGACTTCCACTAACACTTAAAATTGCTGTTGGTGCAGAGGTTGCAAAAACATCTATTTGTCCGGTTGTGCTGGTTCTTGAATAGGTTGTTCTATTAACTTCTAACTGAGTAGGTAGAACACCACTAAATAGTTTGCCCTGAACCGCAAATAAATCAGTTTCCACAGGAACCCCTGGACCATTTCCTAAATCGACTCCAGGAGGACCAATTACCCTAAAAAAGTTTGTACCACATGGACTGCCAGTAACTCTCTGATCAACATTAATATCACCAACAAAACCAGTGGGGGGCAATGGATCTATCGCTACTAACACTGGCCCAACAGCACCATTATGTAAAGTATTAAAACCTATCATCTCTATGTCTCTACTCATTCTAATTTCATGACCGGGACCAATCGCTTCAACATTAAAAGTTTCCTGTCCATAGGGATGTATTACAGTATAAGTGCCTGGCGCTGGAACATCCATTCTAATTCTCAACCTTGTAAAGGGAAATT
>JAOABK010000037.1 GCA_026418415.1 Pseudomonadota bacterium | reverse complement strand
CTCCAAGCTGGGGAAATATCCTCACTTCAGGCAAAGATATGCTTGCAGGAGCTTGGGGGATCTCCTTTTTTCAGGGAATTTTTATACTTCTATCAGTTTTGTGTTACAATTTAGTTGGTGAAGGTTTGAAGGATGCTTTAAATCCAAAAATTTACGATTAATGGAGGAGAAATGAGATTAAAACCAGATTGTATCCCCTGTTTTTTTAAACAAGCGTCCATCGTGGCTAACATACTTAAAGCTGATGAATTAATAAAGTTAGAGCTTTACAAGGGAATATCTAAAATTATTTCAGAAAAAGCTGATATTAACCAAACCCCTGCTTTTCTTGCTACACAAATTCATGAGTATATTAAAGAGTTTTTCAAAAATCAGGATCCCTTTAGAGAATTAAAAAAAGCCTCAAATGATAAAATGCTTCAGTTATACAATGAGTTTATCAATTTGATTCGGGAGAGTAATGATCATCTAAGAAGTGCGATTATACTGTCAACAATAGGCAATTTAATAGATTATAGCCTTTATAACAAAGTAGAATTAGATGAGATTAAAGATAAATTTAATTCCTTTACCCCTGCCATTTTTGATTATGAAAAGATCAAAGAAGCTTTGACAAAGGGAAGTAAGATTTTATTTATTACAGATAATTCTGGTGAGATAGTACTCGATAAGTTATTGATAGAACTTTTTTATAGGAAGGGGAAGAAAGTCATAGTTGCATCAAAGGAAAAACCAATTTTAAACGATGCCACAGTTGAGGATGTAAGATACGTGGGTATTGAAAAATTTGCAAAAGTAATTGGCATAGGTAATGGTCAGGTAGGAACTCCCTATCCATCAGGTAATGTTATTTTTGACAGGGCAATTCAAACAGCAGATGTGATTATATCAAAAGGGCAAGCTAACTTCGAAACACTTTATGAACTTGATAGACCTGTCTGTTTTCTTTTCGTGGTTAAGTGTCAAGCAGTTGCATCATTTTTAAACGTCAATGAAGGTTCGCCAATAATAATGATGAAATAAAGGGGATAAAAATGAAGTATATAGTTGTAATAGCAGATGGAATGGCTGACTATCCAATAGAAGAGTTGAATGGTAAGACCCCATTAGAGGTTGCCGAAAAGGGATTAGTGGATGCATTAGCAAGTAAAAGCTTGTGTGGTTTAGTGAAAACAGTTCCCGAAGGTATGCAACCTGGAAGTGACATTGCTAACTTAAGTCTCTTTGGTTATGATCCCAAGATATATTTTAATGGAAGGGCACCTCTTGAAGCTGTGAGTATGGGGATAGATATGTCTCTTTCTGATGTGGCTTATAGATGTAATCTTGTTACTTTTAGAAAGGAAGAACAAAATCTTGTTATGGATGACTATAGTGCAGGGCATATAACAACAGAGGAAGCAAAAAGATATATAGATCTGCTTAATGACAACGTAAAAGAGAAATGTTTTAATTTTTTTCCGGGGGTAAGTTATAGGCATTTAATGATATGGAAGAATGGAAAATGGGAGATTAGTACGACTCCACCACACGACATACCAGATAAAAAAATAAGTGATTTTTATCCTAAAGGAGATGGCGCAGATGAGTTAATAAGGCTTATGGAGAGTTCTCAGAAAGTTTTTGAAAATTCTGATTTAAATAAGGAAAGAATAAAAAAAGGTAAAAAGCCTGTAAGTTCCATCTGGTTGTGGGGGCAGGGCAAAAAACCAAATATGCCAACTCTACAAGAAAAATATGGTATAAAGGGGTCAGTGATTGCCGCTGTGGATTTAATAAATGGGATTGGTATATTAGCGGGTTTAAAAAAGATTAAAGTACCTAATGTGACAGGATATATCGATACTAATTTTGAAGGAAAAGCTGAATATGCAGTTAATTGCCTTGAAAATGATGACATTGTATTTGTTCATATCGAAGCTTGTGATGAAACATCTCATGAAGGTAGCTTAGAGAAAAAGTTACTTGCAATCAAATATATTAATGATAGATTTTTGACTACCCTAAAAAAAGGGCTTGATAGGTTTGATAATTATAGACTTCTTTTAGTAATAGACCATCCAACTCCAGTAAAATTAAAAATCCATGTAAATGATCCAGTTCCATTTCTAATATATGAAAAAAATAAAGAATTTAAAGGTGTGAGGAGTTTTACTGAAAAAAATTGTTCAAATGCTGGCTTATTTATTGAAGAAGGTTTTAAAATCATAGATTTTTTAATAAATGGAGAACATTAATGGAAGATGTAAAAATTATTGTACTTGCTGGTGGTAGAGGAACAAGGTTATGGCCTCTTAGTAGAGAGAACTACCCAAAACAGTTCATTAAATTATTTAATGAACATACCCTTTTTCAGAAAACAATTATTAGAGCATTAAAAATAACAGATGCAAAAAACATTTTTATAGTCTCATCTAAAAACTATGAGGATTTAATAAAACGGGATTTACAAAATATTTCTCCTCAATTGATTAATAATGTAATATTTGAACCAGCAGGAAAAAATACCCTACCAGCTGTCCTCTTATGTAGCTATAGTTTGGAAAAGGATGATTCAATTCTTGTCCTTCCTTCAGATCATTTTATAGAAGGTGATGAAAACTTCAAACAGGATGTGGAAGAGGGGCATAAAGAAGTTCAGAAAAATAAATTCGTAATTTTTGGTATAAAGCCCAATAAACCAGAAACTGGATATGGGTATATTAAGGCTGTAGGTAAATGCAATCCTTACAGCGTTTTAGAGTTTATTGAAAAACCCGATATTATCAGGGCTAGAAGTTACTTAAAGGATAAATCCTTTTATTGGAATTCTGGTATTTTCATGTTTAAGATGGAGAACTTTATTGATGCTGTAAAAGATTTTGAAAAAGAAATTTACAGAGAGTTTAAAAGGGGAAAAAAACAATTTTTAAATAATTTCTTTAATATAAAATCCCAGTCAATAGATTATGGGATTATGGAAAAAATAGAGAAAAAGAATGTATCAATGATAGAGGCATCTTTTAACTGGAGTGACTTGGGTAGTTTTGAATCTCTTTATGACTTTTTAAGCAAGAAAGAGAAGGAAAATATTATCCTTGGTAATGGAGACTATATTGCTGAAGATTCATTAGGCAACTTAGTTATAAATAATGACAAATTAGTTGTGACTCTTGGTATTAGCGATACAGTGATAGTAGAAACTGATGATGCACTATTAATTATGAAGAGAGAAAATACACAAAACTTAAAAGATATTGTTAATAAGTTGAGTGGGGCAGGAAGGAAGGAAATAAATTTTAATAAACAAGGGTTCAGGCCTTGGGGTGAGTATACAGTTCTTCTTGAGGGGCCGAGGTATAAAATTAAAAAAATTACAGTTAATCCAAATTCATCACTTAGTTTGCAGATGCATCATCATAGAAGTGAACACTGGATAGTAATAAAAGGTACTGCTAAGGTTACCCTGAACGATGAAATATATCATGTCCATGAAAACGAAAGTATATACATACCAAAATCAACGAAACATAGATTGGAAAATCCTGGTAAGGTCCCTCTTGAAATAATAGAAGTCCAAAACGGAGAATACTTAGAAGAAGATGATATTATAAGATTTCTTGATAATTACAATAGAAAGTAGATTTAAAATAAAACATAATTTTATTATTGACATAGGATTTTAAAAATGTATAATATAATTATCATCATTCATCCCCCCAAGGAAGGCATGGCCTTCCTATTTTTTTGTAAATAATTTTTTTTTGAAATCCTGTTAGAAAAATTGCATTTTAATATATGGGTAAATCTATTTGACAAATTTGTTTAAATGGGTTTAATTTAAATATAAATGCCACACAATAAATTAATAAAATAAACAAAGGAGAGTTTATGGAAAAGATTAGTATTAAAACAACTAAAAGAACTGAAATTGTTGACATAACAGGTGAAGTATTAAAAATAGTTTCAAAAATAGGGATATCCGATGGTATATGTGTCATTTTTTGCCCCCATACGACTGCAGGGGTAGGTATAAATGAAAATGCAGATCCAACTGTTAAACAGGATATATTAAGTGCCCTATCAAAGTTAGTTCCTCAGAATGCTGGATACAGGCATTTAGAAAGTAATTCTGATGCCCATATAAAAAATATTCTAATTGGACCTTCCTTGAGCTTAATAATAGAAAGTGGCAGGTTAGCACTTGGCACTTGGCAGGGAATATTCTTCATTGAAGGAGATGGACCAAGACAAAGAGAAGTATGGGTAAAAATAATTGGTAAGTAAAAAGGGGATAAAAAATGGGAATTAAAGAAAATATTGAACAACAGATGAAAGATGCCTTAAGAGCAAAAGATTCTTTTAAATTAAATGTTTTAAGATATATTTTATCACAGATAAAAAATAAAGAGATCGATCTTAGGAAACCAGCAACTGATGAAGATATAATAAAGATAATCTCAACTCTTGTTAAACAAAGAAAGGAGAGCCTTTCTTTTTCAGAGCAGGCAAATAGACCTGATTTAGTAGAGAAAGAAAAGGAGGAGATAAAAATCCTTGAATCTTTTTTGCCTTCCCAGCTTTCAGAAGAAGAGGTAGAGAAAATTATAGAAGAGGTTATTGCATTAGTTAAACCATCGGGAATTAAGGACATGGGAAAAATAATGAAAGAACTTATGCCTAAGATTGCTGGGCGTTTTGATGGTGGTAAAGTAAATGAAATGGTGAGAAAAAGGCTAAGTTAACTTTTAATGTTATTTGTTAACCCGCCAGACAAAGAAATTGCTTATATAAAAGAAAAAATATCAGAATTATGTGCAAGTGAATATGGCAAAAGGGCTATCTATGCCTTAACATTCTTTCAGGATATCAATAGTTTAAATATTGAGATAAATAAGATCAATAAATTAAGAAAATTTTTAAATATTTACAGGCATTTAGAGCCTGTATCAATTAATTATATTAATGAAATATTACAAAAAATAGAAAAGATAGATTTTTTGACAGAGGAAGAAACTGGGAAAATTTTTGTTAATTTAAAAGTTGTTGAAGGGTATGTAAAAAGTTTTTTAGAGCTTGAGATTATTGGAGAATTTTTAGATGATAAAGTTAATTACGATTCAGTTTTCGAAGTAACAACTCTATTATCTTATTATTTAACTTTTAGTGGTTTTATTAAGAATGATGCAACTCAAGAATTAAAACAGATCTTGGATAATAAAGAGCAGATAAGAGATAAAATCCATAAAATAGTTGATAAGGTTTTATTGAATAAAAGAAAGTATCTCCAAGATAGTTTTTTTGTAATCAGAGATGGGAGATATGTTTTACCAGTTAAGGCTAATTTTAAAAAAGATTTTAGAGGTATCGTAAGAGATACCTCTCATTCTGGAGACACTCTCTTTATGGAACCCTTTGAAATTTCAGAATTAAATGATCAACTTTTAATTATCAATAAGATGGAGGAAAGAGAAAAAGTTAAAATTTTAAAAACTATTACTTTAGAATTGAAAAAATATTATAAGGATTTAATAAAGATACTTGATGTTTATGGATACTGGGATTCACTTGTTGCAAGAGTTAAGGGGATGGAAAAGTATGGACTGCTTTTCCCAGAAATTGATCAAAAAGATATTTTTATAAAATCAGCAATTCATCCACTATTAATGGACAAAAATCCAGTGCCGAATGATTTTATTATAAAAGAAAATGTCAATGTACTATTGATAACAGGGCCTAATGGGGGAGGTAAGACTGTTGCTCTTAAAACTCTTGCATTTGTTTATGCTGCTACATATATGGCGATTCCTGTTTCTATTGCTAATGGCTCAAAAATAAAATTTTATGAGAAATTTTATTTTGACATTCTCGATATTCAGGATATTGAGCAGGGCGTTAGCAGTTTTACAGCAAAAATGATTTTATGGAGAAAAATTTTAGATGAGGCCGATGATAGAACACTTGTAATCATAGACGAAATGGGGAGTTTTACCAATCCACAGGAGGGATCGGCTATTTCTTGTGCTTTCTTATCTTATTTAATTGAAAAAAAGGCAACTATTGTTGCTGGAACTCATCTTGATCAGATTAAAGAATTTCTCATAAATAGGGAAAACAGTATAATAGCTTCCTTTCTTTGGGATGATAGGTTATTAAAACCCACCTACAAGATGGTATATGGTACTTATTCTATGAGTTATGCGATCGATGTACTTAAATCCATGGGGTTTGAAGACCAGTTTGTCAAGAGATGTTGCAATTTTTTAGGTAGAGATTTTATTAACTTAAAAAAAATGATAGATAATTACAGCCATAAACTGTCTGATATAGCTAAAAAAAGCAAAGAGATAGATTCTATAAAGGATGAGTTGAGGAGAGTTTTAGCAGAAAAAATTGAAATTTTTAAACAAGTAAAAGCTAAACTTTTAAAAATGGAGAGGGAGTATGAAGAAAAGGTAAAAGATTTGTTAAATAAGTATCAAAATCTTTTAAATTTAGAGAATCAAAAAGCTAATAATAAAAAATATTCTTTTGATAATCTTTTGGTTGAAAAACAAAAAGTTTCTGATCTTATTAAAAATATTTTACCAAGGAAAAAAAAGGATTTTAATGTTGGGGATGAGGTATATTTGAAGGAATTAAATAAACAGGGTAAAATAATTAATATAGGCAAAAGTAAAGTTAGCGTTTTAGTGGACGGAAAAAAACTTTCCTTTGATAAAAATATGATTTATGAATCAATAAAAGAAAATCATGCAGTAAAAAAAGATAACAATAGGTTTTCTCAAGTTAGTGGTATTGAAAAAGAGTTTTCTATTATAGATTTGCGGGGATACAAAGTAGATGATGCTTTAGCAGAGCTTGAAAAATTTATTGATAATGCTTATCTTTCTGGTATCAATAAGGTAAAAATAATTCATGGTGCTGGTAAGGGAAGGCTTAAAGAATTCATCCACGATTATCTGAAAAGAGACAGTAGGATAAAAAAATTTTCAACTGGTGATTTAAGAGAAAAAGGCGGATCCTATTATACTGATGTGGAGTTTTGATTTTGAAAATAGATAAACAATTAATAAAAGAAAAGTTCAATATAGTTGATTATATAGGTAAATATATACTATTAAGAAAATCTGGTAAGAACTATGTTGGTCTGTGTCCTTTTCATAAAGAAAAAACACCTTCCTTTACGGTAAGCGAGGAGAAACAGATTTTTCATTGCTTTGGTTGTGGTATTGGAGGCGATTTAATAGAATTTTTGTCTAAATTTTTGAATCTTAATCCCTTTGATGTGATAAGACTACTTGAAAAAGATTCTGGATTAAAATTAGTTCAAAATGATAGAGAATATGAAAAGAAGGAAAGGGAGATAAAAAGAATATATGAGATTAATAAAAGGGCTTTAAGCTTTTTCGTTCATAATCTTTTTAAGACTGAAGGTGGTAGTAAATGTTTGAAATATTTGAACGATAGAGGACTTAAAATTGAAACTATAAAAAAGTTCTTATTAGGATATGCTGGTATTGAATGGGATAGGTTATTCAAATATCTTGAAAAAGTGGGATATTCAAAAAATGATATTGAAAAATCTGGGCTTGTTGTTCAAAGTGGTGGGGGGTATAGAGATTTTTTTAGGCATAAACTTATATTTCCTATAATCAATAGATACCAAGAAGTTATTGGCTTTGGAGGAAGAGCTCTTGATAATAGTTTGCCTAAGTATATAAACACTCCAGAAAATATGGTTTTTTTAAAAAGGAGAAATATTTTTGGTATTAATTATGCCATTAAGAAAATTAAAGAGGAGAAAAGCGTTTTCATAGTAGAAGGGTATATGGACTGTATTATGATGCATCAAGCTGGTTTTGATAATACTGTGGCTACACTTGGTACAGCATTAACTGAAGAGCATGTTAAGTTTTTAAAAGGGTTTGCAGAAAAATTCTATCTTATTTTCGATGGGGATAATGCGGGTAGACAGGCTGGATTAAGAGCCTGTGAGACATTTATGAATGTTGGCATTACACCAAATATAGTTTTGTTACCCGATGGAGAAGATCCCGATAGTTTAATAAAAGACAATAAGGTTAACGTTCTTTTAGAATGTATTAATAATTCTAAAAAAGGTATTGACTTTTTGATAGAATTCTATAAAATTAAATATTCACTGTTTACTGCCGATGGGATACGTGGGTTTTTATCAGATATCGAGAAACATTTGCAAAATATTACGAACCCTCTGGAGATAGAACTGGTGTATAGAGAAGTCGCTAAAACTATTAATATGACTCCAGAAGAACTTGTTACCCTGCTGAACTCTTTTAAAACAATCAGTAAAATTAAAGAGCCAAATATAGAAAAAGTACTTTCACCAGAAGATTATGTTCTCGCTTTTTTGATGAGAAATAAAGACTTTATTTTAGACATTGATGAAGTAGTTTTGAATGGGTTGTCTCAGTTGCATAAAGAGGTTTTAGAATCAATTATGGACGAATCTAAAACAGACACCCTTTCTGAAAAAGCGTTAGATCTATATAGGAGACTTTCCATTGTAGACATAGATGGCGAGTTGTCCTATAAAGCATTTGTCGATAATTTAAATAAGATAAAACTAAAAGATATTAAAAAGATAAAAGCTGAATTGAGCAAAGAAATAGCTGAAGCAGAAAAAGCTGGTAATCATGAAAAGGTTAAACTATTAACTGAAAAGAAATGGCATTTAGCCATAAAAGAGAAAGAAATTTTACAAGGGGTCAAAAAATAATATGAAAGAAGCAAAAAAACAGAAAAAGAATATTCAGAAAAAAGAAGTAGAGGTTGAAAAAAATATTAGAGAGGAAGATTATATTGAAGAAATAATCACAAAGGGGAAAAAGAAAGGTTATATGACATTTGATGAACTTAATGACATGTTACCAGATGACTTTAGTACAGAAAATCTTGACGAAGTGATATCAATCTTTGATGAAATGGATATACCAGTTGTAGAAGGTTTACAAACTTTAAGGCCAACAACAAGAGGCCTCTTTGAAGAGGAAATGGAATTTGAAGAAGAATTAGAGGAAGAAGAAGGGCTAAAAGGTAGTGATCCAGTTCGACTCTATCTTAAGGAAATGGGATCAGTCAGCTTGCTTGATAGAGAGGGCGAGATAGAATTAGCCAAAAAGATTGAAAGTGGTAATGACAAAATAATTAGAGCACTGATTTCTTATACTCCAGTTTTTGAAGATTTTGTTAATCTTGGTAAATTGATTGATAAGGGAGAGTTAGCATTAAAGGATATTATAAAAGAGGTTGAAGAAGAGATTGAAGATGACGAAGAAAAGATAACAACATTAATGAAGATTAAAGATCAGTTTGAAAGATTGGAGAAAAAATATATTGAGCTTAAAAAGGCAAAACAGACAAAAAAGGACAAAAAAATTCAGGCAATTGAGCAGGAAATTATAGAAATAATTAAAGAAATGAATATAAATGAAAAACTCGTTTTAAACTACAGGCAGAGGATGGAAGATGACTATAAAAAATATTTTCAAAGTGTTTTAGAGGATGTTTATAAAGAACTTGAGAAATTTAAAATAAATAAAGAAAGCGCAGTCAATTTATTTGATGAATATAGAAAAAATGCAAAGATAAACACTAAAAAGTTAAAGTTATCTAAGCAGGATTTAAGTGAAATACAAAAAATTTTCAAAGAAAAAGCCAAATTATTAAAAGATAATGAAAATAAATTGGGCATCACACCAGATGCATTGTACAATTACCTTACCATGTTAAAAGAAGGGGATGAGGAGAAAAGTAAAGCTAAAAAACAGCTGGTAGAGGCTAATTTAAGGTTAGTTGTAAGTATTGCAAAGAAATATACAAACCGAGGACTACAGTTTCTTGATCTAATTCAGGAGGGTAACATTGGTTTGATGAAAGCTGTTGATAAATTTGAATACAAAAGGGGCTATAAGTTCAGTACTTATGCTACATGGTGGATTAGACAGGCAATTACAAGAGCGATAGCTGATCAAGCAAGAACAATAAGAATTCCTGTTCACATGATTGAAACAATAAATAAATTGGTTAGAGAATCAAGGGCTCTTGTTCAGGAGTTAGGTAGAGAACCATCTGCTGAAGAACTTGCAGAAAGAACAGAGCTTCCAGTTGATAAGGTGAGAAAAATACTTAAGATTGCTAAGGAACCAATATCTTTAGAAACACCAATCGGAGAGGAAGAGGATAGCCATTTAGGAGATTTCATAGAAGACAAGAAAAATCCTTCTCCTTTAGAAACAGTTGTTCAGAAAAATTTACAGGAAGTAGTTGCAAATGTATTGAGTACATTAACCCCAAGGGAAGAGAAGGTTATTAGGCTTAGATTTGGTATAGGAGAAAAATATGATCATACCTTAGAAGAGGTAGGACAAGAGTTTAAAGTTACAAGGGAGAGGATAAGACAAATTGAAGGGAAGGCTCTTAGAAAATTAAGACATCCCACACGTGCAAGAAAGCTGAAGAATTTTGTGGAATAGAAAAAATTTAGGAGGCAATATGGAAATTAATGTTTATTACAACAATCTTGAACCAAGCGATGCTATTAAGAAGTATGTAGAGACAAAGATAGGTAGAATACAAAAATATTTTGATACAGAAATTTCAGCTCAAGTGACTCTTTCGGTAGAAAAGCTAAATCATTTTGTGAAGGTGACACTAAATGCCCATGGTTACATAGTTCATGTTGAGGAAAAGGATGCAAATTTGTATTCAGCAATTGATCTTGTTTCAGATGTATTAGAGAGAAAAATAAAAAAATATATAGAGAAACTAAAAAGCAAAAAGAATAAAAATAATAATAAAGCCAAGATAGTGGAAGAAAGAATTTACGAAGCTCAGTCATTTGAAAAGGAAGAAAAAAGGGTAATAAAAATAAAAAATTATGAAATAAAACCCATGGATTTAGACGAAGCGGTTATGCAAATGGATTTATTGGGTAGGGACTTTTTGGTGTTTATTGATCCAGCAACCGATCTTGTAAATGTTATATATAAAAGACATGATGGTAATTTTGGCTTGATAGAGGCTAAAACCAAATAAAAAATAATGAGAATAATTTTTGTTTCTGGTGTTTCAGGTGCTGGTAAAACAGTATTTATAAAGGCTCTTGAAGATCTTGGCTTTTATTGCGTTGATAATTTACCAGTGCCTTTATTAAATAATTTTGTAAAAATTTTGAAAGAAAGAAAGAATTTTGAGAATGTTAGCGTTGTAATTGACATCAGAGAAAAGGTTTTTTTAGAAGATATTGATAAAGAAATAGAAACCATAAAAGAAAAAAATCCTGATTTAATATTCCAAACTGTCTTTCTTGATGCAAGAGATGAAATTCTTTTGAGAAGATATAGTGAAACTCGAAGAAAGCATCCAGTAGATATATACGATATTGAAAAGGGTATTGATGAGGAAAGATATTTACTTAGAAGTATTCGGAAGGGTTCAGATTTTATAATAGATACTTCAGAGCTTACGCCCTATCAATTAAGGAAAAAAGCAGAAGAGATAGCTTTTGGTAAAATAGAAAGCTCACGTTTGAGTATAAAAATAGTTAGCTTTGGTTATAAGTTTGGTATACCAAGAGATGTGGATATAATTTTTGATGTAAGATTTATTGATAATCCCTTTTATGTCCCCCATTTGAGAGATAAAACAGGTAAAGATAAAGAGGTCATAGAATTTATAAGAAATTTAAAACAAACCTCTATCTTCTTAGATAAAGTTAAAGATTTACTTTCTTTCATGTTTGAAAATTTTATATTGCAGGATAAAAATATAGTGACAGTAGCTTTTGGTTGTACTGGCGGTAGACATAGATCCGTTTTTTTCGCTGAGGAAGTATATGATTTTTTTAAAGATAGGTATCATGATATAATAGTTTTGCATAGAGACATAAATCATTAATTTTTGGGGTTTGTAATGATAAAAATTGTTATAGCAACTCACAATGGTTTGGGTAGAGCATATCTTGAAACATTAGAGTTAATAATGGGAAAACAAGAAAATATTGAAGTAGTTGAGGTTGACATAAACACTAAATTGGATGAGTTAAAAAAAGTTGTAAAGAATGAAATTGATGATAGGTCAGGTACTTTAATATTAACAGATATGTTTGGCGGAACACCATCAAATGTTTCTATACCATTCCTTATAAAGGATTTGGTGGAAATTGTTTTCGGGCTTAATTTACCTATGTTATTAACCGCTGTTTCAAAAAGGGATAGATTAAAATTGGCGGAACTCGCCGAGGCTTGTGCAAAGGCAGGTAGGGAAAGCATTTTCAGAGCCCTTGATGTATAAGGGCATCTATTTTTCTTCTATTTTACAATCCGTTATTTTAAAATTTATATATCTTCAAAAAAATTTAGGTGAAAAATTTGAAAGAGTTTTCAAAAAAGATAAAGGTTAATCATGTTTATGGTATTCATGCCCGTGTTGCTGCAAAAATTGTTGAGATTTCAAAAAAATATAATTCAGAGATATTCATAATTAAAAATGGTAAAACAGGAAATACTAAGAGTATCATCGAAATACTTATGTTAGCAATAGTGAATAATGAGGATATTATAATTAAGGCGCAGGGTGAAGATTGTGTTGATGCAGTAGAGGAAATTGCTAATTTTATAATAGAAAGTACTGGAAATTATTTATGAATATAATACCTGAAAATATTGAATTAAAGGGTATTGGTATTAAGGAAGGCATTGTAATAGGCAGGGCGTTTGTATTATCAGATCAAAGGGTAATAGTTTCAAGAAAAAAAATAGTAAAACAACAGGTGGAAATAGAGAAAAGTCGTTTCTATCAGGCAATTGAAAAAACTAAAAAAGAATTGTTTCAAATAAAACAAGACCTGTTAAAAAAAGAAAAGTTAAAAGAATACGCAAGCATAATATCTGCCCATATAGAAATGTTAAATGATAAAATTATTGTTGATAAAACGATTAATAAGATTGAAAAAAAGCTAATTAATGCTGAATGGGCTTTCAGCATTGTAATTAATAGATTGATTGAACATTTTGAAGAAATAGATGATCCCTATATTAGAGAAAGGAAATATGATCTTGAACATTTAAGAAATAAGGTATTAAAAAATTTTTCTGGTTATCATTTTGGCGAACCGGACAAGATAAAGTTTGATGTTGTCTTGATAGCACATGATTTAAGTCCATCCGATACAGCTCGTTTAAATCCAGAAAAGATAAAAGCTATAGTTACTGAAAAAGGGAGCATAACTTCTCATACCGCTATAATTGCTAAGGCTCTTGGCATTCCAGCAATAGTTGCTGTAGAAACGTTGCTTACAAAAGTAACAGGTGGAGATCTTTTAATTGTTGATGGGAAGTCAGGAAAAATAATTATTAATCCAGATAATCAAACAATTGAGTTATATAAAAATAAACAGAGAGATGAAGAACTAAAAAAACAAAAAATATACAGTAATTATCTTAGAATTCCAGCGAAAACAATTGACAATGTTAGAATTGTTTTAAAAGCGAATATTGAAATTCCAGAGGAAGTACATTTAGTGAAAAAATTGGGTTGTGATGGAATTGGCTTATATAGAACCGAGTTTCTCTTTTTAAATAGATCTGAACCACCAACAGAAGATGAACATTATAATATTTATAAAAGCGTAGCAGATGAAGTTTATCCAAAGGAAGTCACAATTAGAACTTTTGATTTAGGTGGTGAGAAGATAGGCTATCACCATCTAAAAATTCATGAGAAAAATCCAGCTTTAGGCATAAGAGCAATTAGATTTTGCCTACAAGAGAAGCAGTTATTTTTAGATCAGGTATGTGGTATTTTAAGGGCTAATGAGAAGGGAAATGTTAGGATATTATTTCCACTTGTATCTAATCTGGAAGAAGTGAAGAATATAAAGCATATAATAAACGAGGCGAAAGAAAGATTAAAAAGAAAGAAAATTTTAATTAATGAAAAGATAAAAATAGGAATTATGATAGAAGTACCATCAGCAGCTTTGATGGCAGATATATTATCAAAAGAGGTAGATTTTTTCAGCGTTGGTACCAACGATCTAATTCAGTATGCGATTGCAATTGATAGGTCTAATGAATATGTAGCACATCTTTACGATCCTATGAATATTTCCATAGTAAGGCTTTTGGATTTTATACTTGCCTCCGCTAAAAAAAGGGGTATAGAAGTAAATATATGTGGAGAAATGGCTGGAGAAAGTAAGTATGTTCCTCTATTATTAGCTTTAGGTTTTAGAGAACTCAGTATGAATCCCAATGCCCTGCCAATTGTGAGAAAAACCATATCATCTCTTAATATGTCAGTTCTTCAGGAATTAATTGACAACATAAGAA
>JAOABK010000036.1 GCA_026418415.1 Pseudomonadota bacterium | reverse complement strand
GATCTTGTCCCTGTATGACAAATAACAACTATTTTTTTATCGGTAGGAAGTTTTTTCAAATTCTCTTCTTTGAAAAGCTCGTGCATGGGGATTTTAATTGTGTTCTTTAATGCAATACCTACAACTTCCATCTCCTGAGGGGTTCTAATATCAAGCACTACAAAATCTTCGTTTTTCTTAATCATTTCAAATAATTGTTTTGCATTGACTTCGCATGGTCTTTTCGCAATCATTTCTGGTGTTAGCTGAGAGAACATGCCATCAAATCTTTTTGCTAAACCTGCGTCAAAACTAAAAGCCTTTCCAGTTACAAAGAAAGCCAAAAATACTGCTAATAATAATGTTTTCTTCATAATTCTACCTCCTTTTTTTATTTTATATTACTAACAATATATATAAATATAACAATTTTTATCCTAAAATCAAGATAAAATTTTCATAAAAGATCGATCAAGTCATTTTCTTCTCTCTCGCTTACTTTTTTTGAATAATTTTCATAATCCTTTGCTGATCTTACTGTGAGAAAATTATTGTCTTTTATGTTTTTTAGTTTATCGATTATTTCTAATGCCTGGTTTTCTTTTGTTATTAGCCCTACCCATTTTTGTGCCCTTGTTATTCCTACAAATAGTAGTCTCTTTATTTCATTTTTAAATATTTCTGGAAAGGCACCTATAATTAGTTTGGGTATTATTACTGAGTCAAAGGTCAAGCCCTTTGCACTATGGAAGGTTAATATTTTTGGCTTTGTTGAGTTGAAGTCGTATTGGGAGTTGTCATCTTCTTGTATATTTCTCCATTCTACATCAATACCAGTGCTTATTAATTTCTTTGCATAGGTCTGAACATACTTGTTTGTAGGCAAAAATATTCCTATCCTCTCGTTTTTAAGCATTCTTGTGTGAATTAGGTCTATAACTTTGTTGTCTTCATCTGTCTGATCTTTAGCATAGTAAAGTAAGGGCATCTCTTTTTCAGTCTGTTCGGTACGGGATTGATTTATGTAAAAATTTCTGTCATTTTCATTATCTATGAATAGGGAAGCCAATTTTACAACATAGGGACAGCATCTAAATACATCAAGGAGATGTAAATTTTTTCTTTGAATACCTAATATTTCCATTATTCTCTCTTCTGTTGCGCCCTGTTCATATATCTTTTGTTTGTAGTCTATGCAAACCGTGATGTGACTTGAAATTTTTTTTATTATCTCAAAGGTTGTCTGATCCAAATCTTGTCCCTCGTCTACAAGGACAATATCGTATATTTGCATGATATTTTTACGATTTAGATAATTTAGTACATCTCTTCTTATTATGTCAAAATCTGGACATCGCTCTTTCCTGTTCCATGGGAGGTTAAGTCTAATATGTTTTTGGTAGTATTCTACGCACCAAAAATCAAAAGTGGTTACGCATCCTTCTGGTATATCAAGTAATTTCAGTGCAGAACTGATATAGTTTTTGAGAACATTTGTGAATACAAATATATGTAATCTTTCGTTTTTTATCTTGTATTTTTCTTTTAAATATTTTGCTCTATGAAGGAGTATTTGAGTTTTTCCTGATCCCGGACCTCCAAGTATAATTTTGTGTTCATTAGCATCGAGTTCGATTGCTCTATTTTGTTCTGGTGTTAGTTCATTCCTTGGTAGTAGCCACGCCATATTTTATACTTTTTTAATCCCTGTTTTTATAATTGGAAGTATTCCTTCTTCAGTGGTATAGGTGATTTGTTTATTTTGACGCCTTTTTTGCTCATCTTTTGCTTTTTCATATTCTTTATTATTACCAAGCATGTTCTGAGCGGTTAAATACCAACCTAACTCCCAGTCATCAAGGGTTGTGAGTGGTCCGAAGTATTTTAGGGATTGTTCTAAATATTTTTTTCTCCCCTCTTCGTCATCTTTCCCTTCAGCAAGCATAGCCCTTAGCACGAAGTATGGACCTTCATCTACTTGATTAAGTACAGGGTCTAAAATTGCTATACCCTTGTCATACATTTTTCTATTTTTGTATGATAATGCAAGGTTAAAGATGGGACCTTTCCAGCTTCCAGAAATTTTAGATGCTTCAATATAAAACTTTTCTTCTTTTTCGTAATCCCTGATTTCACCATATAGGATACCTATCTTGTTAAGTATCTCTGAATTAGGCTTACCCTTTGCCTGTAATACTTTTTTGTAGAAATCTATTGCCTTTTCTTTTTGTCCAATTTCTGAATACAAGTCTGCTAATTCTCTAATCTTCTCAGGTGTTGCGGGAATTTTATTAGTTCTTAGATCTTCTTCTATCTGAGCGATTTTTAACCTTTCTGTATTTGGATTTACGACATTAGTCAGGGGATTTTCTATCTGACAGTTGTACTTTATACCGCTCTTTTCATGAATAATATCAAGCTCTAATATTTGATTTTGGTTGTAACTATACTCAAGGATTAACTGTTCGCCTCTGTTAACGGGACCTTTTATTTTCCAAATCGCTTTAAAAAGATTTTCTTTCTCCTCACCTTTGCATATTTCAAGCTGTAAATTTAAATCCCCTATAATTACAGTTTCTGGTATGGCTGTATCATAGTTCTTGTTCTTTACATCTTTGGCAGGGAAGGGTAAAACCGCACCTTTTGGAATAAGCTCAACGTAGCCATTTTCTGTTTTTAAATAGATTGAGTCGTGGCAAACCTGTTTTATAAGGCTTTTTCCAGTTAAATATAGGGAGAGTGCATGATAGGCTGCGCCTTTTGCAACAGCAAGTTGTGTATCTTCCTTGCTATTATATTTAAGGATTTTGGCATTTTTGAAATAATCTCCTATGGCGTCTACTACTTGGGGGATTAAACTACTTCCACCAACAAGAAGGCAGTAATCGATGGATTCTTTGTCTAACTTTGCACGGTCAACAGCATCAACTAAAGGAGCAAATATTGATAATGTCAGTCTGTATTCTGTCTCTCTTGCATAAAGTAAATCAGTATCTAAAAAGGGTTCAAGTATTTCTTCAAACTGCTCTGCATTTATTGTTGGTTGCTTAAGTGTTAAATTTTTGTTGTTTACAAAGCAGTTATATGTACCTGGTAGTCTGTAGAATATTGATTTTTTATCGGTTTTTTCATATTTATTAAAACCCTTAAGGCCAGAGATTTCGTTAGAAATTCCAATTTTTAAGCTTTCTGCAATTGCAAGTAGTTGGGGTTCTATGTATAGTTTTTTGTCCTCGTAACTAAAATCTTTAACACTAATATTGTTTTGCTCTGCAAGTTGAGGTATTAATATTTCGTATAGAATGGCTTTATCAATATCTCCACCGCCAAGTCTGTGATAACGAGAGACCGATAAGGGAGAAACCTCAAGTGGAGAGTAGCCAGACTTAAATTGAACAGAGAATATAGCTACATCACAGGTTCCACCGCCAAAGTCGAAAATTAATAGATTTTTTGGCGTCTTAAAATCTGAGGGGTTTATTTCATCACTTGAAAAAAGATAGTCAAGAAAAGCAGAGATTGGTTCATCTAAGAGATCCCCATCTGTAATTTCAATTTTTGCAAGACTACCAGCCTTAACTGTGTCATTTCTCTGTGCCGATTGGAAAGATGCTGGGACTGTGATTACAACCTTTTTTATAGGTATATCACTGTACGATATAGCGGACTTGTATAGGAAATCGAGAATTTTTGAACTAATTTCAGAAGCGGATCTAAAGCCCTCTGGTGCTTTGTGATAGGTTTTAAGTATGCCCATGTCATTTTTGCATTCATAAAATAGATTTTTATTTTGCAAAAGTCCTAATTCAGGTGCCTTTGCACATAGCCTTTTTGCCCCTTCACCTACAAATATTTTGTTTTGCAAAATTGCAACAACTGATGGGACTATTACATTCACATATATGCCTGTGTTTGTTTCTTGTTCGATCTCAAGGCATCGTGGCTTTAGTACTGATGGGTTTTTGTTATCAAAGATAATTTCTGCTACAGAAGAATTAGTTGTTCCTAAATCAATTCCGATTACCCTAAAGGGCTTATCAATGGAACTTATGTTTTTCATCTCAGGCAATGCTAATTGGATATTGTTCATAAAAACTCCTAAAACATATTTTTTAATACTAAATTGATTACTACATTTAAAAAATATCACATTTTTTTTAATATTCAACCTAAGTAACATTTTCAAAACGTTTCTTTTCTGACTTTTAATTCTTTAGATGATAAGTTATAAGGTAAGGGTTGAAGGCAGGGGGAGTTTTTGGTATTATTTATTAAAAACTTGGAGGTGAGGATTAGATGATTAGAAAATTTAGAATTCCCTTTTTGGCACTTTTTATGGCTTATTATCTTGCTTTCTTTTACACTTCACCAGCGACAGCTGGTATAGTTGATGCAGTTTTTTCCGATGGTGGATCTGCTAATATGACCTTAAGAGAAATGGAGATTCAAAAGATTCAAAGGGCTCTTGAAAATAAAGTGGTTCAGGAGAAATTAAAGGCTTACGGCTTGTCAGAGGCAGAAATAAAAGCAAAGTTGTCTAACCTGTCAGACAATGAGATTCATACCCTTGCAAGCGCTTCAGAAAAGGTTCTTGCGGGAGGAGATGGGCTTGGGTTTGTAATTGGTGTGCTTGTTGTAATCATTCTCATCATAGTAATTTTGAAACTATTGAATAAGGAAATTATAATACGATAAAGGCTTGGATTTTATATTTTTCATTTTTTGTCAATCTTTCTGTAATTGATAATGTTCCCTTCGTCCAGCAGGAAGGCGATTTTTGTGGTCCTGCTGGACTTGCTTCTGTTTTAGCATATTATGGGCAAAATATTTCTCAGCATGATATTGCTAAAGTAGTTTTTGATAGACGTTTGAAAGGTTCGCTAATAAGTGATCTAAAAAAATACGCGGAAAATCAGGGTTTTAATGCTGAATTTTCTTCTGGCGACATTGATAAAATTAAATATTATATTGATCAAAGAAAACCAGTAATTGCTCTTATTGATATTGGTTTTTTTGTTTTTTCTCGGCCCCACTATGTAGTAGTTTTTGGTTATGATGATAAGGGCTTTTTGTGTCATTTTGGGTATATTGCTAACCAAAAGATTGGTTTTGAAAAATTTAAAAGAATGTGGAATAAACTTGGAAATACTTATTTAGTGATCTATCCATGAGATTTAATAAAAAATTATATATCTTTTTGTTAATTATTTTTTGTGCCTGTTCCTTTCCAAAGATTATAGTTGTGGAGGATAAGTTTACAGCAGAGGAGCATAATGATCTTGGTGTTGCATATTTAAAACAAAAGAAATATGATTTAGCGGAAAAAGAGTTTTTAAGGGCAATTAAGAAAAAACCAAAGTGGGATATACCATATTATAATCTTGGAAATAATTACTATAGTTTGGGTGATTATTGTAAAGCGGAAAGTTACTATAGAAAGGCAATTAAGATTAATGAGAAAAATTCCGATGCCATGAACAATCTTGCCTATATCTTATTTGAGCAATGTAGGTTTGATGAAGCGGAAGAGATCATAAAAAAGGCTATTTCTATTCATGCAAAGGAAGAGTATCTTGATACGCAGAGAAAAATTCAAGAGAGAAAATGTATAAAATAAGGTAATTAAAGCTCTCTTTCAAAGCTCCAAAACATCGATTCGCTTCTAAATTTATTATCTTCACTGAAAAAGTAGCGATAGGAAAATTTTATTTTTTTGGGGTTTGTGTTGGGAGTCAAAGACAATTTAACAGAAAAGGGGATGATTTCATCTGTTGATATTTTGTCATGTCTATAATCAAAGTTGCCTTTTGAAATTATACCTCCTTTTTCATCAAATATTTCTATATTTAGCAAAAATGAACGAATATCATAATATCTTACATTTTTTATTAAACCATTAATTAATATTTGGGATTCCCCTTTATCAATGTTCCAGTAAAATTCAAGGTCGTATGCTTTTTCGCTATTTTTGTAAACATTTAGGTCATATTTTGGGGGTATATAACCAGTACATCCAAATATGAAACAAAGGAAAATAAAAAATTTAAGTTTTCTATTCATCTAAAACTAATTTTTCATAAAAAAAATGTAAAATCAACAAAAAAATATTTTATTGATTTTATTAACAAAAATTTAGGGTTTACATAAGGTTTACATAAGGGTTTACATGAAGACGACTTTACAAAATATTTATTATAGTATCTAATCTTTAGCAGGAGAAAAAAATGCCCTCAAAAGATAATTCCTCAAATTTTTCAATATTAATAATAACTTACAGCAAAATAGGTTTTTTAAAATAGGAGGAGGTTTTTTATGAAAAATAAGAAATTTTTCAGTTTGTTCAGTTGGTTATTGTTTGTCTTGATGTTCTTTTTTTCGCCTTTAAAGTCTGCAGGAGCTGTTGAAGTAATTCAAAATGGAAATTTTGAAAATGGTCTTAACTATTGGAACATTTTTGAGAACGTCGATTATGATATGCCTCCTCTTGTTGAACCAATACCTGAGTCAGGAGATTATAAATTAAGCCTCCATCCTAATCCAAATTATTTTGGGCTTGTCGTTTACCAACCTCTAAATATAACAAATGTTTCAGGCAAAACACTGACATTGAGTATGAATATTACAAATGTATGGAATGTAACTATGGGGTCAACTGTTTGTGCTTATGTGGCATACGTTACTACAACTAATAATGTTGTGGAACAAAAATTAGCTTGCTTTCAGAATTCCTCAATAAATGAACCCGATAAGCTTGTAACTGCAACTTATAACATGCCATCTACTGGAGTTAAGAAGATAATTGGTTTAGGTCTTTCAAAAGAAGATTATGGAGAATTTCTTGTAGATAACATAAGCCTTAATATTTCAGGAACACCTACAATAGGACCATTGCCAAAGATAACAGGAATTGACAAAGAAAGAGGCCCATACGGGACTACTCTAACAATAACAGGTGTAAATTTTGGAAATACCCAGGGTTTAACTTCTATTGTTTCTATAGGTAATTCTCAAGATGGTATAACAGTTCTTAGTTGGAGTAGTAATCAAGTTATTATAAAAATAAACGATCCAGCAATAGATGGTTCTGTTGTTGTTGTTAACGATTTTGTTTCAAGCAATAACGATAAAAAATTTAAAATTACATCACCATACTATCATGTTTCTCTCGATAATACGTTTAAAACTTATATAAAAGGCAGTATTGCAAAGTTCTTCTTAAATACAATTTTTGAAAATGGTTATTCCACAATAACTGGCATAAACTACTCCCTTGATCCAGAGACAACCCATTCTGCGATTACAAACAGTATAGTTTCCTTTAAAAATGTTCCTGTTAAAATTGAAGGCGGTGCAGTTCTTGAAATTAATACCGCTAATCTTAATCCGGGAATATATCAAATTGGCGTTCTGGCTGATGATGGAGTATTACAAAAAAGGGAATCTGGTGTTTTTATATTAGAAGTAGTCAGGATCGGAAATATTAAGCTATATTACGCCGATTCTGAAGTTACAGGGAATTCGATTAATGTTAATAAGCAGTATTCTTTCAATCTGTTCTATGAAGTTCTTGATACAAGTGGAAGAACAATTTACCCCCCATCTTTTATGGAAAAATTAGATATAAGTATTCAATCGAGTAATGAAAATTTGTTAACAGTTTATAAGCAGTTCTGGGGAGAACAATTTTTTGCCAATGATAATGGTAGTCCTACTCTGACCTTTAGAACGCCAGATGGGTATACAAGAACGTTAACGGTTAATATAAGCGTAGCAAATGAACCGAAGGTTACAGTTTTAGGCATTGTTCCCGATCAGATAATTAATGACCCCAATGGTTCTTTTGGACAGAGTTTTGTTTATACTGCTAATCATAATACTACAGGTACAGAAGTAGGGTGGGGTATTTATGGAATTTATAATGTTGATTGGAGTGATATGAATGTTTACTGGGGGACTAATTCTGCGGTTGCTGGAGGTACATGGATAATCAGGGGAAATCAAGATATTAATTATGAAGGTTATGTCATGCCTATTAAGATTGGGAATGCTCTTGTTACAGGTGCCTGTTATGGAGCTGGTGGTTCTAATTTCGTAGAAAGGGTTAAGAAATTATATATAATCAATACTCCTGGAACTGCAATGGTATCGGGTCAGCCAATACCAGCGGGTGGTTTTGGAGAATACTTTTATTTAGAATTTTATGATCTACAGGGCAATTTCTTATTTCCAAGATTAGCAGAAAGTATGCACTTCACACCCTTTAAGGTTGGTTTTATTCCTCCAGGGCTTTATAAGGTGAAATTTGTATTTCGTGGTAATGCTAAAGATTACTGGTATCCCAATTCATATACCTTTGAAGATGCTCAGGTTATAAATCTTTCTGGCAATCAGGATTTTAACTTGCCCTACGTCATTGCCACAGAAGATTATCCTGGGATACCTTGGGTTAATCCAGTTAGAAAAGATTTTGGAACAAGGCCTCCTGGAACAACGACTTCTCAGGAATTCATATTCAAAAATTTAGGGAATTCAACCGTTATGCTTAGTGGTGTATCAATAGAAGCTGGAGATGGTTCCTTTACAGCGAGTCATAGCTGTCCAAGTAGTTTAGAGCCTTTTGCATCTTGTTCAATAATTGTAAGTTTTTCACCCACTTCACCGGGCCAAAAGTTAGCTTTTTTGAGAATATCTGGACCGAAACCAGAGCAGGGAGAGTATTTAGAGGTTCCATTGATTGGAATGGGGCAAGCTCCCGTAGGAGCAGGAAGTGTGTTTATTAATGGTGATAACCAGTTCACTAACAACAGAACTGTTAATTTAACAATCACCTGCGATGACCCAGTTGGGTGTTCTTCAATGTGTATTAGCAATGATACTACAACATGTACAACCTTTGTTACATTTGCCACAACAAAAAGCTGGACATTATCCGCAGGCGATGGGACAAAGACCGTTTATGTAAAATTAAAAAACAAAAATAACCAGATAGGTGATCCCTTCTCAGATAATATTGTTTTAGATACTACCGCACCATCTGGTGGATCATTTACTGCAACTGCTGGAAATAATGAAGTTCAACTTAATTGGTCTGGTTATACTGATGTAACGAGTGGTATTGCACTGTATGTAATTTATGGTGGCACAATCCTTCCTGCCTCCTGTTCTGGCACACAATTGTATTCAGGCACAGGAAATGTTTATATTCATACAGGTCTTACAAATGGTACTACCTATTATTACAGACTTTGTATTTACGACAATGCTGGGAATTTGACGACTTCAACCACAAGTGCAAGACCACTTCCAGAGACAAATCCACCAACTCTGTCAAATTTCACAATCAATAATGGTGATAATTATACAAAGCTAACTACAGTTACATTACAAATAAATGCTAATGATGAGTCTGGAGTTGCCCAGATGTGTGTTAGCAATACCAATACCTGTTCAAATTGGATAACCTATTCAAATACTTTGAACTGGACCCTAACAACTGGTGCAGGACTTAAGACTGTTTATATTTGGTTTAAGGATATTTGGGGTAATACTAATTCAACACCTTTCATCGAAGAAATAACTCTTGATAATGTGGCACCTGTTGATTCTGTAAATCCACTTGTTGTTGCACCGGGAACTGAACAAAATACTATCAAGCTTGAATGGTTCCCTGCGACTGATGCAAATAGTTTTGTTAAAGAATACAGAGTCATGAGGGCACTAACAAGCGCTGGAACTGCATGTACTGGAACACCGATTGCTGTTATTAGGATGTCCTTAGCATCCACAACGATACTATATGTAGATTCTGGACTTCTTGCTGGGAAAACTTATTTTTATAGGGTTTGTGCGGTGGATGCAGTAGGTAATATGTCAGCAGGTAAGACTGGCAGTGGGAAGTGCAATGATACATTAGGTCCTACAGATCCCTTTGTGACTATTAATAATGATGATGTGTTTACTAAATCCCCAACTGTAACGCTAAGGTTTGGTGCTAATGATCCAGGTGGTATAGCTCAGGTATGTATTGGAAATACTGCAACAAGCTTCTCCTGTAGTACCTTTGTCCCAACTAATCCCACAAAAACATGGAGATTGACTACACCAAGTGGTGAAAAGACAGTATATGTCAAATTTAAAGACGGTGCTGGGAATGAGTCAACTGTAGCATCAGATTCTATCTGGCTTGATATTGTTAAGCCAGTTGATGGTAAGTTAACAGGAATGTCTGGTAATGGTTTTGTCCTTTTAAGCTGGCAGGATGCGGTAGAAAATGGTGGAAGTGGTTTGGATAAATATATCGTTAAGTTAGGATCGGGTAGTTATCCATCATGTACTACGGGCACAACTTTGTATGAAGGGCTTGACAAATCTTTTCTCCACAATGGCCTTGTTAATGGAACGAGTTACTACTACCGTGTATGCGCGGTGGATAAGGCAGGAAATATTTCTTCTGGAAAAACTTATTTAGGTAAACCATCAACACTAACAACCATCACAGGCTCCTTTCCGATTGCCACTTCAACAAAGAAAGAGCAGTCATTGAGAGTTGCCTTTGATGGTACAAATTATGCAGTTGCAATAAAAGGAATTGGGACAACCACAAATTCAATTGGTATTCAATTTCTAACAAAGGATGGTGTAAAAATTGGAACACCTTTGATATTAAATGGTCTAAGTGGTGTTGAACCTCAAATAGCATATGGTTTTGGAAAATATTTGGTGGTCTGGAGTGACGATACAACCAAAACAATTCGTGGACAGATTATTAACGCTTCGACAAGGACTTTTGATGGTAACCCCTTTGATATATCGCAAACCGCATCATCTGCTGGTTGTATAGATACTTATACAAATCCTATATTTGATGGCAATAATTTCTTTGTGGTCTGGAATTACGATTCAGCATGCACAAATGACGGAAGCGGACATGATGTGTTTGGAAGGTTTGTAGATGCCGATGGAGGTATGATTGGTGGTATTATAAACCTAATAGATGAGACCGCCACTGGTAGACAGGAGTACCATACTATGGCTTATGATGGGGATTACATCTATGTCTTCTGGCAGGATGCAAGAAGGGGAGTGTCTATTTCAAATCCCTGTGGTGGTTCTGATTTAACAAGTGTTCTAACAGATATTTATGGACAGATTGTTTCAAAGTCAACTCTTGCAACACCGGGAGCGAAAGTTGGATCAAATTTTACTGTTTACGAAGGCTCTAACATAGTTGATTTTGAGATTTTTGGAGCCACGTACAATGGTAATTACGTAAATGTTGTATGGCAGGAAATGACCTTGAAATGTACTTCGGGTAATATTGATTTGGATAAGTCAGATATTTTTATGAATAGTGTTTTCAATAATGCAACAGTAGGGAGTCCGGTAAATATAACAAATGCAACAGCAAAGAAATATTTTGCTCCACAAGTTTCTTCCGCTCAAGATGGCTCTGTTTTAGTTACGTGGAATGATTTAACCAATATGTCCGATATTGAAATCATAGCACAAAGATTCTATGGAGATGGAACACCTATAGGAGATCCATTCCTTTTAGTTTCAAAAGCAGGAAATCAGTTTGGTGGTGTGGTTGATTTTAGCAATAATAAATTCTTTGTTCTATGGAATGATAAGGTAACAATAAATCCTACTACTGGCGAGTTTATCTTTGGTGATGTTTATGGCGCTATAATCTCTTTTCCAACTATTAAATAAAAACGGCGGGCTATAAACCCGCCTTATTTATGATTTTTTAAGTTGATAACTTGATATTTTTTAAAGGCGATTAAAAAATAAAAATTAAAGATGGTAAATGCATGGAAACATTTCCCTTTAGAATAAAATCAGGTAGGATAAAACGTTATTCAAAATTTTTATTTTTATTCTCATTCTTGTTAATTGAAGCTCATGGCAAAAGGGGAATTGACACAAGATAATAAAATATTTGAGGTAGGTATCTTTTTAATAGGCAAGATTAAAAGGAGGTATCTAAATGAAAAAGGATTTAAACAACAAATATTTTAAGAAAATTCTTGTGCTTCTGATAGGGATTTTTTTAGGGATTAACACTGCTTCTGCTGCAACTATAACGGTTACTACAACTACCGATGAACTAAATGTAAATAGTCAATGCTCTCTACGCGAAGCAATAACCAACATCAATAATGGGGCTACTATATATAATGATTGTGTGCCATCTGGTACATATGGAGAAAGCGATACAATCATTGTTCCTGAAGGGGAGTATATTATATCTATTGGTGGTATAAGGGAGGATAATAATGAAACAGGTGATTTCGATATTACCAGTAGCCTATCTATAGTTGGTGCAGGTGCTAAAAAAACTATAATAAACGCAAATAATAAAGACAGAGTTTTCCATATTTTATCAGGAACAGTATCTATATCTGGAGTTATGATCAAAAATGGTCTTATATCATGGCCGGGCGCGTGGAATGGTGGTGGTGGGATTTTAAACCAAAGTACATTGACAATAACCAATTCCATCATAAGTAATAACGTATTACATGGAGATGCTACATGTGGTGGTGGGATTTATAATGGCGGGACACTCTTTATTACTGATTCGACGATTACTGGAAATGTTGCTACAGGCTGGTGGGGATGTGGTGGTGGTGGTATTTATAACGGTGGTACACTCTCTGTTAACAATTTGACAATTTATAAAAACAGTGAATTTGGATACTCAAATCACGGAGGGGGTGGGATTCTAAACAATGGAACAGCAAATATATCAAACTCCACGATCGTGAGAAACGAATCCCGTAATGGATGGAATTACAGCGGTGGCATTTATAATATGGGTAGCCTTACTATAACTAACACTATCGTAGCCAATCAAGTCTCAGGTTCTGATTGTGATGGCGATCCAATTTCATCAAATGGTTATAATATTGAAAGCCGAACAAGTTGTGGTTTTACAAATACAGGTGATATGCAAAATAAAGATCCTCTTATTGGCCCATTGCAAGACAATGGCGGTCCTACATTAACCGCTGCGCTTCTTTTAGGCAGTCCTGCGATTGATGCAGGTAACCCTTTAAATTGTCCATCCACAGATCAGCGAGGCTTTTTTAGGCCTATAGATGGCGATTCAGACGGCAATGCAATATGTGATATTGGCGCTTTTGAGTATGGGGAATTGGTAAAGTATTATTCTTATTTTCCAGGCACAGGGCATTGGTATGAGCCTGTATACGTTCCAGGAGGAATAACATGGGACGCTGCCAAGGTGGCTGCTGAGGCAGAAGGTGGCTATCTTGCAACAATAACATCTGCTGAAGAGAATAATTTTGTTTTTGGTCTCGTCAATGATCCTGCATATTTTATTGAGATTTATGGGCCTTATATAGGTGGATTTCAGCCCGCGGGTTCAGAGGAGCCGGCAGGTGGATGGACCTGGGTAACAGGAGAGCCTTGGGTTTATACAAACTGGAATGAGGGTGAACCGAATAACTATTTAGGCATTGAAAATGCATTGCATTTGCTCTCCAACGTTCGATGGAATGATTTAAGAACAGATGAGTCAATGAAAGGCTATATTATTGAATATAACTGCCTCCCGACTCCCTCCGGCATGGTCTCTTGGTGGAAAGCTGAAAATAATGCCTTAGATGTTGCTGGCTCAAGTAATGGCATATTGATGAACGGCGCTACTTTTGCTCAGGGTTTGGTTGGACAGGCATTTAGTTTTGATGGTGAAGATGATTATGTTGTTGTAGGCAATTCATCTTCGCTAAAACCATCTCAATTTACTATTGATGCCTGGGTTAAAATAAATGGATTCCCAAGTCAATTTAATACTGTAATAAGCCATGGTTCAATGACTGGTTCAGAAAATTCATATTTCTTGGGTTTTTCTACTTCAGGCATTTTACAATTTTTTACTTTTCATAATGAGATAGGACATGATCAGTTAAATGCTCCCAATCCTGTCTCTACTAATGAGTGGCATCACATAGCTGGAACTTTTGATGGCACCACAAAAAAAATATATATAGATGGTGTACTTGTAGCCAGTAAAATTATTTCGAGACCTATAGTATATGACAATTCTCCTGTGCTCATTGGTCAAGATTTAGATAACGGAATGCCATCGGGAAATATCTTTTATGGTTTAATTGACGAATTAGAGATATTTAATCGCGCTCTTACAGCGGGAGAAATTCAGGCGATTTATACTTCTGGCTCTTCTGGTAAATGCATAGTAAAACGCAATCTAACAGTTACTAAATCTGGCACAGGTTCAGGGGTAGTTACAAGTAATCCATCGGGGATAGATTGTGGTACGGACTGTAATGAGCAATATATGAATGTAACAAATATAACCCTTACAGCCACACCAGATTCAAGTTCAATATTTACAGGATGGACAAGTGGAACAGGTTCATCAAGTAGATGTACTGGAACAGGGAACTGTTCATTTACAATAACCGAAGATTCTACGATAACAGCAGAATTCACTCTCAAGCAATACACCATTACCACCGATTCCAGTCCAAGTGGTAGTGGCGATATAGTATGCACTCCCAATCCAGTGAATCATGGTACACAATCGACATGCACAATAACTCCGAGTGTAGGCTATACAATCCAGA
>JAOABK010000035.1:2500-15087 GCA_026418415.1 Pseudomonadota bacterium | reverse complement strand
CAGAGGGTCAGATTGAGCTTTCGAGATCTTTACAGATTGCAACAGCGTTTATAGATTCTACAGGTATGTGTTTATTTATTGCCTTTGCTCTACTTGATCAAGAAGATACTTTTAAAGCATTTCTTGATATGATTAATAGCTTTTATGGTTGGAATTTAACAGATAAGGATGTGGTTGAGTATGGTAAGAGGATTTTGAAGATGGAGAGAGACTTTAATATAAGAGCGGGATTTACGTCGAAGAAAGATAGACTTCCAATGTTTTTCTATAAAGAGCCATTACCACCTCATAATACTGTATTTATGGTAAAAGATGAAGATTTAGATAAAGTATTCGATTGGTGATGGGGTATTAATATATGAGTGGTTTATTGGTAAGAATAAAGTTGTTTGGTGGACTAAAGCCGCCAATTAACATAGAGCCAGATGAAAATGGTATCTATCATATGGAATTAAAAGAGGGGTTTACTGTGTCCAATTTGATAGATATGCTATCCCTTACTGGTAAACCACTTATTGTTGTTGTAAATAATATTATTTGTAATGATTACAATCAGTCGATAAAAAGTGGGGATACTATTAGTTTTTTTCCACCAGTTGCGGGAGGTTAAAAATTTTTATAACCCTTGACAATTGACAAGAGTTGAGATTAAATCTATCTATAAAAAAAGAAGGAGGTAATTATGAGAAAGTTTTTGTTAGCCCTATTAGTAGTTTTAGTTTCTGTTAACCTATCCTTTGCAACAGCGAGAAAAAATGCTGGATGTGGTCTTGGTTCTATGCTTATTAGTCATAACAACGATACTTTGATTGGAAACTTAGCAATGACTTTTCTTAATGGTACATTTGGAACGCAGACATTCGGTATTACTACAGGAACATCAGAATGTGATAGACCAACTCATTTTGTTAAAAATGAAAGGCTACAAGAGTTTGTCGTAGCCAATATGGATAATTTAGCAAAAGATATTGTTGTAGGTAAGGGAGAGACACTTGATTCCTTTGCTGAGCTTTTAAATATACCAGTTGAACAAAGACCAGCTTTTTATGCTAAACTTCACGATAGTTTTATGAAGATTTTTACCTCAGAACAGGTTCAGATGGCAGAGGTCATAGACAATATTGTTTCAGAGATGGCTAAGAATTAATATTAGAATTAATATAATCTTAAAACGTATGCGGGATGTTTTATCTCTCGCATACGTTTTTTTATTTTTATTTTGCTCATTTGATTACTCTTTAAGTCAAGATGCCTTTGATTACAAAAATTATCTAAAATTTAAAGCTAAAGAATTAGGACTACATAAAGATAGATATTGGCATATTCTCTTGCATTACAAAAAGACTTTTAATGGTTATGAGAGTTACATAGATGATGAAAAGTTCTTTTTGGCGAAAGATGGAAAAGTTAATCCAGAAGGTGAGTTGTTAGCAACAATTGATAGTTTTTTTCAGTCCCCTTCCGAAAAACAAAATGAATACCCTAAATGTAGGTACATAGCAAGGTATGAATGGTTAAAAGAAAAACTCAATATTAATAATGAATTACTACCGGATGTTCAGTGTTTAGAATTTGAAGAAATATTTCAAAGATTGAACCCCAGGTCAGCAAGTCTAATTTTTCCAGCCTCTTATCCAAACAGTCCTGCTTCTATGTTCGGACATACTCTGCTTAGATTAGAAGGGGAGTTTCATAGTCCCCTTCTTGCCTATGCAGTTAATTACTCAGCAATACCTGAAGATGATTTTGCATTGATTTATACCTTCAAGGGCATCTTTGGTTATTATAAGGGCATTTTTACTGCGTTACCCTATTATGACAAAGTAAGAGAGTATAGTGATATAGAAAGGAGGGACATTTGGGAATATAATTTAAATCTTACTCCTGAAGAAGTAAGAAGAATGTTTCTTCACCTATGGGAATTAAAGGATATTTATCAATATTACTATTTCTTTGATGAAAATTGCTCTTATAACATACTTTTTCTAATTGAGTCTGCAAGACCTACAGTAAGATTGGTTGATAAATTCAGATACTGGGTTATCCCTGTGGATACTATTAGGACAGTAATAAGTGAGGGGCTTGTTGAAAAAATAAATTATAGACCTTCAATTCATACGAGAATAAAGAATTTAAGCAAGGCTGTATCAGAAGAAAGATATGAAAAGATTTTAAAATTAGTAGGTGGTCAGATAAACCCACAGGAAGTTGTAAATAGTGCTAATTTCTCTCTTTTGGAAAAGCAAAAAATCCTTGAGATTTCTGCTGAAATACTACAATACAGGTATTTCAAAAAGGAGATCACTAAGGAGGATTATCAGAAAAGATATTTTCAGGTTTTGTCAGCACGAAGCAAATTTCCTATGTCAGAGGAGTCTAAAATTTTAGAAATGCCTTCTTCTCCAGAAACTGGTCACGAATCATCGAGATTAAAAATTGGAACAGGGATTTATAACGGTAATGGCTATTTGGATATTTCATTTAGACCTGCTTATCATGATATTACAAATAATGATAGGGGCTACATTGAGGGATCTCAAATTATTTTTACAGATTTCAATTTTAAGTATTTAAAAAATAAGTTTTTTTTAGAGAGAGCTGATTTAATAAATATTATATCTCTAACTCCTATGGATTATTTTTCCAAGCCCCTTTCATGGAGGGTTAAGACAGGTTTTGAACGAAAGGGCTTTTCCTTTGCAAAAGATGATATTTATTATTTTCTTCAGGCTGGTGGTGGAGTAGCATTAAAGAGATTTACTACTCTATCCTATTTACTTATTAATGGTAGTTTGGAATTTGGGGGAGTATTTGAAAAAAACTTTTCCAGTGGATTGGGTCTTGAGGTGGGGTTAATTAAATCTGTCAGCAATAGAGACAAAATGATAATTTCAGCAGAAACGATTCAGTATCTTTTAGGTGATAAACACAAGTTGTATAAAATTAATCTTATACAAAACTTTTTTTTAAGAAAAGACCTTGAGATTGGCATAAAATATACAAGACAGAAAGTATTTTCAAGTTACAGTTATGATTTAGGCACATTCATTAATTTTTTCTTCCCCTAACTTGACAATCATCCTTTAAGTGATATTATCTTAAGTGAAACTAATAAAAGGGGGTGAGAAGGTATGAAGAGAATTTTTGTATTTTTAGTTATGGGTATTTTTATTGGAAGCCTGCTCTTTGGTTGTATGCCGGTAAAATCTCCAGTAGTAGGCGTTTTATTTACAGATGTGAAGGCAAACGATATTGCAACATCGAATGTGGTATCGAAGAAAGTAGGAACTGCGAAATGTATATCAGTTTTAGCATTGGTAGCGGTTGGTGATTGTAGTATCGAATCTGCTATGAAAAATGGTGGAATTACAAAAATTCATCATGTGGATTACACCACTAAAAATTTCCTTGGCATCTATGCTGAATACAATGTTGAAGTCTATGGAGAATAGACTCTAAAAAATTTGTTTTTCCATAGACCTTTGTTTAATAATAGCAAAGGTCTTTTTTTTTAAATCTTCATAAAAACTAACCCGACCTTGAATAAAAATCCTGTTTGTTTTATTATGTTTTACATGATAAAGGAGTTATATCCCTGGAAATTTGGTATAAATATAAGTATTTTTGATAAAGATGACCTTGAAAATTTGGTAAATCTTATTAAGAAAGGTTATCATGACAATCTTTTTTTAAGATACTTTCATAATCTTTTAATTCAAAAGGGTAAATTTAAGAAAAGACAACCCACTTTTTCAGAGATAATTGCCTATCAATTAATAAATGAAATTTATTTCCACATTATTTATAACTTGGCTGATATAGCCGAGCCAGATTATTTGTTTAATGCTTTGATTGAGAAGGGATTTTCTGAAAAGGTTATTAAAAGAAATATAAATTTGTATATTAGCAATTTCCCGCCCTTTGATCTTGAGAACAGGCAATTTTCTAAAGAGAAGTTTACAAAAAGGACTGGGGATAAAAATTATGATAAGGCTTTATTATCCCAAGCATTAATTACAAGAATAATGAATGAAAATCCTGCATGTGAACATTTTAATACGTTCTTTGAAGACAAAATTTTACTTAAGAAAAGAAACTATAAAAATATAATAAAGACCTATAAGGATAGATTTAGGAAAAAGCCAGTTGTCCCATCTTTTCAAAAACCGCTTTTAGTAGTTCTTTATGAACCAATTGAGAAACATCCTGATTCAATCATAAGCCAACTCGAATACATAAAAAGCCAATGGAAAGAAGTACTACCTCCAGAGATTTATGAAAAGATTGGCATATTGAAGGTAATTATAGAAGAGGAAAATTTAAAGAAAGGTGCTGGTGGTCCTGGCCCAATTGAGGTATTAAAGTTTAAAAAGGTCAGTGAGGGGCAGACACGAGAAACTTATGAATATCCAGAATTTGAGGCATACACCCCAGATACAGATTGGATGCCAAATGTGGTTCTCATAGCTAAAATGGCATACGTTTGGCTTTATCAACTTTCTAAACAGTATCGAAGGGAGATTAAAAGGCTTGATGAAATTCCCGATGAAGAGCTTGATAGGCTTGCAAGATGGGGATTTAATGCCCTGTGGCTTATAGGAATATGGGAGCGTTCTCCAGCATCTCAAAGGATCAAACATCTTTGTGGAAATATTGATGCTGCATCATCCGCTTATTCCCTATATGACTATACTATAGCAGAAGAATTAGGTGGATGGCAGGCTCTTGATTCATTAAAGGAAAGGGCTTGGAAAAGGGGTATTAGGCTTGCCTGTGATATAGTACCAAACCATATGGGTATTGTATCAAAATGGATTTTTGAACACCCCGACTGGTTTTTACAGACCGATTTTCCACCCTATCCAAATTATAGATTTACAGGTGAAAATTTATCAAACAATCCTGATTATGTTATTCAGATAGAGGACGGTTACTATTCAAGAACAGATGCTGCTGTGGTTTTCAAGTTTGAAGAGGTTAAAACTGGAAAGGTAAGATATATTTACCATGGCAATGATGGCACAAGTACACCTTGGAATGATACAGCTCAGCTAAACTATTTAATCCCAGAAGTTAGAGCAAAAATGATAGAAACAATAGTTAATATTGCAAAGCATTTTCCAATCATAAGATTCGATGCAGCGATGACTCTTGCCAAAAAACATTACCAAAGATTATGGTTTCCATTGCCAGGTCATGGAAGCGGAGTCCCTTCAAGGGCACTTTTTAGTATGAAGAGAAGTGAGTTTGATAGATTAATGCCAAAAGAGTTCTGGAGAGAGGTTGTAGAGACAATAAATACTCAAGTTCCTGATACCCTTTTGATAGCAGAAGCATTCTGGTTAATGGAGGGGTATTTTGTAAGAACTCTTGGTATGCATAGGGTTTACAACAGTGCTTTTATGAACATGCTAAAAATGGAGGAAAATGCAAAGTATCGACAAACAATAAAAAATATACTTGAGTTTGACAGTAGGATCTTACAAAGATTTGTTAATTTCATGAATAATCCCGATGAAAAAACTGCTGTTGAACAATTTGGAAAGGGAGACAAATATTTTGGAGTTGCTGTAATGCTTGTTACAATGCCCGGTCTTCCTATGTTTGGCCATGGTCAAATTGAAGGTTATCATGAAAAATATGGCATGGAATATAAAAGGGCTTACTATGATGAACAGCCAGATCAGTACTTTATTTCTTTACATGAGGAAAAAATTTTCCCCTTAATGAGGCGGAGAAGGCTTTTTAGTGGTTCAGAAAATTTCTTTTTATTTGATTTTATAATAGATGGTCATCATGTTAACGAGAATGTTTTTGTTTATACAAATATGTATGGTAACGAAAGAGCTTTAGTTGTTTATAATAACAATTTAACAACAACCGATGGAACAATTAAGTATTCAGTAAAATACCTTAAAAAATTAGAGGATGGTAGTGAAATTTATGAGACCAAGAGCTTAGGTGATGCACTACAGTTAAAGAATGACTGGAAATACTTTTATATTTGCAAAGACTATAATTCCCACTTCGAATATCTTTTTAATGGAAAAGATGTTCATGAGAAAGGGATAAGCCTTGGGATTAGAGGATATCAATATTATGCCTTTCTTGATTTTCGAGAGATTTTTGACAGCGAAGGGTACTATGCTGAACTATACAAAAATCTTAATAACAGACCTGTTAGAAGCATTGAGGAAGAATTAAAATTTATAAAATATAGAGAAATCCATTCGACTTTTAAAGATTTAATTGAGAAGCTTTTGAGTCAGATTATTAGTGAATCTAAAGAAATAGATCTAAGTGTAGCAAACTTTTATACTTCTTTGAGCAGTAAAGGCTTTTATGATTTTTCATCAATACAGAAAAGTATTAATGCTTTAGATTCATTCCGAAAGCTTTTGACAGATTATGAGTTTTTTTGCAATAAATATGAGGATTTTAAAAATTACAACAGGGGAGTTACTCTAATTTTATTTTTGTTCTCAGTATTTAATTTAGTATTAGTGTCCTTTCAAAGCAAATATTATAAATTTGTAGAATTCATAAAAGAGACAAATCTAAATATTATATTTTATGATTTTTTAAAAAAATCTATTGAGGAAGGTTTAATTGAACATTATTACGTAAATTCTTTTGATATGTTAAAACTATTGTTCAAGTACCGCGAGGATTTTAAAGATCTAAATTTTATAGAGAAAATCTTTGATAATGAAGAGGAATCTCTAATATTTGGTTGTAATACTTATGAGGGTGTTAGATGGTTCAACAAAGAATCATTCGAGATTTTTTTTACAGTTATGTTAACAATATCTTGGGAAGAGTTAAAACTTAATAAACCTGAGAACTTAGATTTTATTATTAAAATTCCAGAACTTGCAAAAGATGCAAACTACAAAGCTGACCTATTTCTGAAAAAGTTTAGAGAACTTAAAAACAATTTATCCTCTCAAAATTTGACACAGAATAATCAGTAAGATATATTTTCAATAGGGATAATATGAAACTAAAGATATTCTTATCTTCATTGATATATTTGGTATTGTCAGGTTTACTTTTTGCAAGCGATGGAAATAATTTAAATTTCACTTTTATAAAAAATCTGGGACAGGAAGACAGAGAAATAGCATTTTATAACATTTATAACAGAGGCAAAGTAGGCATCAAATCTAATGGAGAAATTATTTATTTTATACAAAGGGATGGGAAAATAATAAAATTGGAAGAAAGGGTTGGTAAAAAGAATACTAACCCCATTGGAGTAGATAAACAAGATACGGAGATAAACTACATACTTGGTTATTCAAACAAACTCAATAGGCGCATTGAGTGTTATAGGCAGGTTGATTTAGGCTATGTATCTTCAGGAATTAAATTAAGTCTTATTGCCCATAATAATGGCATTGAGAAGGTATTTGAAATTCATCCCTATGCTAATCCCGAGAAAATAGAGATTAATATAAAAGGCTTAAATAGAATAAATGTTAATGAAGAAGGGAAGCTTATTATAAACGATGGTATTATTGTATATGAAAAACCCTATGCCTATCAGGATATTAATGGCAAAAGGGTCTTTGTAAAAGTCGATTATAAGGTTAATGGAAATAGGTATGGTTTTTCTATTGGAAAATATGATAAATCAAAGCCCCTTATAATAGACCCTTTACTCTCTGCTACCTATTTAGGTGGAAGTTTGATCGATTCTGCAAATGATATAGTTGTAGATAATTCAAATGGTGATGTGTATGTAGTAGGATCGACAACTTCCTTAAATTTTCCCGTAACTATTGGTAGTTATGACATATCTTATAATTCAAATCAGGATGTTTTCATAATTGTCTTCAATAGAACCCTTAGTAAGATAAAAAGGGCTACATTTTTTGGTGGTTCTGGGATTGACACGGGAAAAAGTATTAAATTTGACAATACAGGAAATGTTTTTATTATTGGTGATACCACATCACAAAATCTTCCAACAACTACTGGGGCATTTAGCAGGACCTATGGTGGCAGTGATTTGCCAGATGGTTTTATTGCAAAATTTAATAAGTCCCTAACTAATCTATTGGCAGGTACGTATCTTGGTGGAAGTAACGGAGATGTAGCAAAGACGCTTGCCATAGATTCAACTGGTAATGTTTATGTAGCAGGGGTTACATCATCAGTTGACTTCCCAACAACAATAGGAAGCCATGATCCAACCTATAATGGCAATTTAGATATTTTTGTATCCAAATTAAACAATTCTCTTTCTACCCTTCTTATCAGTACCTTTTTAGGTGGAACAGGTGATGATGGCTTAAATGGAGTTTCTATAGAGATTGATAATGCTAATAATTATCTTTATATTGCTGGAGATACAAACTCTATAAATTTTCCTGTTACTGCAAACTCTTATAACCCCTCTCTATCTGGCGGGCTTGATGGCTTTGTAACAAAGATGGGCGTTAATGATTTTCTTATAGCATCGTCAACATATATCGGCGGAGTGAATGATGATGGAGTTATAGATTTACATTTAAAGATAGTAGATAATCGTGTTTTCATTACTGGATTCACAAATTCAATAGATTTTCCAACTACAGCAGGAGTAATCGATAGAAATTACAATGGTAATTTAGATATTTTTATATCTGCTCTTGATCTTAATTTAGAAAATTTAGTAGCAAGTACCTATATGGGTAGCAGTGGGAATGAAATACCCAAAAGAATAACTCTACTTTCTGATGGAGACCTAATTATTGCAGGAGAGACGACCTCTGCTAATTTTCCCATGTCTTTAGGTGGATTTGACTTATCTTTTAATGGCGTACGGGATGTTTTTCTCATAAAGGTAGATCCATTACTAACAAACCTTAAAGCAAGCTCTTTTTACGGTGGCAATGGTCTTGATTTAGTAAATGGTTTAGCTATATCTAACGATCAGTATATTTATCTGGTAGGGCTTACAACATCAACAAATTTACCAACAATAATAATTAATCCAGATAGGACTCTTACTGGAACTCAAGATGGATTTATAGCAAAGTTTGACAAGAACCTTTCTAATTTAACTGGTGAAATCTTTTCAAGCCCAGCATCCTATGATTTTGGGGGAACTATAATTAAAACGACTTCACTTTCTCAGGTTTTCACAATAAAAAATAATGGTTTAGGAGATTTAGAGATTGGATTATCTAAAATAACGGGGAGATCAAATTTAGATTTTCAAATATCGGGCGATACCTGTTCCGATAAAACACTTTTGCCTCTTCAAGAATGTTCAATTACAGTTGTTTTTAATCCTAAAACAGTTGGAACAAAATCAGCAAGTTTAATAGTGCCATCATCTGATGCTCTAAATCCTTTACTGAATATCGCCCTTACTGGTTTAGGCTTGCCAGCAATTGTTTTGACTTCACCTAATGGTGGAGAAATATTTGCAACAGGTAGTACATACGCAATAACATGGGATTTAAATCCCGGTGTTAGTTTAGTTGATATCCAATATTCCATAAACAATGGATTTACTTGGGTGTATATAGCACGTAACATTTCAGGTACAAGTTTTAACTGGACTGTTCCAGCACTGCCTAAAAATTCAAAGGCCTTTATTAAAGTTACAGGCAAAGATGCGACAGGTAAGGTTCTTGGCACAGATAGATCAAATAATCCTTTCTTAATTGAAGTTGTTAGGCTTTTAACACCAAATGGCAGTGAAATTTACACCTCTGGAGATATACCAGTTTCTGGCATTAGTTGGAATACAAATGCGACTATATCGCCTGTTAGTTCAGTAAAGCTTTTTATTAGCTTCAATAACGGTTTTACATGGAGATTAATAACAACGGTTTCTGGAAATCCTGGTTTTTATTCCTGGATAGTTCCAACTGTAAGTAGAACTGTAAGGGCTTGTAGGATAAAGGTGATTCTATTAGATTCTAATAACAAAAATATTGGTACAGATATAAGCGATAGCATGTTTACGATAAATCCTATTTAGGGTAGCCTAAAAAAGAGTAACAACAAAATTGAAAGGGGATAATAACATCAAAAAAGGAGGGTAAAATGAGAATTACAAGTCCAGCCTTTTCTAATAATACCTTAATCCCAAAGAAATATACCTGTGACGGAGAAGATGTTAATCCCCCTCTTGAATTTCATGAAGTCCCTGCAAATGCAAAGTCTCTTGCATTGATAGTCGATGATCCCGATGCTCCTATGGGTACTTGGGTACATTGGGTTTTGTTTAACATACCACCTAACTATAAAGGAATTGAGGAAAACTCAGTGCCAGAAGGTGCGATAGAAGGGATAAATGATTTTAAGAAGTTAAAATATGGTGGCCCCTGCCCACCTTCTGGTACACATAGATACTTCTTCAAACTCTATGCTCTTGATAGTTTAATTAATCTAAAAGGTACTATAAAAAAAGATGATTTGGAAAGAGCAATGAAAGGTCATATTATTGAAAAGGCAGAATTAATAGGGCTATATAGTAGAAGTCGATAGAATGAAAAGAAGACAATTTTTAAAATATGTTGGTATTACAGGTCTTTTAGCTCTTTATCCAAAGTTATCATTGTCAGAAAAAAAGAAAATTTTGAAGAATTACGATAAAGAGGGTTTTTATGTAAGATTTTATAAACCCTTTGAAGCACTGGATATAAAAAATTGGAAATTAACAGTTTCTGGACTGTGCAAGAACCCCCGAAGCTTTGATTTAAATTTTTTAAAATCCCTAAAAAAAACTATCCAGGTTTCAAGAATGAAGTGTGTCGAATGCTGGTCTGCAAAAGCAAAGTGGGGAGGTTTTAGAGCAAAAGAACTATTTGATATTGTAAAACCTAAAAATGAAGCTAAATACTTATATGTTTATTCTGCCGATGATTACTATGAATACATACCTATAGAAGTAATTTCTCATCCGCGAACACTTTTTGTTTATGAAATGAATGATGCACCACTTCCTGATGAACATGGAGCTCCATTAAGATTGATAATTCCTTCAAAATATGGTTATAAAAATGTAAAAACAATAATAAAATTAGAGTTTATTGAAAAAGATGGTGTTGGTTACTGGTCTCAATTTGGATATTCGAGGGATGCAACAATTCAAAAGGGCAGGGACTTCCCTCTTGATATTGGAAAAACTGTTGAGATAAAAGAAGAAGGGGAGTTAAAGTATTAAAATGAGAGCGCTGATACAGAGGGTTATCGAAGCAAGTGTTTATATAGAAGAGGGATTAGAATCATCAATCAACAAAGGATTATTAGTCTTTTTAGGTATTGGTGCTCAAGATAATGAAGGGGATATCCAATATCTTGTCAGAAAAATAACTAATTTAAGAGTTTTTGAAGATGAAAGAGGAAAGTTAAATCTCTCTGTAAAAGATATTAAAGGTGAGGTTATGATTGTTTCCCAGTTTACTCTTTACGCAGATTGTAGAAAAGGAAATCGCCCTTCTTTTGATAGAGCAATGACGCCAGATATAGCAAAAATTTTGTATGATAAATTCATCGAAGAAATGAGAAAGGAAGGGATAGTAGTAATGACTGGTGTTTTTGGTGCTTCAATGCAAATTAGGCTAATAAATGATGGTCCAGTAACCATCATGCTTGATTCAAAAGAGTAAATATTAATGAAATAAGTTCTTAACTGAAATATAATAAATCTATGGCAATGTTGCTTTTCATATCAACCTTTATTTTAATTTACGGTGGAATAAACTACTACTGTTTTAGATTGGTAGATAAATCTTTAGGGTTAAATAAAATCAAGAAAGCTATTTTATTTGTTTTTATCCTACTCATGACACTATCTCCGATAATAGTTGGAATTCTTTTAAGAAAAGGGCACATTATTTATATCAAAGAGTATGTATGGTTAACATATTATTATTTAGCCTTTGTAACATTACTGTTTTGTGTATCAATTTGTTTTAGATTACTTATGTTCATAGCAAGAAATAAAAATAACCCACTGATGAACTTAAAAGTATCTTCTTTTCTCGCAATTTCATTATGTTTCTATGGCTATTTTGAGGCAAATAATATTAAAATTGAGAATATAGAAATTTATTCAAACAAGATAAATAGAAATTTAAAAATAGCTTTTTTGAGCGATCTACACCACGGACATACTGTAAGTGATGAATATGTTAGCAACATAATTAAAAAACTTAAGGAAGAGAGAATAGATTTATTGCTAATGGGTGGTGATATACTTGAGACTGGTTGGAATAACAATGCAAAGATCTGGAATGAAATTAATCCTCCTTTAGGTAAATTTGCAGTTTCAGGCAATCATGAGTTTTACTTGGGATATGAAAAATCGAAGATAATATATGGGGAGATGGGGGTAAAATTGATAGATAACCAGTCTTTGGATATTGGGGAATTAAATCTAATAGGCTTGCCTGATGAAGTATATGTTACTCAATACAGTGGATATATAGAGGATATTAATAAATTAAGAAAAAAACTTCCTGAAACAAAATTTACGATTTTGCTAAAACATAGACCGCGAAAAGTATATAATGGTTTAATCGATCTTCAACTATCAGGTCACACTCATAGTGGACAGATTCTGCCATTCAAGATTATTACGA
>JAOABK010000034.1 GCA_026418415.1 Pseudomonadota bacterium | reverse complement strand
CCTTATATAGTTTCCGCACTTGTTGCAGCAGGCGGTCTTGCAGCAGCTATATCAACCGCAGATGGTCTTCTTATGGTTATCGCAGCAGCAATTTCCCATGACCTTTACTACAAGATGATTAATCCAAATGCATCAGAAGCAGCAAGAGTTTATCTTGGTAAAGCTCTCATAGGTGTTTTTGCTATCATTGCAGGTATAGTTGCAGCTGGTAATATAGGATTCATTGTTCAGATAGTTGCTTGGGCGTTCTCTCTTGCAGCAGCTACTTTCTTCCCATCAATTGTTATGGGAGTCTTTGATAAGAGAACAAATGCCTATGGTGCAATTATAGGAATGATTGGTGGATTGTTGATAACCCTTTTCTACATTTTAGGAGTCAAGTTTGGCTGGCCAACAAAGATAACACCTATTTTGGGAATTAAAGATCAGGGTGCGGGTATTTTTGGTATGGCTTTTAATTTCTTAAGTTGTATTATAATTTCAAGAATGACTCCTCCACCTTCAGAAAGAATTATGGACCTTGTTGACCACTTGAGGTATCCAAAGAAACTTACAGATGCGCATGATTAGTATATAAAGGGCGTGCAAAAAGCACGCCCTTTTTGTTATAATTTTCATCCATGAATGAACCTAATCTTTTAGTTAAACCAGTTAAAGAGATCGCTAAAAAAACTGTTTATACTGCCTCCTCAGATCTATCAATTAAGGACATTGCTTTGATAATGGAAGGGAAAAATATCTCAGGACTTGTAATTTCTGAGAATAATTTGCCCTTAGGGATTATTACGGATAGGGATTTTAGAAATAAAGTAATATCTAAAGGCTTGTCTCCAGACAATTTAAAGGCCTATGAAATTATGAGTTCACCAGTAATTACGGTAAAAGAAGATGATTATATATTTGAAGCCATTTATAAAATGACAAAAAATAATATTCACAGGCTTGTTGTTGTTGATGATATGGGGATGATTAGCGGAATATTAACGGATACTGATATTATTAAACTGCAGACTAATACACCCTTTTATTTTATTAGAGATTTAGAATATGCCAATAGCCTTGATGATCTAAGAGTTTTGAACAATAGGACTACTGCATTTATAAATTTCCTTTTATCATCAGGCATTAAAACTATTGAAATTATTAGATTTATAAGTCATATTCATGATGCAGTAACAAAAAAGTGCATAGAATTGGTTATAAAAGACAACTATTTTGATTTACCTGCGGGTTTTTCATTCCTGGCCCTTGGCAGTGAGGGAAGAAAGGAGCAGACTTTAAAAACTGATCAGGATAATGCCATAGTTTATTTAGATAGTTTAGATAGCAATGATGTTGTTAAAATTAAACAATTTTCAGAAAAACTTATTTCTGCACTCATATACATAGGCATTCCAGAATGTCCAGGTGGTATAATGGCAAAAAATGAAGCATGGAGAAGAAGTCTTTCGGAATGGAAAAGAGTTCTATATCAATGGATTTCTACTCCAACCCCAGAAAACATCTTAAATTACAGCATGTTTTCTGATTTAAGGACAATTTATGGCGATGAGTCTTATGAAAGAATTTTAAAAGACCATATTAAAAAGTTAGTAGCAGAAAATAGCCTTTTTTTAGCACATATGGCAAAAAATGTTATGCGCTTTCCACCTCCAATTGGTTTCTTTGGGAATATAAAAACTGAAAAGGAAGGTAAATATAAAGGAAAGTTAGATATTAAAAAATCAATAATCTTTCCAATAACAGAAGGTGTAAAGATTTTATCACTTGAAGCTGGAATCACAGATGGATCAACATTGGATAGGATAAGAAGCCTTCTAAGCATGAATTTAGTTCCAGAAGGTGATTTATTAGAAGTAGAGACAAGCTTTATATTTGCAGTAAATTTAAGGTTAAGGAGTCAACTAAAAGAGTTAGAAAGTGGTGAAGAGCCATCAAATTATGTAGATATAAAAAAACTAAATCATATAGAGATGGATAGGCTTAAAATCGCCCTTTCTGTTGTTAAAACTCTACAAAGCTTTCTCAGGACTAAATTTAACCTTAATTTTATAAGCTAATTATTTTTGAATTTTGTAAAAGTCTGCACAGCTTTTTGATATTCATCTTCAGAATTTAAAATATAAAGTTTAGAAAGGTATTCGGGATAGTTCATTTTTAGAAAGTTATAGTTGACAGCAGAAATTGAGGTTAATGAAGTTTTATTAGTAATGCCCAGTCCCATAATATCAGTTAAGTTTTTCTGTATTAAAGGGTCTAAGATATGATTGATAAAAATATATCCTAACTCATTATCACCACCTTTAACATTTGAAATAAGATAAAGGGTTGAAAATGTGCCTTCGTCGGGTAAAATTGCTTCTAAACTCCCTACCTCTCTTTCAAAGAACCCCTTTAAATAGGATGGAGCAATTATGACATCTGGTTTTTCTTTTTGTAATGTAGCCATTCCTACTGCTGGATTATCAATATTAAAAAAAGTTGGTTTTTGAGACAAAATCTTTATTAACTCATTAAGTCCCTTATCCTCTGGTTTTTTATCAAAGATCTTAAAAAGGGTAAGCATACTACCTATATCATCCGCTAAGGCTATCTTATAGTTTTTATTAATTAGTTCTCTTCCTTTTGTAGATTTTACAACTTTTGATGGATTAAAATATATGGCATAGGGTGAGTAAGCAACAGGTATTGCATAGATTTTACCATTCACGCTATAACTTTTCCTTGTAATTTCTAAATAGTTCTCCATTAGGTTTTCTATATTTTTGATTTTTTCATTTTCAAGAGGGGCAATCTTACCATCAATAAAACTTTTATAAATATAAGATGGGTAAATAACAACATCAGCAATATTCTGAATATCCCTGAACCCCTCAGGTCTGTCTCTTAAAGTATATTTCAAGTTTGCCTCATATCTTTTAGCAAAACTTTCATATATATTTCTTTCAGTGAAAAAATCAGGAGATACTATTTTTAACGTTTTGCCCTTAGTTTCCTTTGTGCTTATCTGGGCCATATATTTTCTTTGTGCGGTTATCTTCAAAATCTGATAACTAAGCATAAATCCAAATAGTATGGCTGTTAATATTAGAAATCTTTTCATAGCTTAGTATTATATATCATAAATTTTATTTAAAAAACACAAAAGTAATTAATATAAAAAGCGGTATAAGTATACCACAAGACCATGCCATATATCCAAAGAAAGATGGCATTTTGATATCATTTTCTTCACAAATAGCTTTAACCATGAAGTTAGGGCCATTTCCAATATAAGAGTTTGCGCCCATAAAAACTGCTCCAACGGAAATTGCTCTTAGATAAATTTCAGGGACTCCAACAATTAGGTTTGTTGTGATGTTTTTTGCCACTGCAACACTTTGGGCAGTTGCCATAAAAACAAGATAAGTGGGAGCATTATCCAGAAAACTTGAAAGAGCGCCAGTTGTCCAGAAAAACTGCCAGGGAGCTTCAATCCCAAACTTACTACCATTTAGTTCTAACATTTTCATTACTGGTACCATTGTTACAAAAATACCTATGAAAAGTAACGCCACTTCTATTATTGGATGGTATGTAAAGGCATTTTCCTCTCTTAATGTTATTGGTGTGAAATATATCGACATAAGAGCTGATACTATCATTAATGCTTCTCTAAAGATTGGTGGAAGAAAAAAAGATGCTATTACAAGAAGAAGAAAAATAATATTTCTTTTGCCCTTTATCTCCAGTCTTTTTTCAGAGAGTGGTATAGCCTTATTAAATGCTTCTGGATCTTCTTTTTTTAAATAATAATTATCAATTAGTATAAAAATAAAGACAAGTATACCCACCGAAAAAAGCCAAAAGGGGAAGAGTTTAAAGGTCCAAAAAAAGGGCACACCCTTTAAAAACCCCAAAAAGAGAGGTGGGTCGCCTAATGGTGTTAGCAGACCGCCAATGTTTGATACAAGAAATATAAAAAAGATATAAATATGTACAACATGTTTTCTCCACTGGTTTGCACGAATTAATGGTCTGATTAAAACCATGCTTGCTCCAGTAGTACCTATGAAGCTTGCAAAGAATGCTCCAAGTGCTATTATTATTGCATTTAACTTAGGTGTTCCTTTAGCTCCAATTCTTATTACTATTCCACCAGCAATCACAAACAATGACCCCAAAAGTATAATAAAAGACAAGTATTCGCCTATTGTGTGAATTAGCAAAGAAGGTTTTTTCAAGACCACTATAATTCCCGCTGGAATAGCCAAACAAATAGCTACCCATCCATATCTTCTGCTCCACCATTCGGCGTTTATTAATGGTATAATTGCGATAGAAAGTAGTAATACAATGAAAAAAACCCCACTCCATACAGGAAAATTAACCAATTCACCACCTTCTGATGCAAGGAGTCTTTCAGGTAATAAAAAAAAGAAAAATAAAGACAGATAAGGAAAAATCCTTTTCATAGCCCCCCCAAAAAAATAGTTTAATATATCATTCGAGATAAGATGCCTATTTTTAACTGATCGTTTATACTTTTGACATCTTCTAAGGTTTTTAGAGCAGATAAAAGTTTATTTTTTTCATTTTCTGAGCTTACTATGCCCTTTACTATCAATGTACCATCATCTTCCATTTTGAAGTTGACTTTTGTGTTTTGGGTCATTTTTAAACCAAAAACAATTACTTCTGCCTTTTTTTCAATCAATCTATTTTTTAAAATTCTTTGAGAGTTTTCAAAATCAGTTTCAGTGAAGTACTTGTTAACATAAGTTTCTATGGTTTCTACAGCATTTTTTAGAGGTATATGGCTTAAGTTTATAACAAAGTGATATAATGTGGGGTCGAAAATGTTTTTGTCAAAGTAGTATTCTATAAACTTTTTCTTTTCATTATCCATTTTATTGATAAGCTTTAAAGCATCATCATAACTTAGGTTTTTCACTTCTGATATGGCTTTTACTCTATCTTCAATATTACCCACAATCTGAAGACTCAAAACATTTGGAATGCCATCTAAAATAATATTAGAGCCTCTACCAACGAAGATAACATTGTTTTTAAGAGCTAAGCTATAAATAGTAAGATATAAATTTATTTTATAGAAACTCTTATTGCTCATAAGTTCAGTAATTCTTGCTATTAATTCTGGAGACTCTTCTTCTTCCTGACCAAAATAGGTAAGGCAATGTTTAACCTCATCACCAACAATACTGCAGTAGTTTTTATCAATATAAGTGTAGTTTAGCTTATTTGCTAATTCATGGGCAAATAATGTTCCGCCTGATCCATAGGGTCTTGATATTGTAATTATTGCCATTTTTTTCCTCCTTGGATAACTTTAATCGAAATCAAATTTTAAGACTTTATCACATGTATCTCAAGAATTTTTTTAATGATCAAAGCTTTAAAAAAGGTTTTAAGATATAGTTTATCCTGCATTTAATTTAATTTTAAGCGTTGACAAAAAAAAATTTTATGTTAAAAATTAAAACAGTGTTATGAGATTTCTTGTTTCTTTTTTCATATTGTTTATCTTTTGGTTTTTATTATCGGGTGAGACAAATCTCATATTAATAATTTCAGGGATTATTTCAAGCCTTCTCGTTTCATATCTGTCATATGATATGTTGATTTCAAAATCAGACTTAAGAAGAAATATAATAATGTATTTGAAATTTATAAAATATATACCCTATCTAATTTTTCAGATAATACTTGCAAATATCGATGTTATTTATAGAGTTTTGCATCCCAAATTACCAATTGATCCTGTAGTTATTAATTTTAAGACAAAATTAGATACAGAATTTTGTATTGTTGCATATGCAAATTCTATAACACTAACCCCAGGAACTGTAACTATAGATGCTAATAAAAGTAAGGATTTTATCGTTCATGCTCTACATTCAAGTTATGCCCATTCATTGCTAAGTGGTGAGATGGAAAAGAGAATAAAGGAACTGGAAAATGTTTGAAATTGCAATTCTATTCTTAATTTTCTCTTCCTTCTTAGTACTATATAGAGCTATAAGGGGACCAACAATTTTTGATAGAGTGCTTGTAATAAATTTTATTGGCACTAAAGCTGTTATAATACTCGCTTTAATAGGTTTTGCCTACGGAAGACCTCATTTTCTTGATATAGCACTTCTCTATGCTCTTATAAATTTTGTCGCAACGATTGCATTTTTAAAATATAGAACAACTGGTAAGTTAGGATAATGTTTAGAGAAATTTTATCAGGAACTTTTATTTTTCTTGGGGTATTTTTCATAGTCTCTGCTTCTATTGGCATTGTTAGACTTCCAGATTTTTATACAAGAACACATCCTGCTGGTAAAGCAGACACATTGGGACAGATCTTCGTTTTATTAGGTCTTGTTATATATGAAGGATTTTCTCTTGTTAGTGTGAAATTACTATTTATTATTGGATTCATTTTAATTGCAAATCCAACTGCAACCCATGCTCTTGTAAAATCAGCGTATATAAGTGGACTAAAAGCTTGGACTAAGGATAAAAAAGATGGTTGATTTATTGTTATTAGTTCTTCTTGTTATTTTCGCCTTATATGCTGTTTATGAGACAGATTTACTGAGTTCGGTTGTTATTCTAAGTGCTTTTAGTTTAATTATGACAATTGTCTGGACAAGGCTTAATGCTGTAGATGTAGCATTTACTGAAGCATCTGTAGGTGCAGGAGTATCAACAATTATATTTTTATCTGCTTTAAGTAGAACAAAGAGAAGAGAAGAGATAACAAGAAATGGGAAAAAGCTTAATATCTACAATTTTTTAGCTTCCCTGATAGTAATTTTTACTGGGTCTGTTCTAATTTATGGTACCTTTGATATGCCAGATTTTGGAGACTTTGATGCACCAGTGAATAATGCTATTGCACCAAGATATATTTATGGTTCAATGGCTGAACTGGGTATAAAAAACTTCGTCACATCAATTTTAGCTGCCTACAGAGGTTATGATACTTTAGGCGAAACTACTGTAATATTTACTGCTGGCGTTGCAGTAGTTATTTTGTTAAGAAGAAGGGATCTATAATGATAATCCAGTATATTACGAGAAAAATGATCCCCTTCATACAACTTTATGCTTTGTATGTTATCGCTCATGGTGATTTAGGGCCTGGTGGTGGATTTCAGGGAGGCGTTATCTTTGGTACAAGCTTGATCTTATATATTATTGTTTTTGGTTTAGAGAGAGGTAAAAGGCTTTTTAAACTCAAGGTATTCGATTTTTTAGGAGCCTTGGGAGTACTAATTTATACCATTGTTGGATTACTCTGTATTTACTTTGATGGCACCTTACTTGAATACACGAAATTACCCTTTTCTGATCCCCATCTTTCAGCTCATTTAGGGATTTTTGCGATTGAAGTTGGTGTTGCAATTACTGTATCTGCCGTTATGGTTGTTTTTATATTTGATATTGCAAGGAAAAAGGATGTTTGATTTTATTGTTTCCAAATACAATTATTGGATTTCTATTGTTCTAATGATGATTGGCTTGTATGGCATGATAGCAAAAAAAAATCTTGTTAAGAAGATAATTGGCATGAATATTTTCCAGGTTTCTGTATTTCTTTTTTACATTTCCATGGGCAAAATAAAAGGTGGTACCGCTCCAATTTATTGGGAAAAGGCTGTTATATATGATAATCCCATACCTCACGTGCTTATACTAACAGCCATAGTTGTTTCTATAAGCACCACTGCGGTTGCCCTTGCAATAATAATACTTATTTACAAAAAGTTTGGCACTATTGAGGAGGATAAAATTCTTGAATTAATGGAAAAAGAGAATAGAAGATGATAGTTTATATTGTTCTAATACCTCTTTTATCATCTCTTTTAACACCAATCCTTGGCTTAATTAATAGAAAAACTGGCTTTTTTGTTACATTAATCAATGCAATATTGACTTTTACTATAATTATATACTCTACAAGAAAAGTTTATATATATGGTCCTGAAAGATATTTTTTTGGAGGCTTTGAGCCACCATATGGTATTGAATATGTATTGGATGGGCTAAATTCAGTAATTATTCTTATAATTGCATTTATTTACCTGCTTTCGGTTTTATATTCAAAAAAGAGTCTTGAAAAAGAGATAGAACAAAAAAGAATTTCCCTTTTCTATTGCATTATGAATCTTTATTTCACAGGAATTTTGGGGATAGCTATAACAGGAGATATTTTTAACCTCTATGTTTTTATAGAAATTGCTTCTCTTAGCGCTTACACATTAATTGCTATGGGACTCAAAAGAGAGTCTCTTATGGCAAGTTATAACTATTTAATCATTGGGACCATTGGTGCTACATTTGTTTTAATTGGCATAGGCTATATTTTTATGGCGACTGGCTCTCTTAATATGGCAGATTTGAAATTAAGGCTTCCTTCTCTTTATCATTCCAAAATGGTTAGAACGGGGTTTACCTTTTTAACTCTTGGTCTTATGTTGAAACTTGCTCTCTTCCCCCTTCATATCTGGTTACCCAATGCTTATACTTATTCTCCATCAACTATAAGTGCTCTTCTTGCTGGAACAGGGACTAAGGTTAGTGCCTATGCATTGATTAGGATTCTCTATTCTGTTTTTACTATAGATTTTGATGTTAACATTATTCCCTTTAGCAAAATATTTATATTTCTATCTTTGATAGCAATAGTTATGGGGTCCCTTTTAGCGCTTGCCCAAAAAAATTTAAAAAAGATGCTTGCCTATTCCAGTATAGGTCAGATTGGTTATATTACTTTGGGAATTAGTTTAGCAAATGAAAGTGCTCTGCAGGGAAGCATTATACATATTTTTAACCATTCCTTAATGAAGACAGCTCTTTTTTTTATAGCGGGTGGTTTTTTTTACAAACAGGGTATTGAAAATATACAAGACCTTAAGGGTATTGCGAGAAAGATGCCTTTGACTATGTCATTATTTATTATAGCGGGATTATCTTTAGTAGGAGTTCCCTTTACTGCAGGCTTTATTAGTAAATGGTACATTGTCATAGGTGCAGTAGAAAGCAAATACTACATAGTAATTCCTGTAATTCTTTTGAGTTCTATTTTAAGTTTAGTTTATATTTGGAGAGTCTTAGAGATTTCTTATTTTGGAGAAAGTAATGGTAATGAACATAAGGAAGAATTACCAGTACCTTTATTTTTTCCCGCTATGATTTCTTCAGTTTTATGTATTTTTTTTGGTATATATACAGAACTTCCTGTGGAACTGTCTAAAAGAGCTATTGAAATACTTTGGGGTTATTGATAATGGAGTACATAAAAGAGTTTTTAATTATTTTAGTTCCGCTGTCTGGTCTAATTTGTAGTTTGCTTATTTATATTTTTAGAAATGAAAAATATTTTAAAGAAGTAATATCTGTAATTTCATCATTTTGTATGTTTGTTTTTTCTCTATTGGTTGGCAGAGAAGTTATTAGTGGTAATTTTCTTTCCTATGAATTATTCAATCTTTCACCTACATTGTCGATATATTTTAAAGCCGATCGTCCTGCAGTACTCTTTGCCCTTGTGGCTTCATTTTTATGGATTATTACAAATTTTTATTCCATAGAATATTTAAAAGGAACAAAGGACAAAAAAGAGACATCCTTTTATTGTTATTTTGCTCTTACACTGTTTGCAACAACAGCCCTTGCTTTTTCTGGCAATATAGTAACAACATTTATATTTTATGAATTAATAACTATTTTTACCTATCCCCTCGTTACACATAAAGGCACTAAGGAAGCAGTTTCTGCTGGAAGAAAATATTTGGCCTATTTGATGGGATTATCAATTCTATTCTTTCTTACAGCCCTATTTTTAACCTATGGGATTACTGAAAGTTTAAATTTTCAAGAGAAGGGTTTATTTGCCAGCTATGAAAACAAAAAATTACTGATACTTATTTTATTTTTATATTTCTTTGGTATAGCAAAAACCGCAGTTATTCCAATTCATCATTGGCTTCCCACTGCTATGATAGCACCAACTCCAGTATCTGCCTTACTTCATGCAGTTGCAGTTGTTAAGGCAGGAGTATTTACATTGTTCAGGGTTTTGAATTATGTTTTTACACCAGAGATTATTTTAAAAATAAATGGCCATTTTTTACTCATAGCTATATCTTCAGCTACAATCATTATCGCATCTCTAATAGCTTTAAAACAGGATAATTTAAAACTAAGACTTGCCTATTCAACAATCTCTCAACTTTCTTATGTGGTCTTAGGATTTTCTCTTTTAAACAAAATATCTACTTTAGCTGGACTTAGTCATATTATTATGCATGCCTTTGGCAAAATAACCCTATTTTTTTGTGCAGGTGCTATTTATGTTCAGACCCATAAGACTGAGGTTTCTCAGCTTAGTGGAATAGGAAAGAGGATGCCATTTACTATGTTTGCCTTTGCTATAGGGAGTTTATCGATGATTGGTATTCCAGGTTTTGGTGGATTTGTAAGTAAATTTTTACTATTTAAGGGAATTTCCGATTTTGGAAACTATTGGTTATTCTTTGTTTTAGGATTAAGTACACTTCTTAATGCTTCATATTTTCTGCCAATAGTATATAAAGCCTTTTTTGAAGAACCTGAAAAAACAGAAGGGCATAGAAAAAATTTAGAGTCCCTTTTTCTTTTGATTCCAGTGTTAGTAACAGCTCTTATTTCTGTATTGCTTTTCTTTGCCTGTAGCTATATATACGACTTTATAGGAGATGTGAGAAGTTGATTCAAAAAAAATTACTCAAACTTTTTGTTATAAATCTCATTTTTCTCATATTTTTGATTATATCGGGATATTTTTTTGTCCATCACTATTATTTTTATATTGAAAGATTAATTGGATTCTATGCCATTTTGGGGATTGCTTCATCATTCATAATTATTGTTTTAACAAACCTTTTAAAAAAAATTGGATTGAAGAAAAAAGAGAATTACTATGATGATTAGTATATTTCAACCATTTTTGATTTATTATGTAGCTGGTTTTTTATGCTTTTTTGTTAGTTACAATATTAGAAAGATATTATTAGTTTTAACACCTCCAGTTTCATTTTTAAGCTATTTATTGCTTCAGAAACAAGCTGTTGATCTTATTTTTTTGGATCAAAAAATTACATTTTTTCAGGTGGATAGTATAAATATCCCTTTCTTTTATGCCTTTATTTTAATAAGTTTAATTGGATTTATATTTAATATTCATAGGGGAGAGCGGAAAGAGTTTGCATTTCCATTATTTTATGCTGGTAGCGCAATAGGACTGCTTTTTACCCATGATTTAATTTCTCTTTTTTTCTTTTGGGAACTTATGGCTCTTTTCTCAACATTCGTAATCTGGCTTGGCATGAACAAAAAAGCAGAATCAGCTGGATTAAGATATTTATTTATTCATTTGATAGGGGGGATATTATTTTTAGTTGGTATATTATTATTTCTGAAAGAGAATGGGAATTTAAGTTTTCAGAGTTTAAAATTTGGTAGCCCATCAAGTTGGTTTATACTTTTAAGTGTTTTGATTAATACAGCTACACCGCCATTTTCTGCCTGGCTTTCAGATGCCTATCCAGAATCATCCATTGGCGGAACTGTATTTCTTTCCGCCTTTACCACAAAGAGTGCGGTTTATGTTTTGTGCAGACTTTTTGCTGGGACGGAAATATTGATATATTTGGGTTCCATAATGGCTATTTATGGAGTTATATATGCCTTCATGGTGCTTGATATGAGAAGGCTTCTTTCATACCACATTATAAGTCAGGTTGGTTTTATGGTATGTGGGGTTGGCATTGGCACTACATTAGCGATAAATGGGGTTATTTCCCACGCCTTTACTCATATTTTTTATAAAGGACTTCTTTTAATGTCAGTGGGAACATTATGTTTTGCTGTTGGTACAGAAAGATTAAATGAATTAGGGGGACTATTAAAGAATTACAAAATGATATTCTTTTTTTACTCGATAGGAGCTCTTTCAATTTCTGGAGCGCCTCTTTTGTCTGGATTTGTTAGCAAGTCCATAACCATTACATCAACTCTGGAGGCCCCTAATTATATTGCTTGGATTATGTTAAATATGGCTTCAGTTGGAACCTTTATTTCTGTAGGATTAAAACTTCCCTATTTAGCTTTTCTTGGTAATGGAAAAGAAATAGTAGAAAAAAAACCAATACCATTGAATATGAAATTAGCAATGTCTTTTGCTTCAGGGATATGTATAATTTTAGGTGTATACCCAGATTTACTCTATTCCCTATTACCATATGAAGTGAATTATCGTCCCTATACATTTGAACATATAATATTTGTTTTGCAATTATTCATAGGTAGTTTAGCAGTTTTTATACTTTATTCAAAAAATCTTGAACAAAAATCTTTCTACATAATACTCGATACAGATTGGTTCTATAGAAAGTTAATTCCTCGCATTATTGGTATTATATTTCTTGTATATGAAGAGGTTTTGAAGATCATAGAAAATTTATTCCACAAAAATATTTATAAAAAAATTGTGCTTTTTATACAAAATCCTCTTTTAGCAACGAAAATAATTTTTGAGTTAGTGTTAATTGTTTTAAGCGGGCGTGAAGACAGAAATATCGAAGTGATAATAAAGAAATATCCCTCTGACACGGTAAAACATTGGCCTATAGGAGTAACAATTTTATATACAACATTTCTTTTAACCCTTTTTCTCCTCATCTATTATCTTGCCTAATGATTAGAGTTAAATCAGGTTTTAATAAATGATTAAAAATAGGTTTTTCTAAAAAGTTAATTTTTATATTTTTCTGAAAAATCTTAAAAATTATTATAAAAAATCAAATATTATTTTTATTTAATGTTTGTTATAAAATTAAAATTGTTGACAAAAATAAAACAAGGATTTAATTTAGAATTCAGAATATTGTTTGTTTTATTTTAATAGGGTAGTAAAAAATTAAAACAAAAAGGGGGTGAAAGTATGGCAAAATCAGTACACGAAATTGTTAATTCAGAGAAGTTTAAAAAGTTGGTTGCAAAGAGGTGGGCAGTTAGTTTTTTTCTTACTTTTTTATTGTTTTTATTTTATTACGGTTATATCGGCATGATTGGTTATGCAAAAGATGTTCTTAAGATTAAATTTGGGGAAGCAACAAACTTAGGCATTATTCTGGGAGTGGGGGTAATAGTTGGTTCATGGTTTCTAACTGTTATTTACGTACTTTGGGCAAATAATTCCTACGACAAAACTGTTTCGGAATTGAAGAAGGAACTTAAGTAGTTTATCTAAAAAATTAGGGGGAGATATATGGCGATATTGTTTTTCATAATATTTATAGTATTAACTCTTGGTATAACCTATTGGGCAGCCAAGAAAACAAAAACTACGAGTGAGTTTTATGCTGCGGGAAGAAGTGTTACTGGTTTTCAGAACGGCTTAGCACTTGCTGGTGATTATATGTCTGCAGCGTCATTTCTTGGTATTGCAGGTATGGTTGCTCTAAATGGCTACGATGGAATGATTTATGCAACTGGATGGCTTGTTGGTTGGCCTGCACTTATGTTCTTGATAGCAGAGCCTCTTAGAAATTTGGGTAAATATACCTTTGCAGACGTAGTTGCCTTCAGATTAAAACAAAAACCCATAAGAGTTGCTGCTGCTATTGGTAGTATATTAACAGTTTTAGCTTATACTATTGCTCAGATGGTTGGTTCTGGGAATTTGATTAAACTAATGTTTAACATACCCTATGAAACTGCTGAAATTATTGTGGGTGTTGTTATGCTTATTTATGTTCTTTTTGGTGGAATGCTTGCAACAACATGGGTTCAGATAATTAAGGCAGTACTCTTACTCGGTGGAGTAACCTTGATGGCAATAATTGCTCTATCAAAGTTTGGATTTAATCCAGGTAATTTATATGTAGAGGTTCAAAAAATTTATGGAACTAAGATGTTAGAGCCAGGTGGGTTAGTTACAAATCCTCTTGATGCATTTTCCCTGGGATTAGCGCTTATGCTTGGACTTCTTGGTCTTCCCCATATTTTGATGCGTTTTTACACAGTCCCTGATGCAAAAGAAGCAAGAAAATCTGTTATTTATGCAACATCATTCATTGGTTATTTTTATATTATCATACCAATAGTTGGTTTTTCTGCCGCAGTTCTTCTTTCAAAGGGAGGGATGACAGGACAAGATGTAATCAAGAGCATTGACAAAGGTGGCAATATGGCTGCATTACAGCTTGCCCAGGAGCTTGCGGGAGATCCTTTTATGGGATTTATTGCTGCAGTAGCTTTTGCCACAATTCTTGCAGTTGTTGCAGGGCTAACCCTTGCAGCAGCATCAACAATGGCTCATGACATATATGTTAACGTGATTAAGCATGGACATGCGGATGAGGCTGAACAGGTAAAGGTAGCAAGAACTGCTACAATTATCTTCGGTCTTGTTGCAATAGGTTTAGGGATATTGTTTAAGGGGCAGAATGTTGCTTTCATGGTTGGTTTAGCTTTTGCAATTGCAGCAAGTGGTAATTTCCCAGCCCTACTTCTTTCTATCCTATGGAAAAGGTTCTCAACCGCAGGTGCTGTTGCCTCAATAATTGTTGGAGCTGTTACAGCAACAACCTTAATTATTTTAAGTCCCACTGTTTGGGTTGATGTATTTCATGCAAAGGAAAAAGCAGTTGTTTTAAAAGAGGTATCGGACCTTGAGGCTAAAATAAAACCACAGATTGAATCTTTGAAAAAACAGGTAACAACTGTATCTTTAGCTGAAAAGGCTAACATAGAAAACCAGATTAAATCTTTGGAGGAAAGCTTAAATCTGCAGAAAAAAGAGATAATGGCAAAGATGCCAAAGGCAATTTTTCCTCTTAAAAATCCAGCAGTGTTTTCTATGGCCCTTGCCTTTATAGCGGGATGGTTATTCTCAATAGTTGCGCCTGAAAAAGAGGCTGAGCAAAAGTTTGAAGACGAAAAACTTCGTACCTATTTAGGCATAGGTGCAGAGTAACCCTTTCTTTTTCCACTTACGAAGTGAAATAAGTGCACTTCGTAAGTGGATTTTTTGAGTTGAAAAAAAATCATATATTGATAAAATAAAAATCTTAGTTGGGAGATCGTCTAACGGCAGGACAGCGGACTCTGACTCCGTTAATCTAGGTTCGAATCCTAGTCTCCCAGCCATTTTTGGTCCCATCGTCTAGAGGCCTAGGACATTGCCCTCTCACGGCAAAAACGCGGGTTCGAATCCCGCTGGGACTATATTAAATAAACTTCTCTTTTACCGCTCTTTTTCTTAATACGAGTAAAGTTGAGATATGGATTAAGATTACTATTGATAGAATAATAAAGGCTATTAACCAGGGTCTTCCTTCGTGCATTCTATCTTTAATTATCCTAAAAAGGGTTCTAATCCAATCAAGGGTTCCTAAAAGAATTATTAATTTTATTGTAATAAGTGACCATTTTTTCCTAATAAAGGATAGTGGAATTAGTGAGAGGCTTATTAGTGTTAATAAAAGAAGTCCCATTCTAAAAAAATGAAGACTTAAGAACATTGAACATAGCATTATTAAAAATAACCACATATTGTTCTCCCTAAAAGTTTTATGAAAAATATTCTCTTTAGTGTATAATAATAATTCTATGAAAGCAATTGGGTTACTTTCTGGTGGGCTTGACAGCACATTAGCAATTAAACTTGTTAAAGATCAGGGCATAGATGTAATTGCCCTTAACTTTACTTCGCCCTTCTGTACCTGTACTTCCAAAAACTCTGGCTGTAGTTCTGCGGTTAAATCTGCAAAGGATCTGGGAATACCCTTGAGGGTTGTATCAAAGGGGCTTGATTATTTCAAGATTGTTGAAAATCCAAAATTTGGATATGGTTCAAATATGAACCCCTGTATTGATTGCAGAGTTTATATTTTTAAAAAGGCAAAGGAGATTATGGAACAAGAAGGGGCAAGTTTTCTCATATCCGGTGAGGTGGTAGGTCAAAGGCCCATGTCTCAAAAAAGGCATACCTTAAGGTTGATCGAGAAAGAAGCAGGCGTCGAAGATATTCTGTTAAGGCCTCTTTCTGCAAAATTACTTCCGCCAACTCTTCCTGAAAGGATGGGATGGGTTGATAGAGAAAAACTGCTTGCCATTAGCGGTAGAGGCAGAGGTGAACAGATAAGGATAGCTAAAGAGAGCAGTATTGATTATCCCTGTCCTGCGGGGGGATGTCTTCTTACAGATAAATTTATAGCAAATAGAGTTAGAGATTTATTTAAATTCAAGAAAGAATATACCCTTGAAGACATAAAACTACTAAAAATCGGAAGGCACATCAGGGTTTCAGAGGATCTAAAGGTAATCGTGGGCAGAGATGAAAGCGAGTGTATAAAACTGCAGAATGCCTTTAACCCTGATAGGGATTTAATAATCTATTGTGTTGAACCTAAGGGGCCCGCTCTACTTGTTAAGGATTTTAAAGGTGTAGAGATCCCAGAGGTTGTTTACCA
>JAOABK010000033.1 GCA_026418415.1 Pseudomonadota bacterium | reverse complement strand
CCCTTTATTCTATCGTCATCCTTTCTTACAACGAGTTGTTCAGAATAAACATAATAGGGAATAGAGAAAAGGACCCTTTTTTTGCGTTCTTCAGTAATTTCGATTCCATTTACCGCTACATCATAGTCGCCTCGTTCTAATGATGGGATTAAACTATCCCAAGCATTCTGTACATATTTGACCTTAACCCCCAACTCTTTAGCTATTGCCTCAGCCAAATCTATTTCAAATCCGATAACTCTGTTTTGATTTGATGGATCTGGGAAGGCATAAGGAGCGCCACCTTCAAGATCTGTACCCCAAAGAATGTAGCCTCTTTCTTTTATTTTTTGTAAAGTGGTTTTTTTACTAAATGAATTTTTTGAATTTAGTATCAGAAAAGCTAAAAAGAGAAAAAGAAAGAAAAAAAATCTTTTCACTTTTCCTATTTACCTCATTTTAAATGTCCTCAAGATATTTTTTTGATTTATATTTTTAGAATAATTTTTTAAAAAGTCAATTGTTTTTTAGTAGATAACTTTTCAAAAAAAATTGCTTATCTCAGTAAATCAGGTTATAATTGTAAAATTATTTAAAACAGATTCAGGGGGAAGAAGTGAAGGTAAATATCGAAGATTTAAGTAGTGTTAAAAAGAAAATAGTTGTGAATTTTCCAAAAGAGACTGTAGAAGGAGAATTAAAAAAGGAACTCTTAAAAATTCAAAAAACAGCAGAAATAAAGGGATTTAGAAAGGGTAAAGCACCTTACTCGATTGTAGAAAAAATATATATGCCCGAGGCAATGAGAAGATACGCAGAAAGAATTATTAAAGAGAGCCTCGAAAGTATTACTACTGAAAATAAATTGGATATCGCAACAAGACCAGTAATCGAGAAAGAGGATTTCACAGAGGCTGGCTTTGAATATCATGCTATTATTGAGGTTCATCCAAAGGTTGAGTTAAATAATTACAAAAACCTGACTATCAAAAAGCAGAAGTTAAATGTTTCTGAAGATTTAATAGAGGGAAGGATTAAAGAATTAAAAGAACAAAACTATGCTCTTGAAGATGCCAAAGAGGATGAAAAGTCAGATTCTAACAGTGTTGTTACCTTTGATGTCCTTGAATATAAATTAGATGGGGAATTTATAGGGAAGTTTGATAATGAAGTGGTGGACTTAAGTAAAGAGACTATATTTAGTGAGTTAAGAACAGCGCTTGCAGACAGTGGTATGGGTGAAATTAAAGAAGTAAGCTTTACTTATCCAGAGGACATGGAAGATGAGAAGCTTAGAGGAAAGAGGGCTGAACTAAAAATTATGATTAAGAAAATTGCTAAAAAAGTATTACCCGATGAGAATGAGTTAGCAAAAAAGATGGGCTTTGAAGATTCAACGTTACTCAGAGAGGATATAAAAAAGAATATTGAAACAAAACTTTCAAGAGAGATAGAGGATAAGTTTAAAGTTGATCTGTTTAACAAAATTGCAGAAGAGAATCCCTTCGAAGTCCCAGAGGGTATGATTGATGAGCTGGCGATTAAGATGTTAGAAGATTTTATGAGGAATTTAGAAAAGGCTGGTCTTGATCCTTCAAAAATGAATCTTGATTGGAAAAATATGTATGAGGCAAATAAAAAGAGCGCAGAACATATTTTAAAGAGACATTACATCTTAAAAGCATTGAAAGAGAAGGAAAATCTTGAGGTTACTGAAGATGAGTTAGAAAATAGGGTTGCAGAGATTATTGAAAAGTCACAGGATAAGGAAAAGGCTTCTCTTTATCTTTCCAATCCCAATGTGAGAAGAAATATTTATATGGATATGTTGGAGAATAAGGTAGTTGAATTTTTAATATCAAATAACAATATAGAAATGGTGGAGGGATAAATGCCCTATTATGTTCCTATAGTTGTAGAACAAACTGGTCGCGGTGAGCGCGCCTACGATATTTATTCAAGGCTTCTTAAAGATAGAATAATTATGCTTGGTACTGCTATTGATGATGATGTAGCAAATATTGTTATTGCCCAGATGCTATTTTTAGAGTCTGAAGATCCAGAAAGGGATATTTATCTATATATAAACTCACCAGGTGGGTATGTAACTGCTGGGTTGGCTATTTACGATACCATGCAGTATATCAAACCCGATGTTTGTACCATATGCGTTGGACAGGCAGCAAGCATGGCAGCGGTTTTACTTGCAGGTGGCGCTAAGGGAAAGAGGTTTGCATTGCCAAATGCAAGAATTCTAATTCATCAGCCCTTAGGTGGTGCTCAAGGACAGGCCAGTGATATTGCGATTCAGGCTAAAGAAATATTAAGATTAAAGGAAAAATTGAATAATATTCTCGTAAAACATACAGGTCAACCACTTGAAAGGATACAGATCGATACAGATAGAGATTTTTATATGGATGCTGAAACAGCCAAAAGATATGGTATAATAGATGATGTAATAGAAAAAAGAGGAAGCAAAGCTTTCTTAGAAAAAGGAGTAGTTAGTGAATAAAAATTCATCCATTAAATGCTCTTTCTGTGGCAAAACACAGGGAGAAGTAAAGCAATTAATAGCAGGTCCAAATATTTTTATTTGTAATGAGTGTGTTGAGCTTTGCAATGAAATAATCAGAGAAGATCAAGAAAAAGAAAGATTTAAATTCGGAGAGAGTTTTGTTATACCCAAACCAACAGAAATCAAAGCAATTCTCGATGAATATGTAATAGGCCAGGAAAGAGCAAAGAAAATATTATCCGTGGCTGTACATAACCATTATAAAAGAATTTATGCAAAGCAACAGGGCAAGAAATTTAATGTATCACTTCAAAAGAGTAACATTCTTCTCGTAGGTCCCACTGGTACAGGTAAGACTCTTATTGCTCAGACCCTTGCTAAGATACTACAAGTGCCCTTTGTTATAGCGGATGCAACAACCCTAACTGAAGCAGGATATGTTGGTGAAGATGTAGAAAATATTATTTTATACTTATTACAGGCTGCGAATTATGATATAGAGAAAGCCCAAAAAGGTATTGTATACATTGATGAGATTGATAAAATTGCTAGAAAATCCGAAAATCCATCAATAACAAGGGATGTCTCAGGAGAGGGTGTTCAACAGGCGCTCTTAAAGATATTGGAAGGGACAATTGCTAATGTTCCCCCAAAGGGAGGAAGAAAACATCCCCATCAAGAATATATAAAGGTAGATACTACAAATATACTTTTTATTTGTGGTGGTGCTTTTGATGGTATCGAGAAAATAATTGAAAAAAGGCGTGGGAAAAAATCTTTAGGCTTTACAGCTAATTTAGAGCAAAGACAGAGCAAACCCATAGGTAAGATTTTAGAAGATATTCAACCTCAAGATTTGTTGAAATTTGGGCTTATACCAGAATTTGTGGGAAGATTACCAGTAGTGGCAACGTTTGAAGAACTTGATGAAGAAGCAATGGTTAAAATACTTACAGAACCAAAGGATGCTTTAGTTAAGCAATACCAGACATTGTTTGATATAGAGGGTGTTTCTTTGAAATTCACAGATGGTGCTTTAAGGGCTGTAGCAAGAGAAGCAATAAAAAGAGGTACTGGGGCGAGGGGTTTAAGATCAATTTTAGAAAATGTAATGCTTGACCTCATGTATGAGATTCCCGGTCAGAAAAATGTTAAGGAATGTATAATAAGTGAAGAGGTAATTACGAAAAAAGAAGCACCGATAGTAATATATGAGGAAAACATTGAGACTGCTTAATTTTCTAAGTATTTTATTTCACGGTTTTTAATGTTTTCCTTAAAAAGTATTGGAAAATTTGAAAAAAAAATTAAAAAAAGTGTTGACATCCTTTTCAAGCCTTGCTATATATAGACTAACTTTACTCAATAGGAGGTAAAACATGACAAAAGCTGAATTAGTAAGTGCAATTGCAAGCAAGGCTGAAATTTCAAAAGCAGCCGCTGAAAAGGCACTCAATGGTTTCATTGCAGCAGTTACAGAAGCGTTGAAAAAGGGCAATAAGGTAGCACTTGTTGGCTTTGGTACCTTTGAAGTTGTTAAAAGAGCAGCGAGAAAGGGAAGAAATCCCAGAACAGGTCAGGAAATTAAGATTAAAGCATCTAAAGCTCCAAAATTCAGACCTGGTAAAGCTCTTAAGAAAGCAGTAGGATAATAACTAAATTTTTGGTTATCAGTCAAAAGGAGAGGAAGAAATTCCTCTCCTTTTGTTTATTACGGGCGGTTAGCTCAGAGGGAGAGCATCGGCCTTACAAAACGGGGTTCATAGGTTCAAGTCCTATACCGCCCATTTTGATAACAAAGTTAATTCATCTTGTCTAAAGTATCCTTATTTAAAAAAGGACTTTTTCTTTAAACAATTTCATTATAAACTTAGATGTAATGTTAGATCTTAGGCTAATCCCTAAAAAAAAGATTCTATTATTTTTAGGGGATGTTCTACTCATCCCCTTAGCGTACTTTTTATCTTTGGTGATACGCTTTGGTGTTTCTGATTATTCTCTTTTAAAACCCTCAATTGGCGGTGGCTTTGTAATTCTTTGTTATATATTTACTTTTTATATTGCCGACCTTTATGAACTTGATAAACCATTTAGAAGCATTAAATATATATTCCGATTTATTACAGCTATATTCATAGCCTCTATAATAACCCTTGGAGCTTTTTATTTCTTCCCAAAATTATGGTTTGGAAGAGGAATCTTTGTAATAAGTATAATTCTTGTAGGATTATTTACTTATAGTTGGCGTCTTTTATTTGCGTTCATATTCAGAAAATTGCTTTATACAGAAAAAAACCTGATTATTATAGGTTCTGATGAATTGACAAAATATTTTTCAAAACTATTTGAAAGTTTGGGCCCCTATAAGGTTAAGGGATTTATTTGTGAAAGTTTAATAAATAAAGATGATTGTTCAAATGTTCTTGGTACTTATGAACAGTTGAGTGATATAGTTGAAAGAGAAAAAATAGATATAGTTATCATTGCAGTGACACATATTGAAAATACCGAACTTTTAAAGTATGCCCTTGAATGTAAAATGAAAGGTGTTCATGTGGTAGATTTACCTACGTTTTATGAAGAAGTAACTGGGAAGGTTCCAGTAGAGCTTGTGAATGACTTATGGCTTGTTACCACACCTATTTCTGGTGTCAAAAGAAGTATATACAACATGAAGGTAAAAAGGATTCTTGATATTATTTTTTCTATTTTGGGGTTGTTAGCAAGTTTAATAATTACAATACCTGTTGCTATTTTAATTAAAATTGAGAGTAGGGGACCGGTATTTTATAGACAACGTAGGGTGGGGCTAAATAATCGAATTTTTGAATGTATTAAATTTAGGTCAATGACTGTTCATGCTGAAAAGAATGGGGCTGTTTGGGCAAGTAAGAATGATAATAGAGTTACAAGGGTTGGCAAGGTTATTAGAAAGCTAAGGATCGATGAAATCCCTCAAATGTGGAATGTTCTTAAAGGAGATATGAGTTTTATTGGTCCGAGACCAGAAAGACCTGAATTCGTAGAACTATTAGAAAAAAAGATCCCCTATTATAACTTAAGGCACTCAGTAAAACCTGGTATTACTGGTTGGGCTCAGGTTTGTTATCCCTATGGTGCTTCAGAAGAGGATGCTTTAGAAAAGTTAAAATATGATTTGTACTATATAAAAAATCTATCCCTTTTTCTTGATTTTCAGATTTTACTTAAAACCGCAAAGGTAGTTCTTTTAGGACAGGGTGCAAGATAGGATTTTCAAAAAAATTTTGTAAAAAAACAGTTATAAAGTTATAATTTAATGCCTATGAAAATTCATATAACCTTTCCACCCCTCAAGGGGTTTAGCATGTCTGATTTGTTTGTTTTAATCATGCTCTTTGCTATGATTAGCCTTGTTTTTTTCTTGGGACAGGAGTGGAAAGGTGATTTAAAAAGTGTTGCTTCGATCAGCCTTGAGTATAAAAATCTCCCCTATTATGTGATTCAATCTGTTTCGAGGATTGGAATTGCTTATATATTGTCTTTATGTTTTTCTATTGGTTATGGTTATTTAGCCAAAAAAAATAGGATTACGGAAACTGTATTAATTTCACTCCTTGATATTCTTCAGTCTATACCAGTTCTTTCGTTTCTCCCAGGTGTTCTTCTTGCAATGATAAGTCTTTTCCCCAATAAGAGAATTGGGGTTGAATTAGCATCTATTATTCTTATCTTTACAGGACAGGTCTGGAATATGGCATTTAGTTATTATAATTCCATTTCAACGATCCCAAGAGACATTCTTGAAGTAGCGAGGATTCATAGATTTTCAAAATTTTACAGGTTTATAAAGATAGATCTGCCCTTTAGTGCAATAGGATTAGTATGGAATAGCATGATGTCTGTTGCTGGTGGATGGTTTTTTCTTATGGCATGCGAGATGTTTGTTATTAAGGATAAAGACTTTAGACTTCCTGGAATTGGTTCTTTTATTCAGATGGCTGCTAATGAGGGAGATTTACAAAAAGTGATGGTCGGACTTATAGTAATGGTGGCTATCATAGTCCTACTTGATATTTTAATTTGGAGACCCCTTGTGGTGTGGTCGCAAAAATTTAGATTTGACACAGTTCAAAGCGAGGATGAAAAAGAGTCTATCGTTTTAAATATTCTAAGAGACTCAAAAATTCTTGACAAAATTTGGGACTCTATAGAATCAAAAATTGATAAGATAAATAATTATCTTGTAAATAGACAAATAAGAAATATACAAGTAAAAAAGGGGGTATTTAAAAAGCTTTTAATTGGGATTTTTTTTGCTTTTCTTTTTCTATTACTTTTTAAGGGAGTAATTACTACAATAAATATGCTTTCGGAGATTACTTTCAATGATATTTTTTTACTTTTAAAAGCTGGTTTTTTATCTCTATTAAGGACCCTTGGTGCTATTACCATCGCAGCAATCTGGACAGTACCACTTGGGGTGATTATTGGTATGAAACCGAGGGTAGCAAATGTATTGCAACCTATTATTCAAATTGCTGCCTCAATCCCTGCTACTGCGCTTTTTCCTATAATTATTTATTTTCTTTTAAAAATAGGAGGGGGGTTGGGCTTCGGATCCGTTTTCTTGATGCTTTTAGGTACTCAATGGTATTTATTATTTAATGTAATTGCAGGGGCTTCATCGATTCCACAGGATCTTAAAGATATCGCTGAGTTATATAAGATTAAGGGATTAAGAAAATGGAAAATATTAATACTACCTGGCATTTTTCCATACCTTGTAACAGGGCTTATTACTGCAACAGGAGGTGCATGGAACGCATCAATTGTTTCTGAATATGTTGTTTTTGGTGGAGAAGTCCAAAAAACTTTGGGATTAGGTAGTTTAATAAGTGAATCCAGCGCAAGTGGTAATTTCAGTTTGCTTTTTGCAAGTACTTTACTTATGTCTATAATAGTGGTAACTTTAAACAGGTTTGTATGGAAAAGGATGTTTTTATTAGCACAAGAAAAATTTAGGCTTGATTGAGAGTAGGTATGTCAAATGTAATTCTTGAAGCAAAAAATTTATCAAAAGCATACCCTATGAGAGGAGGGAGTCAGCTAACAGTTTTAGAGGATATTAACCTCTCTGTAAAGGAGGGAGAGTTTATATCTATTCTTGGTCCTTCAGGGGCAGGAAAGTCAACTTTACTAAGAATTTTGTCTGGACTTATAGAGCCTACATCGGGCACAATTCTTTATCATGGCAAACCTCTTGATCAAGCTTTTCCAAGCATTGGTATGGTTTTTCAGAGTTTTGCTCTTTTTCCCTGGCTTACAGTGCTTGAAAATGTTGAAGTTGGCTTAAAAGTTAAAGGAATGGATAGAGATCTTGCAAGGCAAAAGGCAGTTAAAATGCTTGATTTAGTAGGTTTAGATGGTTTTGAAGATGCCTACCCAAGAGAACTTTCTGGGGGAATGAAGCAAAGGGTTGGAATTGCAAGAGCTCTTGCAATTGAGCCTGAGATACTTTTTATGGATGAACCCTTCTCTGCATTAGATATATTAACAGCTGATAACTTAAGAAACGAGTTAATTAGACTTTGGGTAGAAAAGAAACTTCCCATAAAATCTATAATCTTCGTAACCCATAATATTGAGGAAGCAGTTTTTCTCTCTGATAGAGCAATTATATTAAGCCATAACCCCGCAACAATTAGGGCAGAGATTACAATAAATATACCTCATGTAAGAAATAAGAATATGAAAGAATTTGAGCTTACAGTAGATGATATATTTACGATCTTAACAAGGCCTAAAATTGAGGCTCCCTTCATGCTTAGAAAGGAAAGATACCAGTTTCTCCCCCATGCAAAAGTTGGTGCTATCGCAGGATTGCTTGAGCTCGTATTATCAAAGGGTGGAACAGTAGATATTTCTGAGGTGACTACTGATTTAGGATTAGAGGTAGACGATGTATTTCCATTAATTGAGGCAGCTGCGTTTTTGGGATTTGCGAATGTAAAAGAGGGAGATATAAAGTTAACTGATGTGGGCATAAACTTTTCTCGTTCAGACCTTCTACAAAAAAAGGTTATATTTAAAGAGATGGCTCTTAAAAACATACAATTGATTAATCAGATCTATCAAGTATTGACAACTACTGAGAAAAAGAGGATTAGCGAAGATTTCTTCATTGAAATTTTAGAGAACCATTTTACTAAGGATGAGGCATGGAACCAGTTAGAAATAGCAATCGACTGGGGAAGATATGCAGAGTTGTTCGCTTATGATTATGATTCTGGGGAGTTATATATTGAAGAAACTGAAGTAGAGCATATAGAAAAGAGATAGTACTATTTACAAAGAGTTAATAATGATGTTATTGCTACTAATATCATAATAAGAGATATTAAAAATATTCCATGCCAACCGTATAAATTCCATAAATATCCGGGTAAATAAGCCCCAATGCTACCACCAAAATAATAGGAGAAAAGATAAAGAGACGTTGCCGAGCCTTTAGCTGATTTTGCATTCTCTCCAACCATAGAGCTTGCAGAAGGTTGAGTTATAAATAATCCTAAACATAAGAAAAGAAGTCCTATAACTACTAAAATAGTAGATTTAATCAAAGTTATAGAAATCCCTATTATAGCAGTTACAAGACCCAATAATATTACAGGCTTTCTTCCCACTTTGTTAGAATAAGAGCCAGCGAAGGGTGAAATTAATCCAGCAATATAAACAAAATAGATCATACTAAGTTTTACAGTAGATAGATTAAATGGTGGCTTTGAAAGATAAAAAGATACATAAGTAAAAGCACATGTAAAAGTAAAAAATAGTGAAAAAGCAATAATAAAAGCACCCAAAAGAATCCTGTTTTTTAAATGCGAAAACATGCCTTTAAAGGACTCTTTAATTGATAGGTTTTTAACAAAATTTTTAGAAGAGGGAAGATAGATTAACATAAGAAATGAGCCAATCATGTTTAGTAGGGAGAAGAAAACAAACATAGCTTTCCAGCCAAAATAACCAGAAATAACTCCACCGAGAACTCTACCTGTAAGCCCAGCAGTTATCATTCCTAATATATAGATACCCATAACCCTTCCTAATAGTTGCCATGGGAATTCTTCTGATATATATGCCATTGCTATTGCCGACATTCCTGAAACAAAACAGCCCTGTAGTGCTCTCATAAGTAGAAAAAAATCAAAGTTTTCAGAAAAAACAATTAAAAATGTTGGAATAGCAAGCAAGAACCCAGTAGAAACCATAATGTGTTTTCTACCAAAAAAATCAGAAAAGGGACCATAAATTAGCAATGTTAGTGACAGAAAAAGGATAGAAATCGAAACCGCTAAGCTTGCAGTCTGATCGGAAACATTAAAATCTTTAGTCAACATTGGTAATATTGGCTGGGCTACATGTATATTTGAAATTATAAATACCGTGCCTATATAGAGGACTATTATCTGAACAATGTGTTTTTTGTTCATATGTTTTTTCTTAAAAGGTTAAAAATTTCTTTGTTTTTATTAAAAAGTAATTGCCCCGCTTTTTCTAAATATTTTACAGATAAAAGCGGATTTCTCTTATAAAAATGTTTACCCAATAAATAGTAGCTCCATGGATTGTATTGTTCCCTTGTTTTGATTTCTTCTAAATAGGCCAATGAGCTTTTCTCATTTCTTCTAAAGGCAAAATATTTGACGATATTATTTTTGAAGTTGTAGTTTCTCTTATGATTTAGTTCAGCAAAAGTAAATCCTCTTTTGTAAATTTCTTCAAAGGCCTCTAAAAAGAGGGGGTAATATTTTTTATAAGAGTAAATATCATAATATAAAATCTCTCTGTCCGTAAAAAAAATCTCAATGGGATATGTTTTACTCAACTCTGTGCCTGGGTATATTGCAAGTGGAGCGACAACTGCATCCATAAGCCCAGATGTTCTTATAAAATTTAGTGTTGTTTTTATATCTTTCATTGATTCTTTCATACCGGTTATAAAATATCCAAAGGACCTAATAAGATTATTTCTCATATTATTAATTGCCTCTTTTACTTCAGATAAGTTTATATTTTTATTTAGAAAAGCAAGTTGTCTAATTGACGCTGACTCTATACCCATCTGTATCTGATCACAGCCAGCATTTGATAGTGTTTCTGCCAGCTCATTGTCTATGAATTTTGCTGAACTTTGGGTATTCCAAAGATAATATAAACCTTCTTGAATAAGGAGTTTACAAAACTCTTTTGCCCTCTTTTTATTAGAAAGGAAATTATCATCTCTTATACTAAAGTAAAGGGTACCAAAACATTTTCTTAAGTCCCTCAAATAACCAATAAGCAGGTTAGTCGAGTGTGTCCTTATTTTTCTCTGCCACAACACTGGAGAAGAACAAAAATTGCATTTAAAGGGGCATCCCCTTGACGTGATAAGGACTGCAAAATTTTCTTCTGCCACATCTATACAATGAGGCATTAGTTCGGAAGGGAAGAAGAAGAATTTATCAATATCTTCGATTAATTTGAGATCATTTTCAATTATCTGTCCCTCTTTTCTATAAATTAAGTTAGGTACTTCGGATAATTTTTTATTACTCCAAAGTGCTTCAATAAGCATTAAAGCAGACTCCTCGCCTTCTCCTCTTATTACAAAGTCAATATGGGGAATCCTTTCTAAAATCTCTTTTCCAAGTATAGAAATTGGTCCACCAATAACTGTATATGTTTTTTTGTGGTATTTTTTAAAGATTTTAGCGAGATTATATGAATGAATATGATTGCCAAAATAACTGGAGATAAAAACGATATCTACATCATGTTCTTTGACATACTTTTCCACATCAGAGCTCTTGTATTTTGAAAAATTAACCAGATTTGCTTCAACTCCTTTATCAAGAAGAGCCTTAAGTATATTGAAAAGTCCAATAGGCACAAAATCTGTAAAGGGGTCTCTTGATTCACCTTGAGGGCCTCTGTATAACAAAAGGGATTTAATAACTTGTTTTTTCATTTTTTAGAGTTAAAATTAAAACATAAAAAAAGAAAAAAATAAATTTTAGTTGACAAGTAAAGATTAAAATGATAAATTCTACTTAAAAAGTAAAGATTGGAGGGCAATATGGCAAGAATTTTTGATGACATAACAAAAACGATCGGAAATACACCTCTTGTAAGGATAAATAAACTTTCAAAGGGTGCTTTCGCTGAGGTTCTTGTAAAGGTTGAAAGCTTTAATCCCCTTTCGAGTGTTAAAGATAGAATTGGGGTTGCGATGATAGAGGCTGCTGAAAAGATGGGATTAATCGATAAAGATACGGTTATTATCGAACCCACAAGTGGTAATACAGGTATCGCCCTTGCTTTCGTCTGTGCATCAAAGGGATATAGGCTTATTTTAACTATGCCAGAGACTATGAGTTTGGAAAGGAGAGCACTCTTAAGGATCTTTGGAGCAGAACTTGTTTTAACCGAAGGCAGCAAAGGTATGAGAGGTGCGGTAGAGAAAGCGGAGGAGCTTGCAAAAGAGTATCCCAAAAGCTTTATACCCCAACAGTTTAAAAACTTAGCAAATCCTGAAATTCATAGAAAAACCACTGCAGAGGAGATATGGAATGATACAGATGGTAAAGTAGATATACTTGTTGGTGGAGTAGGCACAGGAGGTACAATAACTGGAGTAGGTGAGGTTATTAAAAGCAGAAAACCAAGTTTTAAAGTGGTAGCGGTAGAGCCAAAGGATTCTCCAGTACTTTCCGGTGGGAAGCCAGGCATGCATAAGATCCAGGGAATAGGCGCAGGATTCGTCCCTGATATATTAAACAGGAATGTTATTGACGAGATTATTCAGGTGTCAAATGAAGATGCTGGAGAAACTGCAAGAAGGCTTGCTAAGGAAGAGGGGATTCTTGCGGGGATATCTTCTGGTGCTGCGCTCTGGGCTGGTTTAGAAGTAGCAAAAAGGCTAGAAAATAAAGGCAAGTTAATAGTGGTTGTTTTACCAGATACGGGTGAGAGATATTTATCCACTTGGTTGTTTCAAGAGTATATGAAATAAAAGGAAAAAATAAACAATCTATATAGATTTTATATCGGCCAATTGGGCAATTAAAATTTTTCGGAGGGATCTATGACAGAAAGAAAATTAAGTCAAGAAACGATATGTCTTCATGGTGGACAGATACCAGACCCAGCAACACTTTCAAGAGCAGTTCCTATCTATCAGACAACATCGTATGTATTTAAGAGCGCAGAACATGCGGCAAATCTTTTCGCCCTTAAAGAGCTGGGTAATATCTATACAAGGATTATGAATCCTACGACTGAAGTACTTGAGAAGAGAGTTGCTGAACTTGAAGGTGGAACAGCTGGTGTAGCTACATCTTCAGGACAAGCTGCTATTACATGCTCAATATTAAATATTGCAAAAGAAGGTGATGAGATTGTATCTGCAACAAGTTTATATGGGGGAACATATAATTTATTTAAATATACATTGCCGAAATTTGGTATTAAAACAATATTTGTTGATCCCTCTGATCCAGAGAACTTCAGGAAAGCTATAACTTCAAAAACTAAGGCTCTTTATGCTGAATCCGTGGGAAATCCCAAGTTAGACATTATTGATTATGAATCGATTGCTAAGATAGCTCATGAAAATGGGATCCCCTTTATTGTAGACAATACAGTAACCACTCCCTATCTTTTGAGACCTATAGATTACGGTGCTGATATTGTTGTACATTCAACTACAAAATTTATAGGTGGACATGGAACTTCAATTGGTGGAATGATTGTTGATTCGGGTAAGTTCAATTGGGATACAGGTAAGTTCCCTAACTTTACAGAACCAGATCCAAGCTATCATGGACTTATTTACTGGGATACATTCAAAAATTTTGCTGGCATGGGTAATGTGGCTTTTGCTTTTAAAGTAAGACTTCAGTTGCTTAGGGATATTGGTGCATGTATGAGCCCCTTTAATGCTTTTCTTTTCTTGCAAGGCCTTGAGACACTGCATTTAAGAATGGAAAGACACTCACAAAATGCCATGAAAGTTGCAGAGTACTTGAGTAATCACAAAAAAGTAAACTGGGTTAACTATCCAGGGCTACCGACACATAAAGATTATGCCCTTGCTAAAAAGTACTTTAAAAGAGGGCTTTTTGGGGCTTTAATTGGCTTTGGTATAAAGGGTGGATATGAAGCAGGCATAAAACTTATTGATAATTTGAAACTCTTTTCCCATCTTGCAAATATAGGTGATGCTAAAAGTCTTGTCATCCATCCTGCAAGCACAACTCATCAGCAATTATCATCTAAAGAAAGGCTTCTTACAGGTGTTACCGATGATTTTGTAAGGCTTTCAGTAGGTCTTGAGAATATAGATGATATAATTGCTGATTTAGAACAGGCTTTAGATAAAGTATGATTTTTCTGGAGAAAATAAAAGGTTGAAGATGATCAGTTATGATGTATAATATACTTTTATGGTCATAGAACTTGTAAAAGAAGAGGTATTTGGAGAAAGCAGTCCTTTAGGTATTACTGAAACAAAATTTTTTACCTTTGAAAGCCTTCAATTAGAAAGTGGAGAAGTGCTATCTCCTGTTACTATTGCCTATGAGACTTATGGTAAGCTTAATAATAACAAAGATAATGCCATATTAATCTGTCATGCTCTAACTGGAGATGCCCACGCAGCTGGCATTTCAAAAGAAACAGGCAAATTAGGCTGGTGGGAGATAATGATCGGTCCCGATAAGCCTTTTGATACCAATAAATATTTTATAATCTGTTCAAATGTAATTGGTGGTTGTAAGGGTTCAACAGGTCCAAGCTCAATCAATCCCAAAACAGGAAAGCCCTATGGAATGAGTTTTCCCGTAGTAACAATTAAAGATATGGTTAATGCTCAGGCAAAATTGATAGATTATCTTGGTATTGAAAAGCTTTTCTGTGTTGCAGGTGGTTCGATGGGAGGTATGCAGGTATTACAGTGGGTTTATTCCTATCCAGAACGGGTTGTAACTGCAATCCCAATAGCCACAACTTTAAGACATACTGCCCAACAAATAGCCTTTAATGAGGTTGGAAGAAGGGCAATAATGAATGATCCAGACTGGATGGGTGGAGATTATTATGGACAGACCTTTCCAGCCAATGGCTTAGCTGTTGCGAGAATGATTGGACATATAACATATATGAGTGACCTTTCTATGAAAGAAAAGTTTGGGAGAAAGCTGAGAAATAAAGAAAAATTTGGATATGATTTTGAAGCAGAGTTTGAAGTGGAACAGTACTTAAGATATAGAGGGGAGTCCTTCGTTCATAGATTTGATGCCAATTCCTATTTGTACATTACAAAGGCTATTGATTATTTTGACTTAGGAGACAATAAGGACTTAATAAAAAAGTTTTATAACTTGAAAACAAAGTTTTTAGTTATATCCTATTCCCATGACTGGTTATATCCACCCTATCAATCAAAAGAGATTGTGAAGGTATTGAAATACGCATGGGTTGATGTAACCTATTGTGAAATATCTTCAACCTATGGACATGATGCCTTTTTAATAAAAAATCAGGAGCAAGAGCATCTTGTGACTCACTTTTTATCTAATGCATATATGAATTTGAAAGGTGAAAATTAGCGTGTATCAAGGTGATAGATTTGATTTTGAAATAATATTAACTATGATTAGAGAAAACTCAAAGGTTCTTGATTTAGGATGTGGAGATGGCGAGCTCTTAAAGCTTTTAAAGGAACATAAAAATGTCAGAGGCGTGGGTATAGAAAATGATGAAAAAATGATTTACGCCTGTGTGTCAAAGGGTGTTACCGTAGAACATGCAGATATTGACGAGGGGTTACCAGATTTTCCCGATAAATTTTTTGATTATTGCATACTTAATTTTACTCTTCAGGAGACAAAGAAACCAAAAAAAGTCATTCACGAAGCACTAAGGGTAGGCAATGAAGTTATAGTTTCTTTTCCAAACTTTGCATATTATGTTGTCAGGTTTTATATAGGCATTCTTGGTAAGACGCCACGCACAAAAGCCTTACCATACAACTGGGATGAAACCCCTAATCTTCATTATTTTACTATTAAAGATTTTATCGAGTTTTGCAGAAGGGAAAATATAGAGATTGTTGATTATAAAGGGTTTACTGGCAAAAGATTGGTTTATTATAAGCCAAATTTTTTCGCTGAAAAGGCAGTATTTTTATTGACAAAAAGGTAGCCCTTTTAGGCAAAGACATAAATTGACTTTTGTAATTATTATGAGATAATTCTTTTATGATTATTGTTCTCCTTTTATTTTTTGTATCTTCCCTTGCTAATGCCGAATCACTAACATTAAAGGATCTGTCAAAAATTCTCATACAAGAAAATCCAAGGATTAAATCAATGGAAAAAGAGGTCAAGATGAGAGAATTAAAGGTAACCTCATCCTCTTCACTTGAGGATCCTAAATTAAAAATTGCTATTAATAATCTTCCAGTAGATACATGGTCTTTTAAAGATGAGGACATGACTTCTAAAGAGATTGGGATTTCACAAATGATACCTTTGGGCGGAAAACTTAAGGTTAGAGAAAGTATTGCCTACAAAGAATTATTGATTGCAAAAGAAAGCTTAAGAAAAGAAAAGATAAACATGCTCTTCGAATTGGAAGAAAATTATTACGAGCTTGCTTATACAAAAAGGGCCATTGAGATTCTTGAAAGTAGTAAAAATTATCTAAAATTGCTAATGGATAGTGAGTCATCCCTGGTGAAAGCTGGTATGGGGAATGTATCTAATGTTATAAAAATCAGCCTCGAGGAAAAGATGATAGATGAAGAAATAATAAACTTAAAACAAAAAGAGCGAGAGTATCTACGAAAGATAGGTTATCTTATTGGCCGAGAAAATTTGTTATTAAATCTCAATGATTTTCTTTGGCCCTTAGAAAGTAAATTAGAAAACTTAAGAGAAAGGGTGATTGAAAATAATCCTGAACTGAAAATACTTGCATTAGAGGAAGAGTTGAGCAATGAAGAGGTAAAATTAAGGCAAAAGGATTATTATCCCGACTTAGAGCTAAGCGTATCCTATATGCAAAGGGATTCTGCAAGGGATGGAACTAAGCGACCTGATATGGTTTCTGCAATGGCTCAAGTAAAT
>JAOABK010000032.1 GCA_026418415.1 Pseudomonadota bacterium | reverse complement strand
GTCATCTGTTCTACCTTTTACCTTTTCCATCCTTACTAAAGTACGACCGCATTCGCACTTTTCATAATTTAGTTTAGTTAGGTCTCTTGTTCTATATCTAACTATTGGTATTGCTTCTTTTGTTAGCGTAGTAATTACGAGTTCTCCCACTTGTCCGGGTTCTAAGGTTTCTCCAGTTTGAGGATTTATGATCTCAGGTATAAAGTGGTCTTCAGCAATATGAAGGCCATTTTTAAAAATACATTCTCCAGAAAAACCAGGGCCTATTACTTCAGAAAGACCATAATTATCAGTAGCAAGGATGCCCATTTTTTCTTCGATTTCTTTTCGCATTGTCTCAGTCCATGGCTCGGCTCCAAAAAAACCTAATTTTAAAGAAGTCTTTTTGAGGTCAACACCATTTTCTTTTGCTGTATCATATATTTGTAAAGCATAAGAGGGGGTACAAATTAGTGCAGTAGTACCAAAGTTTTGTATTATTGAAATTTGTCTTTGAGTATTGCCAGTTGAAACTGGAATTACAGTTGCACCAATCCGTTCTGCACCGTAATGCATGCCAAAGGCTCCGGTAAATAATCCATATCCAAAGGATATTTGAACTATATCGTTATTTGAAAGTCCACCCGATGTAAGAACTCTTGCAGTTAGTTCAGACCAGAGCTTCAAATCATTCTTAGTATAACCCACAACAGTTGGAACGCCTGTGGTACCTGATGATGCATGTATTCTGACTACTTTTTTTAGAGGTTCTGCAAAAAGCCCGTAGGGAAAATTTTTTCGCAAGTCATCCTTGGTTGTGAAGGGTAAGTTTTTTAAGTCCCTTAGAGTTTTAATTTTATTAGGTTTAATGCCTTCCCTATCAAATTTTTCTCTATAAAAGGGCACTTTGTCATATAACCGTTTTATAAGAGAGTCTAATCTTTCTAATTGAGTTTTTTCTAATTCCTTTCTACTGGCACACTCTATTTTTTTATTAAAGTATCTTACTTTCATAGGTTTTTTATTTAATTTTTGCTTGTACAACTTTTATCAGATAAAAGTCTGGATAATCTTTATTTATTTGTTCATAGATTTTTTTAGCTTCTTCCTTTTTATCAAGTTGTTCAAGTATTTGGGCTTTTTTGAAGAGAAGCTCTTCTTTAAAAGGTGATGTAGAGACAGAATTTTTATCAAGGGTTGTAAGTGCATCATTTAACTTGTTTTCAGACACAAGTATGTCAGCGTATAAATTTGTTGCTGAAGCTTTAAAATAATCATTTTTAATGTTCATTGCATATTCTAATTCTTTTTTTGCTTTCTCTTTGTCTCCCTGTAAATAGTAAATCTGGGCTAAGTAAAAAGCAGAATATTTTGCAGCATCAGTGAATTTTTTATTTCTTATTTTAATAAGCTCTGCAGTTTTTTTGTTAATATCTTTTTCAGTTTCCAAAACTTTAGAAAGAGAAGTGAATGCTAATTCATTATTTTGCTTTATATAGTAATTGGATAGACTTAAGACTATAATTACTATTGCGATGATTGGTAATATTATTAAAAATTGCTTTTGATAAGTTTTTAGAAATTGAAAGACCTTAGTACCAAAAGAAATAAATTCATCAGGTTGTTTTAAAACTTTCTTTTTATTAATCTTAATTTTTCTTGGCATCGACATTCTCCTTATTTCGTTGCTGGTTTTTAATAATAATTAAAACTACTCTTTTAGTCAATGGAATACTAATACTTATAATTTGAAATATTCATTTGTAAAACTTTTTATCACCAACTATAGATTAATAATTTGTCCCATTTTTTCAAACCTCTGTTCTCTTTGCTTGACAGGAAGTGTAAATTAAAATATTATTAATTTGATGGAAAAATTAGGAGAATTATTATTAAAAGAACGCATCATAACACCTGATCAGCTTAAAAGAGCTATAGAGGAACAGAAGATTAGCGGTGGTAGGCTCGGGTCTACCATGGTCAGCATGGGGATCCTGAAAGAGCAGGAGCTGGTTAATTTTTTAAGTAAACAATATGGCGTTCCAGCAGTTAACTTGAGGGAATTTGAAATTGATCCAAACATTGCAAAATTAGTACCACAGGAAATCTGTGAAAAATATAGTTTGATTCCTATAAATAGGGCGGGCTCGACTCTTATTGTCGCTATGGCAGATCCTTCTGATATATTTGCTATAGATGATATAAAGTTTTTAACTGGATTTAATGTTGAAGCAGTAGTTGCATCAGAAGCGGCCATCAGAGAAGCAATCGATAGAGAATTTAAAAAAGAAACTGTTTCTACTGAGACAGAAGAGATGTTTGAAGATGCTATACAACTACTCGAAGATGAAATTGATGATGTAGAAGTTGTACAGGACAAAGATGATTTAAATATAAATGAATTGCAAAAACAAACAGAGGATGCTCCAGTTGTCAGACTTGTTAATGCAATACTCCATGATGCTATTAAAAGAAAGGCAAGTGATATTCATGTTGAGCCCTATGAGAAAGAGTTTAGAGTTAGGTTCAGGATAGATGGTGTTTTATATGAAATCATGAAACCACCAATAAAGTTAAAAAATGCTATAGTCTCAAGGCTAAAAATTTTAGCAAATCTCGATATAGCTGAAAGAAGATTACCACAAGACGGAAGGATAAAGCTGAAAATTGGTGGTGGGAAGGAAATGGATTTCAGGGTCAATACACTTCCCACTCTATTTGGTGAAAAGGTTTGTTTAAGATTGTTGGACAAATCAAATCTCCAACTTGATATGACGAAGTTAGGATTTGATGATGAACAACTAAAGCTTTTTAAAGAAGCTATTCATAGACCCTATGGTATGGTTCTTGTTACAGGGCCTACAGGATCTGGAAAAACAACTACTCTATATTCGGCTTTAACGGAGTTAAATAAAGTCACGGACAATATATCAACTGCAGAAGATCCCGTTGAGTACAACCTACCCGGTATAAATCAGGTACAGATGAACGAGGCAATTGGTCTTAACTTTGCAAATGTTCTAAGAGCTTTTTTAAGACAAGATCCAGACATAATAATGGTTGGAGAGATAAGAGATTTTGAAACAGCAGAGATTGCAATTAAGGCAGCACTTACAGGGCATTTAGTATTATCCACTTTACACACAAATGATGCTCCAAGTACAATAGCAAGGCTATTAAATATGGGAGTTGAACCATTTCTTGTGGCATCGGCAACAAATCTTGTTTTGGCTCAGCGCTTAGCAAGAAAAATTTGTCAGGAATGTAAAGAACCAATAAATGTTCCAATTAAGGCTCTTGTTGATATTGGTATTCCAGAGGATGAGGCTAAATCAATTCAGTGTTATAAAGGAAAAGGTTGCGATAAGTGTAGCAATACTGGTTATAAGGGAAGAATAGCTTTGTATGAAGTTATGATGCTATATGATGAACTGAAGGAATTAATTTTAGCAGGTGCACCAGCAAGTGAGTTGAAAAGAACCGCAATGCGTTTGGGAATGAAAACTCTAAGGCAAAGTGGGATTGATAAACTAAAGCAGGGTATAACAACTATTGAAGAAGTAGTGAGATGTTCTGTTAAAGATTAGGAGTTGATGTAAATGGCTGAAGAAATTAGAACTAATTTGACCTTTAATATGCATGAACTACTAAAAATTTTAGTAGATAGAGGAGGATCAGATCTCCATATAACTATAGGTTCAAAACCACAGATAAGAATTGATGGGGAGCTAAATCCTTTAGAGGAGTTTCCAGTACTAACAGCTGGAGATACAAAAACTTTATGTTATAGCATTTTAACAGAGGCACAGAAGCATAAATTTGAAGAGGAAAGTGAGCTTGACTTTTCCTTTGGGATAAAAGGTTTATCAAGGTTTCGTGGTAATCTTTTTATGCAGAGGGGGTCAGTAGCTGGTGTTTTTAGGACTATACCCTATCGTATTATGTCCTTTGAAGAGCTTGGTTTACCACCAATAGTTTCTGAGTTAGCGGATAAGACGAAGGGATTAATACTTGTTACTGGAGCAACTGGTTCTGGTAAATCAACAACTCTTGCTACAATAATTGATAAGATTAATAGAGAAAGAAAAGAGCACATAATTACAATAGAGGATCCCATCGAGTTTTTACATCCCCACAAGAGTTGTCTTGTTAATCAAAGAGAAATTGGGGCTGATACGAAAAACTTTCAATTTGCCTTGAAGCATATTTTAAGACAGGATCCAGATGTAGTTCTCGTAGGTGAGCTAAGGGATAAAGAAACAATTGAAGCTGCATTAACAATTGCAGAAACTGGGCATTTGTGTCTTGCCACACTTCATACAAATAGTGCAGTACAGACAATAAACAGAATAATTGATGTATTCCCTCCCCATCAACAACCCCAAGTTAGAGCTCAACTTTCTTTTGTTCTCGAAGGTATTTTGTGTCAACAGCTAATTCCTAAAATTGGTGGTAAAGGGAGGGCTTTAGCTCTCGAGATATTAGTTCCAAATGCTGCAATAAGAAACTTGATCAGGGAAGATAAATTACATCAGGTTTACTCCCAGATGCAGATGGGACAAACCAAGTCCGGAATGCAAACTATGAATCAGTCTTTAGCAAGTCTTATTCAGAGAAGGATTATAAGTTTAGAAAATGGTTTGATATACAGTCCTGATCCAGAGGAACTAAAACAGATTTTAGCCACTGGTGGTACTTCAACTCCGCGCCCAGGTATGACGCAACCACCAATAAGGAGGTAATTTAAAAGATGCCTAATTATGCTTGGGAAGGTAAAGCAAGGTCTGGAAGAATTATGAAAGGAACGATGCAAGCACCAAACATAGATGCTGTTTACAGTCAGTTAAACGCTCAAATGATAACCCCAATAAAAGTGGAAGAGGCTAAAGTAAAAAAGAAAAAAGTAAGTGTACCAACAAAAGATATAGTTGTTTTTACAAGACAGTTTTCTACAATGATTGATGCGGGACTTCCTTTAGTTCAAAGTTTAGAGATATTATCTTCTCAGCAGGAAAATAAGGCTTTTAAAGAAGTGTTATTAGCTGTTAAATCAGATGTAGAACAGGGTTCAACATTGTCCGATGCTTTAAAAAAGCATCCTTCTGTTTTTGATGAGCTTTACTCAAGCCTTGTTGCAGCAGGTGAGATGGGTGGTATGCTGGATACAATTTTAAACAGGCTTGCTACTTATATGGAAAAGGCTGAAAAATTAAAAAAGAGAGTAAAAGGTGCACTTACATATCCTATTGTTGTTATAGCTATTGCTGTAATAGTAGTTGCTGTAATTTTAATCTTTGTTATTCCAGTCTTCCAAAAAATGTTTGCTGATTTTGGTGGTGAATTACCTGCAGCAACTCAATTTGTAATTAATCTAAGTCAGGGACTTAAAAAATATGGTGTTTTTATTGTAATAGGGATTTTTATAGCAATATCAATGATAAAAAAATACTATTCAACTCCAAAGGGTAGAAAAAAGATAGACACGTTATTATTAAAAGCACCCGTTATTTCTGATTTAATTAGAAAAAGTGCAGTTGCAAGATTTACAAGAACCCTTGGAACAATGATTTCAAGTGGTGTACAACTACTTGATGGCCTTGAAATAGTTGCAAAAACTGCTGGGAATAAAGTAATTGAAGAAGCTATACTTAATGCAAAAGTTAGCATATCCCAGGGTAAAACTATTGCTGAACCTATTGGTGAGAGTGGTGTTTTCCCATCAATGGTTGTTAGAATGATAGCGGTTGGTGAAGCAACAGGTGCTATGGATACAATGTTAAATAAAATAGCTGATTTCTATGAAGAGGAGGTTGATGCAGCAGTTGATGCTTTAACTGCGATGCTTGAGCCTATGCTTATGGTAGTATTAGGTTCTGTTCTTGGTGGTTTAATTGTTTCTATGTATCTGCCAATATTCAAGCTTGCTGGTGCTGCAGGAGGATAATCAACGAACATTAATAATTTATGACTGCAGCAGAAAAATTTTTATTTAATAGAATTAAGTGGGTATCTTTTTATAGAGTTATTATTGCTTTTTTTTCTTTAATTTTAATCATTTATTGGAAATCTAAAATAGAGGTTGTTGAACAGACTGGAATTTTTTTCCAAATACTTATTTTTATTTTTATTCTAACAATTCTTTATGCATGGCTTATTAGAAGTAACAAAAATTTAAGACTAATAGCTACTTTTCAGGTTTTAGTAGATCTTATAATTATTTCATTGATTGTTTCTTATACTGGTGGGATAGATAGCCCTCTAATATTTTTTTATGCCTTTGTAATTATGGAGGGCGGTAGATTTTTTGGAAAAAATGGTGCACATATTGCAATGGCTATGACCGTACTATTTTTAGGATTTGTTTTTTTTGCTCAATTTAATAAATATTTCCCCTTTAATAATTTAGTTTATCAAAGAGTTTATTATTTTAAAGAAGATTTCTATTATAATTTTTCAGTATTTTCTTTAGGTTTCTTATTATTAGGTTTATTAGTTGGATACTTAAGTCATGAAACTACTAAGATGCATCAGGAAATTATTGAGCAGGAAGCACGATACTATGATCTTGAGTTTTTAAAAAGTGCTATTGTCAATAGTTTGAATAGCGGGCTTATTGTTTTTTCCAAAAACGGTGATATAACTTATGCAAACGATACTGCGAAAAATCTTCTAAAACAAGTTAATGATAAATTTTTTAATTTTATTGGAAACTCATTTAAAGATGAGATTTTAGAGGTGAATAAAAATAGTAAGATCGTAAGGGGCGAAAAGAAAATTCCAATAGATAATAAAATTTACTGGATAGGATATTCAATTGTGCCTTTATACGATCACAACAGGTTACCAATTGGGGTGTTGTTAAATTTTCAGGACATTACTAATATAAAAAATATGGAAGAACAACTAAGAATAAAGGATAAATTTAGTTTTATGGGGAAATTATCTGCCTTTTTAGCTCATGAAATAAGAAATCCATTAGCTTCTTTGAAAGGTGGTGTTGAATATATAGGAGAGATAAAAAATCTCGATGAAGATCACAAAAAGATCATTGATATTATGACAAGAGAGATAGATCGTCTAAATAAAATTGTTACCGATTTTCTTTATTTTACTAAAATTTCTAAACCTGAAAAGACAAATATATATATAAAAAATCTACTTGATGAGATATGGTTCGAGATAAAAATGATGAATAAAGATGAAAACCGCTTTCAATTCTTTTATGATGGTAGAGATGATATTATCTTGAAGGGTGATCCAAATCAGATGAGACAGGTTTTTCTTAACCTTATAATTAATGCAATAGATGCAATGAAAAAAAACGGTGGTAGTGGAATTTATGTGAAAACATTTTTAGATAAAGATGAGATAGTTATTACTGTCGAGGATGAAGGTGGAGGTATCCAGGAAGAGAACATTAATAAAATTTTTGATCCCTTCTTCTCTACTAAAGAAAATGGTACTGGAATTGGTTTGTCAATTGTATATAGAATTATACAAGAGCATGATGGTGACATAACTGTATCAAATGGAGAAAGGGGTGCTAAATTTACACTGAGGTTTAAAAATGAATGAGAACATAATGATTGTTGATGATGATAAAAGCTTAAGAGAAGTGTTGGAGATTATTTTGAAAAAGGAGGGGTATAATGTTTATTCCTGTGAGGATGGTAAATTAGCCCTCCAAAAGATTATTGAGGATGGATTAGAAATAGATGCAGTAATTACAGATATTTTAATGCCCAATATTGATGGTCTTACATTAATTCAAAAACTTAAAAAATTTAATCCCGATATCCCAATAATAGTTATAACTGCCAATACTAATTTGGAGGTTGCAATAGAAGCACTAAAAGAGGGGGCTTATGATTATATTACAAAACCCTTTAAAAATGATGAGCTAAAAATGATTTTGCGCAATGCAATAGAAAAGTCGGCATTGTTGAGGGAGAATCTTGAATTAAAAAATAAGCTCAAACTAAATGAACCTAATATAATTTTTAATAGCAAAATAATGGAAGAGCTTTATATGAAAGCCCTTGTTTCTGCTAAAACAAGTGTACCTGTATTGATAATTGGGGAGAGTGGGACTGGAAAAGAACTTTTTGCAAGGTTAATTCATAGAGAAAGTGGTAGGGCTAGTGAGCCTTTTTTTGCAGTAAATTGTGCTGCTATTCCAGAAAACTTGATGGAAAGTGAATTTTTTGGTTTTGAAAGAGGGGCTTTTACCGGGGCCTCTCTTTCTAAGCCTGGATATTTTGAGTTGGCAAATAGGGGAACGCTCTTTTTAGATGAGATAGGAGATTTACCACTATCCTTACAGGTAAAATTACTAAGAGCGATAGAAGAAAAAAAGGTACTTAGATTAGGAGGAAAAGAGCCTTTTGAAGTTGATGTTAGGATTGTTGCAGCAACAAATAAAGACTTAGATGAAGAAGTAAAAAGGGGGAACTTCAGAGAAGATCTATATTACAGGTTAAATGTTTTAAAACTCCATATTCCACCTCTTCGTGATAGAAAAGAAGATATTTTAACTCTATCGATGTATTTTTTAAGAAAATTTTGCATTAGCAATGGAAGAAAGATTCAGGGATTTACAAAAGATGCAATAAATATATTAGAGAACTATAGTTGGCCCGGAAATGTAAGGGAACTTCAGAATGTAATTGAAAGAGCTTGTGTTTTTGAAACGGGTAATCTAATTGGTTTAAGCAGTATTCCAGTGGAAATTTTGGAGTCTGTAAAAAATATTAAAAAGAAAGATACTAAACCAGCTATTGATACAATAACTTTTTCAAACTTTAATTTAGATGATTATTTAAATAATATCGAATATGAATTGGTTTCTAAAGCTCTTACTGAGGCTCAGGGAAATAAAAAAGTTGCTGCAGAAAAGTTAGGGATTTCTCTATGGTCTTTGTATCGAAGAATTGAGAAATTTAAGAAGGATAACCTTACAATAAATGAAGGATAGTAAGTTTAAAATTCTTTACGAAATTTTATTAGATACTGCAGAAGTACAAAAAGGCAAAGTTGCGTTTATTGAAATAGATGAAGAGGGCCATGAGCGTAATATAACTTTTGAAAAACTTTTAGAATGTGTTAGAAAATTAAGTTATAAACTCATAAATTTAGGTATTAGGCAAGATGATAAAGTAATTATTTTCTCAGAGAACTGCCTTGAGTGGGTTATTTATTTCTTTGCAATTAACCAGATAGGAGGGGTTTGTGTTCCTTTAGATCCAAAATTGGATGTCGATGCTGTTAAAAAAATATCTTTGAACAGTGAAGCTAAGTATTGTTTTATCTCAAGAAAAAGATTAGAAGAATTAGGTGTTGAAGAGAATAGTTTTTATAAATTGATAGATAGTTTTGAGAATATAAATAGTTATGCAAATAGCTTTACAGAAATAATTTATAATAACTTGGCATGCCTTATTTATACTTCAGGAACAACAGGTGATCCTAAAGCGGTCATGCTATCCAATGAAAACTACCTTTCTAACTTAAAAAGTATCTATGAACTACATCTTGCTAATCAAAATGATATATTTTTATGTCTTTTGCCACTCTACCATTCCTTCCCTCTAATGGTTAATCTACTTTTACCGGTTTTTTATGGCGCAACTTCAGTTTTATTAAAGACCTTAAGAACAGATGTAATTAGAAAAACAATTGTAGATAAGAAGGTAACAGTCATACCAGCGGTACCACTCTTTTATAAAAACCTAATGGATGGGATATCGAGAAAATTGAAAGATAAAAAATATGGTTATCTTTTGTTTGTTAATTTAATTAAACTAAGCTGTTATATTAGAAAGAAGATTAGACTAAATATAGGAAGAGTTATATTTGGTAAATTAAGAAAGATTTTGGCACCTAATCTTAGATTTTTTATATCAGGAGGTGCTCGTTTAGACCCAGAGGTGTTTAGGTTTTTTTATGGCTTAGGGTTTAATATTTTGGAAGGTTATGGTCTTACCGAAGCATCTCCTGTGGTTTCTTTTAATCCATTGAATAGAGAGAAAGAAGGTTCTGTTGGAAAGGCTTTACCGGGAATTGACATAAAGATAGAACGTACAGAAAAGGACATTGATGGTGAAGTATTGGTAAAGGGTGGAAATGTCATGTTAGGATACTGGAAAAATGATATTTCTACCATAGAAACATTGGTTGATGGATGGCTCAAAACTGGTGATGTTGGTTACTTAGATAAAGATGGATATTTATTTATAACAGGGAGAAAGAAGGAAATAATCGTACTTTCAAATGGTAAAAATATTTATCCCGATGAGATAGAAGAGTTTTATCTAAAAAATGTTAAATATATACAAGAATGTGTTGCAATCCCTGTTGTTGATAAAGGGGAAATTGGTTTAGGCATTGTTATTAAAACTGATGTTGAAAGAAGAGATGAAGTTAGAAAAGAGGTTTCTCAAATATCAAAAATGTTACCTGATTATAAAAGGCCAAGGAAGGTTTTTTTTACAGATGAAGAAATTCCTAAAACGAATTTAGGTAAACCAAAAAGAAGTTTAGTGAAGAGAATGTTTGAGGCTGAAAAGCCAGTTCAAATAAGAGAAAAAGTGGTTATTTATGATGATCCTTTAGTTTTGAAAGTAATTGAAAGTTTAAGAAAAATTGCTGAAAAAAAAGACATTTTTTTAGAAAGTGATTTGGAACTTGACTTAGGATTAGATTCATTAAAAAAGATAGAGCTAACTTTAGAATTGGAAAACAATTTGGGAATTAAACTTCCAGATGGTTTTATGGTCAATATTTTAACAGTTGATGATCTTATTAATAATCTCAAAAAATTTAGTTTCCCCTCTATAACTTCTCAAAAGAAGAATTTTGAGGACTTAATACTTGAAACACCAAGTGAGGAGGATATTAGACAAATAGATATAAGAAAGGGTTTATTGTTTAACATCTTTGAATATATATTTTTTCTATTTGTTAAATTGACATCAAATGTGCTTTACAAAATTGAGGTTGAAGGTCTGGAGAAAATAAAAAATACTAATAGCCCTTTTATAATAGCTCCTAACCATTTAAGTTATTTAGATGGATATATATTAACTGGAATTATTAATTTTAAGATAAAGAAAAAATTGTTTTTTGTTGGGTTAGCCGATTTTTTTGAGAAAACCATTTTGAAGGTTTTTAAAAAAGTTGCAGGGGTATTATCCTTTGACGAAATAAAGGAACCAATTAGAGCAATAAGAACGAGTATTTATGTAATAAAAAAGGGTTATTCAATCTGTATTTTTCCAGAGGGTGCAAGGTCTTATGATGGTAAATTAATGGAATTAAAAAAGGGTATAGCCTATATCGCAAAAAATACTAAAGTTCCTTTATTTCCTGTATATATACAAGGGACATTTGAGGCATGGCCAAGATTTAAGAAATATCCTAAATTTTTTAAAAAAATAAAGATAATTGTGGGTGATCCCATACATTGGCAAACAAAAGAAAACTATACAGAAGATGATTTTGTAAAGGAAGTTAAAAATAATCTAATTTTGTTATCAAAAGGGGTTGAAAAAAAATAATGCCTCTGATATTCTTTTAAATATAAGATGAAGCGTTTATTTTTATTAATATTATTTTTTACTTTATTAAGTTGTGGAGTAAAATTAGAGCCTGTTGTTACTTCAGATGTAACGCTTGATAAAGAAAAAAACGCACTTCTATCAACCAAAGAAAACATTACTGTGACTGTTCAAATAGCCCCCCAAAGCTATTCCTTTTATGGTATGGAAGATACTTTCGCTATTTTTTATGTGACTATTGAGAATGGAAGAGACAAAGAAATTTATATTAATCCGGAAGATTTTGTGTTGTTTGATGATAAAATGCATCAGGTAAATGTTATAAAAGTGGAAGATGTAGCAAAGATAGTGGAACAAAATCTTTTCTACCTTATACCCTATCCATATATAGGCTATTATTCAGAAAGTTTAAATTATTACGAAGGCAGGTATTTATACAATCCCTCTGCTCCTCATATATATCCAGTTTCACCAAGGGAAATTTATTTAGATGCTTTACCTTGGGGAAAGATTATGCCGAAAGCTCATGTTAAGGGTAAAATTTACTTCAAGAAACGAGTTAGTGAAGCTAAGGCTTTAGAATTAAGAGCATTGCAAAGAAATAATAATTATTTATTCAGATTTAACTTTCAAGTCAAATAATCCTTGATGAAATTCTCCGCTATTGATCTCGGTACAAACACATTAAGAATACTCATAGTTGATTCTGATGGCAAGGCTTTATTTAAAAAAAACTATTATTTATTTCTTGGTAATGAAATCTCTAATGGAAGATTGGGTGAAAAGGGAATTGAAAAACTTCAGAATACCTTGTTAGAGATAAAGAAAGAATTAAACTCTCATAATGTAGAAAAAATATATTCAGTAGCAACTGCCTTTGCAAGAAAAATTGATAGTAATAATGATTTAAAAAGGCTCTTTGAAGAAATCTTAGGAGCAGAATTAAATGTTATAGATGGGGAAGAAGAGGGTAAGATTGTTCTTAAAGCAATAAGCAATTATTTTAGAAAAAAAGATTTTATGGTTATTGATATGGGAGGGGGCAGTACAGAGTTTTCAATCCAAAGGGGCGAAGATTCAAAAATAGTGAGTCTTGATGTGGGATCTTTAAATTTAAGGGAGATGTTTTTTAAACATTACCCTCCTAATAGTGAAGAAAAAGAAGGGTTATATGCCTATTTGATTAGAAAACTAAAGGAAGTAGATTTGAATATAATTGAAGGGGAAGAAGTTTTTGGTGTTGGTGGCACTATAACAACAATAGCTTTCCTATTATCGGGAATCAAAAATTATGATAGTGAAATAATTAATGGGTTTGTGATTCAAAGAGAGCAGTTGGAAAGGTTTTGCCATATGATTGAATATATTCCAATGGAGGAATTAAAAGAAATCTTCCCCCTTGAACAGGGTAGAGAAAAGGTTCTGTTATCGGGGAGTCTCTTTTTATTAGTTATCATGCATAATTTTCAATTGAAAAAGATAATAGCATCCGACTATTCTTTGCTTGAAGGAATCATTCCCTATTATACAAAATAATATATTTTTTATGTTTTAAAGTAAAAAGAGGTAAAGCTATTAATAAAATAAAAAGGATAATTAGGGGATTAATCCCAATATTCTGTCCAAGTCTAAATAGGAAAGTCTCGATGATAGTAAAGGATAAGAGAAAAACTAAACCTAAAAAAATAACCTCTTTGTTTTTCTTCGTTCTACCAAATTGTAACGTATATGGAAATATCAAGTAGAATAGAAGTATGGGATAGAAAAAACTACCCAACTTTCTTGTTAATTGATAATTATAGGATGTAATGTCCATTCCTGTTTTGATCCCAACACGAATAATCTTTATTAAATCTCCTATAGTTAACCAATCGGGGTGATATGTTGTTTTTGAAATATCTTGAAGTATTTCGAGCTTAGGGAAATTGAACTCATCTGTTAGTAATGCTTTATTATTTTTTAAAGATAACCATTTTCCGTCTTTTGCAATCCAATCATTATTTTTTCGCTCTAAAACTCTTGCATAATAAACATCTTCGACCTCGAAATTATTATTTAATCTTATGAAATAGGTATTAATTAGAAAGTTTCCATTAGGTAGAAGTAAGTCAATGAATATAAAGCCTTCTTTGTGCTTAATAAATATGTCAGAGTAGTTAGTAAAATCCTTAACGTTCATCTTCTTCTGTATCTTTTTCTCCGATTTTCTTAAGAGTTTAGGTGTGAAAAGTAAGTTTTGAAGAAAAACGATAGAATTAAGTGAGATTATTAAAATAAGAAAAATTGAAAAAAGTCTTATAGGTTTTATGCCAGACGTGAAAAAAGCAAGCATCTCATTATGCTGTATTAATATATTTATTGTCACAAGTGCTGAGATAATTAAAGCATATAGATGTATCTGTGAAAAAATATAAGGTATTCTTAATAGAAAAAATTCAATAATATTAATAAACTTGAGTTTATACGCGTATAGGTCATCGATTTTATCAAAAAAGTCAATTGTAAAACCAATGGTTAAAAAAACTAAATATACAATTAGTAGATTTTGAAAGAATTCTTTTATTATTAATTTTGTTAATTTGTTCATGATAACCTTATAAATTTAAAATAATAAATTATTAGTCCAAGTGTTAAAAGAATAAATATGGCTGAAGGATAACCTATTAGGGGGTTTATTATCCCACGAGTAGCTAATGCGTTTATAGAAGAAAAGGTGATATAAAAAATTAGGCTTGCTATAACACTAATTATTATTCCCGAAGTCTTATAGCTTCTACCATGTCGCCATGAAAGGGGAAAGGCTATGAATAGGAAGATTACTATTGAGAAGGGAAAAAATATTCTATGAAAAAGCTCTGTTTTTTGAGCAGGGGTTATTTTATTGTCCATTAGTTTGGTTACTAGTATATTAGTTGGCAATGAGCCTCTATTAATATCATATTCATCTTTCTTTTCAATCTCCGAAAAAGGATTTAATTTCATTTTATTGAAGTTTAGTACGTTAATTTTGTCCTCCTCTATTTTAAGATAAGTTCCATTAGTTAAATTAAAAACATTTAGAGTATCCTGTTTTTCGATTTTGCCAGTTTTTGCGGTTATCATTTGAATTGATATGCCATTTCTGGGCTGAAAAAAGATAAGTCCTTGCATAGTTTCTTCATTGCGGTCAGCATATAAATAGGTGTTTTCAAAAATTTTTCTGAATTCACCTGTTCGAGGTAAAATTAATATCTTACCTTGAGCCAATCTTTCAATATTTTTTCTTAATATAAAATTAGATTGGGGCTTTATAAATATCGACAGAATAGCAGTAAATATTGTTAGATTTAGTGAAATTATTAAGAAAATTTTTAATATTCTGTAAGGAGAAATTCCAGCACATTGTATGGCTATTAGTTCATTAGTACTTGCAAGCTTGGTTAGGGTTATCGAAAGGGATATTAAAAAGGTTATGGGTAAAATAATTAATGTTGCATCGGGAAGGGAGAGAAAAATAAAGGAAAGAAAGTATTTAAAGGGTATATTGAAGCCAATCATTTCATAAATTTTAAGAAACTTAATTACTAAGAACATCAATAGAAGCCCAAAAAAGATTCCGTTAAACAATGAGAAAAATTCATTTAAAATGAAGGAATGAAGTTTTTTCAGCATACAATAACATAGTAATAAAAAAAAAATGATATGTAAATCTTTCATATTGAGTGATTTTGATTTTACAGTATGATAAAATCTAACAGTATGATTAAAGATAGTGTTGCATATATTCTTGCGGGTGGAAAGAGCCAAAGGATGGGAAGGGATAAAGCTAATCTTGAATGGAGTGGCACGACATTTCTGGAAAGTATTTATAGTTCTTTAAAAACAATCTTTAAAGAAGTTTTTATAATTGTTAAGAAAAAAGAAGATGACGATTCTAGATACTTGGAAGATTTACTTGATATCTATTCTCCTTTAACTGGAATTTATACTGCATTAAAACATACAGATAAAGAATTTGTTTTCATTAAAGCCTGTGATAACCCACTTGTGTCAGAAAAGTTGATATTTGAAATGTATAAGTTTGCAAGGGATTATGATGTTGTTGTACCAAAAGCCCCTGATGGTTTGCACCCGCTTTATGCTTTTTATTCAAAAAGGATTTTGCCTGAGATTGAAAAATTTTTAAGTCAAAATTCCTTTAAAATAATAAATCTTTATGAGTCACTTAAGGTTAAGTATATTGTCGAAAGGGAAATAAAAAAATTTGACAAAAAGATGGTAACTTTAAGAAATATTAATACACCAGACGATTATAATAATTTTAAAGAGTTATTAAGAGAGGGTTAAATATGAGAAAAGTCATTTTTTTTGTTATATTGACATTAGTTTTTGGTTGTGCGACCAGTTACTATCAGTCAAAAGTTGATATTTCTAATAAAGGAGCTACTACCAAAAATTATCTCAATTTAAGCCCTGAAGAGCTCAGTTTATATATGGGGTACCAGGCATCCTTAATGTATGGTGATATTGAAAAAGCAGAAAGTCTTATAAAAGAACTTATAGAGAAAAGAGGAGACTTTATAGAACCCTATATTGACTTGATTAATATTTATGTGTTTCAGAAAAAATTAAGGGAAGCTGAAGAGGTTATCAAAAAATTAGAGGACAGAGGAGTTGAAAATGAAAATCTAATGTCTACAAAAGCTAATATTTATCTTATGAAGGGTGACTTAGAAAGAGCAATTCCTCTGTTAAATAAAATTTTGGAGTCTCAACCTGATAGGGAAAACATCTACTTGATTCTTGCCAACATTTACTATCAGAATAATGACTATAATAGTGCATTGAAAGTTTTAGAAAAACTAATCAAGATAGTGCCTAATAGCTTTTTTGGAAATTTATATTTAGGCAAAATTTATGAAACTATTGAAGACAATAAGAAGGCAGCAGAATATTATGAGAGGGCATTTAAAGAAAGGGAAGAAGATGAGATACTTATGAATTTAGATAGGGTTTATGATAAGTTAGGGGAAAGGCTTAAATCAATAGAAGTTCTTGAAAAGTTTCTATCTTTAAATCCAGATTTTCCAAAGGTTAGAGAAAGGCTTGCAATACTATATATTGGTGAAAATAATTATGATAAAGCACTTTTCCA
>JAOABK010000031.1 GCA_026418415.1 Pseudomonadota bacterium | reverse complement strand
GGGTATTTTAGATAAAACCATTGATTTTATTCAGAAACCTTCCTCTCCCTTTGATTTTTTAAAGAAGGTAAAAGAGATTTTAGAAAGAAAATAAAAAGTAATTAAGTATTAACCCTTCGAGTTAAAACCAAGAATTGTTTTTGCTAAGTATTCTTAAAGCTTTTTCAGTGAGAAGCTCCTCTATTAAAGCTTATAAGAAAACTAAGTTAAAAGTTGAATAAGGCAATCACTTTGAATAATTCCAAGTTGAATAACCAGTAAATAATTTTTGAATCGGGTAGTAATTTCAAACTTATCTCTTATCTATATTTTGAAAAAAAGATTGACAATTTAATAAAATATATATATTCTTATATATATGATTTTTTGAATTCAAGGAGGATCCCATGGAAATTAAGCTAACGAGAAGAAAATTTTTACTCACAGCTGGAACTATTGCGGTTGCAAACCTTTTGCCACCTCCTGTAGACTCAGAGGCTATGGTATCTTCTAATTCCTTTGCTACATTAATTGATCTAACAAAATGCGATGGTTGTAAAAATTATTCAGTGCCTTTATGCGTGTCAGCATGCAAAGAGGCTAACAGAGATAAATTCCCAGAGCCTGACAGAAAGATGTTAAAACCCTATTGGCCACAAAAATTTTTTGATGATTGGAGTTCTAAAAGAGATGTAATAGATAGACTTACCCCTTATAACTGGATTTTTGTACAAAGGATAAAGATAAATAAAGAAGGAAAGGAAGAAGAAATTTTCGTTCCAAGAAGATGTATGCATTGTGATAATCCACCTTGTGCAAAGTTATGCCCCTTTGGTGTAAACAAGAAGCATCCTGAAGGGCCAGTGACAATAGACTGTAAACTATGTTTTGGTGGAGCTAAATGTAAAGACGTCTGTCCCTGGGGTGTTCCACAAAGGCAGGCTGGCGTAGGAGTATATACTTACTTAGATCCCCTTCCAGTTGGTGGTGGAGTTATGTATAAGTGTGATCTTTGTTTTGATAGGGTTAAAAAGGGACAAAATCCAGTTTGTGTTAATAAATGTCCTAAGAATGCCATCTCCTTCGGTAGAAGGGAAGAAATATTTGCAAAGGCAGATTTATTAGCAAGGGAGAAAAAATTATACATTTACGGTAAAGAAGAAAATGGTGGGACATCAACATTGTATTTAAGCCCAGTTACCTTTGAGGAGCTTGACAAAGCAGTATTACAGGAAAACAAAGAGAAAAAACAGGTTATGAGATTTCATAAGCCAAAAAACATGTTAGATAAATATAAAAATTTGGCAAAGTTAATTTTACTTTCCCCCTTTGTTGCTATTATTTCAGCATTTATATCTGCTAAAAAGGTGAATAGGGAGGACTAAAAATGAAAGGAAATAACAATAAAGTTTATAGACATACCAAACTTGAAATAGCCATCCATTGGTTAACAGCAGTAAGTGGAATTGCATTGATAATAAGTGGTTTGGGTGAGATGCCGATGTATAAGAGATATAATATTACTAAATTGCCCTTTTTAAGTTTTTTGGGGAGCTATGAAATTAATCTCGTTATACACTATCTATTTGCCTCTCTATTTATTTTTGCAGTTTTTTTTCACATAGTTTATCACCTAAGAAGAAAAGAGCTTTCTTTATTGCCCAAAAAAGGTGATTTAAAAGAAAGTTATTTAGTTTTAAAAGCAATTATTAAAGGTGAAAAAGAGCCTCCCCATGAAAAATTTCTTGCTGAACAAAGACTTGCTTATGTTGCGATTGGATCAGTGAGTCTTGTACTAATTATAACGGGATTAATAAAAACATATAAAAATATAGGGCCTGTTGTGCTTAACCCAGATTTTCTAATGATTGTTACTTTAGTTCATACAGTATTTACAATGTTTTTCATAATTCTTTTTGTGTTACATATTGGTGCTTTTATAGTAAAAGATAACAGAGAACTTTTGAAATCAATGTTTACTGGTTATGTAAAATATGAATATGCAAAAAGAAGACATCCAAAATGGATAGAACAAATAGAAAAGACAAGTAAATAATACCCTCCCTCTCCCAGATCAAAAAACCACTTCGTAAGTGGAGTAAATCAAGAGTTTTCAATAAATTTATGTGAGCCGCTTACGAAGTGGAAGGATCGGGATGATAGTATATCATCATTTTATTGTTAAACTTGACTATTATACTTTTATTTGATAAGTTAATTAAACAATGAGAAAAGTGTATTTTGACCATAATGCAACGACCCCAATTCATCCAGAGGTAAAAGAGGCTATTTTACCCTTCTTGTCAGAAAAGTTTGGCAACCCCTCTTCCATTCACTGGGCTGGGAGAGAAGTTAGGGCCTTTGTTGAAGAAGCAAGAGAGAAGGTTGCGAAGATGATTAATGCTGATCCCTCAGAGATAATTTTTACAAGCTGTGGGTCAGAGGGTGATAATATGGCAATTAAAGGCGTTCTAATGGGTAATCTTAAGAAAGGACGCCATATGATAACTACTGTTGTAGAGCATCCTGCAGTTTATAGAACCTGTAAATTTCTTGAAAAATTTGATTTTGAAGTAACATACGTTCCAGTTGATTCATATGGTATGATTGATCCTGAAGATATTAGAAAAGCAATTAGAAAAGACACAGTGCTCATAAGTGTAATGTATGCTAATAATGAAACGGGAAATATTTTTCCTATAAAAGAAATCTCAAAGATAGCAAAGGAACATGGAATAATTTTTCATACCGATGCAGTACAGGTTGTTGGAAAGGTCCCTTTAGATGTTAAGGATCTGGATGTGGATATTCTCACTGCATCGGGACATAAGTTTAATGCCCCTAAGGGTATTGGTTTTCAATATATAAAAAAGGGTGTGGAGGTTCTTCCACTCATTTCTGGAGGACATCAGGAAAGGGAGCTTAGAGCAGGAACTGAGAATATGGTAGGGATTGTTGCTATCGGTAAGGCCTGTGAGATTGCTATGGAAACCATGGAAAAGAAATCCAAAGAAATTGGTGAGCTAAAAGAACGTTTAGAAAAGGGTATTCTTGAAAGGGTTCCAGATACAGTAATTAATGGTCATCCAGAAAAACGTCTCTATAACACCTCAAACATTAGCTTTAAATATATAGAAGCAGAGGCTCTGCTTGTTATGCTTGATATGCAAGGGATTGCTGTATCAACTGGATCGGCATGTTCTTCTGGTGCTACAGAACCATCTTATGTTCTTCAATCTATGAATTTAGATCCTCTATGCTCAAGAGGTGCTTTAAGATTTAGTTTAGGTCTTGGAAATACAATAGATGATGTTGAATATTGTCTTGAAGTCCTTCCTCCTCTTGTAGAAAAGATTAGGAAGATGTCACCATTCTATAAAAAATAAGTTTCTACTATGGGCAATAAAGTTTGTGTTGCAATGAGCGGTGGTGTTGATAGCTCTACCACTGCAGGGATACTCAAGTCTCAAGGTTTTGATGTATTTGGCGTCTTTATGAAGCTTTGGGATGCTAAAGGTAGTGATAGAGGGTGTTGTACTCTTAATGATTCAAATGATGCTTTAAGAGTAGCAAATAAATTGAACATTCCCTTTTATGTTTTAAATTTCAAAGAAGAGTTTAAAGAGCATGTAATAGATTATTTTGTGTCTGAATATAAAAGAGGGAGAACTCCAAATCCCTGTATTATGTGTAATAGGGCAATAAAATTTGAGTTTCTACTAAATAAAGTTAAAACTTTTGGCGCAGATTATATTGCTACAGGGCATTATACAAGAATTGAGAATTTTGAAGGTAAACCCTTTCTTTTTAAGGCCTATGATAAAAAAAAGGACCAGTCATACTTTCTATTTAATTTAAAAAAAGAGACATTGTCTGAGATTCTTTTTCCCCTCGGCAGGCTATCGAAAGATGAAGTAAGAAAGAAAGCTGAAGAATTTGAGTTAATTACCGCAAGAAAGAGGGAAAGTCAAGAAATATGCTTTATTGAAAAAGATTATAGAGATTTTCTCAAGGAAATGGGCATCAAGGAAAAAAAAGGTTATATAGTAGACTTAAAAGGTAAGGTTTTAGGTACCCACAGGGGCTTTTTTAATTTCACTATAGGGCAGAGAAGTGGGCTTAACATAGCGGTAGGAAAGCCTGTTTATGTTATCAAAATTATACCTGAAGAAAACCTTGTGGTAGTTGGTGATGATGCTAATCTTTATAGAACAACTTTTATTATTGAAGATGTTAATTTTTTTGAAGTGCCCAATTCCGAAAAAGATTATGAAACTAAGATTAGATATACCCATAAAGGAGAAAGGGCTAAAATAAAAAAGATTGAAAATAATAAGTTTCTTGTAGAATTTGTGATACCTCAAAGGGGGATTACACCGGGGCAAGCATGTGTGTTTTATGATAATGAAAGATTAATAGGTGGTGGCTGGATAAAAGAGGTTCTTTAATTTGTTGAAAAAACTATTGGGATATATTACTATTTTAACATGCAAAAGATTATCCCCTTTATCTTAGTTGGAATTGGTGGATTTTTTGGTGCAATAGCAAGATATGGTGTGGCATTATACTTTTCAAAAAATCCCACTCTTTACTTTCCCTTCGCAACATTTGTAGTAAATATTTTAGGATGTTTTTTGATAGGGTTTCTTAGTTATATAGCAATCTATGTCAAGATTGTTCAACCAGAGTATATAAGGTATCTTTTAAGTATTGGCTTTGTAGGTGCCTTTACGACCTTTTCTACCTTTGAACTGGAGATATATAACCTAATAAATGACAAAGCCCTTTTGCTTGCTTTAATTTATGTACTTTCAAGCATTTTTGTTGGCTTTTTTGCTGTTCGAGTTGGAATTTATACGGGAAAATTGTTAACCAATAGTATATGAAGTTAGAAGGGGAACAGATTTTAATAAGAATTTTCGTAGATGTGGAGAAAAAGTATGATCTTTTGTTTCCCCTTTATAAACATTTAGTAAGTCTTGCAATGAAAAGTAACATAGCAGGTCTGACTGTAGTTAAAAGTTTGATGGGATTTATAAAAAATAAAAAAGTAGAAGATTTGAATATTTTAGAGTTTGTAGACAAACCTGAAAGGATAAATGATTATTTAGATAGATGTTCAAGTTTATTAAGTAATTTATTATATACTGTTGAAAGAGCCCATGTATTCATATACAGGACTGGGAGCGAAGAGAAAGGCGCTGTAAGAAAAACATCAATAATAAATACAGTCAGTGATAGTAGGAAAAAAGAGGTCTCTATGGGAAAAACAAAAGAGAAGGTTTTAATTAGAATTTTTGTCGACGATAGTGATAGAGATAAAAAATCCAATATCCATCTTTATGAGCTAATTTTTAATGAAGCCAAAACAGAAGGTTTTATTGGTGGAGTAGTATATAAAGGCATAATGGGATTTGGCAAAGCAGGTAGAGTGAAAGCCCTTGAAACTGTTGAACTATCAGGAGATTTACCAGTGGTTATTGAAGTTATAGGCGATGAAGATAAAATAGATAATTTTTTGAAATTCTGTGATGAACATGTTGAAAACGGACTTGTTACAATGGAAAAGATAATGGTTTATGTTGATTCTATTTAATAAAAAATAAGGGGGATATATGAGCACAATAATTGATGTTTATGCAAGAGAAATTCTTGATTCAAGGGGTAATCCTACTATTGAAGTAGAAGTTCTGCTTGATTCTGGTGCAAGAGGGGTATTTTGTGTGCCTTCTGGAGCTTCTACAGGAGAAAGAGAGGCATTAGAGTTAAGAGATGGAGATAAAAAGAGATACTTAGGCAAAGGCGTTCTTAAAGCAGTTGAAAATGTTAACAAAATAATTTCTGAAAAGATTCTGCAGGAAGGCATAGATGCCCTTGATCAGGTTTATCTTGATAGCTTTTTGAAAAAACTTGATGGCACGCCAAATAAATCAAAGCTTGGAGCAAATGCAATATTGGGTGTTTCCTGTGCATCAGCAAAAGCATCTGCTGATGAATTAGATCTTCCTCTTTATAGGTATATTGGTGGTACCTTTGCCCATGTTCTTCCTACACCTATGATGAATATTTTAAATGGTGGGGCCCATGCTGATAATAATGTGGATATTCAGGAATTCATGATAGTCCCGGCCGGTGCAGATAACTTTGCAGAGGCACTAAGAATGGGAGCAGAGGTTTTTCATAGCTTGAAATCAGTATTGAAAAAGAAGGGTTATACTACATCTGTTGGAGATGAGGGTGGTTTTGCTCCCAATTTAAAGTCAAACAAAGAAGCTCTTGACTTGATTATGGAAGCAATTAAACAGGCTGGGTATAAGGCTGGAAAGGATATTTATATTGCCCTTGATGTAGCAGCATCTGAGCTTTATGAAAATGGTAAGTACAATTTTAAAGGTGAAGGAAAAACGTTAACAAGTGATAAGGTTATAGATCTTTACGAAGAGTTTGTAAATAAATACCCAATAATTTCCATTGAAGATGGTATGGCAGAAAATGATTGGGCTGGATGGAAAAAACTTACGAAAAGACTGAGTTCCAAGATCCAGCTTGTTGGTGACGATGTATTTGTGACAAATCCTGAAATTTTTAAAAAGGGAATAGATGAAGGGATAGCCAATGCTATTCTTATAAAACTAAATCAGATTGGAACACTTACAGAGACATTAGAAACCATAGAAATGGCTAAAAGAGCTGGGTATGGAATAATCATATCACATAGATCTGGTGAGACTGAAGATACTACTCTTGCTGATTTAGCAGTTGCAGTTAACTCAGGACAGATTAAGACAGGTTCACTTTGTAGAACTGATAGGGTTGCGAAATACAATAGATTATTAAGAATTCAAGATGAGTTAGGACCACAGGCAAAGTTTGCTGGGCTTGATTATTTTGTGAAAAAATAAATTTTATGAATATTAAGGGTTTTCAGGAACTGACGTTAAAAGACTGGCCCGGAAAGGTTGCATCCATCATATTTTTAGGTGGGTGCAACTTAAACTGTTTTTATTGTCATAATTCTGAACTTGCCTTACGTCCAGATACAATTGAAGATATACCAGAAGAGTTCATATTGAACAAGCTTGAAGAAAAAAAAGGATGGATCGATGGTGTTATAATTTCTGGTGGTGAACCGACTATTTATGGGGAAAAATTGAAAGAACTTATAATAAAAATAAGAGAAAAGGGTTTTAAAATAAAAATATTTACAAATGGAACAAATCCAGACCTTATAGAAGAACTTATAAAACATAACTTAATAGATGCTATAAGCGTCGATATTAAGCATGCCCCTGCAAAATATTACTTGCTGATGCCTGGAAATTCTAATGATTTAGAAAAGAAGGTTTGGGATACAGTAAAGATTGTTAAAGGCTTTGAAGGGGAGGTGTTTTTTCGTACAACCCTTATCAAGGGAATCCATGAAAAAGAGGACATAAAAATAATTAGAAAGATTATTTATCCCTTTGAGTTGCATTTACAAAATGCTCAAGATAATGGTGTTTTAGAATATTATAAAAGTAGAGTAATCCCCTTTTCTGAAAGAGAATTAGAAGAGATGAAAGGATATAATTAGCCAAAAGGAGAGGATATTTGCATGGAGATAGGAGTAATCTTTGATGAGACTATTTTTTTGTTAAACAAAGTAAAGGATAGAGAGATTACAAAGATATCAGCGGTTGCACACGCTATATATAGGACATTTCAGGAGGGTGGAAAATTGTTAATTTGTGGTAATGGTGGTTCTGCAGCTGATGCCCAGCATATGTCAGCGGAATTTATTAATCGTTTTAGAATTGAAAGAACCCCACTTCCAGCAATAGCACTTACAACAGATACATCAGTGATTACGAGTATTTCCAATGATTACAGTTTTTATGAAGTCTTTTCCAAGCAGGTTTTAGCCCTTGGAAGAGAGGGGGATATACTTTTGGGAATAACTACATCAGGTAAATCTCCAAATATTTTAAAAGCCTTAGAGGTAGCAAAGGGTAAGGGGATGATTACGGTTGGGCTTTCAGGAGATTATACTGAGGAGATGAATAAGTTGTGTGATTATTATATACACGTACCATCAAAAAACACCCCGAGGATACAAGAAGTCCATCTATTGATTGAACATGTTATCTGTGAAATTGTAGATAATCTCTGGAGAAAAGACCATGTATGATTTTCTTGATAACAAAAAGATAAAGCAGTACTCCCTTTACGATAGGGAGAGCAAAGTAAGTATAAAAGATTTTGGTAAGCCCTTTAATGAAAATGGTAGTTTTAAAGAGTTTATTGAAAGCCTTCCTGACATATTAGCTGGAAAAGATTTAAAAGAAGTAGCGAAGATAATAGCAGATGCAAAGAGATCTTCAAAAAAGTTTATTATAGGTATGGGGGCACATGTAATTAAAGTAGGATTATCTCCTTTAATAATTGATCTAATGGAAAGGGGTATTATAGATGGAATTGCAATGAATGGTGCTTGCACCATTCATGATACAGAAATAGCAATAGTTGGACACACTTCGGAAGATGTGGCTAAGGAGATTTCTTCTGGTACCTTTGGAATGGTAAAAGAAACAAGTGATTTTATAATTAAATCAGTAAAAGATAATAATGATATTGGTTGTGGTGAAGCTATTGGAAAAGCACTCTCAGAATCAAGCTTTCCCTTTTTAGATAAAAGCATTTTATATAGGGCCTATAAATTAAAAGTTCCAGTCACAGTGCATATAGCAATCGGAACCGATATAATTCACATGCATCCAGATTTTGATGGAGGTGTTTTTGGATTTGCCACTCACAGAGATTTTCTTGTATTTTCAAAATTGGTATCCCAATTAGAAGGGGGAGTCTATTTGAATTTAGGTTCCTCTGTGATTTTGCCAGAGGTTTTTTTAAAGGCGGTATCTCTTGTTAGAAATTTAGGTTATAGTTTAAAAGAAATAACAACTATTAACATGGATTTTATACAACACTATCGTCCTCTAACAAATGTAGTAAAAAGACCGACACTCGATGGAGGTAGAGGGTATTCCTTTACGGGGCATCATGAGATAATGTTTCCACTACTTTGTTCAGCGATAAAGAGTTACTTATATGCATAATGTTTCAATCTCAATTTGTAGTTAAAATATTTATTGAGTCCTTTTATATAAAAATATGTTATCATAATAAAAAAGAGTGGAAATTTAATGGAATTTTTACCAGTATTAGTTGACATTGAAAACGCCCCTTGCCTAATTGTTGGTGGTGGTTTAGTTGCTGAAAGAAAAATTGAAACAATAATTGATTATTGCCCTAAAATTGAAGTGGTTTCTCCTAAGGTAACTGATTACATTAGAAAACTAAACGAAGAGGGAAAAATAATCTGGCATAAAAGGAATTTTGAAAAAAGCGACATTGATGGTAAGTTTATTGTTTTTGTTGCTACAGATGATATTGCTCTAAATAAGGAAATTGCAAGGATTTGCAAGGAAAAAAGAATAATTGTAAATTGTGTAAAGCCGGGCCTTTCTGGAAATTGTATAATGCCATCCTTTTCTAATTGTGATGGTATGATAATCTCTGTATCTACTTTAGGACAGTTTCCTTTAATCGCAAAAAAATTCAGGGAAGAGATGGAAGAAAGGGCTGAGAAGTATAGAAAACTACTGAATCTTTTGGTCCCCTATAGAGAGCATTTATTGACTTTATCAACTGATTCTAACTATAATAAAAAACTATGGCATGATTTTTTTAGCTATCCTGTTATGGAAAAGTTAGAAGAGGGCAATTTAGAAGAAGTAAATAAATATATCAGGGATTTTTTTAAAAAGATTGGATTTTAATTAATGGAAAATATTTTTTTCTATATAGGTTTTGGATTTTTTTGTATTGCCACATTTTTTTTTGTTATCCAGTTGATTACTTTAAAAGACAACTGGGGCAATTTTGGAAACTATACAATATTAATCGCCACAATCTCCTTTGCTCTTTATTTAATCATCAGAGGTGTAATAATAGGGCATTTTCCAGTAACGAATGTTCATGAGGGATTAGTTTTACTGTGTGTATTATTAGGCATCTTGTTCCTAATATTTTTCCATAAATATAATCTAAAAATAGTTGGTGTTTTTTTAGCACCCCTTGCAACTTTTTTTTCTTTAATAGCCTTTATTTTAAAAAAACCAGCTATGCCTGCTTTAGATATACTGCAAAGCTTTTGGTTGCCCATACATGTGGGGTCTATATTTATTGGAAATGCTCTTTTTTCACTCTCCTTCGTTTTTAGCATAGTTTATGTAATAGAAAATTTTAGACTAAAGAGGAAGAAATTTGATAATTTTGGCAAACAGTTTCCTTCTCTAACAACCCTTGATAACATCAATTATTTATGTATAGTATATGGATTCCCTTTCATGACTTTGGGAATGATTACTGGAGCGGTTTGGGCTCAGTATGCTATTGGATCATACTGGAATAATGATCCAAAGGAGATATGGTCATTAATTACCTGGATGCTCTATGCTGCAATACTTCATTGCAGACTCATTAGTGGATGGAGAGGTAAAAAAATAGCAATTTTTTCAATTTTTGCTTTTTTAGTTTTAGTATTTTCATTTATCGGTGTTACATATCTTTTTAAAGGCTATCATATATTCAGGGGAACATGAAGATCTGTGTTGTTGGTTTAAGCCATAAAACAGCACCTGTTGAAATCAGGGAAAAGGTTGCCTTTTCAAGTCAGCAAAAGCTTGAAGAAGGCATAATGCTGTTAAAGAAACTCGATGGAATTAAAGAGTGCATTATTTTATCTACTTGTAACAGGGTTGAGGTTTATCTTGTTTGCAACGACGAAAATTGGCAAGATTCAGTAGCTAATGTTTTTTCAAGTTTCCATGGTGTTGATAAAAAAGAGTTGTTATCCCATCTTTATTTCAAAGAAAATGATGACGCCATAAAGCATATATTTAAGGTTGCTTCAGGTCTTGATTCTATGGTTTTAGGAGAACCTCAAATTACAGGGCAGTTAAAAGAAGCCTATGGATTTGCCGCTGGTAAAAACTCTACTGGTTTTTTTACAAATAAACTAATGCACACCGCCTTTTCTGTGGCAAAAAGGGTTAGGACAGAGACTAAGATTGGAAGCTACGCAGTTTCTATTAGTTATGTGGCGGTTGAATTGGCAAAAAAAATCTTTGAAACACTCGAAGATAAGAAGGCGATGCTCATAGGTGCAGGTGAGATGGCTGAGCTTGCAGCAAAACATCTAATTTCTAATGGGGTAAAAGAGATTATTGTGGCCAATAGAACTTTTGAAAGAGCCTGTATGCTTGCAAGTGAGTTTAATGGTATACCATGTAGTTTTGAAGAATTTCCTGAAAAATTAAAGCAGGTTGATATTGTAATATCTTCCACCGGTGCGCCAACCTTTATAATAACACCTGAAAAAGTGAAAGAAGCAATAAAATCAAGAAGAAACAAACCCATGTTTTTTATTGATATTGCCGTTCCAAGGGATATTGATCCTAAGGTGAACGATCTTGACAATGTTTTTGTTTACGATATAGATGATTTACAAAATGTTGTAGATGCTAATCTAAAGGAAAGACAAAGGGAAGCTGAAAAGGCAGAATTAATAATTAATGAAGAGATAAAAGCGTTTAAAGATTGGATGAATTCCCTCTCAGTTAAACCAATTTTGGTATCTTTAAGAAGGCATTTTGAAAATATAAAGGAAAATGAGCTTAATGAAGCGAAGAAAAAACTTTCCCATTTAACCGAGGATGATTTTAAAGTGATTGAGGCATTGCTCAATGCGGTTGTAAATAAGGCTCTTCACAAACCAACAATTTTTCTAAAAAATCTATCAAATAAAGAAAATACCTATTTATATCTTGATGCAATTAAAGAACTTTTTGATTTGAAAGGAGAGCATGGTGAAGAAAAAAATTAGACTTGGAACAAGGGGTAGCCAGTTAGCCCTGTGGCAAGCAAATCATATTAAGGATTGTCTTGAAAAAATACATAATTTAGAGATAGACATAGTAAAGATTAAGACACAGGGAGATAAAATTCTCGATGTTGCCCTTGCAAAAGTTGGTGGGAAGGGGCTTTTTGTAAAGGAGTTAGAAGACGCACTTCTGGATGGAAAGATTGATTTTGCAGTCCATAGCATGAAAGATGTCCCTGTTGAACTACCTGCCGGACTTCATATAACTGCGATTACAAAAAGAGAAGATCCAAGGGATGTTTTTATTTCAAAAAACTATGATTCTTTAAAAGATTTGCCCAAAGGTTCTAAGGTTGGTACAAGCAGTTTGAGAAGACAATGTCAATTACTTGCTTTAAGACCAGATCTTAAGGTTGAGGTACTGAGAGGAAACGTTGAAACCAGGATAAGAAAGATGTTAGAAGGCCAGTATGATGCGGTAATACTTGCTTATGCAGGTGTGAAAAGGTTAGGAATGATGGAGTTTGTTAAAGAAGTTTTGCCAGATAATGTTTCACTTCCAGCCATTGGTCAAGGTGCTTTGGGTATAGAATGTAGGATTGATGATATTGAAACAAATGAACTTTTAAAACCTTTAAATGATGAAGAAACTTCTTATTGTGTTAGAGCGGAAAGGGCTTTTTTAAGGGTACTGCAAGGTGGATGTCAGGTGCCAATAGGTGCTTATGCGAAAATTGATGGTGGAAGATTGATTATAAAAGGATTGGTCGGGAGTTTGAAAGGGGAAAAGATTATTACTGAGATTGTTTCAGGAGATAAAGAGGATTGTGAGGCTTTGGGAGAAACCCTTGCGAGCATAATTTTAGACAGGGGTGGGAAAGAGATTTTAGAAGAGGTTTATGGAAGGAAAATTTAAAAATGAGTGGTAAGGTTTTTCTTGTAGGCGCGGGGCCAGGAGATCCAGAGCTAATAACTCTTAAGGGTAAAAAGTACTTAGAAATTGCTGATGTGGTGATATATGACTATCTCGCCAATCCAGAGCTTTTAAAGTTTTCACCAAAAGCTGAAAAAATATATGTGGGGAAAAAGAGTGCCAATCATACACTCGATCAAGAAAAGATTAACGAACTTCTTATAAAGAAAGCAAGGGAAAATAAGGTAATTGTGAGACTAAAAGGTGGAGACCCCTTTATATTCGGAAGAGGTGGTGAAGAAGCTTTGGCTTTAAAGAAAGAGGGAATAGAGTTTGAAATAGTGCCGGGCATAACTTCTGGTTTAGCAGGTCCTCTTTATGCTGGAATTCCGATAACCATGAGGGGGATTAATTCTACAATTGCCTTTGCAACAGGCCATGAAACTGATGAGAAGGAGTTTAGTCTTATAGATTGGGATTCCCTTTCAAAAATGGGGACTATTATTTTCTACATGGGGGTTAAAAATCTTCCAATAATAGTGGAAAATTTAGTAAATGCTGGAAAAAGTAAGGATACACCTATTGCGCTCATTCGTTGGGCTACTTACCCGAATCAAGAAGTCCTTACCGGTAGTTTAGATAACATTGTCCAGAAGGTAAGAGAAACGGGCTTTAAGGCACCAGCAATAATTGTTATAGGTGAAGTCGTTCATTTAAGAGAAGATCTGATGTGGTTTGAGAAAAAACCCCTTTTTGGAAAAACAATACTTGTAACGAGGACAAAAGAGCAGTCGGGGAAGTTAAGTAGTAAATTAAAAGATTTAGGGGCTAATGTTTTAGAAATACCAACAATAGAAATAGTACCGCCGGAGAGTTGGGAAGAAGTAGATAGGAGTATAAATGACATAGAAAATTATGATTTGCTGATTTTAACGAGCGTGAATGGTGTAAAATACTTTTTTGGGCGTTTAAGGGAATTAAAAAAGGACATAAGAATTCTTAAGGGGATCAAAATCTGTGCTATTGGTCCAGCGACAAGGGATGCTATTGAGGAAAAAGGTTTAATAGTGGATATAATGCCAGATGAATATGTAGCTGAGTCAGTAATAGATAGGTTAAGGGAACAGGGAATTGCAGGAAAAAAATTTCTTCTTGCTCGTGCTAAGGTTGCAAGGGATGTTATACCAGAGAGCATTAAAAGTTTAGGTGGGCATATAGACGTAGTTACGGTTTATGAAACAATCAAACCAGAGAGCAGTAAAAATGCACTAAGAGAAGCATTTGAAAGGGATATAGTTGATATTATAACCTTTACGAGCTCATCAACAGTAAACAACTTCTTTAACTTACTGGGTGATATTAAATTATCTAAAAAAGTAAAGTTTGCATCAATTGGACCGGTTACTTCAAAAACATTAAGAGATTATGGAATTGAACCTTCCTGCGAAGCTAAAGTTTACAACATAGAAGGTCTAATAAATGCAATAATAGATATGGTAAAAAAAGATTAAAGGAGGGCCTATGCAGTTTCCAGAATTAAGATTGAGAAGGCTTAGGAAAACACCAGCAATAAGAGATATGGTAAGAGAGACAACCCTTTCTGTAAAAGATTTCATATATCCCCTTTTTGTAGTGCATGGAAAAAATAAAAGAGAAGAAATAAAGTCAATGCCGGGTATTTATAGGTATTCTGTGGATAGAGTCATGGAAGAGGTAGATGAGGTTTATGAATTAGGAATTCCAGCGGTAATTTTATTTGGTATTCCAGCAAAGAAGGATGAACAGGGAAGTTCAGCGCTTGATGACAATGGAGAGGTCCAGCAAACGGTACGTAAAATTAAGAAAAAGTATCCAGACATGGTAGTAATAACCGATGTATGCCTTTGTGAATATACTTCCCATGGACACTGCGGAATATTAACAAAAAATGGATATGTGGATAATGATGCTACTTTAGAAGTCCTTGCTGAAGAGGCCCTTTCTCATGCAAGAGCGGGTGCAGATATAGTAGCTCCCTCTGACATGATGGATGGAAGGGTTTTTGCAATTAGAGAAAAATTAGATGAACACGGTTATGAAAATGTTGCTATTTTATCCTATTCAGTTAAGTATGCCTCTGCATTTTACGGTCCCTTCAGAGATGCTGCAGAGTCAACTCCCGCTTTTGGTGATAGGAGGAGTTATCAGATGGATCCTGGAAATGTAAAGGAAGCCCTAAGGGAGGCAACACTTGATATAGAAGAGGGTGCAGATATGATAATGGTAAAGCCAGCCCTTTCCTATCTCGATGTAATTTCCTTACTTGCTGAAGAGTTTCCCTATCCCTTGGTTGCCTATAATGTCTCTGGTGAGTATTCAATGGTTAAATCAGCGGGAAAATTGGGTTGGATTGATGAGACAAGGGTAATGATGGAGATTTTATTATCAATAAAAAGAGCGGGTGCAGATCTGATAATTACCTATCATGCTAAGGAGGCAGGAAAAATTCTATCGAGCAAATAAGTGGGAGAACTAAATAAGGCTTTATTTAAATATCTTGACTGTTATTAAATTTAAAGGTATATAGACCCAGTATTAAGCAAGCTTATTTAGCTCGCCACAATTTTTGAACAGGTATAGAGAAAGTTGATTATGTCTTTACCACTATAGAAGATATTACACAGTCGTCTGAATCAGTAAACCATACAATTCCTTAAAGTTTTTTCATTTTCTCCGAGATAATGTTGGAACTGCCGATTGTAAGTTAAATATTCAAACAAAGATTATGGGATAAGAGATGAAATAAACAATCTTAGACTTAGCATTCTTTTTATAAAGTATAGCAAGGTTGATAGAGCATATGCATCTTTCTCTCCCACTATCAGAAAATAAAGCTGGAGAGGCCTACCTGGTTAAAGTATTTTGAGGAAGAAACAAGGTTCTTTAAAGAGTTGTCAACGAAAAAATAAAACATTGAAATCGATAAGTGATTAATTAAAAAAGAAAATTTGAAGAAATACAGACATTTAGAAGACTATTATCTATTTGCTTTTTATGTAAAAAGAGATGAAAAGGGAAATTTGGATTAGATTGAAGACTTCATTACAAGGCAAACAGAAGGTGAGATTATCAAATGGTTTATGTCCAGAATGTGCTAAAAATTCTATGGCCATTTATGATTATCTTTTACATTCAGTTAAAGCAAATGATCAAAGAAATTTCTATGTTATAATCTTTCCTTTTTTATAATTTATCTCGACTGATTAATTTCTATTATTTGAAACTTTAGATTTAGAATAAAATAAATCTTTAGTTTTAATCATAAAGTTGTCAAAAAATGCCCCTTTAGTTTTATTGACAAATAGATTATTTTAAGTTCTAATCTTAACAAAGATTAAAAAAAATTAAAAAAGGTTAAATCTAAATTCTTTTTGGAGGGGTTTATGAAAAGGGGAGCTTTAGTTGTATTATTAATTATTATTTCTTTAATTTTTGCCTTTTCAGCCTATTCGTGGACACCATTATCAGTTAAAGATGATCCTCTTGTGAGAATGCCAGGTTCGCAACCACCACCTGAAAATATGCCTGATGTTGAGGGTGCTACAAGATGTACAAACTGCCACGGAAGTTATAATATTACTGTTGAGCCTGCTTTCAATTGGAAGGGGTCAATGATGGCACAAGCTGGAAGGGATTTTCTCTTTTGGTCTTGCCTAACTGTCGCAGCACAAGACTCTATTTACGCGATTGGAAGACCTAATGCTACTGACATTTGCTTAAGATGTCATATGCCAGATGGATGGCTTGCAGGCAGATCTGATCCAACTAATGGTTCTGCTATGAGAGGTACCGATTTTGATGGTGTATCTTGTGATTTTTGTCATAGTAAATTTGATCCCTTTTTTGAGAGCACTTATAATGGTACTCGTGAAGGTTCTGATTGGTTGAATTATTGGGATGAGACAAACCAAAGCAGTACTTCATCAAGGATTTTTGCTTATAATACATATATTGAGGATCTTAGGCTTTCCAAAACAATTAAACTCTTTAATGGAAGTTATTTTTACAATAATAACCTATTACCCTTTGGTTATTTAGAAAATGGTGCAGGTCAGTATTTTGTAGATGATAACAGAGGTAAAAGAGGTCCTTTTGCAGATGCATCTGCAAGACATCCAATGTATTATAGTAGATATCATAAATCAAAATATTTTTGTTCCACTTGCCACGATGTTTCTAATCCAGTTCTTGCTAATTTAATTTTAGGTGGTATTGGAACGAATGAAAC
>JAOABK010000030.1 GCA_026418415.1 Pseudomonadota bacterium | reverse complement strand
TTTTTTCATGCCAAACTTGTCAAAGATCGTTGATAGAGTAGTGGATTCTCATTTTGCGGATAATCTCATCCGCAAGTGTATTTTTTATACCATATAATTTATTCATTCGTCAAGAGATATTCTCTTGCAAGAACTATTAAAATTTTGTATAATTTTTCAAAAAATTATTTGATTAAGAAATTAAGAGAGAAACTTAATTGATTGCAGAGTTTGCCTTATTAAGTAATATTGGAAAAATTATCTGTTGGTCAGACAGTCTTTTTTCTAATGATGAGTATTTAGAAAAAGGTTTTTCATGGTGTGAGAAAATATTTATAAAGGAGAAAATACAGTCTTTCTCTGAGCTTGATAAATTTAAAAGGCTCATAAATAAGGTTCAAAGCATAATTTGTGAAAAAGAGGATAATTCACTGTATCCACTTATTTCTGCCTTTCTCTCAATAAGAAATCCAAAGGATTTAAAAAGCTATCCAGAAAGTGTTGTCTATTACCAGCCTGAACAGATTTTTACAACTTCCATTGAAGAAAAACTTTCACAAAATGTGTTTTTAAAAATCCTTGAAGCTATTGAGAAAGAAGTGAAAACTCTAAATAAATCAATGAATTTTGAAGGACTTTTAATTATATTTGAAAAATACCTAAGCAACATACCTTACAAAGCAGGAAAAGTTGATATCTCTCTTTTTAGATTCAGTGCTTTCATAGCTGCAGTTACTCTCTGTGCTTATATCTATCTAAGGGAAAAGTATGGAGAAAGTTGGCATGAAGAGATTGAAAGCTTAGACAGGCAAGATAGTCCTTTTCTTTTTATATATGGTGATATTTCGGGAATTCAGAAGTTTATATACACTATTTCATCAAAGGGTGCTTTAAGGTCTTTAAAAGGGCGTTCTTTTTTTATTGAGCTATTCTGTGAACATGTAATAAACGAGTTTATTGAGAATCTCAATCTTACCAGAGCAAATGTAATAACCTCAGCAGGAGGTAACTTCAGAATTTTGGCACCCAATGTGGAATCTTTTGTTAATAAAATCATTGAAGTAAAAGAAAATTTACGAAGCTATATTTTTAAAGAGTTCAAGGGAGAGATTTATCTAAATATTGAATGGATTGAAGCAGGATTTAATGATTTTAATGATATTACAAATATTCAGAGACGAGTGAGGGAAAAAATAGAGAGGTCAAAAAATAGAAAATGGGAAGAAAGATTATATGAAATACTTAAAGTGGAGTCACCTGCTGACAGTTGCCTTACAACTCAGTGTGAAGTATGCTTTAGAGAGGATATGGATTTAAGACAAATAAGAAGGGGTGACTCATATATGCAAGTATGTCCTGTCTGCGAGGGTCAATACAAACTGGGAGAGGAATTATTTGAAATCTCTACAGGTGTAAAACCTGTTATATACAAGCTTAAAAAAGAACCTAAGGGTGATTATGTAAAGATTGATAAAACCTATTATTCATTCAGGGTAAAAGAAGAATCTAAGATGGAGGAAGACTCAGTTGTCATATACAAAATTAATGATTTTGAAGCTCAGTCATACGAGAACCAGAAGGCAAAGTCCATAATAGTAGGTATTTTTAGAAATCAGAAAATTAAGGAACTTTCCGATGCTTCTCAGGAATTTGGGATTGACAGAATCGCTGTTGTTCGCATGGACGTGGATGACCTTGGGAAGATATTCAATGTTGCCATTGATGAAAGTAAAAGAAGTATTCTCAGAATTTCTGAGATATCTTGGAGAATAAATAAGTTTTTTAAGTTTACTCTGAATGAGATAGTTTCGGGAAAAGTTTATGAACCACTGGATATTCTCTCAAGAGGAGTGAAGGAGCGGGGAAGAAATCTAATGATTGTTTACTCTGGTGGAGATGATTTATTTCTTGTTGGTCATTGGCTTGACATAGTTGAGACAGCCTTTGATATTAGAAGATATTTCAGAGATTATACAGGGAATGAATTTCTTACTCTTTCTGCAGGGATATCTATAAATCATGAAGACTTTCCGATATATCAATTTGCAAAGCACTCTGAAAGTCTTGAAAAAAAAGCAAAAAGCTCTGGAAAAAACTCAATAGCACTATTTGACTATAGAAGGCTGAGTTGGAATGAGTTTGAAAAGGTGATTGAGAGAGTTAGATTTTTCATGGAGTTTTTGGTTAGGCAAAGAAACTGTCTTGCTACTGATGTCAAAAAAATGCCAAAGACCTTTTTTTACAGGCTACTTAGTCTGGCAAGAAGATTTAACTTAGAGGGGGTTTTAATAATACCAAAGGTGGCATATTTACTATCAAAAATTAAAATAGAAAGATCTGAATCTGCGAAGATACTGAAACTTAAGGAAATTTTGATGAATTCAAATGAACAAGAGTGGAAAATCACTGAACTTGCAACAATTTTTATTTTGATGCTTATGAGGAAAGGAGGTAAAGAGAATGAGTGAACAGAGAATGCAACATAGGCATCATTTCAGGGATAATCCAAGAGATAGACAGGTAGATAATTCTCCAGTTCCTGAGATTAAGCGTAATATTAGTTCATATTCAAGGCTTGAGGATTTACCTTCTGAATTGCTTGTCAATATGTGTGATAAGATGGGTAATTATTTAAAGCAAATTGGACTCAAGACAAATCAAATAAGAAGGTTTCTTGACAGTGTGAGAAAACTGGATAATCAATTTTCAAGAGGAAAAAACTTTGATGGAGAACAAGTAATACTTCTTAAGCCCCGTCTTGCATATGCAGCAGGAAGGCAGAGAGATAAGGTTGGACCTTTTATGGAAGTTCTTTCTCCTGCAATAGATAGAGCAACAAACTCTTATAAAAGTTTTAAAAAACTTCTTACATTCATAGAGGGAATTGTTGCCTATCATAAATATTATGGTGGAGGAGATTAAGATGGAAAGAAACTTGATTGGAAAAATTATCATTCAGGGTAAAATAAAGTGTTTATCAGGACTTCACATTGGTGCAGGTAAGGAAACTATTGAGATTGGTGCAATTGATGCATCTGTTGTAAGAGACCCTATTACAAAAGAACCATACATTCCTGGGAGCTCTATAAAAGGTAAGCTTAGAGCCCTTATTGAAAAGGCATTGGCAATTAATCTTGGTATCATGGGCACTACAAAGAGAAGAAACATCGGAAGCGGAGTTAATCCTGTTTATTTACATGTTTGTCCTGATTTAGAGGAAGCATACAGATGTCCCATATGCAGACTTTTTGGCTCAACAGGAGAAAGAGGAAGAGAAAGAGAGGGAAGAAACTTTCCATCAAGACTAATGGTAAGAGATGCCTATTTAACTGAAGAAAGTGTAAGAGAACTCTTAGAGATTGATACAGGTTTACAGTTTACGGAGTGGAAGTTTGAAAATGCCATAGACCGTGTTACTTCATCTGCTAATCCAAGACAGCTTGAGAGAGTTCCAAGAGGAGCAGAGTTTAAATTTGAGTTAGTCTACAATGTAGAGGATAAGGACACACTGCAAGAGGACTTGGCAAATCTTAATCTTGCAATAGAGCTTCTTAAACTTGACTCCTTGGGTGGTCATGGTTCAAGAGGATATGGAAAGGTGGATATATTTTATGAAAACATTAAGGCTTACAGCATTGAGTATCTTAGAACTGGGCAAGGAGAAGTAAAAGAGATAGGAAACCTTGCTGAGAGCTCAATTTTGGTGTCTTTCTTTAACTGAGGTTATTGATGGAGCTTTTTATTTTTAAAATTAAATTTAAAGGTCCTGTACATTTTGATGAAACAGGTATATATCTTGAGAATGTTCAAGAGACAGTTAGTTCGGATACATTTTTTTCAGCCTTAATAAATGCAGTATCAATCCACTTTGGTAAAGGTGAAGCAGATGAATGGATAAGGAAATTTTATGAGAATCCACCATTTTTAGTAAGTTCACTTTTTATATATAAAGGAAATACCTTTTTTCTTCCCAAACCTCTTTATGATTCTTTTCTAAGTGAATCAATAAGAACTGGACTTGGGAAGGAAATAAGAAAGCTAAGATGGCTTAATGCAGAAGATTTTTTAAGATGGCAAAAGCAGGATATTTTCAAAGAGGAGGAATTATTAAGAATTAAGGAAGAACAAGTAATCTATGAAAATTCATACAAAGTTGAAATAAGACCAAGAGTAACCCTTGACAGGGTAACAAATCAAAGCACCATTTACTTTTGCGGATTGATTAAATTTAAAGAAGATGCAGGGCTTTATGGTTTAGTAATTTTTAATGATAAATCTTTTATAGAGAGATTCTACAGAGTGCTTACATTACTGGGTCATACTGGAATTGGAGGAGAGAGAACCTATGGATATGGTAACTTTGAGGTTTTAAACTTTGAAAAGGTAAGTGGAGTATTTGAGAAAATCGCATCAGATGGTAATAAATTTACGCTTCTTTCTCTTTATCATCCATCAAAGGATGAAAGAGAAAATATTGAAAAGAAATTAATATCATATGAAATAAAAAGAAAAAAAGGATGGATAACATCAGGAAAAGAGTCCATGCCTCTTAAGAGAAAATCTCTTGGTTTTCTGGTTGAGGGAAGTGTATTTCTTGAAAGAGTAAAGGGAGCACTTGTTGATGTAACTCCTGAGAGTCCACCTCCAAATATGCTTAGTCACAGGATATACAGATATGGCTATGCCTTTTTATTACCAATTAAGGAGAGTTGATTATGAGAGTTTTTGAAACTGAAATTCTTAAACTTACTACAAAGTCTCCTATCCATATAGGAAGCCATATCCAGAGGATAACAAGATTTGAATTTCTTGTTAGTTCAAATAAAGTTTATCCCATTGACGATAAAAAACTGGCATTGCTTCTTAAAAGATTGAATTTGATAGCTGACTACTGTGGTGAGATAGAAAGATATGGAGGAAGGTTTGATCTCGGAGATTTCTTTAAAAGAAGGGCTATCACTCTCAGCGAAAGTGAACTTTTAAATTTATCCTCAGGTAGAGAAATTTATAGCCTTAGAGATTGTTCTAAGGTTCAGGAGTATAAACCACTTATAAGGGATGGATTTGGAGAGCCCTTCATACCGGGTTCATCTATAAAGGGAGTTTTTAGAACTGCAATTTTGTATCACCTACTAAAAGAATTAAAGATTAAGAATCCTAAAAGATTTGAAGAGGAGATTGAGTTATTTATTGAGAGAAAAATAAAGGATGATAGCCAAGGTAAACATAAAAAGAGTTTTTTTACTGAAGTTGAGAGCAGATTTTTAAGAAGTTTTAATCTTTCCTTAAAGGGCGATGCTTCAAACAGAGACTGGCTAAGAATGCTTAAGATATCTGATGCATATGCTGAAGAAAAAATAAAGACAGTTCTTATCCCTGTAAATATTCTAAAGAGAGAAGGGCTATGGACATATAAGGAGGAAAGTCCTGGAATAAGAACAACTCTTTGGGCTGAATGTATACCTGCAGGAGTTAGCCTTAGTTTTCAGGTAAGTTGGGATAGAGGATTAATGAATGAGTTTATGAAAGAGAATAAAAATATCAAGATGCCTGAAAACTTAACAGAGGTTTTTAAATTAGTGAATGCCTGGGCAAAAGACATCGTTGAGTTTGAAAGAGGCTTCTTTTCAAGTCATTCACTTAGACATTGGTATGAGAGAAATCCCGTTAACTTTAGAGTTGGTGCTGGCTCTGGAATGATCTCAACAACAATAATTATGCTTCTTAAAGAACCACTTAGAACAAAAGTTAGAGATTATTCAGGTGGTTTTAATCCTAATCCCACAGCTCCTAAATCAAGAAAGGTTTATGAGAGAGATGAGGGAGTTTTCCCACTTGGGTGGTGCTTATTAGGAAAATAAAGTTATTCCACTATGATAATTCCCTATCAGAAGCTTATTTTCCTTATAAGAGCAAAGGATGATATATTTTTACCATACTATAAGGGTTCAACATTTCGTGGTGGTTTTGGTAATGCATTCAGGAGAGTAGCCTGTCCTCTTAGAGAGTCTCTTTGTTCTGACTGTATATTAAAGAGAGAATGTGTCTATTACTATGTATTTGAGACTCCGAGTTTTGAAAATGCCAATATACTTAACATGCATAAATATGAGCGGATTCCCCATCCTTTTGTTATTGAGCCACCTGAAGGTAGCTTTAATGTGCTTCCTGAGGGAGAAAAAACCGGATTTGGTCTTATTCTCATTGGAAAGGCAATAGATTATATTCCATACTTTATCTATACCTTTGAACAAGTTGGGAAAAAAGGAATAGGCAAAGAAAGGGGTAAATTTACCGTTGAAGAGGTAAAAGTAGATCATTTCAATATTTATTCAAAGGGAATTTTAAAGAAGATGTCAAATAAAAAGATTGAAATATCTGAGAATTTTAAAAACCAAGAAGGAGAATCGCTGATTGAGATTCTGATTCACACTCCTTTAAGAATCAAACATGAAAGAAAGTTGCTTACTGAGTTTAATTTTCAAGTTTTTATAAAGAGTCTCTTTAGAAGAATCACCCTTATTGGTTTTTTTCACTGTAATGGTGAAACTCTAAAGACTCCTATAGGAGAAATCCTTCGTCTTACAGATAATGTTAGAGTGGTCAACTCCAATACGAGATGGTTTGACTGGGAGAGATATTCATCAAGGCAGGAAAGAAAAATAAAATTAGGCGGTATTATAGGTGATGTGAAACTTTTTGGTAAAATTGAACCTTTTATGGAAATACTCAGGGCAGGCGAGATTCTTCATGCTGGAAAGGGAACAAGCTTTGGATTAGGTAGATATGAAGTCAGATTGATTGATAAATAAGGAGTCTAAATATGAAGGTTCTTTAATTGGTAATTTATTAGATAGTATAGGAAAGTAATCTTGCCAGCGTTCTAAATTTCCTATTATATAAAGATAATCCTTTGCTCTACTTACTGCTACATTTAAGAGATTGGGTTTCTTAGAAGCCCATTCAAAGGCTCCCATTCTTGATGGATTTCCTCCAAGTACAAAAATTACTACATCTGCTTCTTTTCCTTGAGCAATATGAACTGTTCCTATTTTATTTTTTGATATTTCTGAATTTTTTAATTTTTCCCTTAATTTATGTTGGCAACTTTTAAAGGGTGTAATAATAAATACTCTATCAAAGCTGACTTTTTTATCACGTAGTAATTTAATTAATTTTTCTAAAGTATCGCCTTCCTCCTCACACCAGTGATAGATGTAATTCTTGCCAATAGTATTAATCCAGCATGAGTCAAATAGAGTTAACTTTGGTTTTTTATCTCCTAATCCATATATCATTAGTCCATCATAGGCAATTTCATTAGAAATATCAAACATGGGTTTAAGGCATCTTCTGTGGACTCTCAGTGGACAGCCTATCCAGTCTTTACCAATTTTTGTTCCAAAATCATTTGCATAGTCAGCCAAAACCTGAGATGAGCTCTCATCTGGTCTCCAAAGGATAGGGATATTTTCATCCTTATTAAGATAAAATTTATTGAAAACATCAGGAATCTCGTAATGCTCTGTAATAGCATCAATAAGACCTTTACTCAGGGAACATACTGGTTCTAATTGCTTTGGATCACCTACTACTATAACATTATTGGCACGATAAATAGCACCTATTGCATGATGAGGCAATGTCTGTCCTGCTTCATCAATAAGAAGCCAGCCAATTGATTCTCTGCCTATGTTCTTTAACATTAATCCAACTGAGGCAAAGGTTGTTGAAATTACAGGAACTATAAGACTCAGAATAAGCAAGGCATTTTCTGATTCTTCCCTGTTAATAACTCTTCCACTTAACCAATCACTAAGGAGATTAAGGTTTGCAATTATTATATCTTTTTTTGATTGTAAAAATAGTTTATGAATTTTTAAAGCCTTTAGAAAGATTTTTGCTCTTAATTGTCTCCATTCCCTAAGATGCCAAGGAGAAGCAAGTTCTCTTTCTTCTTCCTTTTGTTCTTCACTAATAAAATTATTTCCAAGTTTTTGTTCCCAGTATTTTAGGTTTTTAATTATCTCCTCTAATTCCTTTTTTAATTTGTCCCTATTTTTTTCAATTTTTTCTATCTCTTCATTTATAGAGTTTAAAGTTGTCTGAATGTTTCTAAGTTTATCCTCTATATCATAAAGTTTAATTTTGCATGCCTGCTGTTCATTAAGATTTTGCCTCAATTCATCTTTCCATTTAAGGTATGCTTTAAATAGAGTAAAAATAATTTCCAATAAGTTAGGTTTCTTCTTTAAAATTATCTCTTCAAGCTCTTTAATTCTTTTTTGTTCCTCCTCTAATTTTATCTTTTGAGATAGAATGATATTTTTTTCATCTTCCATTATTTTGCATTTTTCTTTAATTTCAGAAATCTTTTCTTCAAGATTTTTTATATTCTCAGTGATTTCTTCTTTTTTTCTAAGGTCATTTGTTATCTTAGAAATTTCTTTTCTAATTTTATTTTCTTCTTCAAGCAGTCTATTAAATTCTTTAACAGTGGCTTTAAATTCCTCTTCTAAATTCTCTTTTGATAGATTTATGTGCTTTTCAAGGTTTTTTATTACAGTTTCATTGAATATTTTTCTGTTCTCACTTTTTCCCAAGGCAACTGCTATGATAGCCCATCCATCAGTCTGAGGAGTAAAATCTTCATCTTCAATGTCCCAATTATTAGTTTTTGATGGATTCTTTCTTTTAAGATAATCATTTATAAGTTCTATGAAATATCCTATTTTATCTGACTCTTCCTTAAAAATCTCATGAATAGAATCTTTTTTTGGTAACTCAAGGGATACATTCTCTACCGCAGTGTTATTAGAGGAAGCTACCAAAATAGTGTATCTTTTTAAATTTTCATTAATTTTGTATTTATATGATTTTCTGTCATATTTAAAAATATTTTCTTTGTTTTCAATTAAAAATTTTGCCCTCTCCGTAATTATTCCTGCAACTATGTCTTTAAGCAAGGTAGTCTTACCTGTGCCTGGTGGTCCATTAATAGAAAAGATTCCTCTTTTGTATTCTCCTTGTTGGAAGAATCTATTCCATATTTCATTAATTGCAAGCTGCTGACTAAATCCTGGAGCTTTATCTGGATCAGAGGGCCAACATCCTTGAGGAAAATTTTTAGGCTGAAGAATCTCTAATGCTTTAATAATACCTTCTCTTTTTCTTACATCAGTTCTTAAATTTGAAATTCCAAATATGTAATGCCTGAGAGCAGTTCCAAAATCACCATTTTTAACATCTTCAAGAATTTTTTTGAGATCATTAATAAAAAAGCTATTAAGCATGCTATCCTTAGCTTCATATTCCATTGAGGTTTTATATAAGCTTTCTATTAAATCCTTAAGTTTTATTTCGTTATAACCATACTCATCATCTTCAACTTTATAAGTTTTTTCAATCTTTTTTAAGCTTTTTTCTATATGATTTTCCGTTAACCTTAGTAATTCAATAACAAGTTTTGTAAAGCTTATTAACCATTCAAAATCAATCTTTTTATTTTTCTTATATAAAAGCCTTCTTTCATATTCAAGAGCTTTTTTCAATGATAAAAAGATAAAATCAAACTCACGAAAACCAGTTGTTAAATATTTTTTAAGTTTTATGGATTCTTCTTTTATCTCCTCTATAATTTCTGATAAATCTTCATCAATCCCTAAAAATTCCTCAAATAAATCAATCCAATCAAATTCTCCACCTAAAAGCAAAAGGAAAAAAATTTTATAAATTATTTTTTCTGAATTTGAAGATATAAGATGTTTTCCAATTAAATAAAAAGTTTTGAAATCTACTTCGTCCATCAAACTCCTAAGATTAAAGGATTTATCACTTCTAAAGGCTTCCAAAATTTTTCCTGCTATCCACATAGGTAAGCTTAAATTAAACCCATCTGGTTCTGGTAAAAGTTTCTCATTAATAGTTAGTTCAAAGATGGGAGATTTTGTACTTAGGTCTGGTCTATCCAAAAGTTTTTGAGGCTTTCCTATGGCAAACTCTAACATTTTAGAAATAGAATAAACCCTAATACTGCCTACTCTAATTGTTATATTAAATTCATTCTTTTTTATCCATTGAGCAATATATTTTTCCAAAGATTGTTCTTGATAATCTTTAAGGTTTAATTCTTTAATGCTTCCTTTAGTTCTTTTAGGAAGGGATGGAAAAGTTAATGCTTCTATGGTTTGCCAGTATTTGAAAATTTTAGAAATATGTTCTTCATTAATAGTTTCATTTGGTTTTTTATTCATAAACCAATAGAAGTTATTAACCAATTTTAGCACAAATGGATTTGAAATTTAAATTTCATCCATTTAATGTGTGGTTACTATATTAAAATGTCACACATAATTACTAAAGAAAAATGTCACATATATGTTAGCCTTCTTTTAGAGTTTAACTCTAAAAGGAGGTGGCTTAATGAGGAAAACATATATTTTTACGGAGGAAGAGTTGAAAAGAGTAGAGAGAATGAACAGTGTAATTTCAGGCAGTTTAAGCCTTAAGCAAGCTCAACAGTTTTTAGGACTCAGTTACAGGCAGACTTTAAGGATAAAAAAAGAGATTTCTCACTTAAGTATTTGAAGGACTGTTGATGAAATTTTGAATTTAAGGATTAATATTTAAGAAGAAAAAAGACAGAGAAGATATACTCCATCAGCGGACCATCCTTGGAAAAGAGACAGAGAAGTGTTAAATATGCAAAATAGTCTTGTTTCATAACAAAGATTCAGATACATTAGACATATGGTTTGGAAATCCTGAGGATGAAGTAATCTGCGAAGAGGCAGGAGAAGGAATAATTTTCAAGAAAGACAAAAATGGAAAAGTAATCGGTATAGAAAAGCTTTATGTAAGCAAATCCGTTGGTTTTAGCAAAACTATTCCTGTTGAAGTAGTTGTCGCTTGAAGTTTTAATTTTAATCTTGACTATGACATTTTTAGTCTATCGGTAAATCCATTTTTGCTAAATGGTATGTATCTGTTTTCTTGTGTTTTGCCATAGTATGAAATACTCTTTGATTTTTAAATCAGTTAACGATAAATATTTTCACCTACTTTTTTATTACTCCACTTGCACTCCCAAAACCAAGCTGTTTTTGTCTCACAATTCAATTCAACTATATCTATCTCACTGCTCTTCTAAGATACTTTTCTTCCTCCTTATATCGGTGCCTTTTAATACAAAATTTCCTTTTCCATAATTCCCAAACTTGAATCCATTAGTATCAAAAAACTCAGGATTTCACCTATTTCCTTTTGAAATATTGATGAGACGACAGGATTAGAGTTAACCATTCTATTTACAAATTTTAGCTCACCCATGCGTATAATCTGAATTAGTATAATCGTAATTATACATTTAAAACAATACATTTTTTAAAACTGTTAAGCATTGATTAAAAAGACGCAATTTATAAGCCTTTTTATGAAATGACAACAACTGACTTTATTAATAAATCACAGTATCTATATTCAATGATAATAGACTATTTATGTTTGATATTGTATTTCTTTCGTAATATTGTCTATATTCATGATAATTTCTGAATTTTGGCTTACATTTATAACCTTTTTCTATAAGTCCTCCTATTCCACTTACAGAGGTTGAAAGTAAGGAGATTCATAATTTATCCTCACCTATTTAAAGATTTTTAAGAATTTTGCAATATTCTATATTCTTTCGGTTTTCATTATTCTTTATCTTTAAAATCAAATCCAACCTTGACATATAAGTTCTGTTACTCTATTTCTTAATTTTCTATACATGGCAGGGTCATGTAAAGCAAGTGTAGGGTCTGGTTGTCCCTCTCTTATGTATTCTATCAGAGCTTTAAATGTATCAAATTCCTTTTTGATTAATAGCACAGAGGGGGATTCTTTAGAGAGTAAAAAGGATACTACTGAAACATATTTATCTCTCCATCCTTCAGGAGATTGATTAGCTAAAAGTTTCTTCAAAACTCTATCTCTTATCTTTGCAAAAGGATATCTATCAAAGGCTTGAGAAATTTCAATAAGAGCAAGATTATCCATTGCAATAGTTCTATCTTCTTTCCTACTGATTGTCATTATTGCTTCTTTTATCATTTCTTTGTTCAATCTGAATTTTCTAATCATAAAAACACAGTCACTTAATTTTTCCTCATCAATTCTTGTAAGATAAGATGCAATCATGTTTTGAGGAGGAATAATCCTTACAGTTAAATTTTCTGACCTGTAACATTCTATGCATTCATTTTCTTTAAATTTTCCTAAATCTAAAGCATCTTCTGGTATGAGTCTTATGCCCAGAGTTTCATTATCTTCTTTTTTTAGAGTAATAGAAGCTTTTTTACAGGCTTTTTCCAATTCTTCCATACTCTTTATCTTAGACAGAGGAAGCCATATATCTATATCCTTTGTTATTCTATCTGGATGATCAATAAGTATGCATGTTGCAACACCAATAACTGTTAGGACTATTTTCCCATCTATGTTTTCGCTAATAATGTCAAAAAATTTAAAAATATTATCCTTATCAAAATATGAAAACACCCTTATACCTCCGAATCTAATTAATTTATTTTAATCTTTAATTTAAGAAAATATTACCATTTTTTACTAAAACAAATTTAGACTTTAAAACTTCAATTTATTTTATTATATAATTTCTCAATCAGTTAATTAGAATGTCAAGATGAGAATATCCTTTAGCTATAAATAAAAAACTAAAACTTTATAAAAGCTCAATAAAAATTGTGCAAGATAAAGAGGATAGTTTATAATAAGGAAAATTAGGAATTAAACAAGCTTAAAATAAACAATGACTCAATCCACCAATAATATAGTTTGGTCATTTTATGACTTAAATCAAGAAAATCAAAATAGATGTTTACTCAAAATTCCTCGTAAAGGTAACTTAGAAATCATAAAACCTTTCAAGGAGACTAAGAGCATTACTTGCAAAGAAGCAGATAAAAATTGTGATACTTGTCCATCGGATGGTTCAGATTATTGTGAATTATTTTTTAAAAACTACACTGGTATATTCAAGTACTATGAGAATGATAAAAAAACCCTAAAAGAAGTTTTGGTTTTGCATAAGAAAACTTGTAAAATTATGGGATTTTGTGGTAATTCATCAAATTGTTCTTCTAATTGCCCTATTGATAATAGTCCCACAAAGGATCAAATTGATTCCATAACTAAAAAGTATAGCCACTTTTTTGAAAAATTTGTCTTTTAAATAATAAATGATTTATCAGAACATTTACCCTTCTGCTTAACTTCACCAGTAAGCTCCTATGTCAAAGAGTATGATTTTGTAGATAATGAATTTTTAAAATTTTTCGTTATCTATCATAAAAGAGAAGAAATAAAAAGCGGCATTAATGATATTCTATGTAAACCTCATCGCAACACTATAGAGATTAGAACTTTAAGAAGATACGATGAGGTTAATTATGTAGATATTGATGTAATAACAGATATAATTCAAAATCCTCACAGACTAATGAAAAATCAAAATGGCTTTATAAAGGTAAATAATCAAAATTATTGTCCAACTTCTGTATTCCAGTATGAATTAGAAGAGAGTTTTAACACGCTGGAGAACAGATATATAAAAAATCTACTCTGTCATCTCATTGAAATAATTGAGAAAAACAAGATTTTAAGGGAAACAAAAGATAATAGAAACAGAGAAATTAAGGAAATTGATGACTTGTATGATACTATAAAACTCACCTTAGGACATACTTTTTTCAATGAAGTTGGTATTATTAATAAACCACCTCTTAATTCACAAGTTCTTATGAAACAAACAGGTTATAGAGAGTTGTTTATTGTTGATCGACTCATGAGAGTCATATTAGTACCTACTTTCATGAATGAAATTGACATGTACATGAGTCTAAAAAGAATGGATGTTCTCTGGGAACTGTATGTATTTTCTGAGATTATAAAGGCAATAAAAGCTCTCAAATACAAGATAAAGGAAAGTAGTTGGGATGAAATTTTTGAAAAAGACGACAGTTATGATTATGCCCAATTTGTATTTGACAAGGTAAACAATGAAGTAAAAATTTCCTATCAGGAAACTATCAAGGTTGGAAGAAGTGCAGAAGGTAAATTGAGACCTGATTTTTTATTGAAGTGTGATAATAGAAAAATAGTGATTGATGCAAAGTACATGATAAAAGAGAATGTAAATACTGGTGATTTATCAAAATATCTAACATCAATAGTAAAATCTAAGGAAGACTCTTCAGAGACTGAAAAGCTAAGCGATGCTGTATTTGCAGCATGTCTGAGAGATACAAAGGATTATAGGATTGAGATAAAATCCTTCACCCATTTATTCAATGATAATCTTCTATTCAATGATAATCATCTATTCAATGAAAATCATCCTTCTACACGTGATGCATTGAAATACATAATTAGCCTATTTCTCCTTGATGAGGTAATTCCAAATCAAGATTGTGGTAATAGAATAAGACAGAGAATAAGACAGAAAGAACAGTTCATAGGATATATAACTATAAGTTTACCAAAAATTTAGGAGGATTAAAATGAGCAAGTTCTTTCAAAACCTAATATTACATGATTACCAGGCAAAAACATTCTATCATGCACTTAGAACAAAAGGTTTTGTCATAATTGCTGGTCTGTCCGGTACAGGAAAAACAAAAATTTTTGAAGAGTTTTGTTTGTGGGATTTAGATGAAGAAATAAAAATAAAGAATGAAATAGATAAAGCAAAAAAATTTTTCAATCTTGATAATCTAACTGGTGGTAATAATCAAGCTGGTATGCAGATTGAACAATGGCATGATGGTAAAGGAGGTGGCCTTTTAAATTTAATTGCTAATCCTAATAAAAGCTCATTATTTAATCCAAATAGCTCAAGCAGGGAAAAAATAGAGAATCTTCACAATCTTTACGACTTATATCGTAGATTAATTAGCAAAATACAATTGTCAACAAAAAAAGTAAAAGACTTGTCAAAACACTGTTTTTTGACTATATGGGAAAACAAATATTATAAACTCGGTGAAGAATTAAGTCAAGAAAATCAAGATGACTTAGAGAAAATCAACTTAGAGAAAATCAAAGGAAAACTGATAGAGATCAAAAACAAAATTGAAGAAATTGATAAAAAAAGAGATTCCAACTTGAGTGAGTACATAGATTCACATCCTGAAGATAAAGCTACAAATGAATCCATTTTTTCAAGAAAATTCCTGAAATTAATACTTTTTTTGTATGCACCTCACAGAGCATGCGAGATATTCAAAGAGAATGACCTTTCGGATCTCATCAGTAAAAACTTTCTAAAAAGAGAATCTAAAATTAAAAAACTATTTTTCCCTATTCGTCCCGATTTTAAGGATTCCAAATCTCTTCTTGGTTACTATAATCCACTGAATGGTAAATATCATAAAACCGAACTACTTGACTTTATAATAGAGGCTCAAAAGGAATACTTGCTAAATGGCAGTTCTTCTGTGCCTTATTTGGTTCTCTTTGATGAGATGAACCTTGCAAGAGTAGAGTACTATTTTGCTGATTTTTTAAGTATTCTTGAAAGCAAAAGAGTAAGTACTATTGAAGAAGTCAATAATAATGAGGACATGAAAAGGAATATTTTAAATTCCCGAAATCAACGAGCAACAGAAAATGATATAATAGGATTTTACTCCAAACCAATAATTCTTCACAATGAAGAAGGTTTAAGAGATGTACCACAGAAACTATATCTTCCACCAAATTTATATTTTATTGGGAGTGTCAATATTGATGAAACAACTCACACATTTTCACCAAAGGTCCTTGATAGAGCCTTCACAATTGAGTTTGATGCTGATATTGGTAACTACATTGAAGAGTTAAAGAATACACTATGCAAAAATAGTCATAGTGATAAAATATGCAAAAATAGTCATAGTGATAAAAAGTGTTTTTATTTTTTTGATTTCATCAGATATGGCAAGTTTGCTAAGATAGAAAAAAATCTTATTTGTGAATTAATTGATGAAAATAAACACGGAGAATACAAAAAATATATTGAGTACTTAGAAAAAATCAATTCAATACTTAAACCGTATGGGTTAGATTTTGGATACAGAGTTTTTGATGAAATTTTAATATTTATTTATAACGCAACTAAGTTTACTAATAATGATTGTAAAATGCCTATGGATGAAGCATTTGACCTTGCAATATTGATGAAGGTATTACCGAAATTTCATGGAACAAGACAAAGACTTGAAGAACCTGTAAGAGAATTATTGATTAAATTCTGCGAATTAAGACCAGTAAACTCTCAACAGCAAAATAATCAAAGTCAAAATCAAAATCAAACTAATCAACAGCAGTCTCAACAGGAAGAGAGAAATTTTACCCCAGAATGCATGCCCACTTTAGAAATAAATAACAATTCAAAAAGATTAAAAATTAAAGATAAGGAATATGAAGCCAAATTCCCCCATACTGCTAAAAAATTGATTGAGATACTCTATAAATTAATTACTCAGGGTTCTGCGAGTTTTATGTGATTTTTTATTAATTTACATAAAGGAGGACCTGGCTATGAACAAATATTTATACTACGCAGCATATGGAAGTAATTTGTTTCGGGAGAGATTTCTTGTGTACATTAACGGTGGAGAATTCAGAGGTAGGAGATACAAAGGTGCTACGGACAAAACACCTCCTTTAGATGCTGGATGGATGATGATTCCATACAGACTCTATTTTGCAAAAAGCTCAAAAACCTGGGATAACAAGGCTGTTGCTTTCATATCCTGTGACAAGGAATCTGACCCTTACTATCATACCTTAGTTCGTCTATGGAAAATTACTGAAGACCAGTTTAAGGATGTTCATGAGCAAGAAGGTAAGGGATGGTATAATGTTATATTAGATCTTGGCAAAAAAGATGGCTTAGAAATCAGGACAATTACAGGCTGCTGGGAAAAGGAAAAGAATAAACCTTCAGGGTCATATCTTGAAATCATTAAAAAAGGATTAAAGGAAACAACCAGTTGGAGTGATGATGAAATTGAGAGATATTTAGAAAAATTCCTAATATAGGATTGTAAATCTTGACATAAAATCTATAGTTTAAGGCAAAATTGAGATACGAAAAGATATAAAAAAGGATTAATCCAAGAAAGGACGGTCAACCCATGCTTGGTTCAGCTGGTTTTTGGATTTCAATTATATTATTAGGTCTTGCAATCTTTAACTTCCTTGCATCGGTAATCGGGCTTGTCATGATCGGCATTCTCCATCTGTTAAAAAAATACTTTGGCGAAAAAGTTTATAAAATAGCAGTTGCCACAGTCCTTATATATCTGATTTTAATAGCATACTTTCTGTTAACAGCAAAACTTGGCTACAAAACAGAACTTTTTATGTTTACCTATCAGGCAGGACAATACAGCAATATACATAAATTTTATGCTATCGCATCAGTTATAGGTCTGCTTAGTAGCCTTATCGCATCTGCGTTATTCTTCCTTTTAACCAAAAAAATAAATAGAAAAAGATTTCTTAGTAGATTCATAGCCAGCGTTGCACTTACAGTGATATTTGCTATTACCACATTGTCTGTCTTTATCTCACCTTTTGGTCTTAATATCTTAGGAGATAAACATAAAGGACTTACAACATACCTTTATAAAGGCTTCGTAGGAAGTTTATACCTGCCATCCCAAAACGGAGATATCTACCCTGTATTAGGGGAAACAATCCTGCCATATGTAAAGCCATATCTTATTACACTTAAAAAATTTCCACAAATCAATAATAATGACGACAGCAAAAACCCTAAAGCTAAAGCAAACAAAATAAAACTTGAAACCGTTACTGAAAAAGAAGTAGAAGAAAGATTCAAAAAAGAAAAAGAATATTTAATTAAAGTAGAACAAATTAATGACAAAAACATCACATTCAGAGTTGAATCAAGCCCTAAAAAATCCATGATAGTAAATCCTGGAAAAACTTTTACAGCTCCCAAGTCAATTATTGAAAACAGTATAAAGCTTAAAAAGCTTTACATCAATGAGGTAGTTTTTTTCTTCATCTTTTTGACCTTTTTAATAGTAGCAATTTCACTTTCTATTAAAGCTTTTAAAACAACTGCAGAATATGGCAAAAATCAAACATCATCATATGATATACCAAAATTGCAAAAATCAGTCAATAAAGAAATGGTATGATATAGAGTGAATAAATATAAGCCATATCAAAATTATTTCTGAAGCCGTTGGAAATTATTAAATGTCTCTTGGAAAAGAAGAAATTCTGTTTTTCATAATTGCCTTTATTTTATCTCTTTTAATTCTCATTTCAATATAATATTTATCCCTTTTACATTAAAAGCTTAAAATTTCCGGATAGAGTTTTTGAAGGAAAAATTATTGATTTATAAAGATTTTTTGGTGGAGGCGGCGGGAATCGAACCCGCGTCCGAAGGTGCTACTTCTAAGCATCTACACGCTTAGTGGAAGTTTTAAGTTTCGGAACTTAGCTCGCCCTTCCACAGGCTTTCTAAGCTCCTACAACCCTTAGGTCTCCCTGAAGTAACGGGTTAATACCTCAGGATAGCTCTGATTTATGACGCCTTGCCCAAGCCTCAGAGCAGAAC
>JAOABK010000002.1 GCA_026418415.1 Pseudomonadota bacterium | reverse complement strand
GGTATATTCTCCGCTACTGTTTGTGGTTGTAAAAGTTATAAAATTTCCCGCACCACTATAAAGTTCAACTCTCGCATTTGGTACTCTGTTACCATTGGAGGTTGTTAAATTTCGCCCTGCCCCTCCGCCATAGTTTATATCTTCAAAGACAATTCCACCTATATAAAGAGGGTTTCCTACCACAAGGGTGGCAGTAGCGGGACTGCTATTATAAGCCATAGCGGTTTGGACACCGCCGACAGGAATAGAGTTATTATAGACACCAGCGGTATTGCTTGTAACTCTTACAGTAATTGTACAACTGCCGTTGGTAGGAATAGTTCCGCCAGAAAGACTTATGCTACCTGCACCAGCATTAGCAGTTAATGTCCCACCGCAGGTATTTGTAGCATTAGGCGGGTTAGCATTAACAACTCCTGTTGGATATGTATCAGTAAAGGTTAAACCACGAAGCTGGTACCCGTAAGTACTGCTAATATTGATTGTTAATGTGCTTGTTCCACCCACATTTATGTTGCTGGGGGCAAAGCTTTTTGTTACAGCGGGAGTGGCATGGGGAACCGGTAAATTTGCATAGTCTTGTGGTGTAAATCCCATATCTCCTACTACTGTAACGGGACCACCTGTAACTGGTGCAGTCCAGAGATAGGTACTGCCACCACCAATGAATAATGTCCCTGACGCATTAAACATTGCTGAGTTTAAAACTCCTGCAGTAGGTAGACCTGTTATCGTCCCTACTGCAGTTACAGGTCCACCTGCAAGGGGTATTTGATATACAGTAGCAGTAGGAGAACCGTTTGGTTGGATAGGTGCGTAGACATTACCTGAAGTGGGGTCAAAGGCAATATCTCCTGAAGTATTGTTTGGAATTCCGGAAATTGTTGCTACCGCAGTTGCAGAACCATTTGTCGGGTTTATCACCCATATTGTAGTTGCGGGACTTGCATCATTTCCATAAATTGTGTCTGTATTTATATCAGCGGTAAGTCTGTGAATATATGGCACAGTGGCACCGGTATTTCCAAGTAAAACCGGGGCAACAGTTGGATTTGCTGGATCCCATCTGTAGACAGGCTGGTTTGCAGTGTTATTAAATGTAAAAAAAAGCATCCCGTCGCTTGGTCGAATTGCAGCACCTGCTACAGTCGTTGTACCGTTAAAAGGTGCTCCGTTATATACAAGTGTAGAGGATCCTGTTACAGTATCAATTCTGTAAATTCCTGTTGCGTTTGTAGCATATCCATACATTGCGGGATAGGAGTTTTTAATAAATAATTGAAAAACCACTAAAAAGTAAATAATAAAAATGGCTATATTTTTTTTATTTTTAAGCTGTTGAATTAAAATAGACTCTTTTGTTTTGGGACAACTAACTAATACTATAGCGTCGTGAGATTTGTGTATGAAATTACTGAAAAATTGAATCTTTAATTTCAAAAGAAATTTAAAATCTAAAATTTTAGCAACCTTCTCTTTCAGACATGACCTTCTTATTGTTAAAAGTGGTAATCTTAATGATGAAGTGTTTGCGAAATAGCTAAATTAAGACATTAAAATTCCGCTTTTTAGCAATAATTTTAGTTAAATTTTGTATTATTTTAAAAACCTGCAATTTTTATACCATATTAAAGTAAAAAAACAAAGTTTTTTTAACCCCTTTTTATAAGAATGTTTCTTAACTCTCAATGCATAATTAAATTCACTAAAAAATAAAAATTAAAAAAATGGACAAAACAACAAGTTTTCCCTTATATCCCAGACTTTTTATTTGACAATTAAGAATCTTCTGATACTTATTGAGATAAAGATTAGTATTATTTTTATGACATTTTATAGGTTACTTGCAGATATTGCTGTAATCATACATTTTCTTTGGATATTATTCCTTATTTTTGGAGTAATTTGGGGTAGAAAAAACAAAAAAATAAGGATTGTTCACATTTCAGGACTTATTTTTGCAATTATCATTCAAATTTTTGAATGGTATTGCCCATTAACACATCTTGAGGTATGGCTTAGATCAAAGTACTCACAAGATAGCACTATTATTGATTCTTTTATAATCTATTATTTGGAGAAAATTATTTATCTCAATATTTCACCAAAAATTATTTTTCCAATAACACTCTTACTTTCTTTTTTTAATTTTTACATTTACTTTAAACAATATATTAGAAAATTTAGAAATCTATTTAAACTCTGAGAAGAAAACCTAAATTTCTTATAAGACCAGTCCTTAAAAAACCATACTTAACTATGTTAAGCCGTCTTCTTATAAAGTTTTCGTTTAATAAATTTACATATTTTTCTATTATTAACTTATCGCTTTCTTTTAAGTTGTTTTGATATCTATCATAAAATACCTTAGCCTGCTTTATTGTATCCCTAAAACCTTTTAATAGTGCCTCTCTGTTATAAAAAGTGATAGCCTTTTTAATAACATAGGTTAGATTCCATGCCTTTGCCCCAACATCATTTTTACCATGCTGTCTATAAAGAACTAATCTATCGGGCATCCAGTAAATTTCTCCAAAAGCTGAAGCAACAAGGGCAATCCACCAATCATGCATTATGACACCCTCTGGTGCTGGTATTATCAATTCCTTTAATTTTTTGTTTATTAAAGTCGCACAACCTGTGACAGAGTTTGTTACAAGAAGACGTGGTAATGTTTTACAAAAATCGGGACGAATAAATTGATATTTCCAGAAGGACTCGGAAATTATATTTAGGCTTTCATCTACAACTATAAGATCATGATGTATAAGAAATGGTTGATTACTAATATGCCTTTCAATTTCCAAAGCTCTATTTAACATTCTCTCTATTTTTTCTGGCAGCCAAACATCGTCTTGATCACAAAACAATAGGTAATCACTTTTGCTAAATTCAAGAAGTTTTAAGAAGTTTTTACAAGCACCGAGGTTTTTGCCTTCATCATCTATGATTTTCACTTTATCTGGATATTTGCTTTTGAAATCAAAAATTATATTTTTTGTATTATCCCTCGAACAATCATCTCTTATAATCAAATTCCAATCTTTATATGATTGGCTCTCGAGTGAAGCCAAAAGGGCAGGTAGATATTTTTCACCATTATAGGTACCTAAAAGTATATCTACGACTTTTTTTTCATTCATATCTTTTTAAAAAATTTTGGGATTTCGCTATAAAAGGTGGATTTACAAGAGATTCTTTGTTATAACGCAGAGGTTCTAAGGTTTCAGCATCTATAATTTTTCCTCCCGCTTCTTCAAGTATCACATGCCCTGCAGATATATCCCACTCCATTGTTTTACCAAAACGAGGATATATATCTGCCTTGCCTTCTGCTAAATAACATATCTTGTAAGAACTACCAATATTTACTACCTGAATCTTTCCAAGATTCTTTATTTTTTCTATATACTCATCGGTCTTTTCATCCCTGTGTGAACGACTGCCAACAACAATAATTTCATCTCTCTCATCTTCAAAGGGTAATTTTTTGGAAATACTAAAAAGCTCCTCATTACTTGCAAAAACTCTTTTTTGATAATCTATTTTATAAGAACCCTTTCCTTTAAAGGCAAAGAATATTTCCCCTCTTACGGGAACGGAAACAACACCAATAACAGGTTCATTTCTCTCAACAAGGGCAATATTGATTGTAAATTCACCATTTTTTTTAATGAATTCCTTCGTTCCATCAAGGGGATCTATCAACCAGAAATATTTCCATTTTTTTCTTTCCTCGTAGGGTATCTCTTTGCCCTCTTCGCTTAAAATTGGATAATTAGAAAGTTTATTTAGTCCCTTTACTATTGTTTCATGTGATCTACTATCTGCTAAGGTTAAAGGCGATTTGTCTTCTTTCTCAGAGATAACAAAATCTTGAGAGTTATAAACTAAAAGAACTTCTTCAGTTGCCTTGATTATGATATTAATCAAACTAAAAATTTCATTTAAATAGAACACTTATTTATCCTTTACCCTGCTCATTCAACGTTAAAAAAACCATTCTCTTTAAGATAATTAATTACAATATTTGCAGACTCTTCGAGAGAGAGTTTATCTGTCTCAATAACTATTTCTGGTGATTCTGGTTCTTCATAGGGATCATCTATCCCTGTAAATTGTTTGATTTCACCCTTTCTTGCCTTTTCATATAATCCCTTTACATCCCTTTTTTCACATACCTCAAGGGGGCACTTTACATAAATTTCTACAAACTCTCCTTTTTCCACAAGACTTCTCGCTAAAGATCTATCTTTTCTGTAGGGAGATATAAATGCGGTAAGCACTATAATGCCTGCATCTACAAAAAGCTTTGCCACTTCACTAATCCTTCTTATATTCTCCTCTCTATCTTCTTTAGAAAAACCTAAATTTTTATTAAGCCCCATTCTTATGTTATCTCCATCAAGAACATAGGTCCTTATACCATTTTCAAAAAGAATCTCCTCTACCCTATGGGCAAGTGTTGATTTTCCTGAACCAGAAAGACCGGTAAACCAGAGAATACATGATTTATGCCCGTTTAATCTTTGTCTATCCCTTTTTGTAATGATTGGATTATGGGGAATAATAAACTTAGATGTCATATCTCTAACCTCGATTGAAAATTTTAATTTAAAAGGGAAAAAACTGCAAATTTTATTTATTTAAGGCAATTTTAAGGGCACTATCAATATCCTCTTTTAAATCATCGATATCCTCAAGTCCAACAGATAACCTAACAAGTGAGTCTGATATGCCTCTTTTCAGCCTTTCTTCCTTTGGCATCGCAGCATGTGACATAGAAGCGGGATAGGAAAGTATGCTTTCAACCCCTCCTAAGCTTACTCCTAAAAGCGGTATTTTAACACTCTTCATAAACTTATAAGCTATGTCAAAATTGTCAAACTCAAAGCTCAGTACCGCTGACCCGCCATCTGCTTGTTTAATATGTATATCTCTTCCCTCGTGATCTTCAAGGAGTGGATAATAAACCCTTTTTATACCTTTTTTTTCTTTAAGCCATTTAGCCAATTCGAAAGCAGTTTTCTGTTGTGCCTCCATTCTTATCGCTAAAGTCTTTATACCTCTATGAAGAAGAAAGGAATCCATAGGACCCAGTATTGCACCAAAGGAGTTTTGTATTCTTTTTATCTTAATTGCCAATTCATCATATTTTACCACCACAACTCCAGCAATTAAATCACTATGACCACCTAAAAACTTAGTAGCACTGTGTATTACTATGTCAAAGCCAAACTCTAAGGGTCTTTGCAAATAGGGAGTCATAAAGGTATTATCAATGATTGTTAAAAGATTATGTTTTTTTGCAATTTCTGATACAGACTTTAGGTCTATTATTTTAAGTAGTGGGTTTGTCGGTGTTTCTACAAATATAGCCTTTGTTTTTTCAGTAATTGATTTTTCAATGTTTGAAAGATCAGTCATGTCAACATATTTGGACTTTAATCCCCAGTTTGAAAATATTGTATTTAAAACTCTATAGGTCCCACCATAAACATCCTGGGTTATAATGATTTCGTCATCGGGTTTAAAAAGCAAAAATACTGAAGATATTGCAGACATGCCTGAGCTAAAAGCAAAACCCGCCTTACCACCTTCTAAATTTGCAACCACCTGTTCGACCGCATGCCTTGTTAAATTATCTCCTCTGCCATAATCATATTTACCCAAATTAATGGGGTCTTTCTGAGCATAAGTAGATACCTGATATATGGGTATGCTTGAAGCACCGGTAAATTCATCAATATCCTTTCCACTATGAATGATTTTAGTTTTTAACTTCATATTTACCCCTTATTTTAATACTCTTTCTAAATCTTCTATCAAATCTTCATAATTCTCAACACCAATAGATAATCTTAATAGTCTATCATTAATCCCCAACTTCTTTCTTAAATCCTCTGGCATTGCAGAATGGGTCTGAACAGAGGGAAAGGTAATTAAGGACTCTACTCCTCCTAAACTCTCAGCAAAAAGGAAGGTTTTAACCTCCGCCAAAATCTTTGGTACCCTATCAGGATATTTAATCTCAAAGGAGATCATTGCTCCCGCACCTCCAGATTGTTTTATTAAAACATTATACCACGGTGAAGATTTTAAACCAGGGTAATAAACTTTAGTAACGCTATCATTATTTTCAAGCCAATTAGCTATTTTTTCTGCATTGGCTGTTTGTCTTTCTAATCTTAAATGCAATGTCTTCAAACCTCTCAAAACAAGCCAACTATCAAAGGGAGACATAATACCTCCTATTGAGTTTTGAAAGAAATAAAGTCTTTCGCCCAACTCCTGATCTTTTGTAACTAAGATACCTCCTATTACATCATTATGCCCCGACAAATACTTACTCGCACTGTATACAACAATATCTGCTCCAAGTTCTAAAGGCTTTTGATAATAAAAGGTCAAAAAAGTGTTATCAACTATGAAAAGCAGATTATTTTCCTTACAAAATTTTCCAAGCTCCTCAATATCCGCAACTTTTAAGATTGGATTTGTAGGAGTCTCAATAAATAATGCTACAGTATTCTTTTTTAAAGCTGACTTTACTTCCTCAGGCGATGTAGTGTCAACATAACTAAAATCTATACCATAATCCTTATACTGTTCAAAAAGTCTATATGTTCCACCATATAAGTCCTCTGTGACTATAATATGACTATTGGGTTTAAAAATCCTCATCAAACAATCAATTGCAGACATCCCAGAAGAAAAGGCAAGTCCCCTTGAACCACCCTCAAGCTCAGCAATTGTAGTTTCAAGAACACTTCTCGTTGGATTTCCGCTTCTTGAATAATCAAAACCCGTTGACTCTCCTAAAGCAGGATGCCTGAAAGTGGCAACCTGATAGATGGGCATTGAAACTGAGCCCGTTCTAAAATCCCACCTACTTCCTGATTGAGCAAGTAAAGTTTCTTTTTTCATACTTTAACCTCAAAATAAAGTTTTATAAAATAGTATCATAAAAAGAGTATGAAATAAACTATTTTTTATATCAATAAGTTGCCAATCTAAATTTTCAATGCTATATTAGTTCTATGAAAAAAAGACTGGAAAAAGACTTTTTAGGTACCGTTGAAATTCCTGAAGAAGTTTATTACGGTGTCAATACCACAAGAGCTCTTCATAACTTTCCTATATCAGGTCTTAAAAATCACGAAGAGTTGATAAGAGCAATTACTGAAATTAAGCTTTCTGCCTGTCTATTATTTAGAGATTTAAAAAAAATAGACAAAAGATGTGCAGATGCGATTATAAAAGCCTGCGAAGAATTAATTAATGGTAAATTAATTGATCAGATTGTGGTTGATGTTTTTCAAGCAGGAGCGGGTACTTCATTAAACATGAACATAAATGAAGTTATTGCAAATCGTGCTAATGAGATTCTTGGTTTTCCTAAAGGGACTTATAAGCCAATTCATCCAAATGACACAGTTAATATGGCACAATCTACAAATGATGTTATTCCTACTGCTATGAGAATTTCCACTATTAGAATGGCTCTAAGGCTAATAGAAAAAACAGATAAATTGGCTAAAACATTTTTGAAGAAGGGGAAGGAATTCAAAAATCTAATAAAATCAGGACGAACCCATCTTATGGATGCAACTCCAATCACCCTCGGAGATGAGTTTACTGCCTATGGTAATGCAATTAAAAAGGATTCAAAATTTATTAAGATGCTATTAGAACCTCTTTATATAATTGGTTTAGGTGGTACCGCAACTGGCTCAGGAGTAAATGCACCCAAGGAATATCAAGAAAATATTACAACATACCTTAAAAAGACAACGGGTATTCCACTTAAAAGAAATCCAGATCTTTTTGAAGCAATGCAAAATCAAAGTGACTTTGCAAGATTTATGGGAGGCATTAAAAGTTTAACACTAAATTTAATTAGAATTACAAACGATTTAAGGCTTCTATCTTCAGGACCAAATACAGGACTTAATGAAATTAGGCTTCCAGAGGTTCAAGCTGGCTCATCTATTATGCCAGGAAAGGTAAATCCTTCAATATTAGAGATGACCACGATGGTCTGTTTTTTTGTCATAGGCATGGAACAAACAGTTTCTTTTTCTGTTCAGGCGGGACAACTGGAATTAAATGTTATGATGCCAATCATTGCTAATTCTGTTCTTTGGTCTCTTGAATATCTAACAAATGCTATCGAAATCCTTGATAATAAATGTATATCAGGCATAAAAGCAAATAATGAAATTCTTAAAAAATATGCCCGATCAAGCTTAGCGCTTGCTACTATTCTTTCTCCCCATATTGGCTATGAAAAGACTGCCGAGATTGTTAAGCTTGCAAAGAAAACTGGAAAACCTATATTAGATATAATTGATGAACAAAAGATTTTAACTAAAAAAGATTTTGAAAATCTTTTAAAAATTAATAAATAGGCAGGCTTCAGGTCGTAACCTGAAGCCGTAAAAATTTTTTTATCTCAAAGTACCAAAATATCTTGAAGTCTTCTCTTTTGCTTTAACTTCTTCCCTAATATAATCGGGCAAAATCATTGGTGCAATTCTGTCTGTTTTTATACCCGCTTGTTCTAACTCCTGTTCATACTTAACTACATGTTCAAGAGTTAATTTCCCAATTTTTACATTTTTTACATACTCTCCAGCATGAAGTCCTGCTCGTCTTCCAAAAACAAGAATGTCAAGAAGTGAGTTACCCATTAATCTATTTCTACCGTGAACACCACCTGAAACTTCACCAGCACTATATAATCCTTCAATCTGAGTTCTTGCATTTTCATCCATCCAAAGACCGCCATTTTGATAATGAATTGTTGGAAATATCAGCATTGGCTCCTTTGAAATATCTATGCCATGCCTAATGAACTGAATATATTTAGCGGGTAATTCTCTTTTAACTGTTCCCTCACCCTCAAGCATATCAATCATTGGAGAATCAAGCCATACTCCCAATCTTCCTGTTGGAGTCACAACTCCATTTCCCCTTTCAGTGCATTCACGAATTATACATGCAGATTCAACATCTCTTGGCTCTAAGGGAAAGACAAACTCCTGACCATACTTGTTTAGAAGTGTTGCTCCAAGTCCCCTAACTTTTTCAGTAATTAACAACCCCACGTTCTGTTCAGGAAAAACTACCCCAGTTGGATGATATTGGACAGAGTCCATAAATCTTAATTTTATACCCGCTCTATACGCCATTACGATCCCATCTGCTGTGGCACCATAATGGTTTGTACAGGGAAAACCATTGAAATGAAGTCTTCCAAAACCACCAGTAGCCATAATAACTGCCTTTGCTTTAACAACAATGTATTCTTCTGTCTCTAAGTTATACAGAATAGCACCAGCACATCTTCCATTTTCATCAAGAAGAAGTTCTACTGCTGGAGAAAATTCAATTACTTCTATTTTATCTGGATGATTTCTTACCTCATCCCTTAAGACTCTCATTATTTCTGAGCCAGTCATATCACCACATGAATGCATCCTCTTTCTACAGGTTCCTCCACCATGCCTTACCTTCATCCTGCCATCGGGGTATTTATCAAACATCATCCCTAATTTTTCTAACCAAGAAGCTATTATTGGTGCATCTGAAGTAAGTGAGGCAACAATTTTTCTATCGTTTAGAAAATGTCCACCGCCCATTGTATCGAGGAAATGATAGTAGGGTGAATCTACTTCCTGATCTGCAGCTTGAATTCCACCCTCTGCCATTACAGTATTCGCATCGCCATGACGTAATTTTGTGGCAAGTATAACCCTTGCGCCCTGATAGGCAGCCATAATTGCAGCCGATGAACCTGCTCCACCTCCACCAATCACTAAAACATCCGTCTCTAAGTCGTAATTATTGAGATCGAAGTCTTTTGGATTTATCCTGCTATGGGCCTCCAAAAGGTCTGCAAGCTCGTTGGGGAACATCTCACCTTTATCAGGTCCTACATTTACCACTCTTTTTGTCCCTTCCATGTAATCGGGATGAAACTTAGAGAGCACTTCTTTACGTTGCTCCATCGTTAGAGGCTTAAAAATCTCCCCTCTTTTCGCCTTTTCAACCCTTTCTGCCCTTGTTTTTTCTACTAATTTTATTGATTCTCTCAAACTTTCTGGATATCCAGACATCTTCTCACTCCTTAATTATTTTTTAGTACCTGTGTGAAAATGTTTTAAAATTCACACAATCAAATAAAATCGCCGATTGCATAATTAATTTTATAAATACCTCTGATCCTGTGGTTTCCATCCCTTTTCTTTGGAGTCTAAAGGTTCCCACTCCCTTTCTTCCACATATCGCCTTTTTAACTCTTCTTCACTCGCTTCTATAAGTTCCCTTAAAAAGGGCTCATATTTCCCAGATTGTATCTCTTGTACCCTTGCCTTTAAATGTTCGGCACTTTTAAATATTTTTGCACCTGTTAGTCTTCTTGCAAGCATACCTACATTATAATGAGTTATCTGTGCAGGACAACGGGAAGTACAAAGACCACATAAAATGCAATCAAGGGAAAGTTTAGCACACCTTTCAATATCACCTCGAATTGCTGCATTTATATAATCCATAACCTTTATTTCCATAGGACAGGCTCTTGTACAGGTATTACAACCTACACATTTCATTATCTCTGGATAAATCTTTGCCATCGTCTCTGCAGTTGGTTCTAAATTGTCTATGTCATGTATTCTTCTTTTATAGGGATAAAAGGGAATCTGGGTAAGAACCATATTTTCCTTAACTACAGTCTGACAGGCAAGTCCAAAGTATAGTTTGTGGTCTCCCATAATCCTATAGACCGTAGCACAGGCACCACAAATACCACCTCTACAACCACATCCCCTTATCAACTGGTACCCTGCATACTCAAGGGCCTTCTGGATTGTTAGTGTTTCTGGCACATCATATTTTTTTCCCATTATATACACTGGAACCATCTTGGTCCCTTCTGGAATTATCGGTTTGTCTCCCGTCAATAGTATGCCCTTCATATATCTATCCTCCTAAAGTTTAAACTTTATCAAGTTCTTTTTCTCTAAAAGTTGCTACTGGCAACTCCTCTGTATAGCTTCTACCAGGCTCATAATCGAAAATCTTCTGTGTTTCCTCTCCAATAAAACTAAAGATTCTTGTGAGTCTTATCCCGACAGGACAAGAAGTTTCACACATTCCACAGGATACACAGGATGTACTCATATGGTTCAGTCTTGTTAAATGGAATAATAATGTATCTGATGGAAGCTTTATCATGCCCTTTCTTTCTAACCATAACTCATAATTTTCTGAGGGATGATCAAAAACTGGTGATCTGAATATACACTCTTTACAGTAATCGGCAGGGCAATTTACCATACAGTTATGACATCTAATACAGGCTGATAACTCCCTTGTAAAACTCTCAATGGAGTTTATCTCTTTTTTAAATAACTCCCTTTCCTTGTCCTTATTTGCCTTTCTATTATCAATGATTTTTTTCAAACTATCCTCATAGGAAGAAAAATCCATTTCTTTAAGTCCATCTTTTATTGTTTCATTAAGAAACTTATGCCCCTTATCACTCAAAGCTTCTAAATATTTCGTTTTACCATAGGATCTTAGCCTTAAATCAGATATCTTAGGAACACACCTATCACAAACCCTACAGGCAAAGCGATAGTTCTCAGAAGTATAACTGAAATCGCTAAAATTCTCGTAACATGAAAGGTATTCACCAACAACATCTTTTCCAAATTTATTAAACTCTTTAAACTTTTCTGGTTCAAGGGCTCCACCACAATCCATGCTTAAAAATATTAACTTCTCTGGCATAATTTGCTTTAACTTCACTAACTCAACTACAGCCCTCATTTCACAGGGTTTAATTATACATAAGACCCTGATTGGGGTTTCAGTGAATTTTATATTTGAAACTACCCTTGCTCCCTGTACTGGCATAGAAGGACAAAGCACTTCAAGTCTTTCTAAAATATTAACATCTTTGGTCATACCATAGGCAACAGTTTCCTTATTCTCATCCCAGAAAAGCCCAAGTACTGCATCTACAACTTTATTTTCCAAAGATTCTTTGAGTATCTCTTTTAATGCTGAGATATTATTTAATTCTATAGAAACTCCCATGTTCTACCTCTCGTGTTTTTATATATTTCCCGTATATTTAAAAGGATTAGGCCCAAGCTTTTTTAAATATTCAACCATTTCTGTTACTGTGTTAGCAAATTTTTTCCCTTCACTCGCAGAAATCCATCTTAACCATACCCTATCTTCGTTATATCCTAATTGTTGTAGTATCTTTTTTAAAATCGCTACCCTTCTTCTTGCTTTAAAATTCCCACTCTGGTAATGACAATCGCCTGGATGGCAACCACCAATTAATACACCATCTGCTCCTTCAAGTAAGGCTTTCATAACATAAACCATATCAACTCCGCCAGAACACATCATTCTTATTACTCTTATATTTGAGGGATACTGAATTCTCGCTGTTCCTGCAAGATCAGCGCCCGTATAAGTACACCAGTTGCATAAAAACCCTATAATTTTTGGTTCAAAATCACTCATTTTATCCTCCATTAACCTACCATTAAATCAATGGTTTTTAACATGCCTTTATGTTCAAAAACTTTATGTTGCGAAGCTTTATTGGCACATACCATAGCACAGTTGCCACAACCTTCACAAAGTGCTTCATCTACCCTTGCAATTTTCTCCTCATAATCCATATACCTTGCTGAAACTGGACAAGCCTTTACGCAAAGCTCACAACCACAGCAGTATTTGGGATTTACAAAAGCAGTATTAAACTTCACATATAACTGTCTTCCCGCTAATTTGATTGCTATTCTTACTGCTACTGCTTCCGCTTGTTTAATCACATCTTCTGTATAGTTTGGAGCAAGACATAAACCTGCTGAATATATTCCATTTTTTATATCCAGTAAGCCTGTTTTTTGGTTATAGGGATTAATAAATCCGTCAGTAGTTCCAATTCCTAAAACTTCTGCTACTTCTTCTGTATTTGGATTCATACCTGAAGATAAAAGCACATATTCTGGTTCAAATATAAATTCGCTATTTGTTCCATCTTCTAATACCTTAACCTTTAATTTTTCACTTTCCCTCATTATCTCCGGCTCTTGAGAATACCTGATAAACTGAATACCCATTGCTCTTGCCTGCCGATAGAGATTCTCACTAAAGCCATAGGTTCTTATATCTTTGTGCAAAATAAAGATTTCAATTTCTGGGTTTTTATTCTTTAATGCTATGGCACTCATAACAGCTTTTTTACAGCAGACCTTATAACACACTGGGTTATCCTCTGTTCGAGAGCCTGCACATTGTTTGAAAACAACCCTTTTGCTCTTTGAGATTTCATCAAATCTATTTTCAAAATCAAAGATTGTAAAAACCCTTTTTCCATCTTCCTGAACAACTACATTTTTCCTTGGAATACCACCAGTTGTTACTAATAGAGCATCAACTTTTAATTTTCTTACATCCTCTTTTGATTCTATTTGTAAAATATATTCCCCCAGTCTTCCTTCCACATCTTTGACCTTAGAATTAAGTAATATTTCAATATTTTTATTGTCCTCAACATATTTAATGTAATTTTTAACAAGATCGAGCCTTGAAGGAATTTCTAATAATCTTCCACCTAACCTATCTTCTTTCTCCACAATAACTACATTAATTCCCATTTCCCCCAAAAACTTGGCAGAAACTAAACCTGCAAGACCACCACCTATTATACATACCTTGCTGTTTAAAGCCTTTGGCACATGGTTATTTCTTTTTACTTGTCTTAATTTTTGTATTGAAGCAGATATTTCTTCTAAAAGGGCATTATTAAATGAAGGAACTAAAACAACAGAATCTATATGAAGCCCACAGTAATTTTTATTTTCCAAAAATCCTGAGGTTTTTCTTATATCATCTGTTATAATAACAGCCCCATCAAATTTATTTTCCCTAACAGCGTATTGAATTTCATCCAGATCCTTTACTTTCAGGGCTTCAGAAAATCTTGTTCTAACTATATCATCAAGCCTATTATCACAACCTAAAAGAAAAATGCCTATTTTAGCTACCTTTTGAGTTTTAACCTTAACGGGAGCTAAAATTTTTGGGGTAATCATATTTCGGGAAATTATTTTCGAAGCGGTTGCAATCCCATCAATTGCAGAATCGGGTATATCCATTGGATCATAAAGAGTGCCAGTAACAAAAATATTCCTCTTAATCTCCCTATCCTCAAAAAGCTTGGGCTTATAAAAATCTATTTCCACATCTAATTTCTTCATCAAATCGAGAATACTTTTTTCTATAACTGCACCTTGGGATAGAACAACAGCATCAAAGGTTTCCTCAGTTGCACTACCGTCTTTTGTATAAAGGACTTCCAGCTTCCCTGTTGAAGGTCTCTTTTTAACAGATGCCACAGCACTTCTTATAAACTTTATCCCCTTTTCTCTTGCAGACAAATAATATCTTTCGTAGTCCTTACCAAAGGACCTTATGTCCATATAAAATATTGAAATATCCACATCGGGATCAAAATCTTTAATAAGCAATGCCTGTTTTATAGCATACATACAACAAAAGGAAGAGCAATAGGGCCTTTTTATTTTCAAATCCCTTGAACCAACACATTGGATATAGGCAATCTTTCTCTGTGGCAAGCTTTTGTTCTCAGCTATCAGATCATAAATATGGTCTTCAAAATTAAGAGCGGGATAAACATTTTCATATAACCCACCGCCTAAATCTGGCTTCATCGAAATATCAAAAGGCTCATAACCAGTGGCAATGACAAGAGCCTGTCCATCTATTTCATTCAATATACCGTCTGCTGAAAACTTAATATTTACTCCCTCTTGATAATTTTCAATATTTTGAATACTCACATTCGTATAAACAGTGATATTTTCATGTCTCTCAGCCTCTATATATGGGCAGTAAGCTGGATAATCGGGATGCATAAAACAAACACCACAGGAGTTTGTTGGAAATTGCTTTTTTAGTTGAGGAAAATACCCCCCTAATTTTTCTTTCTTTTCAAGAATTATTACTGGTATACCCGCTTCAGCTAAATGAAAGGCACAGGAAAGTCCCGCAAAACCAGAACCAACAACAATTACAGGTTTAACCATTACTTTCCTCCCTTAATTTTCGATACCAGATCCCTTGGATCCACAAGGTGCTTTTTCCACCACTTTTCATTATCTATTCCCATAGCAATACCTAAAATCTCTGTAAAATAGAATATAGGGAAAGGCTCTTTCTGTCTCATCTCTAAGTTTGCCTGACAAAGGGGACAGGCAGTAACAATTGCATTAGCTCCTGCCTCTTTTGCATAATTTATAATCTTTTCTACAAGTACTGATACAACACTACTATCAGCCAAACTCAAGTCACCACCACAGCAAAAACTTTTTAAAGGCCACTCAACGGTCTCTAATCCAACTGCATTTAAAATATTGTCTATTGACTGAGGAATCTCGGGATTTTCGTTTTGTAAAACCTCTTCAGGTCTTACAAAAGCACATCCATAATAAGAAGCCACTTTAACGTCGGTCTTTAATTTACTTTGTGAAAGTTTCTCAAGTATGGCTTTATCTGTAAAAAGCCTCATTAAAGGATAGACTTCTGGTATGCTTTCAAACTTACCTAAGCTCTTTTCAATATTCTGCCTTTCTTCTGCATTTTCCAAAGCCCTTTTGGCTTTCATCATGTTGTTGTAACACCCAGCACAGGGAACATAAATATCGTTATTTAGAGTAGAGGCGTTTTTTATATTTCTTGCAGGAAGAAGTATTGATAACTTATGATTCAAACTCTTTGCTGATGCAGCACCACAACAGTTCCAATCGGGTATTTCCTGCCACTCTATACCTAAATACTTTAGAACAGCTTCTGTTGAATCTCCATATTCATAAGCTGTTGAATGTAAAGTACATCCAGGATAGTAGGTTATCTTTTTCATTTTTCCTCAAAAATCCTTTTTATTTCATTAATACCCTTAATTGTATGGGGCTTAATGGGTATTTTCCCTTTTAAAAACATCTTTAACCCCAATTTTAAATCACTTAAAAAATCCTTTGTTCTCAACTTAAACTCTGCAAGCATACTCGCCTCGTGAACAATGCCAAAACGCTTTATACTATTCAAAAAGGCTAAATGTATATCCAATGCTGGCTTAACTGCAGGTGAGATTTTATTTTCATAGGCAAGCTGTCTCATGAACTCATTAATTTTACCAACACTTATTAGGTTTGGACATCTACTTCCACAGGTCTCACAACCAGTACAAACCCAAATTGTTCTACTCCTCATCAGGTTGTCTAATTTTCCATTAATGGACATTCTTACTACCACGTCTGGCTTAATATCCATAAAATTTGACACTGGACATGTGGCAGTGCATTTCTGGCACTGATAACAGAGTAAAATATCTTGACCCGTATGCTTATTAATCTCAGATATCTTCATTAACATCCCTTTATAAATATTTATCTACCATTGCCATATAAGTTTTTGGTGATGCATTTCTTAACTGGCATGCCTTATTAGGACACGCAGAAACACATGCCCCACAACCCTGACAAAGAGCTTCATTTACAATACTTATTTTCTCATCAACATCAAGCATTCTTGCATCAAAGGGACAGGCGGTAACACAAACCCCACAACCACTGCAAAGATCTGTATCAACACATGCAATAAGCGGCTCCTGAACCATCTTCTCCTGACCAAATAGAGAAAGTACCTTTGCTGCTGCTGCGCCAGCTTGAGCTACTGTATCAGGAATATCCTTTGGTGCCTGAGCACATCCCGCTAAATATATACCTCCAGTCATACTTTCTACAGGCTTCAACTTTATGTGTGCTTCATTAAAAAAGCCATACTCGTCTGTTGCTGTTCTTAGAACTTTTGCTAATTCTGTAGCTCCCTTAGAAGGTACTACTGCGGTACCGAGTACTACCATATCAGCCTTTATCTCAACCTTTCTTCCCGATAGTGTATCAACTCCCCAAACAACTAATTTATCACCTTCTTGCATTATCCTTGCTACCCTTCCACGGATGTATAACAAATTTGCTTCTTCCATTGACTGTTGAATAAACTCTTCATATCCCTTACCAAAGGATCGAATGTCCATATAAAATAGATACGCCTGTCCATCAGGTACTTTGTGTTTATATAACCTTGCATGTTTTCCTAAATACATACAACAGATTCTCGAACAATAGGGGATCCCCTTTTCTGGATCCCTTGAGCCTACACATTTTATAAATACCACTTCTTTTGGAACCTTACCATCTGATGGTCTTCTGATCTCACCTGCTGTAGGACCAGATGCTGAATTCAATCTCTCAAATTGTAGGCCATCTATTACATCCTTATACATACCATAGCCGTACTCTGGTATCTTTTCAGTTTCAAGGATTTCATAACCAGTAGCCACTACAATTGCCCCTACTTTCTCTTCTATAACCTCATCTTTCATCTCATAATTTATAGCCTGTACAGGACAAACCTTTTCACAAACCCTACATTTTCCTTCTCTAAAAAACCTACAGCTGTTTTTATCAATTATTGGTTTATTTGGAACTGCTTGAGGTGATAATGTATAAATTGCCTTTCTCTCACCAAGCCCATGGTCAAACTCTGATTCTGTCTTTGAAGGGCATTTCTCCTGACATAATCCACATCCAGTACATTTATTCCAATCAACATAGGAAGCCTTTCTTCTTATTTTCACATCAAAATTTCCAATATAGCCTTTGACTTCTTCAACTTCAGAGTAAACCATTAGTTTTATTTTTGGATGCCTACCCGCTTCAACAGTCTTTGGTGTTAAGGTACATTGAGCACAGTCAAGGGTTGGAAATGTCTCTGAAAGCTCGAGCATTTTACCACCTATTGAATGTCTTTTTTCTACAAGAACAACTTCATATCCTGCGTTCGCTATATCTACTGCAGCGGTTATTCCCGCTATACCACCACCAATAACAAGTGCTCTTTTTGTAATATCAAACTCAATAGGCTGTAATGCCTCATCTCTTTTTACCTTTTCAATCATTGTCTTAATGATGTCTATAGATTTCTTTGTAGCTTTGTCTTTCTCTTTTTGATGTACCCAACTACATTGTTCACGAATATTTGCTATTTCAACTTTGTAGGGGTTTAATCCTGCAGAAACCGCTGCGTTTCTAAAGGTAATCTCATGCATTCTTGGAGAACAACAGGCTACTACCACACCATTTAATCCTCTCTCTACAATTGCATCCCTTAACTTTTTCTGGCCAGGTTCTGAGCACATATATTTATAATCATCAGAAATTTCTATATCATCATACTCGCTAAAGAACTTTTTAACCTCTGGAATATCGATAGTCCCAGCAATATTGCTACCACAATGGCAGATAAATAATCCTATCTTTTTCATCTTTCTACTCCCTTATAAAAGCCCTTTTTCTTTAAGTAAGGGCAAAGGTGAAACATAGTTTTTTTCAAAACCAAGCACTGCTTCGGGTAACTCCAAAGTAATCCCTAAAAGCTGTGTCAAATAAAATACAGGCATCGGTTTAAAGTCTATTCTTTTATCTAACATCTCCTTTTGTCTTGCGTCTAAGTTGTAATGACAAAGGGGGCATGAAGTAAGTAGTGCTTCTGCACCGTTTTGCCTTGCACTGTTTATTATTCTCATAGAACATTCTAAAGAAACCTCTGGATTGCTAACAGAAATGTGGGCACCACAGCATTCACTTCTATAAGGAAAATCAATAGGATCACCACCAAGAGCGGTTATATAATTTCCAAAAATCTTTGGATTTTCAGGATCATCGAACTCCATTTCTTTGGGAGGTCTAAAAGTTAAACAGTCATAAAAGGGAGCTATTTTCAATCCCCCTAAACTTCTTTTTATCTTTTGAGAGAGATTTTCAAAACCAATTTCATTGCTCAATAGTTCTATTAGGTGAATAACTTTAAGATTTTCTGGATATTTTTCCGGAACCTCCTCTTCCATGTAGTTTAGGACTCTCTCTCTTCTTTGAATGTTTTCCTTCAAAACCTTCTGACTTCTTCTTAGAACATTAAAACACGCTGAACAGAGGGTTACCAATTTATCAGAAACTGTTGACGCTTTGAAAAATGCCCTTGCAGGTGAAACAAGTCTTATATGCTCATCTTCTGCAAGTGGAAAAACAGCTCCACAACAAGTCCAGTCGTCTATTTCCTTTAACTCATAGCCAAGAGCCTTGATTGACTCCCTTGCACATATATCAAGAGCCTTTGCCTTGGTGCTTAAAGCACATCCAGGAAAATAAGGATAACTAATCATTTAAATCCCCTTTTTGTAAATTATTACATGAAACTTTAAAATTCTTAGTCTTTGCCACATAAAATCACTCAAGTGATTCAAATTTTCTGAAACCAGCTATTATCCCTTGCTGAGGTATTGCCTCAAGCTGTTCTTCTGATAACTTTTCTATATTTGTATAATTTTTACCCTCTCTTAATGCAATGCTCCTCAAAGCCTCAAATACTCTGTGAACTTCAATACCCTTAGGACAACGGGTTCCGCATTGAAAACAGGATGTACATAGCCAGATTGCTTTTGAAGATATTAGTTTTTCAATCTCACCTAACATAACAAGCCTCATCATCTCATTAGGCACTACATCCATAAAATCGGCAATAGGACAGCCCGCAGTACATTTTCCACACTGATAACAGGACATCACCTTTTGCATTGACATTTCTTTTATTGCCTGAACGTAGGAAGAGTTGAGTTTTTCTTTATCTAAAATAATCTTCATAATGCCCCCCAAAAATACTTAAGAATCAAGCAATCTTTTTATACTATAAAAAAGTGTATCTCTATTTAACTTTGCTATGGAAAAAGTTAGTGGTACTTGTTTTGGACAGGCTTTCACGCAGTTTTGAGCATTACCACATTCCGATATCCCGCCCTCATCCATGAGTGCCTCTAATCTATCTTCTTTTATCATTGCTCCAGTTGGATGTAAATTAAATAGCAAAACTTGTGCAATAACCGCAGGACCAATAAAATTTGACCTGTCATTTACCTGTGGACATGCTTCCATACACACACCACAACTCATACACCTTGATAATTTATATCCTATTCTCTGGGTTTTTTCAGAAACTTTAGGGCCTGGACCTAACCCGTGAGTTCCATCTATGGGTATCCATGCCTTAACCCTTCTTAGACCTTCAAAAATCCTCTTTCTATCAACTATTAAATCTCTTAACACGGGGAACTTCCTCAATGGAGACAGATAAATCTTGCTACCCAAATCTTTTACAAGGGCACTACATGCCTGTCTTGCTTTACCATTGATATTCATAGTACAGGCACCACAAACCTCTTCTAAACAACTACACTCAAAGGATACTGGTGCCACCTTTTCACCAGAAACTGTCACTGGATTTCTTCTTATTTCCATCAGAACTGAAATTACATTTGCTGATTCTTCCACATCTAGATCAAACTCATTTATATAAGGAGTTGAAACTGGAGACATTCTCCTTTCTACGATTACCCTGATTTTCATCAGTCATACTTCCTTGTTACTGGTTTAATTAATGAAGTGTCTACCTCTTCATATGATATCACAGGTTCATCATTTTTCTCATCATAAATCGCTATAGTAGTTTTTAGAAAATTTTCATCATCCCGTTGGGGAAACTCTGGTTTATAATGGCTACCTCTGCTTTCATTCCTCAATAATGCACCCTTCGTTATAACAAGAGCAAGATCAAGCATATTAGCAAGCTGGTTTACATAAAATAAAGTCTGATTTCCAAAATCGGAATTATCAAGAATATCAATTTTATTGAAACGTTCTTTAAGCTCCTTTATCTTTTCAATGGTCATTTTTAGTTTGTCATTATATCTTATAACAGTTACATTTTCTGTCATTAATTCACCAAGCTCTTTATGTAAGTGGTAAGGATTTTCTTTTCCCTTCAAAGATTTGTAACGCTCAAATTTAGAAAGTACAGACTTTTTCTCCCTTTCAAATAGATTTTCTCCTATATCAGCGCAAGATTTATCCAGTCCCTTAAGGTATTCAGGGATCTTTTTACCTACTACCATGCCACCATGTATACAGGAAAGAAGAGAATTAGCTCCCAATCTATTAGCACCATGGTACTGGTACTCACATTCCCCAGCAGCAAAGAGCCCTGGAATATTTGTCATTTGATTATAATCCACCCAAAGTCCACCCATAGTATAATGAACAGCCGGAAAAACCTTCATAGGCTTAGTATAGGGATCCTCACCCATAAATTTTTCATAAATCTCAAGAACCCCTCCTAACTTATATTCGAGAGTCTGTCTATCTATGTGAGTTACATCAAGATAAACCTGATTTTTTCCATCTATTCCAAGTCCCATATTCACACAAACATTGAAAATCTCTCTACTTGCAATATCTCTGGGGACAAGGTTTCCATACTTTGGATACTTTTCTTCGAGAAAATACCATGGTTTACCATCTTTATATGTCCAAATTCGGCCACCTTCGCCACGAACCGACTCCGATATAAGTCTTAACTTATCTCCACCAGCAATTGCAGTAGGATGAACTTGTATGAATTCGCCATTTGCATATTTAACACCTTGCTTGTATAGGATGGATTGAGCAGAACCAGTACAAATCACAGAATTTGTGCTTTTACCAAAAATCATACCAAGGCCACCAGTGGCAATTACTACCGCATCAGCTTTAAAATACTCTATTTCCTGTGTATGGATATTACCAGCAACTATTCCTCTACAAATGTTATCATCATCTATGACAGCCCGTAAAAACTCCCATCCAGTATATTTCTTTACAAGACCACTTGATTCAAATCTTCTAACCTGTTCATCAAGAGCATAGAGAATCTGTTGACCAGTTGTTGCCCCAGCAAAAGCAGTTCTATGATATTGAGTACCACCAAATCTTCTAAAATCCAGGAATCCCTCTGGGGTTCTATTAAACATAACCCCCATCCTATCAAGGAGATAAACAATATTTGGTGCGTTCTCGCACATTGCTTTAACTGGTGGCTGATTTGCCAGGAAATCTCCGCCATATACGGTTTCGTAAAAATGAATCTCTGGACTGTCTCCTTCGCCCTTTGTGTTTACAGAAGCATTAATCCCCCCCTGAGCACATACAGAATGGGAACGCTTAGCTGGAAGTAAAGTGAAAAGCTTAACTCTCAAATTATTCTCACAGGCAACTATCGTTGCCATCAATCCAGCCAAACCACCACCAACAACTATAACTTCACATCCTGATGACAAAATTATCTCCTATTGTACAAAGCTATAGAATTTATGAATGCCAAATATAGCAAAAATAATAAAAAATATAATGCTAATTCCAACAGCAACCCTTTGTGCCTTCTCCCCAACTACTACACCCATATCAACAAGAAAACCAAAAATACCATTTGCAACATGAAAAATTGAAATAATCACACCAAAAAAGAGAACAAAATTATTTAATCCAGTGGCAGAATAACTACCAAATTTCATTATATAAATATGCCAGATAAGAAAAATAAAAATAAAGATGCCTGTCCACCTTTGAAGAAAATACATGTAATTACGCCAATATCCATAACAGCCAATATTAACACTCCCTTCATAGGTTATGTACATTCCATAGACGCTGTGAAACAAAAGAGGAAGCCATAAAAAGACAACACCAAAAAGAATGTTTTCCGAGGATATTGAAGCCATACTTTGTAAATGATAATAAAGAAAGTAACCGAGTGGAAAAATTCCAGTTATACCATGTAACCTTCTTAAGTAGAATTGAAGCTTTTTACTCATTAATTTTGTATCTTTTCACTCCCTCTTCGTAAAGGTCATTTCCATATATATCGTTTACAACTATTGCTGGAAAATTCTCCACATAGAGCTTCCTTATCGCCTCAGGTCCCAAATCCTCATATGCAACTATTTCAGAACTCTTAATATGCTTGGCTAAAAGAGCAGCAGCTCCACCTGTTGAAGCAAAATATATGCCCTTATATTTTACAATAGCATCTCTTACTTCCTTTGAACGTTTTCCCTTACCTATCATCCCTTTTAGCCCTTTTTCTAAAAGTACTGGAGCATAGGGATCCATCCTATAACTTGTGGTTGGTCCTGCAGAGCCGATTACTTGACCAGGTTTAGCAGGGGTTGGACCAACGTAATATATTACAGCCCCCCTTATATCAAAGGGAAGTTCTTTACCATCCTTTATTAATTCTACCAATCTTTTATGAGCTGCATCTCTTGCGGTGAAGATTACACCTGTAATCTCTACAAGATCGCCACACTTAAGTTGAGATATAATTTCATCTGAAAGGGGTGTATTTATTTTTTTTATCATTATAAGATTACCTCTTTATGTCTTGCGCTATGGCACTGAATATTCACAGCCACAGGTAAACTTGCAATATGGCAAGGGTAATATTCGATATTCACTGCAAGTGCTGTAACCCTACCACCAAAACCCATTGGACCAATACCTAATTTATTTATCTCTGTTAGCAATTCCCTTTCTAAATTAGCATATCTATCATCTTTGTTATGCTCACCAATTTCTCTTAAAAGAGCCTTTTTAGCGAGATATGCTGATTTCTCAAAGGTACCACCAATCCCAACCCCAACAATAATAGGCGGACAGGGATTGCCTCCCGCTTTCTCAACAGTTTCAATAACAAATCTCTTAACACCTTCAACACCGTCTGCTGGTCTTAACATCTTTATTGCGCTCATATTCTCACTACCACCACCCTTGGGTGCAGCAATAATTCTAACGTTTTCACCAGGCACAAACTCAAAATGAAGAAGACAGGGGGTATTATCACCTGTATTTTTTCTATCAAAAAGGGGATCGTTAACTATTGATTTCCTGTAATAACCATCTTTGTATGCCCTTCTAACACCTTCATTTACTGCTTCAAATAAATCTTTACCATCAAAAATAACTCTTGTGCCCCATTCTACAAATACTACAGCAAATCCCGTATCCTGACAAAGCGCCATACCATCGTTTTCAGCAATTTTCTTATTTTCAATTAATTGTTCAAGTACGGCCCTTCCTAAAGGCGATTCCTCGACCTTTAAACTATTTTCAAAAGCACAGTAAACATCTTCAGGAAGAAACTTCCCTGCATCAAGAAAAAGGTTTTTAATAGCCTCAATTATCTGTTCTTCTGTAATCTTTTTCATGGTATTAAACGTTTGTTTTAGATATTAATTCTTGAACTGCTTTTACAGACTTATCAAACATCGCCTTTTCTTCCTCTGTAAATTCAAGCTCATAAATGTATTCAACACCATTGCCACCCAATTTTATAGGAACTCCACAAACAACATCTCTATAACCATACTCTCCTTCAAGATATACAGCACAGGGCATTATTCTCTTTTTATCCTTCAAAATGGCCTCTGCCATCGCAACAGCAGATAAAGAAGGTGCATAATAAGCACTTCCTGTCTTTAAGTAATTAACAATTTCAATTCCTCCATCTCTCGTTCTTTGAACAATCTGGTCTAACCTTTCCTTGGATATAAGCTTTGTTACTGGAATGCCACCAACAGAACAATATCTTACAAGGGGAACCATGGTATCGCCATGCCCTCCCAAAACAAAGGCCACTATATCTTCTACTGAAACGTTTAACTCCATGGCTAAAAAGGTTCTAAACCTTGCGGTATCAAGAACCCCAGCCATTCCCATTACCCTATTTCTCGGGAAACCACTAACTTTATAAGCCACATATGTCATTGCATCGAGGGGATTTGAAACAACTATGATGAATGCATTAGGAGAGTACTTACATACCTGTTCAGTTACATTTTTAACAATATTTGTATTGGTAGCAATTAAATCATCTCTACTCATGCCGGGCTTTCTTGGAATACCAGCAGTAATAATTACAACATCTGAATCTTTTGTCTCCTCATAACCATTTGTTCCAATTATATTAACATCTGAGCCCTCTACTGGCATTGCTTCAAGAAGATCAAGCCCCTTGCCCTGAGGGACACCTTCAACAATATCAACAAGTACTATGTCTCCCAATTCTTTTGCAGCTGCCCAATGAGCTGCTGTTGCACCCACATTTCCTGCTCCTACTATTGTAATCTTTTTTCTCTTTATCATAGAGATCTTCTCCTTCTATTAATTTTTCTTGATAATATCAATTAGCAAATCAAAATGTCAACGAAATTTTATTTTTAAAAAAATTTTTTTATTAATAATAAAATTAATCAAGCATCAGCATTCGCAATCCCTTTATCTCTCTTAATTTTCTTAAAAATGTATTTATCTCCCTTTCCTTTTTATATTTCACATTTAGATTATAATGTTTCAATTCCTTATCAAGTAAGTATTTGAAAGATTTTCCCACAATTTCTACGTTAGAATCTTTTGCCAAAGAGTAATAATCTGTTTCATCACTTTCAAGAGTTTCAATTATCACATTTACATATCTATCCCTTGGAATTTTGCTTTCTAAATGTTTTAAAATTATTAGATTTGCAAGGACAAGTATCGTACCCACAGATGCTATCAAATACTCTCCAAAACCAATTGCCATACCTATAGCACTTACTGTCCAAAGTGTGGCAGCAGTAGTAAGACCCCTTATAAATTCTCCCTGTCTCAAAATTGCACCTGCACCCAAAAAACCAATACCAACAACTATCTGTGCCGATATACGTCCCGGATCTGCTGACTGACCAAAGGTTAAATAAACTTTTAGAGAGATGATGGTAAATAAACAGGCACCTAAACAGACAAGTAGTTGGGTTCTAAATCCAGCGGATTGACCTTGAATCTGTCTTTCAAGCCCTATTAAACCACCAAAAGTCGCTGCAATAACAAGTCTTAAAATTAGTTCAATATTATCTATTTCTGGCATGCTTTTCTTAGCTTTTCTATAGCTTTCTTATAATTTGTGTTTTTGAATATGAAGTTGCCTGCTACTATTATTCTTGCTCCAGCATCATAAACCTTCCTTATTGTTTTATCATCAATACCACCATCGACCTCTATAACACAGGGAGATTTATATTTAATTAATAGTTTGTTTAACCTCTCAATCTTTTTTACTACACCTTCTATAAAGCTCTGCCCACCAAATCCAGGATTAACTGTCATAATTAATACAAAGTCAATAGATTCAAGAATATACTCTATTGGTTCAAAAGAAGTAGCGGGATTTATTGCCACACCTGCCTTTACTCCCCTTCTCTTTATTTCAGTTAGAGTTCTTTGTATATGCTTACAACTCTCTAAATGAACTGAAACCATATCTGCTCCAGCATCTATGAAGGGATGAATAAATTCATCGGGGTTATCAAGCATAAGATGAACATCTAAGGGCTTTTTTGCATACTTTTTTATACAAGAAACTCCATAGGGACCAAAGGTAAGGTTAGGAACAAAATGTCCATCCATAATATCTAAATGGATTAAATCAGCACCAGCCAGTTCAACCTTATATATCTCTTCTTTCAGATTACCAAAATCCGCAGATAAAATTGATGGTGCAATCAGAATGTCTTTCATATTCACCTCTGCAAACTCTCAAGTATTGAAGTGATTTTTTCTAAATCAACCCTCGTATCTAAACAAGGTCCGTAGGGTCTTTCATTTAAAATACCAATAACTGGAAGATTTATTGTATCTATCAAACCCGATATAAGATCCCTTTCGCAAGCTGTTGCAATAATAAGTTGGGGATTGAAATTTTTTATTATATTCCTCGCCATAGTGCCACCTGTAGCAACAGATAATTTTACATTATATCTTTTTGAAATTTCCATTAAATCTTTTATCTCACATTTGCCACACATTTTACATTTAATTACTTTTCCAGTTATTCTATACTCGCAATCGGAAAATTGGAGACAATGGGGCATCAAAAGTAATATTTTTTTTGGTTTGTCTTTTAATTTAGATATCTTCCGAAAGGTAAATCTATTATTTAGTTCTACGAAAAACTTTATACACCTATCTTTGTCTAATTTTAAGAGTTTATAAAAAAAAGAAAAGATTGGATAAAGAACCTTTAAACAAAACTTTTTTATTATCATTTCTGAAAAAATCTGCCCCTTCTTAATCCCTCAACGAGACTTAACATATAGAGTCACCATTTTTGAAGCCATATTTTAAAAAAAGTTGAGAGGGACTGCTCTTATTTTTACCTTCTTCTTGTATCTCAAGCAATTTTATAATACCCTTTCCTGTTCCAATTAAAACAGCACTTTTATCAATTTTTTCAATCTTTCCAGGTATTGAATCATTATTGATAACATCTGTTTTCCAAATTTTTACAAGTTTACCTTTTATATTTGTATAAGCACTGGGCCAAGGCTGAAGAGCTCTAACCATATTATGTATATCAAATGCCCCTTTTGACCAATCTATTAAGCCATCACTTTTTTTAAATGGTTTAGCATAAGTCACAAAACGCTCATCTTGCTTTGTAAACTGTGGAACATAATTCTTTAAAATCTCAACTCCCCTTAACAATAACTTTATTCCTAAAGGAATTAGTTTTTTAAATACATCAACAGAAGTTTCATAAAACCCAATTCCTGTTTTTTCTTGAAGAAATATATCACCAGTATCAAGCCCTTCATCCATTTTCATCAAAGTGACACCAGTTTCAGTATCACCAGATAAAATTGCCCAGTTAACAGGTGCAGCCCCCCTCCAGCGGGGAAGTAAGGAAAAGTGAACGTTGTATGAGCCAAGCTTGGGCAATTCGAGGATCTCTTTAGGCAGTTTTTTACCATAGGCAATTACAACAAAAATATCGGTGTCGAAGGATTTTAAAGTATTAATGAAATTATCATCCTTTATATTTTCTGGCTGGAAATAGGGTATATTCTTTTCGATTGCAAAAACCTTAGGGGCAGGTGGGATTATTTTTTGTCCCCTTCCCTTTGGCTTATCAGGAGCAGTAACGATAAATGATATAGTATTACTTGATTTATAAATTGCATCAAGGTACTCCAATACAAAATCAGGGGTTCCGAAAAAACCAATTTTCATAGACTTTTTTCCATCTCCTTTTTTAACTTTTTGATTATTAGCTCTTTTCTTATTGGACTAAGTCTATCAATGAAAAGTTTGCCATCTAAATGGTCATTTTCATGCTGAATCGCTCTTGCGAGAAGCCCTTCTGCAATCAATTCCTGAGAATTCCCTTCAAGATCTAAAAATTTAACAATTACTTTTGAAGCACGTTCCACCGGTGCAGTGTAACCTGGGATGCTAAGACACCCCTCATCATGTTTTTCTCTACCTTCAGATAAAATTATTTTTGGATTTATAAAAACAATAGGATTAGGATTCTCATCAAGCTGTTCAATATCAATTACAAAAAGCCTTATAGGAATACCAACCTGTGTTGCTGCAAGCCCGATACCTTTCGCATGGTACATAGTTTCTATCATAGACATAGAAATCTTTTTAATATCGTTATTTATTTTATCAATTTCTTTAGCTACAACTCTTAACCTTTGATCAGGATATTTTAGAATTTCCATTATAGCCATAAATATCACTCCTACTTAATTCTTTACTCTTAAAAACCTCTATGCCAGCCTTTGAAGTAAGAGGACATATATATTCACATATACCACAACCTATACATAATTCATCAACAACATAGGGTTTTTTTAACTCTTTCATTTTCCCATCATAATCCCTTTCATAAACAACCTCAAATCTTATCGCCTTTTTTGGAACAGGACAATGCTCTTCACACACCATACAGTTTACCTTCTTTGCGTAAGGCAAACAATGATTTTTATCAAAAACTGCAATACCAATAACCTCTTTTCGTTTAGTTTCTAAAGGCAGTTGAGGAATTGCTTTGGTAGGACATACCTGTCCACACAAGGTACAATTATACTCACAATACCCTTTCCTTGGTATTAAAATAGGCGTAAAAAGATTATAAAAGCCATTTGTGAAAACAGCGGGATATAAAGCATTTTTGAGGCAAATCTTGATGCACTCACCACATCGAACACATTTTTGCAAAAAAACTTTTTCATCTTTAACACCCGGTGGTCTTAGCAATCTACTATCATGACCATCTCTAAAAAATTTAAAAACACCAGAAACAAAATAACCAGTTATAAAGCTTGTTATAAAAACCCTTCGCTTAGAAAAACTGGTTTCAATGTCTGGTTTCATTGCTATATTGAATCTAACTCTTTTGAACTTACACTTAAATTCACAATCCATGCATAATATGCACTCTTCTCTTTGTAAAAGATCTTTTTCGAATCCAGTGGGACAAATACTTTTACAATCTCCACAATCCTTGCATAGATTTTGTGGTAACCTTTTAAAAATAGAAAATTTACTTAGTAATCCAAGTAGAGTCCCAAGGGGGCAAAGATTCCTACACCAGCTTCTTTTCTCAAACTTTTCAAGTATAAGAATTACTATAAAAATAAAGAACGAAACAAAAGCAAGAGGATATATCGTTTCCCTAAAGGGGAGAATGTTGGATTTTAAAAAATCATAGAGAAATGCAATAGAATCCCTTTTTTCACCGAGTATCTCATACAACCCCACCCAGCCTGATTTAACAATATCTCCAAACAAAGGGAAGGCGGTAAAAGTCAAGAATCTAACAAGAATTGCTATTGGATCTAAAAGCCCTGTGATATTAATCCCAAAAAGAGACACAAACAAGAGGAATCCCAATAGATAATATTTAAGATGGGGATGAAATATTCTCTTCTCTTTTTTTCTAAAAAACTTTGAAAAAAAATCTATGGTCGTGCCAAGAGGGCAGATCCATCCACAAAAAAATCTACCCAAAAAAAAACTGAAAAAAGTTAAAAGTAAGGCAGGGAAAAGTATCCAGGTAAAAGAAAAATTCGATAATATATAGGAAAATAAAACAAGGGGATTTGCTCTAAAAAAACTGTTAATAGCTAAAGATATTTCATCTTTACCCCTATATTCTGTGTTTACAAATAAAAAAAGAAAAAGAATTAGAAAAAAAAACTGAGATATTTTAGAAAGATTTAATCTTTTCATTAGACCTTTATCACTTTCGCATTGGATAAACGCATTTCTCCAAGTCCACGCTTAAAGGCTTCAACGGTTATAGAAATTTCTTCTGGTTTTTTACCAAAGAATGTTGTTGCGTAAGCATCCGCTAAAACAATATCTGCAGATGCAACCACTCTATTCAATACTTTAACATCTTTTAAATCTCCACCCTGAGGCCCATGATTTAAAAGAATCCTTGTAGCATCAATTATAGTTAAATGGCTCTTAACAACAGAATTTATATCCGCTAATGCGGTTTCAATATCTCTATGAATATATCCCCTGTTTCCACCCATTATCCCCATAACATTCTTTAAAGCCAAGGTAAGGGTTGTTAATCCATGGTGCTTTGCTACAGGAACATTTATGAAAACATCTGCATTTAATGCCTCATCATAGAGCTCCCATTCTTTCAAAAACTTACCGTTAAGCTTTACATTCTTAAATCTTTCATACTCAATATGTTTTAATTCAACCTTCCTCATATTTCTAAAAACCGCATTAAAACCACTTGTTTCATAACATCTTCTTGGATCATTACAGGTTCTGTCAAAAATCTTTACCCTCTTTGCACCTGCTTTTATACATTCTTCGGCAATCGCTTTAACAACAAGGGGGTGTGTATTTGCTGACTGCTCAGGGGTTCTATCCCAGCCAATGTTTGGTTTTATAACTACAACATCATCTGGTTTAACAAATTTGGATATGCCTCCAATAGCATTAATAGCATCCTTAGTAATTTTTTCATAATCCTTTCCTTCTGCAACTGAAAGTACCTTTGGATCTGAGGGTAGAACAAATTTAGCCCCAATTAAATTAAACAAAAAACTTGAGCCAATAACTTTTAAAAAATTTCTTCTTTCCATAAGTTATATTAAATTTTTTGATTTTAAAAAATCCCTAACTGTATCCTTGGTACCCCTTTTTTCAGAGTCCTTAACAAGGTCTGATATAACAGATGGTTGAACAAGTCCATTTAGTTTTTCAATGAGTCTTGGAAGAGCAGGAAATTTTTTTAAAGTATCCTTCCTTATTATTGGAACTGTATAATCGCTTTTAGATTCTAAAAGGGGTTTTAAAAAGACGAGATTAAATTTAGTGTTGAAATCACTTTTTGCTTTTTCAAAATCAGTTGTTTTAGAAAGTTCATTTATTTTATTACTGTCAAAAACAAATAAATCTACTTCACCTGAAGATGCTGAATTGAGTAAAGCGCTTACATTTGAATATTTTTTTAGCTTAACTGATGTGCCCGTTCTTTCTGTTATAAGCCTTGATAGAATATTACTAACCATTTCTTCTTCTTTAGTATCAAGATGTCCTATATAAATTGTCTTACCAACACAGGCATTGGAGATCCCATAAAAGCAAAAAAAGAGTAATAAACTTACTAAAATTCTTCTAAACATTTAACATCACTCTCCAAAAAAGGTTTTTTTGAATAGGGTTTAATATTAACAATTGGTAAATTTTTATCAAAATGTTTGTCATAAATCTTTTTTCTAATTTCACTCTCAAAAATCATACCAAAATAGTTATTTTTGAAAGATAAATTTTCTTTTTGCTCATCTCCTACTTTTATATTATAACCGTTTTTTTCTATATTGTTATACCTAAAATTTACTTTATCACCACATTTAGTTACAGGAAAAATTCCTATTTCATTTTCCTGTATGGAATTGAATTCTATAATACCTTTTGAATCCCTTTCTTCATACCTTATACCATGACGATTTTTAGTCATTTTGTTATTACAAACATAAATATTAGCTGTTGAAAATCTAAAGCCATCAACATTGTTTCTAAATATTGAGTTTTTAACTATTGCCTTGGTAAAATGTACTTGGAGCCCCGAAAAGGCACCTTCAAATAGTACATGCTCAAAATAGGCATATTTTGCATGGTTAACCATTATATACTTCCATGAAGAGGGGATTTTATCATTACTTTCTGATGTAAATACTATTGGAGCATCTTTACTTCCCTTTGCAATAATTGTCCCTTCTACATAAAGTTCACTATCACCAATACCATCGTCATCTATATCAATAGATTTGAAAAGAATTACTGTGCCTGGTTCTATTGTTAACTTACCTTCCTTTCTTACTGCAACCACTCCTTCTACTAATATTTCTCCCCTCCATACCTCTTCTGTGAAAATCTCTTTAACTGGCAAATTTTTAGCATAAAGACAATTAACAGTAGTTATAATAAAAAAAATTATATTCAAAACTTTCATCTTAAAATTTTTCTAACAGTAATTTTAATATTTTCAATGTTTTTATCTACATAGATATGATGATCATAAGTTTGTTCATAGAGTCCATATAACTCTCCTTGTAATGGTGTACCACCATAAAATTGCCTTACACCTATATAATACTTACCACTTTCAGGAATAGGCAATTCAAAATACCCATCTTTCTTTGTCTTTTTTGAAATACTTATAGGCCTTTCGTGCCCCATCTCTTTATTTTTATATGCAAAGGCATATACTCCTGAAACTGGATTTCCCTTTTCATCTATTGCGTATCCTGTGATTTTATATTTAGCGGAAACTTGAATAGGCACGTCATCTTGAACCTTTTTGAAAACTGGAATTACTATGCTATATACCTTACCCTTTTCAAGGTTTATAGGATTATGTTGAAAGAATCCTATAAAGTCGCCTTCTTCAATTGGGCCAAAAAGACTACCACTAATCTTTTTTCTCGCTACAATAAAATATTTACCCGGCAAAATGTCATTGATTTCAAAAAAACCTTTTTTGTTTGTTGGCATAGAATAAACATAGGGCATGCCTTTAATATCCCTTCCAGAAAGATAGAAATAAACTATAGAATCCTTTAATGGCTTATCTTCAAAAAGAACCTGACCTATAACCTTTGTTTTATTATTTTTGACCTTTTGTTCCTTAAATTTATACAAGGGAAGAAGCCTAATGCCAATATATTCACTACCCGATACAAGTAAGGGATTTTTACCGCTATATCCAACAAATCTTCTATTTTTTTCAACATATGTGGCCTCAAAAAAATAAACCCCTTCTTCTAAATTTATATTAAAATACCCCTCTGGATCGGTAGTAGTGCTCAATATTTTAGTATCTCTATTCTCATTATAAATGTTTACATTAGCACCAAAAACAGGTGTATTTTCTTTAAAAACTACCCTACCCTTTACCTCATGGGAGTAAAGATCTTGTACTAAAAAAGCATAAAAAATTAAGAAAAATAAATATCTCATTTATTAATTTTAACAGGTGTTGTTAAATATGGTTTATAAATTACCTTATCTATTGCATATTTTTGATCACCATAACCTTCATAGGTGACCTCTTTCAAATCAAACCCATCGTATATAGTGGATACATTTTCTTTTGTTTTAAATTCCTTTACTGTATTCTCATCCCAATAATTGTTTTTTGCAAATACTTCTCCAGAGTAAACTTTTTTTTGTTTTTCTGTAAACTGTCCACTTCTTCTACTTTGTTTTTCCACAACTTCTTTTAATTGTATAGTCAACGAGCCTGTCCTGTTTTCAAAATCTGCTGATTGGAATTCCCCTAATTTTATATGAAATCTATTATTCAAAAAGTTGTTTTTTGTAATTACAGGATAGGAAGAAAAATTGCATATAATTCCTGTCTCATTTCCTTCAAAAGTATTATTTCTAATATCTGGTGCACTTTTCTTCTCCAATAATATTGCAGTGTTATTATTTTTAAAAATATTATTTCTAATTTTACCGGTGACCACTTGCAAAAAATCAATAGCAGTCTCATTTTCTATAAAATCATTTTTTTCAATGTCGATCTGAGAAAAAGCTTCACCAAAAATACCAGTTTTATTTTTAGTAAAAGTGTTAGCGGTTATTTTGCTTCCTATGTTCTGATAAACATCTATACCCTTAACATTTTCAGTGAACTTAGACCCCATAATATTAGCTAAACTATCTCTGTTGATAAATACCCCAACTTTATTATTATTTAAAAGGCTTCTAAAAACTTCACATAAGCCCTGTTGTCCTAAAACAATACCTGCTTCATTTTTATCAAATTTTGAGTCTTCTATTTTACAATTTGACTTGAGCTCCACAGCAAGGCCAATCTCATTTCCCGTAAATATAGTTGATTTTACAAAAGCCTGTGAATTTCGAACTATTTTCAATCCCACTTTATTATCCTTGAATTGAAGATTTTCTATAAAGGCTTTACTTTCAATAAATTCAATACCTTCTAAACCAAATATATCAACATTTTGAAGTTCTGCATCTGATTGAACAAATCTTACTAAAGAATCTTTGGCTCCCTTAATGATTATTTTATTTTTAACAGTACCAGAAAATCTCACTTTACCAGTGAACAAAAGTACACTACCTGGCTGTAGATTTATTTTAGTTCCCTGTTTAATTAAATAATCTCCTTTAAGTTCTACATTCCCAGAATAATTTTTTTCTCCTGATATTACGTTTTCTTTTGCATAACTATTTGATAATATTAACAAAATAAGAATTTTCAGGAGAAATAAAACTTTCACTTTATTTTTCATCATTTTGTTTTCTCCATTATGATTTGAATTTTAACATTACTTTCAATGTTAACGGGATCTAAAAGTTTACCAGTCCATTCACCAGTAATAGGAGGTCCTCCAATATTTTCCCTTGCTAATATATAATATTTTCCAGGAGGCACTTTTATTGAAAAATTTCCATTAGAATCAGATCTGCCTGAAATATACAAAGGCTTTCCCTGCATTTCACGATTATGGTAGAGTAGAACAAATATTCCTGCTAAGGGTTTGCCATTTTTATCTCTAACCACTCCGCTTAAAATTGGATATCCCTCATCACTTTCTAACTGACTGAGTCTTTTAACACATTCAATCTCTACATTTTTCATATAGCCTTTTTTTACAACAACTGGATTACCATGATAAAAGTTGAATAAATCACCCTCTTCTATAGGACCGTACATACCTCCCTTTGCCCTTTTTCTTGCAATTATATAATAAGTACCAGGAGGAAGATTAATACTGAAATTCCCATCATAGGAAGGGTATACAATAAAGGCTGGTCCTCTAAAACCTCCTTTAAAGTCTTTATAAACATATATATATGACTTTTCCAAGTTTTTTCCTTCAAAAAATACCTTTCCATAAATACCAGAATTGTTAGATTTTTTGTCTGGCTTGCTTTTGCCTACTTTTATAAGATTAAATCCCACATAGGTAATCCCCTTTTCAACTACCTCCACTGGACTTCCACTGTAAAAACAATAAAGATCTCCTTCTTCTGGCTTGAAATTATCAACATTATACTTCTTTTTTAAAGCCACAAGATAATACCTCCCAACTGGAATAGAAAATTCATAACTCCCATCAATCTTTGTCTCGCCTGCTACTATATCGGGTTTTGTTAAATCAATATGCTCCTTTTCTTTATAAACAAGAATTTTTATTCCAGAAAAGACTTCTCCTTTATAGGCAGCTCTTCCTTTAATAACCCCATAATTTTCCTGACCAAAACATATGTTTGAAAAAATAAAAATTAACATTAAATTTATTAAAATATTTTTTACCATACCTCATTTACCTCAATCTTAATTTTAATTTCCTTCCCCTTTGAGACATAAATAGACCTATCACTACTACCAGTATACGCTCCAATATACTCTCCTGGTTCAACAGGACCGCCTAATCTTGAGCGGGCACCTATATAATACTTCCCCTCTTTTGGTAGAAGTATTTTAAAATTACCTTGCTCATCTGCAGTTGATATGCTTACTGGTTTTCCTATCATTTCTTGATTCTCATAAGCAAGGATGTAGATTTTTTTATTTAGTTTTTTATCTTTTATAAATACATTTCCTGTTATAATAATACCATCTCCTATTATTCCACTTTCATTCACTTTTTGTAACTTTTTAATATCCACATTGGTTAATCTAATTTCACCTAATTTTACATACATACCCTTTTCCACTGAAAAAGGATTTTTTTCATAATAACCAGTCTTATCTTTTTCGGAAAGGGGGCCAGCCAATCTTTTTTCTCTTTCCCTTACCGCTAAATAATATTTACCAGAAGGAAGGTCTATTTTAAAAGAGCCATCGGGATTTATCTTCGCTTCCCTTACATAATCAGGTCCTCTTAACTGAGTTTTAGTATTGTCATATATGTAAATCCTAACTTTTGAGTAATCCGTAAAATTCACAACCCTGCCTTCTATCCCAGTCCCCTTTTCAAAATTTTTACTATCTTTCTTAGAGTGAAGATTCCAATCCCCTAAATTTATATCCCTTTGAACTTCTATCTTTCTTGTATCTCCAACAAGCATTATTACCTCACCATCTTGGTTGTGTCTTTTTCTCGCATTAAGATAATAAACACCTCTTTTCAACTTAATTGAAAATACTCCATTTTCATCAGTTGCAACTACTTTTACTGGAGGTACGGTCTTATCTTTTTCTTCTTTTAAAAATACTGAGATCTCACAATCGTAAACAGGTTTACCGTCAAATAAAATTCTTCCATTAACTACAGCTTCCTCGGAATGAAAACAGGAAAGTAAAATAAGGAAAAATAAGAATAATTTATTTTTGTACATAACTTTTATTCAAAATAAGAAATGTGATGAAGGCTAATAAATATACAATAAAACCTATTAAAAATGTCATATGATAGCCAAAATTTACTACAAACATTAATGTTACAAAACTACCTATAACAGAAAAGACACTGTTAATTGATAGCCCCCACGCTACTAATCTTTCTTCCAAAGTACCAAAAACCTTTAATGTAACTGGAAATGGTATACCCATAAAAAAACCCAAAACACCAACAATTGCAACTGCAATCACAATCTTAGTCAAAAAAGGCAAATAAATCCAGTGATTTATTTGTTTCAAAATAAAACTCAAAATTATAATAAGCAAAATAAGTACCAGAAAAAATTTTTTAAGATCGCTATAACTGTTTATATAATTTCTTGAACAAAGAGATCCTATAGATGACGAAATAAGCATGCTACCAACTACAAATATCATTGAATATACCGGGGTCTCTAAAAATAGGGTGAAATTTTTTATCATTACAATTTCTATAAGTATATAACCAAATCCCAGCAATGCAAATAGTGCCCCAGAGATTAATTTCATTTTCCCTTCAACTTTAACAGTTGATTTAATGAAGAAGGGCAAAATAAAAATTATAAAAGAAAAAACCAGACTTAAAAAAGTGAATATCCTTAAAATATTAACACCCCTCTCTTCGAATGAATCATTACCGAAAATAATGGACTTCATAAAATCTTTTTTTGACAGATTATAATAATAAAAAGGTCTGTCATCGGTAGGTAATATAAGGCTATAAGATGAACTGCCTGTAATTAATTCACCATAAAAATTTTCATACCTATCAAAGGGCTCATAAAGAATTTCGAAATCCCTTGTTTTGCAAAAATTCTTAAGGGTTTCGACTTCATTGGGAGTAAAAAAACCCTTTTTTACAAGTAAAGTGGCAAGTCCTCTCTCTCGTGCAAGGAAAATTGATAAATTTGGTTTTTCATAACCAATTTGCCTTAAAGCCTCTATAGACAATAAAACCATTTTAGGTATAGTTTTTTCATAAATAAATCTTGATAGGACAAGTACTCCTCCCTCTTTTAGCCTGTTTAAATATGTAATGAAAGCCTCCAATGTATATAAGTTATCCTCTGCAAAGGTAAAAATACCAGAAGCAGGTGGAATTCTTCCGTAAACTGATGTGGCTTGTATGACATCATATTTTTCTTTGTCTCTCTCTAAAAAACTCCTACCCTCTTTAATGTAAGTTTTAACTTGACTATATAGTTTTCCAGTTTTTTCTCCCAATACCTCATTTACTGCCTCTACAACTTGAGGGTTTAACTCAACAGCTTTAATACTATTTCCTCCAACTCCCATACTAATTGCGCAGTTTATGTCTTTACCGCCACCAGGACCTATTATTAAAGTTGATCCGGTTCGAATTGTATAGGGTAGAGAAACTATATTCCATCTAAAGAATTCTTTTTTTTCAGCTTTGTCTGGAAATTCACTTGCCACAGTATAACCGGTATCATCAACGAGCACACCCCACTGATCTGGAATATACCCTCTATAAAGGGGGCTTTGTCCAAAGGGATTAACTTTTTCTTCATCTTTCAAGGGATAAACTATTACTCTGGAAAAGGGGTTCCATTTTGACCAGATTATATTTTTCTGGAGTTTTCCCCGCGCAATCATAATTTCATCTTTTTTAAAAACAATACTTGCATACAATAATGAAAGGGATATTAGCATTACTGGTAGAAAAAGTATCTTTCTTTTTACATTTAAGTAGTAAATGAAAATCCCAATTAGAGATAGGAGAGAAAAAACAGACATGGGATTTATTAGATACAAAGAAATAGCAAGAAAAACTGAAGCAAGGCCTGCACCAAACATATCAGAATAGTAAAGCCTTTGAGAATCAAGGGAATACATTCTAAAAATACAAGAAATTAAATATCCTGCAACTACAAAGGGTACTAAAATAATTATGTAGAAAATAACTATACCTATTAACAAACTATAATTAAAGCTATAAAAAACACCTCTCTGAAAGGGTTGAAAATATGGTTGATGAAAGAAAGATAAATAGGGCAGAATAACCTCTGTATTTTGATGTAATAAAAAGAAAAGTAAATGTAAGATAAGAAAATAAAAAATATACATTAAAAATGCTATTTCAAAGAATTTATCATATCTGTTCTTAAATAAAAAAGCAGTCACAGCGCCTAAACCAAGACCTAACATTGCAATTCCAATTGCAAGCGAAGCAAAGTGATACCACATAAGAACAGAGAATATCCTTGTTAAAAGTAATTCGAAGGTTAAAACAGAAAAGGAGAGGTAAAAAATATTTAAAGTTCTTTTTTCACCAAATTTTGATAGCATATATTTTATTATTCCTCGTGCCAAAAACTATTTTATCGCCATAAACTGCAGGGCTAAATTGGATCTCCCCAAAATTTCCTATATTAAAGGTTTTCACACCATCAAAGAATACCAACTCTCCTTGAAAAGTTGGGACTAAAATAAATATGTTATCATAAACAATTGGTGTAGCTGTAAATATATAGTCTGTTTTTTTGTAATTATCTATCTTGTCTGAAGATATCTCATATATATATCCATCAAGGGAAAATAAAACTATTTTATCTTTAAAAACTACTGGGCTTTGATAGCGAAAATGCCCTTTTAATTCAAGATATTTTTTTATATTCAAATCTACATCTATACCAATTAGTTTACCATTACTGCCTAAAAGATAAATTAAACCATTGTACACAATAGGGGTGCTATAAAAATTAACATCAAATTTTTTATTATGAATATTGAAATCTTTAAGAGATATTTTGTAAAGATCTCCAGTAACAGAAGGAAGAAAAATATTCTTTTCAAAAATCAAAGGAGTTGCCCTAAACTCTCCATTAAAAACAGCATCAAAAATAACTTTCCCATTAGACTTATTAATAATTTTGAAATGCCCTCCCTGACTTATAGCAATTAAATACTCTTCATATAATATGGGACTTGCCATTCTATGATCATCTTTCAATGAAGGATTAAATTTATCCAGCCATATTATCTTTTTATTTTTTCTATCAATTGCTCTTATAATTCCATCCCAAGTAAGAATATACACGTTGTTTTCATCTATGGCAGGGACAGAATCAGTAAAATCATTGACAAGGATTTTTAAGTAGCTCCCTGAATCTAAATTCACTTCGTAAACATTTCCATCAAATGATGGAATATAGGCAACATTATTAAATATACCCAAACCACCATCAACAAATCCATCAGTATCAATATTATAAATTATATAGGCATCTTTGATATTTGGCATAGCTCCTAAGATAGGTCTTTCCAGTTTTTCAATGCTAATTTCTTTTTGGAGATCTAAAGTATTATTCACAAAGGTTTTTCCAATTCTTAGTTTTCCTTGAAAAAAATCCCCAACTTTGATATTTGCATGATTATCATAAATGTTATTCTCATCAATAATCGTTTCGCCAGATTTTTCAAATACAAAAAGTCCGTCTCTATTATTTCTAATTGTATTTCTTGAGATTATTAACTTACTACTTGTAAAATTCAAGGCTTTGCCTATATTTTTCTCAAAAAGATTATTTTTAATCTCTAATTTTGCATTACCTATTCTTGTTCCATCAGCATTATTTCTAAAAATACAATTCCTTATAATCCCTTCAGAAAAATGAATATGCAGCGCATACTCACCATATTCAAAAATGCAATATTCAAAGTGTATATTTCTCGCGTGGTTTATTTGAATTTCTCTCCAATCCCCCCAGTTCTTATTAATTTCATCAGAAGTGAACATTATGGGATTTTCTCTTTCTCCCACAGCTTTAATAGTCCCAGAAGATATTATTAAACTTTCGGAAACTCCATCATTATCTACATCAAGTTTCTTAAATAATATTTTAGTACCGGGGCTTATCTTTAATTCCACACCCTTGTCTATATATAATGTCCCCTTAATAAAAACTCTTCCTCGCCATTCGGTGTTTTTACTAATTTTATCTCCATGATAGTAGAAAAGATCAGCTAAGGAATAACTGACAAAAAAAATAAAATTTGTCAAAAAACTAACTATCAAAATCTGTAATAATATCGATCTTCTTATCATCTTCATCCTTAATTTCTATCTCTCCATATACATAAACATCATCAATATCTGGTGTATCACCTAAATTTTTTCTAACAACCAGATAGTATCTTCCCGCTTCTTTAATAAATATTGAAAATCTCCCTTCTTGATCTGTCAAAGAAGAGATATACTTAGGTTTACCAAGAGTTTCAGAAGTATTATAAGCCACTACATAAACATTCTTTAAATAAGCTCCCTTTTTATCTTTTACATTACCATAAATCCTTATCAATTTATTAAATGATTGAGAAATCTTCTCAGAAACCTTCATCATCTCAATGCTTAATTCATAACCTTCCTTTCCCTTTATAATTATTGGAAATTGCGGGAAAAAGGCTACAAGGTCACCTACTTTTGGTGGTCCAAAGGGCTCTCTTTTCTTTTTTACAAATAGATAATAACTGCCTTCTTCGAGAGGTATATTAAACTCACCTTTTTCATCTGACTTAGCATATTGAAAAGGAGGGCCCTTAAATTCAGTACTTGTATCAATATATACAAGTACTTCAGCCTCCCTGATTGGTTGACCTTTATATAAAACTTTCCCTTTTATGCCTCTAAATTTTGTTTTTTTTATAAATACATCTGGATAATCTATTAAATTTATATTTAAAATTTTACTTTTCGATACATTCAAAGGATTTAAACCGTAAAAGCCAAACAAATATTTATTTGCAAGCTTTTTTTCTGCAAAAACATAGTATTCTCCCGAAGGCAAATCTATATCAGCATTACCCTTTTCGTCAGAACTTACACAAAAAGAGGGCTTATCACTATAAATCAGAGATTTTTTTTCCCAAAAACAAACCCTAACATCTTTTAAAAGTTTAGTGTTTTCGTAATGTAAATTAACATTAATGTTAAAAGCAAGTGCTTCGAAATTGGAAAAAAATATTAAAAATAAAAAAATTAATCCTTTCATATTTCATCTATTAATCAAAAAACAAGCCAAAAAAAAGGGAAGCCCTATAAAATCAGGCTTCCCTTTTTATCTACTTTTAAAAATAAGAATTATTCCGAAATTGTCAATATTTGAGCGGTTTTTACATCTTTCTTTACAACCTCTTTACCAGATGGGAAAATAACCTTTACATCATAAGTATCCTTAGCTGATAGACCAAAATGCTGTACCTTTGGTGGTTGGGAACAGAAACCAGATGCGGTTACAACCTCACGAAATCCCATTAGTTTCCCCTTTTTATCATAAACATAAATCTTAGCTCCTATGGCATCTTTATTACTCTTTCCATTACCAACTAACTTTATTTCTAACCAATCTGAATTCTTAGCTTCATTCAAAAATAATTTGTTTGCAGCACCCCAGTTGACCACATATAAATCCAACTGACCATCGTTATTGAAATCAGCAAAGACTGTTCCTTTAGTCCTTACTGTTTCACACTTAATTACAGGAACTGATTGTGCAATATTTTCAAACTTGCCATTACCCTTATTTATATAGAGCTGATTTGCTAATTTACAATCACCCTCATAAAGATCGAGCCATCCATCATTGTTTACATCACCAAAAGAAGGTCCTTTACCCCAATGATCCTTTGGAGCACCCTTTATATTTGAGGTAACCTTTTTAAAATTCCCTTTGCCATCATTTATATAAAGATTATTATCACCAATATAATTTGAAGTATAAAGGTCAAGGTATCCATCGTTATTGACATCTGCAAATGCTGCACCTAATGTCCATCCTTCATCTGCAACACCTGCTTTTACCGCCAAGTCTTCAAAAGTCCCATTGCCTTTATTTATATATAGTCTATTTGGCTCTCCCGCTGGATACCTACCATTACAAACATATAAATCAGGATAGCCATCACCATTTACATCTGCCCATGTAGCACTCCAGCTCCATCCTCTATTAGCAACACCCGCTTTATCTGTAACATCTGTAAAAGTACCATTTCCATTATTTCTATATAATATATTTCTAGTGCCAGGACCATAATTAGCTACGTAAATATCTAAAAAGCCATCTTTATCATAATCAGCCATCGCTGCACCATAACTAAAAGCTGGTTTGCCATCAACAATACCCGCTACACCAGCCTTCTCTGTAATATCAACAAACTTTCCATTCACATTCTTAAATAAACGGTTTGTTTCAATCTCATAGACTCCACCTTTGGGGACATAAAGATCAACCCAGCCGTCATTATCTATATCGCCAAAAACAGCCCCAAGACAGTAACCTGCATCATCTAAACCAACTTCCACTGTAACATCAGTAAATGTGCCATTACCATTGTTTTTATACAACCTTAAACCACCGCCTTTGTTAGAAATTAAGATATCTAAATAACCATCATTGTTGTAATCTGCTACTGCTACCCCTTTACCATTTCCTTTGAAGGCTACTCCCGCTTTTTCTGAAACATCCTTAAAACTAACATTTTTTGCTGATACTGTTAAAACTGGCATCAATAAACTGATGCAAAAGATTAAAAAAACTTTTTTCATAGTTAACTCCTTAAAATTAGAGTTTCTTTAATTATATTTGCTTTAAAAATTAAATGTCAATAATAATTACTTTGCAAAAAACATGCCTTTTAACATTTTCAATTTTTATATACCTTTACCTAACAAAACTACGTCAAATGACAAAAAAATTGTATATAATTCCTGTTAACATCGAAAAAATTAGACAGAGCAACAAAAATAATATTAAAACCCTTGGTTTAAAAATTTTGTATAAAACTATCATAGAAGGAATACTTGTTACCGCTCCTGAAAACATCAACACCATACCAAGTGATAAAGGCATGCCTAAATTTGTAAGCCCCTTTATAATTGGCACTGCTGCAATTTGATTCAATGGAATTAACAAACCAAAAAAAGCAGTTATAAAAAAAGCGGAAATTCCATGGTAACTTAAGACCTCTTTAAGAATGCTCTGGGGAACTAAGGCGTACATAAATGCTTCAAGTAGAATAGCAAGAAGTGTTAAAGATCCAATAAATAATCCCATATCTATAAATCTATCAAGAAAAAACCTAAATTTACTATCCCTTGGAAAAACTGTCATGGTTTTTATTCTAATTTTATTCTCACAAGCTATTTCAAATGAAGATTTAAGTTCGCCCCTTTCATTATATACTGGAACTATTCTTATACTGCTCTCATCATAATATTTAAACTTCTGCAATAACAAAAAACAAAACCCCATAAGTAAACCAAAAAACAAAGAAAAAATGAGCTTTCCCATTGCAAAATCAAACCCCAAACCACCATAGGTTATAACAAGAGCCTCTGGTCCCATTACAGGTGAAGTAAAAAGAAGTGAAACTAAAGGTGGGAGAGGCACACCTGCAGCAGCAAGGGAAATTGCTATTGGCAATATTCCACAGGAACAAAGGGGAGAAGCCATTCCCACAAAGGTGGCAAAAAAAATTCCTGTTTTAATTTTTTTTTGAAGAAGCATCCTGATTTTTAAATCCCATTGATAGGTTTTAATCAATGCAGCAATAAGTATGCTTAGCAAAGTAAAAAACCACATCTTTTTTAATTCTGTTATAAAGACTTGAAAGATCGTATTTAAAATTTCCATATATTACAAAAACCTAACAATAAATAAATCTACTGGATTAGTTTTTAAAACAAAATCATATAACTCTTTGTAAACCTTTTTCTGTAATTTTAAATACGAATCTTCCCTCTCAGCTTTTGATCTAATATTCGCATAATTTTCCAACTTTTCCTGAAGCCTATTTGAAAATTTTATCTCTACCTTTGTGTTTGTGTTTTTATTTTCAAATTGAAAAATCATCTTTTGCTCATTATAGACTTCTATATTGTTGTTACCAAATGTAGCTGGAAAGGCAATCTGAATACCATCAATGGCACAACTTTTATAATATACATATGCATAGGCATTTTTATGCTCATTCCGTTTTAATTTAAGCAATTTTTTTGCCAGTAAACCTGCTTTATACCCGATAGTTGACATTGGACACTTATGTCCATGAAAATTTATGAGTTTCTTAATCTCTTTCATAACTAAAAAGTATAATGATGGGGACAATCAAGTTGATAAAGTTTTTCATATCCTTCTATCATATCTTTTGTTAGCCAGGGTTTTATATCCTTTAAAGCTTTTATAAAAGATTCTCTGTCTACAACATCCTTTCCATCCATTACTGCAAAGAGAGAGGCTTTTTTATAAAGACTTTCTATATCCCAGCCTACATAACCTTCAGTTAATCTTGCTAATTCCTCTATATTTACATCCTTACCTAAGTTTCTAATTTTGCTAAGATAGATTCTTAACATATCTATCCTATCTTCTATATACGGTGGATGTATATAAATTTTCCTATTAAATCTTTTCTTTTCCTTAATTATTGATTGATCAACCACATCTATTCGATAACATCCTCCAATTAACCTAACCTCATCATATTGCTGGACTCTATCAATTTCACTGATAAAAAAAAGGCGAAATTCATCATCGCTAAAGGTTGGTGGTTTACCTCTTAGATTTCCATGTCCCCACTCATAATTACAATTAGGTCTTGGTACAATCCAATCACAATCGGATATGTATAGGACACATGGCGCTTCAGAAATTGCAGTATCAATTGCTTCTCTTAAAGCATCTTTTTTATTTAAAACCTCCTGTCCAGAAACATAAACAAAAGTAACTCCTGCCCTATAAGCTGCAGCTTCAGCAAGCATTGTCATACCAACACCAAGAGGCCCCCATAGTATTACCCCTTTTGGCAACTCAAGTCCCATATCTAATAGTTCTTTTCTCTTTGTAATAGGAAAGACTATTAACTCATCAACCTTCTTTTTAACATCAAATAAACCGCCTATATCTTTAAAATCAATCTTTGGTGCTCTAACTTCATAATATATTTTTTCAAGAATTCTGTGCATCTATGCTCCTTCAACCTCGATTGAAATTGCATCAGGAGGTATATTGTCAAAAACAATCATAAAATCTAAAAGCTTACCTGGAGGTACATCAACATTTATCATGGATTTCCCCATCTTGTTATTTAAACCTTTATCAATCTCAGCAAACGTTAACTCCTTAAGTTCCGCATCGGTAAACACATTCCCTGCAAATACAGTTTTTTCAGCTAATTTGGCATTATTTTTTCCATAAACAGTACATTTAACTTTCAAAAAGCTTTTAGGCACATTAAATTCGTTTTTAATCTTACCTGTTACTACAAAAATTTGAGCAGGATCTTTAGCTTCTTTAATTGCGCTTTTAACATTTGTAATTCCAAAACTTCCCATACTTTCCATCATTTTTACTTTCTGCCACCACATAAAACCTGTACCCCCACCACCAATCACAATAACTATGAGAATGCTGATTAAAATACTCATAAGATTAAATTTCTTGGGTGTCTGCACTAAAAAATCCTCTGGTTGTAAAGGCACTTCCTTTTCACTTTCTATTTCTTCAATCTTTTCTTCTCCCTGAGTTGGACTTATTAGATCTTCGAATTTTTTTGGAGCTGAAATGTCCTCACCAATTTCTTTTGGTTCTTCAAATATAAAATTAAAACCTTCTTCCTGTTTAGTTACCTCTTCTTTCCTTTCCTCAAAGGTAAATTCACTCCCTTCCCCTAATAAACTTTGTTCCAAAGAGGATGATGTAATATCTTCTTCTTTTTGCTCCTTTGTCACAGAAGCCTCAAATTCAAACCTATCCTGTTCCTTGAATTCTTCTTCTTTTGGGAAATCTGATACAATACCCTCTAATGAAAATTCTTTCTGTTCTTGATCTTTTAAAGTATTTTCTTTATTCTCTTCCTTAAAGCTTTCCTCTAAATCAATCCTTTCTTCTTCAGTTTTAATTTCTTCTTCAATTTTTGGCGATGGCTCCGTTTCTCCTTTCCCTAAGCCAAAATCTTGAGAAAAGCTTTCCCAAGTAAAACCACCTTCCTGTTTTTCTTCTTCTTTTTCAAATGTAGGTTTTTGCGTAAAAATATCGGTATTCCAATCATGAGATAACTCTTCTTGTATACTTTCTTTAGTTTTTGAATCTTCAGATTGTGAAGTTGCCTCAAACAAGTTATCTTCTTTCACAGGTTCTCTTTCTGGATAGACAAAAAATACGTGGCTACACTTTTTACATTTTACCTTAACACCCTCTGGTTTTAATTTTGAATCATCTAATTTAAATTTTGCCTTACATTCATCACATTGAATTATCATGGCACAGCTCCTTTAACTTTTTTAGACTAAAAAGTAATTGCTCCTTTAATTGAATAAACCGGTTTAAATTCATTAAACTCAACTTCTCCGGTTAAGGACAATAAAACAAGAGTTACCCTTGCTCCAACAAAAGCTTTATAATATGTCTTTTTTTCATCTTTTAATCCCAACCCAGTAGGAAACACAGCAGATGCAAATCCTTTAGGGGTACTTTCAAATCTATTTAATCCTACCCCACCATATGGCGTTATCATGAAAAACCCTTTGCTTATTATTGCATCCAATCCGTAGGTTTTAAAACCTAACTCACTAACACCTTCTAACTGTGTATATGTCCCTCTTATTGCTAAAGCTGGAGTGGCAACACCACCTTCTAAAATTGAATATTTTAACTCACCACCATATATTTTAATATTTGAATCTGGAACTTGAGAGTAAAAAGCACCTACATCAATGCCTAATGGTAGCCCCTTTATTATTCTTATTTTAGGAACAACAAGATAAGATGGTACATTTTTGTCCTTTATCGCATTTTTCCATGCACCATCACTTATTTCTATAGCATTTACCTCAAACCCAACATCAAAACCAGTAATTCCCAAAGGTTCAGCAGGTATAAGATTCTTATAAGATAAAGCAAGTCCCATTTCTTTTGAAAAATCTCTGAACATTGACTGGGTCATGCCAAAAGAAAATTTGATGTCATCAATAGCAAAGGATGTACTATAGGTAATTAAAACGAAAAAAAGAGCGGTAAAATATTTTCTCATTTTTCCTCCTTTTATTTTACAAATTTTTTAAATATTTTGTAATGGAAAATGTTTTTTAACCCATTCAATCTCTTGCTCTTTAGTCTTTATATTGCCTTTTAATCTTTCTATCATTAATCCATTAAAAATTTTTGTAAAAACAGGAGAAGGGTTATATCCTAATTTTTTTAAATCTTCACCATTTATAGAAACCTTCTCTTTAGAAAAATCAGTAAAGTAAAGAGAAAAAATCCTCTTTATTCTTTCATCATCAATCTTAGCCATAAGGTATAGACTCAATTCAACTTGCAAATCTTTTAGTAAAAAATAGATTTCATACTCCTCTTTTAGATTATTTATGGAATTTAAAAACATACCTTCTTTCTTTTTATAATCTAAAAGGACTTTCGAAATACTACCCCTCATACCTAAATCCTTGATTACAGAACTTGCTTCATTTAGATCTAAGTTATCAAATAGACAGAGAAAATATATAAGAGATTTGTCCAGATTAATCCCTGTATATAATAATTCATACCACCTAATTAGCTCCTTAGCCCTTATAAATAATTTTTTTTGTTCTTTCCAATTAACCTTTGGGACAATGTATTTCATTAAATCTAACTCATCAATTCTATCCATAATTTTAATTATTTCTTCTTCTTGAAATATCAATTCAATTTCATTAAGTATTCTTGGTCCTTTTATTAGATTAAAAACGTTCATTTTAATAGCATTTTTAATTAAATAAAAGGTATGTTTACTGATTTTAAAATTAAATCTTGCTTCAAATCGAAGGGCACGAAAAACCCTTGTTGGGTCTTCAACAAAGCTCAAATTATGAATTACTCTAATTATTCCATCTTTTATATCTCTCAAGCCTCCAAAGTAATCTATTAGATTACCAAAACTTCCAGGATTCAGTTTCACTGCTAAAGTATTAATTGTAAAATCGCGCCTGTAAAGGTCTAATTTTAAAGACCCCCATTCAACAGTTGGAAGGCTTGCAGGAGATGGATAATACTCTATCCTTGCTGTAGCTAAATCAATTTTTTTGCCATCATCAAAAATTAGTGTTGCAGTACCAAATTTTCTATGTTCAACGACCTTGGTTTTTAAAAGCTTGCTTAATGTCTGAACCATTTTGTGACAATCACCTTCTATAACTACATCAATATCATAATTTGGCTTTCTTAATATTAAATCCCTGACAACACCACCTACTATAAATGCATTGTATCCATAACTTTCTGCAATCTCTCCAATCTTAATTAGTCTTTCCTGTGTTTCTTTATCAAATAAAGTTTCGATTAAATATTTTAGATTTTTATTAAATTCTCCTTTTCTCTCACCAACTTCTTCTTCATGGATTGATTCATCTTGAATAATTCTTAAAAAATCAGTCCTAGTAATAACTCCTAAAGGTTCTCCTTCCTCATTCACTACTGGCAGTAATCTCTGTCTTCCTCTGAAGATTAGCTCTCTAATCTCATTTATATCAGAATCCGGTCTTATACTATAAAACTCTGTGGTCATAAAATTTTTAACAGGAAGTTTCTCAAACCCATGGAAAGCTGCTTTTTCAACATTCTGTCTTGAAATTAACCCTATTATCTTAGCCTTGCCGTTTTTTGACTTCTCACAAACTGGAACCATATTTATATTATATTTGGTCAGGATCTCTTTTACTTCATCTATTGATTCATCGGGGGTTACATATTTAACTGGCATTGACATTATATCTCTCGCAACTTTTGGTTTTTCTATCCTCTTTTTCAATTCTTCCAGAATAAGTTCTTGGACTTGAAAAACTGTTAAATCTCTAACCGTTGCAGAAGCTGCATAAGCATGTCCTCCACCACCAAAAATTGAAAGTATCTCACCAACATTTACTTCAGGGATTCTACTACGTGCTGAAACAAAAATTCTATCCCCAAACCTGCCAATTCCAAATATAGCAGGTAAATTTTCAATATCCTTAACCTTTTGTACCAAAACAGCAAAATCACCAATAAACTCTTCTGATGAGGCGATTGTAATTCCAATATCATGACCATAAATATTGTATATTCTTAGATCGTTAAGCATATCGTTAAGCAAACCAATCTGTAATCTTGAAGCCTCTTTTGAAATGAGTTCTCTAACTTTTTCTAACTTTGCTCCTTGCCTCAATAACCAGGCACAAGCTTTGTAATCATTAGAAGTTGTAGAAGAATATGTAAGCATTCCTGTATCTTCATATATACCAGCCATCATTATCGTTGCTTCATAAGGAGAAATTTGAATTTTAGATTTTTCAAGAATTTCACATATAATTGTTACAGTCGAACCCACTTCCTTGTAAAATTCCTTATCTCCTTTATAATCACCGTTTTGAAATGCATGATGATCAAATATATGTATCTCCGGCTTAAACTTTTCAATATATTCCTCTATTCCTCCTAACCTTTTTGGTGATCTGGTATCTACAAGTATTACTTTTTTTAAATGTTCTATTTTCAAATCCCTGATCTTATAAAATCTATCGGTTGTTTTTTCGCTAAATTCCTCGACTACTCTATTAACCGCCTCTTCTTGAGAGCCCAAAAAAACCAACAAAGCATCGGGATAGAGTTTTTTTACACCAATCATCGCACCAATACCATCAAAATCTGCATTAGCATGAGTTACAATAATTTCCATACAAACTACCTTGCCCTTGGATGATACTTATAGTATACAGATTTTAGATGCTCTTTAGTAAGGTGAGTATATATTTCAGTAGTTGAAATATCAGAATGTCCTAACATCAACTGGACTGAATGCAAATCTGCACCCCTTAATAACAAATGGGTAGCAAAAGAATGTCTGAGAGAATGGGGACTAATTGATTTTATATTTGCCTTTATAGCACATTCCTTAATTAATTTCCAAACATATTGACGAGTTATATGCCTCCCCTTTTTGCCTGGAAATACAAAATCTTTCAGATGGTTGCTTTCCATATACTTTTTTAACCAATACATCGCTTCTTCACCCAAAGGAATAACTCTTTCTTTATTTCCTTTGCCTTTAACAATAACAAAACCAACTTGAATATTCAATTGTATTAATTTTAAAGTCACTAATTCTGAAACTCTCATTCCAGTGGCATAAAGAAGTTCGAGAATTACTCTATCTCTAAGCCCCTTCCTCGTTTCAGTTTTAGGAATTTTTATTAGTGACTCAACTTCTTCTTCAGTAAGAACATCGGGCAAGGATCTTCTAAGTTTTGGTAGGGTTATATTAAAAAGCGGATCTCTATCTATTACACCCTCTTTTGTTAAATATTTCGTAAACTGTCTTAAAGATACCATATTTCTAACAATTGAGGTTGTCTCCTTACCCTCTTGTTGAAGTTTTTCAAAAAACTTTAAAAAATCTTCAGTATTGGGAATGATATCTTTTCTGCCCTCCCTTTCCAAGAAATTACAAAAATTCCTTAAATCATTTGCATAGGATTCGACTGTTTTTTGTGACAATCCCCTAATTACCATAAGTTGCTGTAAAAAGGCATCTATATATTGATGCATAAAGAAATTATAATTTAAAAATTTTAACGATTCTACTAAATAAAAAACTTGTAAAAGGATTTGCACTTCCTTAAAATTTAATAAATTAATGCAAAAAAAGATACTAATAAAGGCTATATTATTACTCTCTATTCTTGTTTTTTCGATATTCTTTACAATTAAATATAATATCCTCTCAATAGTAACCGATCAAAATAAGCTTATAGCATTTGTAAATTCTTTCAAAACGCTTTCGGTCTTCATTTTTATCTTACTTCAGATTATACAGGTGATTATAGCCTTTGTCCCCGGTGAAGTTACTGGATTTATAGGTGGTTATCTTTTCGGAACTCTTCTTGGTACAATATATTCAACAATTGGTTTAACATTAGGCTCAATAATAGCTTTTTATTTAGCAAGAGTTTTTGGAAGACCCTTAGTTCTTTTTTTCGTAAAACAAGAATATCTAAAACGTTTTGATTATCTTATGACCCATAAAGGGACTTCGATTTCAGCATTTTTATTCCTTATGCCTGGTTTTCCTAAAGATTATTTATGTTATATTCTTGGATTAAGTAAAATGACACCCAGGGTATTCATAATAATTTCAACTTTTGGAAGAATTATGAGCACTTTTTTATTATCCATTGGTGGAAGCCTCATTAGACATGAACATTATAAAACCTTTATAACCTTAGCGGTAGTTGTTCTTATTATAATTGGATTTTTCTATATTTACAGGGAAAAAATAGAGAATAAATTAAAAAAAGTGCTACAAAAGTATCAATGAGAAATTGCTCTAAGTATTTGATTTCTCACATAATCCATTTCAGCATTATCTAATTTTTTCCCATCTTTTTTTACATAAAAAACATCAACAGCTCGTTCACCATATGTTGAAATCTTTGAAAAGTATATATTTAAAGACAACATGTTTAATGTTCTTGTTATCTCAAATAATAATCCCATATGATCATTCGCAAAAACATCTATGATTGTATATTCATCAGAGCTTTTGTTATCAAAAACAACTTCATTCTTTTCTTTAAATACACTTTTCTTATGGTATTTCTTTGCTTTATTAATAACTAATTCGTCAATTTTCTCACCCTCTTTTATAATTTTAGATAACACATCTCTTAACTTATCAAAAAGATGGGTATCAATCTCAATATCATGTCTTCCCATATCAACCAAAAATATGTCAAGTATATTGCCATTGTTTCTTGTATTTATAGTAGCACTTAAAATATTAAACCCCACGTAAGTGAAAGCTCCGGCTAACTGGGAAAAAAGTCCTTGAGAATCTTTTGTTGCAATTATTATCTCTGATACTCTTTCGTTTGGCCTATTTAATATTTCTAATATAAAATCTTCATTGGAATTTAAAAATTTGTAATCTATTTCTAAATCTCTGATAATTGTTTTGATATCGTTCGTTAATATATAATTTTTTGGTAAAACACTTATTAAATTGGTTAAATATTCTTTTCCTGCTTTTTTTAACTGACCTTTCAATATTTCCACTTTATATAAAACACTATCTTCTATGAAATCTTTTAGAGCCACAGAAATACTCTTGGAAGTTGATACAAAGTTATTATAAAGTGTTGTATATAAATTCTCTTTCCACGAACTCCAAGCCCCTTCACCTACACTCATAGCATCAGCTACAGTTAAAAAAAACAAGTAGTTCAAATATTCTACATTTCTTATCTCTTCAGTAAAAACTTTCTTTAAAAAGATGATATCAGATATATCTCTATGTCTTGCAATCCAAGACATTAAAAGATGTTTTCTAACAAGAAATTTTAACAACTCTGCATCTTCATTGGATAATCCCATCTTTACCGATATCTGTTCTACAATCTTTGCTCCTACTTCAGCATGGCTCTTTCCCACGCCTTTTCCAATGTCGTGAAGTAAAGCAGATAGAACAAGAAGCCAAGGATTCTTAATTTTTTCCCTAATCTCGAAATAATTTACTTCAAAAAAATCCCAAATCTTTTTTGCTGTCATGAGAGAATGTACATCAATCGTATAAATATGATAAGCATCAAATTGCATTTTATGGTAGATATCACTAAACTCAGGTATGATGATTTTTAAAAAGTCGGATTCATACATTTGCATTATTGTGTTAAAGTCTTCAGTGCTACCAGGGGAAAGTATATCCATAAATAAGTTCTTCATCTCATCATCCCAGATATAAATACTCAGTTTATTTGAAAGTTTTTTTATTAAATTCATCGTCTTAAAAGAAATGCTTTTTTTCAACCTTCTTGAATAATAAAATGCCTTCAATAGAATGCGTGGATTTTCTTCTACTTCTCTTTCATATACGCAAATTTCACCCTCCCCAAAACCCTCTATCGATATGCCTCTATCTATTTCTTTTCTTATAAAATTTTTAGGCCTTTTCAAAAGAAGTTCGTAATTATGGAAAAGCTTTTTCGAAATCATAAAAACTTCATGGGTATATCTATAATAATCTCCCATAAATTTTTCTATCTTTTCATATACATCCTCACCTTGATAACCTAAAAACTGTGCAATATGTTCTTGTAATTGAAAAGTCAATATCTCTTTTCTGCCTGTTTCAAAGAAATGTATATAACATCTTATTGTTGAAAGAAATTTATATGCCTCTTTCAACATTTTATGTTCATATTTTTCTATCAGTCCAGCATTATATAAATATTCTAAATCTCGAATTCCAATGATAACTTGAGCCAACCATTTAATATAATGAAACTCCCTTAATCCACCAATCCCTTCCTTAATATTTGGTTCAAGAATATAGGGCGATTGATTGTATTTTTTATACCTAAGTTGGTATTCTTCAATTTTTAGATTTTTATATGTTTTTCTATTTTTAAATAAAAAAGAACGAAAATTGTTTAACCAATTTTCATAAAGAAAATAATTCCCCGCAATATATCTAATGTTTAATAAAGATGTAATTGTGGTAAGTTCTGTTTCTAAATTTGGTAATTCATTCCACTCCTTGAATATATAGCTAACTTCTATTCCACAATCAATAATAGGAAGAAATACTTCTTGGATTATAGGGGTCAACTCTTTCTCTCTTATATTTTTATAAACTATAAAAACGTCAATGTCTGATTTAGGGTATAGCTCATTTCTACCAAATCCCCCGACAGCACATAGAAATACTTTTTTTTCTATTAAATCAAAGTTTGGTAGTTTTCTAAACAATCTAAAGATTAATTCATTAAAGAAATCTGTCCTTTTGACAAAAATGAGTTGTGGATTTTTGAATTTCAAAAATAACTGTTTTTGATTTTCATTTAATGATTTAATTCTATCGCGCAACGATTTTTCTTTCACCATTATCTTTCACTGTCGCTGTTTTCATTATGTAATCCTTTATCCCATCAAAAATACCTTTAGCTATATAATTCCTATAATCATTTGTGGCAAGCAAAGAACCTTCCTTTTCATTAGTTATGAAAGAGGTTTCAACAAGAACACTTGGCATAGCAGCACCAATTAAAACATAAAATGGGCCCTGCTTAACCCCTAAATTATTAATTTCACCATTTACATTTGATAATGTATCCACCAAGCTTTTTTGAATCAGAGAAGCCAACAAAGTAGATTCATTATACTTAGAACTTACAATTAGATCTCTTAAAATTGCTTGAACTTCATCAACCCCCTGTAAAGTGGTTGCATTTTCTCTTGCAGCAACCTCTTTTGCCCTCTCTTCTTTAGTAAAATCCAAAAAATATGTTTCAATACCTCTTGCTACTTTGTTTTTACTTGCGTTTGCATGAATAGAAACAAATAAATCGGCCTTCTTTGAATTCGCAATTTTTGTTCTTTCATCAAGGGCTAAGTAATAGTCATCATCTCTTGTGTAAATTACTTCTATTTCAGGAAAATAATTTTTAATTAAATTACCAACTTTAAGAGCTATATCAAGAACAACATCTTTTTCCTTCAATCCATTATAACCAATTGCACCAGGATCATGTCCACCATGCCCAGGATCAAGAACAATTTTACTAACTGTAAGATTATAATTTTTTGAATTTATTGCAAGATTTGCATTATTAATTTCATTCTTTATACTTTTTTTTATCTCTTCACCATATATATCAATAACAATTCTTGTAGGATTGTCTATAACATAAACTTTATAACTTTCCAGCCTAACAATGTCAATCACTATTCTTGCTATATCTTTAGTAAACTGGCCTATCCTAATTTTGTCAACAAACTTGTCTGAAACAGGAATATTTTGTGAGATACCATCACCTAAAATAGCATTTTGTATATCAACTACTATCCTCTTTGGTTTATTTGCTTCAGGATCTTCTCTCAAAAATTTATGTTCATAGGTGGCATTATTGCTTAGTTCAAGAATAACTCTTGTATAATTATCAGAGGATTCCTGCTTAACCGATAATAGTTTAATAAAAGTAGATTGTAAGTCAGTGTTTTTTAAACTTTGATTATTTTCAACAGTATTTGCAGTCTTATTCTTTTTATATCCACCATAAAGTTCAATCTTTTTTCTTGCTGCGATACCAAAACTATTATTATTTAAAGAAATTTTCTTATAAATATCAATAGCTTTTTCCAAATAGTGTTCACTACCAGTGACCTCAAAAAGTTTTTCCATTACATCGGCACAAAAATATTGAGCAGGCAACTTATCCTTATCTCCACCGTTTTCTGAAATCTGTTGAAACTTAGAATAAAACTCCTTTAATTTTGATTCTTTAAACTCACTTTCAGTATGTTTGTAGGTTATATACTCTCTTTTAAGCCTCTCAAAAGGTGACTCAACTTTCTTTGCCCTTTTTGCTGGCTTTGCCCCTGTCAGAACGAAAATAGCAAGAATTATAAAAATCAAGCTAATCTGATATTTTTTTAAAGGCATTAGCCAGTTCCTCCTCGGCTTTTGGCAACATCTTCAGATAGTTTTTAAATTTTTCAGTTATCTTCTCCCCTTCAGCAAGATTACATGCAAAATCCATATCTTTTAACCATGCTATAGTTTCTTCTTCCCTTAATGTATATTTACCATCTCTATGTATTATAACCTCTTTATCCAATTTAGGTGGAGAAAATAATAATTCGTTTTCAGGAAAACCAAAAGCTATAGTGGTTAATGGAAAGACAAGAGAAGGTAAGGATAATTTTTCCTTAATATATTCATAGTCCATGAAGCCCGTCCTGCCAGTTTGAGACAACATAATCGATTTAAGACCAAATCCCTCTATTGCTAATGTCATATTCATTGCCGATAGAGATGCATTCATAACTGCTAAGGTATAAAAACAATATGGAAATTTTTTAAAAACAGGATCAATTACCTCAAGCCTTTTTAAATCAGCACATACAATAATTGCAGCCTGTGCACCAAAAGGTATGGGATTACCAAACTTTTGGTACCATTCATCATAGTCAAAGGGAAAGAAACTCCAAGTTTGAAGATTAACAGTAGAGGGAGTACTTGCACCTGCTAAAAGAATTTTCTCTAAAATTTCTTTACTTACTTTTTTTTTTGAAAATCTCCTACAACTTTTTCTGTTTAAAATTATATTTAATGTCTCGTTATCTTCTTTTACTGCTCTTTGGTTCAACAATAATTTTAATAACTTATAAATTAACTTCATCAATCCTCTATCATACCTTTTAGTTTTCTCAATAAATCAAAAGCCATGAGTGGAGTCATATTGTTTAAATCGCTCTCTTTAATTTCATCAAAAACCTTTTTCTCAAGGGGTGAAAAGAGAGAAAGTTGAATTTTATCTTCTTTTTTCATACTTTTTCTTCTATTTGGATCTTTAACAAGCTCTTCTTCTAATTCTTCTAATATTTTTTGCGCCCTTTGTATTACTGACTCTGGCAGTCCAGCTAATTTTGCAACATGAATTCCATAACTTCTATTAGCTACACCTTCCTGTAACTTATGTAAAAAAACTATTTCTCCTTTCCACTCTCTTACAGAAACATTATAATTTTTAATATTCTTAAATGTCAAGGAAAGCTCGGTTAATTCATGATAATGCGTTGAAAATAGTACATATGGCTTTTTTTCATACATAGCAAGATATTCAAGTACTGACCAAGCAATAGCCATACCATCGTAAGTACTTGTACCTCTACCCACTTCATCAAGAATTACAAGACTTCTCTCATTTGATTCCTTTAAAATCCTCGCTGTCTCTAACATCTCTACCATAAAAGTACTCTTACCTGAAGCCAAAAAATCAGATGTCCCAATTCGCGTAAAAATTTGTTCGATAATAGGTAATTGAGCATACTTAGCTGGAACAAAGGCTCCGGTTTGTGCCATTATTGAAATTAATGCAACCTGCCTCATGTATGTTGATTTACCAGCCATATTAGGACCAGTTATAAGCATAATATTATTATTTTTATCTAACATTGTATCGTTAGGAACAAAGTTATCTATTGCTCTTTCCACAAAGGGATGTCTTCCTTCATTCACTTTAAAGTTACCATCTAAACTAAAATGTGGCCTTACGTAATTATAGCTAATAGCGTTATTAGCAAAGTTAATTATAACATCAAGCTTTGCTATCAAATCTGAAGTTCTTTTAATATCTTCTTTGTATTTCAAAACCTCCTTTATGAGTTCAGAGAATATATGGATTTCTAACTGCTTTGACTTTTCTGATGCAGATAAAACTTTATCCTCTAACTCTTTTAATTCCTCTGTTATAAATCTTTCTGCATTAACAAGCGTTTGTTTCCTCTGGTAATAATCTGGAACGTTGCTTAAATTTGACTTAGTAACCTCAATATAATATCCAAATACTTTATTAAACCTTACTTTTAAAGAGGCTATACCTGTTTTATCCCTTTCTTTTTTCTCATATTCAATTATGAACTTTGTCCCGCTTTTCAATATTTCCCTTAATTCATCTAACTCCTTTGAAAATCCATCTTTAATTACACCACCATCTCTAATATTTGTCGGTGGATTTTCAACAATTGCATTCTCGATAGTTGAGGTCACGTGAGATAGATCTGGAGTTTGAAAACTATCTTTAAACTCAGGTATCTCTTTTATTATTAAATTAATTTCTTTAGCTTGTTTTAAACTATTTACTAAACCAATTAGGTTTCGAGGAAGGGGATTGTAGGATTCTAAATTTGTCAAAATTCTTTCTAAATCTGAAATTTTCTTTAATATCTGCTTCAGAGGATCAATAAGATAGGATTTTCTTATTAGGGCTTCAACTAAATCCAATCTCTCATTTATTTCATCAATATTAATGAGAGGAAAGGCAAGGTAATTTCTTAATAGCCGACCCCCCATAGGTGTTATTGTGTTGTCCATAACAGATAGAAGTGTAAATTGATTTTTTGTATCTAAAATTGGTTGAAAAATCTCCAAATCTCTTTGGGCATTTTCATCTATAAACATGTATTTTTTCAAAATAAACTCTTGGGCGCCTTCAAAATTGACAGATTTTATTAATGCAACATCTTTTAAATAATATTCTAATAACGGTAAAGCATAATTTTTTATATTCTCTTTTATAAAACATACAAAATCCTTTGATTCAACTACACTTACTAAAAAAGATATCTCATAATTGCCATTGAGTATTTTTTCTCTATCTTTATCACAAACAATTAGTTCACTAATGTTAAATCTTTCAAAAAGATCTCTCTTTAAGTTGTTAGTAAAATAATATTGAACTTTACTACACGATGCATCTGCAAAGGCTACATGAATAATATTCTCTTCAAAATAAACTGCTGCTATGAAATTATTTTTTTTAGGGTCCAATATATCAAGATCAATTACAGTCCCTGGAGTTATTACTTTTACCACTTCTCGTTTAACCACACCCTTTGCAGTCTTTGGGTCTTCGACCTGATCACACAAAACTATCTTATATCCTGCTTGTATAAGCTTATTTAAATAAAAATCTACAGAATGATAGGGCACACCACAAAGAGGAACAGAATCTTTCTCTCCTTTGTTCCTACTTGTCAAAGCAATGTTTAATATTGATGAAGCCTTAATAGCGTCATCATAAAAGAGCTCGTAAAAATCACCTACTCTAAAGAAAAGAAAAGCATCTTTATACCTCTCTTTAATAGAAAGGTACTGTTGCATCATTGGGGTTATTTTTTCTTCGAGCCTTTCCATAACAATCAAAAAGATAAATTATTTATAGGTTCAAGATAATTTTTTTATTTTTTCAAATATTGGATAGATTCTCTCAAAAGTCTCTGTTAAAATTTCGTGTAAAACTTTTGTACCAGAAATCACAGGCATAAAATTTGTATCCCCTCCCCACCTTGGAACTATATGCCAATGTAAATGATCTACAACACCAGCCCCTGCAATTGATCCTAAATTCATACCAATATTAAATCCTTGAGGATTATATGCCTCTTTAATGACTTCTACGCCTAAAATTATATTTTTCATAATCTCTGTATACTCTTCTTTAGTTAAATCACTAAGATTATCAGTATGTTTATAGGGGGCAACCATTATATGACCATTGTTGTAGGGGTATTTATTTAAAACAACAAAGCTATAGTGATCCTTAAAAACCACAAGACTGTCTAAACTTGGTTCAAGTTTACTTCTATTACAAAAGATACATCCCTCTTCCTTCGGTTCTTTTTTCTCTATAAAATCTTTACGCCATGGTGCATATATATTTTTAACCATTTTAAATCTCCTCAATTCTTAAATTTATTTCTTTCCCATTTACTTCTATAAAACCAACGCTCTTCCTACAACCATACCTGCTATCAAAAGGAGAGCCAGGATTAAATAATTTTATGCCTCCAATTTCCCCAATATAATACATATGTGTATGACCAAAGACTATGCAATCAACTGGATTTTTCTCAAATTCCTTTATAACTCTCATCTCAATTCCACGAGGTTCTCCATAGCCATGTATTAACCCTAATCTAACATTTTCAATTTCTATAACTCTCTTCAATGGTAAATCTTGTCCAAAATCCATATTCCCTTTAACAGCGATAATTTCCTTATCTATACCTTCAAAAATTTTAGTATCTGTAATATCCCCTGCATGTAAAATATATGAACAGTTTTTAAAAAACTTTTCTACAAGAATATAGAAGCGGTTGTCATTACCTCTAAGATGGGTATCTGAAACTACACCAATTAACATATAACTCAATTTTCAAAATATTTATAAATCGGTAGTAAATACTTTGGTATTCTTAAATCAGAAAGAAGAAGATAAAACTGGCTTTTTGCATCATTTTCGGAAAAATCACTTAATAAGTCAAAAAGCATACTCTTCTTTTTTCTTCCAAAAATTAGTTTAGGCTCTCCTTGAATACCTGATAGTTTTTTTGCAATCTCTACTGCATCATTGAAATTGCCTAATTCATCAACAAGCTTTAGATCTTTTGCTTGCTTTCCTGTAATTATTCTACCATCTGCAATTTTCTCAACTTCCTTCCTGTTTAGATTCCTACCATTACTGACAGCATCAATAAATTGATTATGAACATCATCAAGAAGGCCTTGCATCAATACCTTTTCTTCCTTCGTCATATCCCTAAATGGAGACCCTGTGTCTTTATACTCACCACTTTTAATTACATTTCCTTTAATGCCAACCTTTCCAAGAAGACTTTCAAAACTCATAAATTGCATAATAACACCAATACTACCCGTAATACTTCCTGGATTTGCAACAATTTTACTAGCACCACTCGCTATATAATAACCCCCAGAAGCTCCAATTGTTCCAATTGAGGCTATAACGGGCTTTTTCTTTTTTATTTTCAATATCTCATTATAAATCTCTTGAGATGGACCAACTGCACCTCCCGGAGTATCAATTCTTATTATTATTGCTTTCACTTTATTGTTTTTACCAAAATCATATAATTGCCTAAGTTCTTCCTTGCCATCTTTAATAACACCTGTTATTTCAACAACTCCAATAGAATCACCCATTACAAGTCCTCTATCAGGATCTTCGAAATAATAAAGAATGGTAAGAAATAAAATCAGCAATACAAAAATAGTAAAGAGTGCAAAAAAAATCCTTTTTTTACTCATAATACTTTCCTATTATTTAAAAAAATCCCCTAATGTAACTTTAGTAGTATTCATTTTCTTTAGTTCTTCCATTGCTTCCTCATCTCTTTTTTTCAGAAGATCAAGATAACTTAATAGTACCCTTTTCTTTTTTTGATCAAACTCTTTTATAATGAATGTCATATTCTGTCCCTCTGAGGGTATCTGTTCTCTTCTATCTTTAATAAACTCTGACTTTTTGACAATCCCTTCAATATAAGGAGCAACTTCAACAATGATTACGTTGTCCATAATCTTTTTTATTACCCCATCTATCTCATCTCCTACTTTTTTTGTGCCCACAAAATTTTCCCATGGATCTTCTGACAAATCTTTTATGCTAAAGATTAGTCTTTTTTTCTCCGCATCACCTGCCATTAGTTTAACTTTTATTTCATCACCCTCTTTAAGTCCCTTTTTTGTTTCATTAACATATTTCCAGCTAATGTTCTCGTTTGGTACAAAACCTTCTAAATCATTTGTAAGTTCTAAGACTATCCCTGGTTCGATAATCTTTTTTATTTTTACCTTTAAGATTGACCCAATAGGATTTTCATTCAAAAAATCTTCCCAAGGATTGGTCAACATTTCTCTAAAGCTAAGAGAGACTTTTTTTCCCTCTTTATCTATCTTTTTTATGAGGCACTCAATGTGATCACCAACCTTAAAGTATTTTTTTGGATTATTTACACGTTCTGTCCATGATATTTCTGACACATGTAAAAACCCATCTACCCCATCTATTATCTCAACAAAAACTCCCTTATCTATCATGCTCCTTACAATGCCTTTAACTTTGTCATTCTCTTTGTAGTTTCGTAAAAACTTTTGCCAAGGATCCTCCTCTAAGGCTTTCAAACTAAGTGTCGCTTTTCCTTCCTCTGGCTTTAAATCTATAATTTTTGCTTCTACCCTATCACCGACCTTAAACATTTCATCTGGTCTTTTGATCCTTTTGTATGTCAACTCTGAGAATGGCACAAAACAATCTAACCCTTCAACATTTACAAAAATGCCCTTTTCTATTAGTCCTTTAACTACTCCTGAAACAACATCACCAACTTTCATCTTTTTGAAAAATTCATCTATTTTCTTTTCTTTTAATAACTTTTGATACTCAGAAATAGATCCAATTATCTTTCTACCATTATCCTCTATATTTTTAATCAAGACCTCAATCGTAACGCCCATATTATAAGAATCTTTGCCAATCTGAGAATGTGGTATGAAGATTTCTATTCCCTTATAATCAGCTAATAGACCACCTTTTACTGTTTTCATAAGTTTTACTAAAATTGGCTCATTTCTATCAAAACTCTCGTTTATTTCTGCCAAGGCCAAAAGTTTTCTTCCTTTAGAATAAGAAATCCTTCCTGATTCCACAAATACTTGAATTTCATCACCCTCTTTCAATCTATTCCATTCATCTTCTAAAAATTCAGCTCGAGAAATAAATTTTTCAGCCTTACTTTTTAAATCAACTAAAATTCCATCATTACTTTTTCTTACTATCTGCCCTGTTACAACTCCTTCAAGGCTTTCGAGTGATGTCATTTTAAGTAACTCTTCAAAACTCTCCATTTTTTTATTCCCCCAGATTTTTTAAAAATTCTACTACTTCTTTTATATGTTCCCTTGGTGTTGATGCACCTGCAGTGATACCTACTTTTTTGACTCCCTTAAACCAGCTTTTCTTTAAGTCCTTCGCTGTCTCAATATGATAGGTTTTTTCAAGCTCCTCTCTACAAATCTCAGCAAGCTTTTTTGTATTAGCACTTATTTTACCACCCAATACTATCATTAAATCAACCTTTTTTGCTAAATCTTTTGCCTCTCTTTGTCTAATAGTTGTTGTTTTACAGATCGTATTAAAAACTCTTAGCTCTTCACAAAGGGGTAATAGTTTTTCAACAGAACGTTTAAAAACCTCTGGCTTTTGAGTGGTTTGAGAGATAAGTCCCACTTTTTTATATTTTTTTTCTGGTATGTCTTCAGGTTTTTCAAATACTACCGCCTGATTATTTATATAACTTAGCAAACCCCTTACTTCTGGATGATTCTTATCTCCTAAATAGAATATTTCATATCCTTCTTTTTTTAATATTTCAAGCATGGCAAGAGCTTTTTCAACAAAAGGACAAGTTGCATCTACAACAGAAACTTTTCTTCCCATTTTATCGAGATACTCTTTTTCCTGTTTGGAGATACCATGGGATCTAATAACAAGAGTACCCTTTTTAATATCCTTTACGGAATCAACAACCTTTAACCCCTGTTTTTCTAATTCTTCAACAACGAAGGGATTGTGTATTATTGGACCTAAAGTAAAACAATTTTCTTTGCTTTTGGAAAGAGTTTTTTTCGCTAAATTTATTGCTCGTTTAACACCATAACAAAAACCAGCAGAACGTGCTATATATATTTCCATAACCTTTTTTTCTCCATGACTATTGAGTACATTTTATCAACTACCTCATCCACTGTTAACTCAGAACTATCAATTAAAATAGCATCTTCAGCTGGTTTCAAGGGTGCTAATTCTCTATTGCTATCCTGTTCATCTCTTTTCTTTACATCTTCAAGCACCTCTTCATAGGTTACTTGTATTTTCTTATCCAAAAGCTCTTTATACCTTCTCATGGCTCTAACTTCAGGAGAGGCAAAAAGATAAAACTTGACAAAAGCATCCTTAAAAACAACCGTTCCCATATCCCTTCCTTCAGCAACAAACTTCCCTTTTTCACCCATCTTGCGTTGTAAATATCCCATTTTTTCTCTTACTTCTTTCTCTTTAGAAATTGTTGAAGCCCACATACTAACTTCTGGAGTTCTAATATGATCAGTTACATCTCTGCCATTACAAATCACTCTTTGTGTATGTTCGCTGTTATAAGAAAACTCAATATAAAAATCTTTCAAAAGATTAATATACTTCTCTTTGTGATTCTCTAATCCTTTAGTTAAAACTTCTAAGGCAAAGGCTCTATACATTGCACCTGTATCAAGGTAGCTATAATTCAACCTTTTGGCTAATGCCTTAGAAACAGTACTTTTTCCACTTCCTGAAGGCCCATCTATTGTAACTACTTCAAGCATTAATTAAACTCTCCATTCTATTAAAAAAATCGGGAAATGAAATTTTTACTGAAGAAACATCATCAAGTTCAACTCCCAAATTCGAACATAAACCAAAAACAAAAAAAGACATCGCTATTCTATGGTCACCAAATGTGTTAACTTTTCCTGATTTGAAATTTCTTGTTCCATGAATAATCATACCTGCTGGCAATTCTTCTACTTTAACTCCTAAGATTTTAAGACCCTCCAACATAGATTTTATTCTGTCACTCTCTTTAACTCGCAATTCGTGGGCATCATCTATTATAGAAATTCCATCTGCAAAGGCACCTGCTATAGAAAGAATAGGGATTTCATCTATCAGTCTTGGAATAATTTCACCTCTAATCTCAAAGGGCTTCAAATATTCTACCCCCTTAACTATAATGTCCCCAACTGGTTCCCCACATTCCTCTCTAACGTTTTCAAGTTTTATATTTGCTCCCATACTAAGTAATACATCTATTATGCCTGTTCTTGTCTCATTTAGAGAAACATTCTTTATTGTTATCATAGAATCTTTTAACAAAGTTCCTGCAACAATAAAAAAACTGGCTGATGAGATATCACCTGGAACTTTTAAATTAAATGATGGAATTTTATTTACAGGATCTATTTTAACAGTGGTGCCCTCTACTTTAATCGGGATATTGAGATATTTCATAATCCTTTCGGTGTGATCTCTCGACTTAACCGGTTCAGAAATAGTAGTTTCACTATCAGCATACATACCAGCCATAAGTATAGAAGATTTAACCTGAGCACTGGCAACCGTTAGGTTATAGTTTATCCCTTTTAATTTACTATTTCCTAAAATTGCAAGAGGAGGAAAAGAATTTTTCTCTCGCCCTATTATATAAGCACCCATCATACTTAGTGGTTCTACAATTCTTTTCATAGGTCTTTTGACTAAATATTTATCTCCTGTTATGACAGAAAAAAAACTCTGAGCTGATAAAATCCCACTTACAATTCTTATAGTTGTACCAGAATTACCTGCATCAAGAATATTAATAGGCTCTTTCAGACCATGTATTCCAACACCATCAACAACACACTTATCCTTTACTCTATTAATTCTAACCCCCATATTTCTAAACACATTGATAGTACTTATATTATCTTGACCTAATCCCATATTTTCTATATTGCATTTTCCATCTGATAGAGATGAAAAAATGATAGCTCTATGAGTTATTGACTTATCTCCTGGTATTTTTACTTCTCCTTTCAAATATTTAGCAGGCTGTACTTTCATAAGGTTTGATTATATGATTTATAATCTTTTTTTACAAGAGATTTAAAAATTTACAAAATTAGTAACATTATACAGTTCATAAACAATAAAACATATACTATGTTTTTTCAATTCCCTTAGGTAAAACTACTTCTTCTTTCATAAAATTAGCTTCTAATAAAGTATATTTTTCATTACCCAACTCTAAAACAAATCTTGTTAAGTTATTGGATCTCAAAACTTCAAGTTCATAACCTAACCTATAAAAATAATTCCAATTCCTTTTATTTATTCCAATAATAGCATCATAGTCCTCACAAGAGCATTTGATAATAACTTTTTGATTGCCAATATCTGTCACCAACTTAGCTAAAAAACTGCGCCATAAAACTGATTCCATTTCAATACGCCAGTTTTTAACCATATATCCTCTATATACCTCACTTTCATCAAAAAACTCAGTTAATCCAACCTTAATTACTTTGATTCCTTTCTTATAGAATTGAAATAATGCATAAGCACCAGCATTCAAAATAAAATCTAAATCTGGATAATTAACAACATTTAATCTTAGATAATTTTCAAGTGGAGTATTCTTTAAAACAACTAAAGGATATATTCTTACAAAGTTAGGTTTTACTAAACAAACAGTATTAATAGTTTGCATAAATGAAGTATATGTTTGGGTTGGCAACCCAACCATTAACTGATAACCCAAGTTAAAACCCATTTCTCTTAGAAGTAATGTCCTCTCTAAACAAAGACTCATGTTATATTTTCTCTTTAATAATCTTAGTATCCTATCATCAATAGTTTGAACACCTATCTCAACTGTATTTACAATGCCCTTTATAAAATTTGCTTTTTTATATGTAATGCTATCTGGTGTTGTTGAGATTCTAATTGAATTAATAAGCCCTTTATCTTTTAAATTACGAGCTTCTTCGAGTAGTTTTGCAATTGTTTTTTCTGGAAGATTCAAAAAGGTGCCACCATAAAATGCTAATTCTACTGACTCATATTTCTTAGAAAAATTTAAATACCTTTCAACTACTCTATGTATGTTTTCATCCACTTCTGGTTCAATAAAAGCATATTGATTACAATAAATACAATTATATATACACCCCTTCATCCTGATAAAAAAAGGTACAATTAATTTACTACTACCCATGCTTCTTCCTGTTCATTAAAAACAAATAAGCTTTTTTCGCAGCATCCTGTTCAGCACTTTTTTTACTATTTCCTATACCTTCAAAAATGTTGTTCTCTGAAAGTATTAACTTTACATAAAAAGTCTTTTTATGAGCCATCCCAACTTCTTTTTCAAGCACATATTCTGGAAGCTTACTTTTTTTTGCATGTAAAAGCTCTTGTAGTAAAGACTTATAATCTTCAAAATCTTCTTTTGAACTTTCAAATAGGTCAAAATGATCTTCTAACCACTTAATAACAAAATCCATTCCCTTTGTAAGATATATTGCACCGATAAAAGCCTCAAAAACATTTGAAAGTATAGATTCTTTTTGATTACCTAAATCTTTTTCTTCTCCTTTACCTAAATTAATCCATTTGTGTAAACCCATTGTTTTGCTTATAAAAGCCAATACTTTTCCATTAATAAGTGAAGCTCTTTTTTTTGAAAGAATACCTTCACTACATTTGCTATATTTAAAATAAAGAATGTGTGATATTGCAACGTTTAATACAGCATCTCCTAAAAATTCTAATCTTTCATAATTATCTTTTTTATCAAAAGAAGGATGTGTAAAGGCTATATAGAAATTTCTATATTCCTGAATTTTTTCTCCAACCAATTTTTCGATGAACACCTCAAAGCTCATTTTATTCATTTTTCTGTTGCAAAATTAACCTTTTTAAACTAATTTATTTAGTGAAATGGACAAATATATTGACATTATATTTCTAATCGTTTTTTTTATAGTTTCTGCAATCTCCGCAACTATCTTTGGATTTGGCAGTACAACATTCATTTCTATAACAATCTTTGTTGCCATCACAACTGTATTATTTCGCATTGTTTTTTATTATAACACCAAAATTGAAAAAATAAGAACACAGGAATTGGTGAAAATCGAATCATCTAATTTAAAAGTAGGTCAATTAAGTGATAACAACCCTTACAAACAAATTTTTCAACCCCTTCTTGATTGCTTTCTTAAAATACAACAAATTGAAAAAAGATTGAGAGAAACAATAGCCTCTCTTTTTCATAATTCAAATGAAATAGATGAACATACAAAAAATGAGTATGCTACAATTTTAGAAATTTCTAAAAACATAGAAGAGATAATGATTACAATGCGTGAGCTTACCGAAAAAATAGAAACAATAAGCATAAATATAGATGAAAGCTCTTCTGCAACTTTGGAGCTTGCAGCAAGTATAGAAGAGGTTAGTGAAAAAATAGCAAAACTATTTAATTTTATTGATGAAGTTTCTTCTGCAATTTTTCAACTAATTGCGATTTCAAAGGAATTAAACATTAACCTTGATGGTTTAAGAAGAATTTCTGAGGACACAAATTCAGCAATGCTTGAAATGGAAGCATCAATTAAAGAGGTTGAAATAAAGGCATTAGAATCCGCTAAATTTACAGAAGAAATGGAAAAAGATGCACAACTCGGTAAAGAAGCCATAATAGCAACTGAATCAAGCATGACCAAAATAAAAGAGTCTAACGATTTCTCCTTTAACGCTCTAACAGAATTGTCCCAAGATATTAAGTCAATAGGGAAAATATTGCAAGTTATTGAAGATATTGCGGAAGAAACCGCTCTTCTCGCTTTAAATGCTGCAATTATAGCCGCTCAATCAGGAGATCAGGGAAAATCTTTTTCAGTAGTTGCAGAGGAGATTAAAGAATTAGCAGAGAGAACCGGAGTTTCTACAAAAGAAATTGCTATAATAATTCAAAACATATTAGCTAAAGGCGATAAAGCCTTAAATGCAATAACACAAAGTACGAAGGCTATAAAAGAGGGAGTTGAACTAACCTCTCAAACAGGAGAAATTTTTAAGAAAATATTGCTTTCTATTGAAAAAGCTGACGAAAGAGTCAGAGAAATCGCAAAAGCAAATATAGAGCAATCTAAGGGAATAACCCATATTGCAAAATCTACAGAACAAATAAACCAAATGGTTGCAGAATTTACAAAAGCAATGAACGAACAACGTAAAGGTGCTGAACAGATAATTATATCAACAGAAAAAGTTAAGGAAATCGCAAATTTTGCTAAAAATTCCACAGCAGAACAAGCTAAAACAAGTAAACAACTTGGTAATTTGGTCGTACAAATAAATGAAATGACTAAATTTTTCAAAAATCAGGTAATTAAAATGCGCATGGATTTTGAAACAATAGCAAAAAGCATGTTAATTATAAAACCACTAAATGATTCTATAATCTCATCAAATAGCAAAATTTCTTCACTATTAAAGAATTTAGAAAAAGAACTTCAAGAAATAAATACCCTAAGAAAAAATATATTAAATGACAAAAACAATTCTTGATATATATAATCTTTTGCTAAAACATTATAAAAATCAGAATTGGTGGCCAGCAGATACTCAATTTGAAGTTATAATAGGTGCAATACTCACACAAAATACATCATGGAATAATGTAACTAAAGCAATCTCAAATCTTAAAAAAAATGACTTGCTTGAACCTAAAAAACTATATAATACTAAACCTGAAATTATCGAATACCTTATTAAGCCTTCTGGTTTTTATAAACAAAAAACACTAAAAATAATAAACTTCCTTAATTTTTTTGCTAACTATAAATTTAATTTTGATTTGTTAAAGAACGAAAAAAATTTACGAGATTTACTATTAAAAATTAAAGGAATAGGCCCTGAAACTGCTGATAGTATCCTTCTTTATGCTCTTAATCTACCTTATTTTGTAGTTGATAGTTATACTAAAAGAGTTATGTTTAGGCTCGGTGTTACAAAAAAGGAAAATATTGATTATGCCTCACTACAGACAATTTTTCACAATTCACTTCCCCTTGACATTGAAATTTATAAGGAATACCATGCACTAATTGTTGAACATTCAAAGAAACACTGCAAAAAAATTCCTGCCTGCAATGGCTGTCCATTAAATTTAACCTGCGTATATATTAAAGGGTATAGAAAATTTTATGAGCTACAATGATAATGATGACTATATAATTGAGCTCTCCGAATACGGAGATGGATTGTGGAGAAAAAAAGAATCCCCGAAAAAAATTCCATGGTTAAATATCATACTCTTTTTATTGACATTCCTAACTACCACTTTTGCAGGCACTATTTTAGCAGGCAAAGATCCATTTATAATAAAAAATCTTAAAAATGGATTGCCTTTTTCCTTATCATTATTGACAATTCTTCTTTTTCATGAATTTGGACATTATATTCTATCAAAAAAACATAATGTTGAGGCTAGCCTGCCTTATTTTATTCCAGCACCCTCTTTTATAGGTACCTTTGGTGCCATTATTAAAATGAAGTCTAATATTAATAGCAAAAACCAATTAATAGATATAGGAACAGCAGGACCAATAAGTGGTTTTCTAATATCTCTACCTTTTCTTATATATGGTATAAGTAAATCAACAATAGTTGATGCTATTCCAGAAGTCAGTATATCATTAGGGGATTCATTGTTAATAAAAATAATGATAAAAATAATTATAGGAGATCTTCCAGAAAATAAGGATATTATGCTTCATCCCGTTGCTTTTGCAGGATGGATTGGATGTTTTGTAACAGCGATGAACCTTTTTCCTGTGGGACAATTAGATGGTGGACATATTTCATATGCCCTTTTTACTAAAAAATCTGTTTTCATAAGCAGACTCTTTATAGTAATTCTTATCATATTAGGTTTTTTCGCCTGGGAAGGTTGGTTTATTTGGGCATTCCTGTTAATAGTAATAGGAACTAAACATCCTCCAGTATTAGATGAAGATGAAGAACTTACACCCCTAAGAAAATTTCTTGGGATATTTTCTCTAATTGTCTTTATTCTTACTTTTATACCCACTCCATTTAAGTAGACAATAAATAAATTTTAAATTAAAAAATAAAATCATATATCTGGACAGTTTTAAATTATGAGATAGAATAATAATATGAAGTTCTTAAAAGAAAAAGAGTTATGGTTAATACTTTTTGTTCTTGGCGTAATAATACTTAACTATCCTTTAATTACAATTTTCAATCAACTTATATTTATCGCAGGTTATCCTCTTTTTTTTATATATCTTAATTTAGGCTGGATAATCTCAATCTTTGTAATATACCTATACTCAAGAGGTATAGATTAACCATGTTAAGAGAAAAATTTATACTGATTGTAGTATTTGGTTATTTAATTATACTCTTCCTTATCGCCTATTTCGCAGATAGATTAAAAGAAAAGGGTAAAAGTTTAGCAGCCAATCCATATATATACTCATTTTCACTTGCCGTATATTGTACCGCTTGGACTTTTTATGGCAGTGTAGGTCTTTTTTCAAAACATGGATACCAACATATTCTTGTTTATATTGGCCCAACTTTCGCAGCTTTTACATGGTGGCATACATTGAGAAAAATAATCCTAATTGCAAAACAACATAATATAACCTCTATAGCTGACTTTATTAGTACAAGATACGGAAAATCAACATATCTTGCTGGCTTTATAACAATTATGTTAACTATTGGAATGCTACCATATATAGCATTACAACTAAAAGCGATTTCGAGTACATTAAACATACTTTTTTTTAGCGGTACAAAACAGTTTTCTCAAGTTTCCTTTAAAGAGTTTTATTTAGATCATGCCTTTCATATTGCAATATTACTATCTATCTTTGGTGCTCTTTTTGGTGCAAGAAAGTTAGACGTTACAGAGCGCCATGAAGGTATGGTAATCGCAATTGCTTTTGAAGCCTTCATTAAATTGATAGCCTTTGTAGCAGTTGGCTTTTATATAACATATTTAATTTTTGATGGATATAAAGATATTCTTAATCAGGGACTGTATTTCTTAGAAATAAAAGAACTATATAACATTAATACCCCATCTACTCCAGATTATTTTCAATGGTTTAATCTTATGCTTTTATCAGGAATTGCAGTGATGTTCTTACCAAGACAGTTCCATATTTCAGTTATTGAGAACTATGATGTAAACCATATAAAAAAGGCTATGTATATTTTTCCTTTATACCTATTTCTGATAAATTTCTTTGTTCCTGCAATATCTATAGGAGGTAGACTTTTAGGTTTTTCAATAAATGACTCAGATTTATTTGTTTTACTTATACCCATTGCAAGAGGAGAAGAGCTATTGAGTCTATTTGCTTTTATAGGGGGTTTCTCAGCTGCGACAGGCATGCTGATTGTTGAAACAGTAACTTTAAGTACCATGATTTTAAATCACATAATATCACCGGTTATTGTTAAAATAACCTTTAAAAAAATAAATCTTTCCTTTTTGCTTATTCACATAAAAAGATTCTTAATACTATTAGTAATGGTTCTTGGTTACATCTATTTTAAAATTATTCCAGAAAAATTCATCCTTGTAGATATAGGTCTTATGTCTTTTTGTGCAATACTTCAATTGGCACCAGCAATATTTTTAGGCATTTATTGGAATAAAGTTAATAAAATTGGTGCCTTTGCTGGAATCATGGCTGGCTATTTAATCTGGTTTTATACCCTTTTTATCCCTTCTTTGATAAATGTCTTTCCTAAATTAGAAAATGTAATTAAATACGGACCTTTAGGTATTGAGATGCTAAAACCTCAAGCACTTTTTTATCTAAAAAACTTGGACATTTGGAGCCACTCTATCTTTTGGTCTCTAACATTTAATTTCCTTTTTTTAATTTCTTTCTCAGTATTAACTAAACAATCCCAAAATGAATCAATACTTGCAAACAGTTTTGTAAACATTGATAAAAAAGACTTAGTACCTGAGATTACTGAACAACAACACATTGATAGATCTCCTTCTCTTGAAGAATACAAAGAATTTTTATCAAAATTCATCGGTAAAACTTCTGCTGAAAAAGCTATCCAAAACTTTATAGAAACCAATAATATACCAAAACCTTATATATTAACCTCATCTCAGGAACTGCAACTTAGAACCTTTGTCGAGAAAACTTTAGCTGCACATTTGGGAGGTCCAACAGCAACGATTATTTTAGACAATTTTTTAAAGATATTTGGTACAAAAGTTGTAAAAATATTTGATATATTCCAAGATGTTTCAGAATCTTTAAAAGAAAGTAGACAAGCTCTTGCTATAAGATTAAAAGAACTATCTCTTTTATATTCATCATTAGAAAAATTAATGACCTCTATAGACAAAGAAACTATTATGAATAATGCAATAGAAATGTTGATTTCCAATTTCAATGCTGATGCATGTGCTATAGCACTCTTCGATGAAGATAAAAAACTTAGAATAAAAAAACAAAAAGGTTTATCAGAAATCTATATTAATTTTGAATTTGATATGGAAAAATCTTTTGCTGGAAAATCATTTGAAGAAAATAGGGTGATATTTATTGAGTCCTTACAGCATATTCCCTTCCCACCTCAAATAAAAAATTTAGAAGATGGAGGACTGGTAGAATCATTAGCTGTTGCGCCAATTCTCTATGCAGGTACTCCAATGGGTGTAATAATTATCCTTAATAAAACAAAGAGATTTTACACAGAACAATTTAAAAACTTTTTTAAAGGTCTTGCTAATCAAATTGGTCTTGCACTAAAAAATGCTCAATTATATCAAGAACTTACTCAATTAAATCAAGAGTTAGAAAAAAAAGTGTCAGAGAGAACAATTGAACTTGAAAGAAAATCCTTACTTTTAGAAGAGGCAAATAAACATTTACAAGAAATTGATAAACTTAAATCCCAATTCCTCGCAACTATGTCCCATGAACTTAGAACACCCCTTAACTCAATAATAGGATACACTCAGCTTATTCTTGATGGAGTAGATGGCCCACTAAGCCCTGAACAGAAAGAGGACTTACAAAGGATAGAGAGAAATGCAAAACATCTCTTACAACTAATTAACGATATATTAGACCTCTCAAAGATTGAAGCAGGTAAAATGGAATTAAACATAACTAAAGTAGATTTATTAGAGGTTTTTGATCAGGTGATTAGTATAATTAAACCATTAATAAGTGGGAGACCAATAGAGATTGAAACAAAATATGAAACGCCAAGCTGTTTTGTACTTGCAGATAGACAAAGATTGGAACAGATCTTATTAAATTTACTTAGCAATTCTGCAAAGTTCACTGAAAGGGGAAAAATTACAATAGGCTTTAGAAAAATTTTTGATATGATAAAAAAACCATGGGTAGAAATTTTTGTTTCCGATACTGGTATCGGTATTTCAAAGGAGAATTTAGACAAAATCTTTAAAGCCTTCAAACAATTAGAAGATACCTCTACAAGAAAATACGGTGGTACTGGGCTTGGTTTAAGTATTACAAAAAAGTTAGTTGAAATGCATGGTGGTGCAATCTGGGTTGAAAGTACCCCAGGAAAAGGAACAACAATGACTTTCACAATGCCAGCTGCAACAGAGGGAGAAACTTTTTATCCCTATAGGAAAGAAGTGTTCCTGTCTGAAGTTAGCAAATCTAAGACACATAAGGTTTTAATAATAGAAGAGCGAGAAGATATATTACAAATCATATATGATTTCCTTTCTAAAGAAGGCTATGAAGTAGATTATGCTAATTTGCAAAATGCGATGGATAAAATTGTCAAAGAGAAGCCAATGAGCATAGTAATTGATTTGATGTTATCCGAACAAGAGGGATGGAAATTACTGAGAATGTTAAAAGAAAATAAAGAAACTACTAATATTCCAATAATTTTAATCTCCGTTGAGGGTGATACCAAAATGGGGTATACAATTGGCCCCATAGATTATATAATCAAACCTCTAATCCAAGAGGAAGTTATAAGAGAGCTTAAAAAAATAGAAAAATCCCTTGAAAGTAAAATTGTTTATATAGTAGATGATGACCCAGATGCTTTAAGACTTTTAGAAAAAATCGTTAAAGAAGCAGGTTATGAAGTGAAAACAATTACTTCTGGTAAAGAAGTAATTGAATATCTGACAATAGAAAGGCCAGGGCTCATTCTTTTAGATCTATTTATGCCTGAAATAACAGGTTTCGATGTTATTGAATATATAAGAAAAACTCCTAATTTATCTGGCATTCCCATAATTATTATAACAGGCGGTGACCTAACCAAAGAACAAAGAGAGTTTCTTGATGATGGAAAACTAAAAATTTTCTTTAAGACAAAATTTACCTCTGAAGAGTTATGTAAAGAAATAAAAAAAATTTTAGACAGATTTAGTGAATAGGAGTCCTCATATGGGTAAAAAATTAATACTTATTGCCGACGATGAAATAGATAATGTAATACTTTTACAAAAAAGATTGAGAGCCTCTGGATTTGATACTGTCGAAGCCTATGATGGAAACGAAACAATTGAGAAGGTGTTCCAGTGCAATCCAGACCTTATTTTGCTTGATATTATGATGCCAGGAAAGGATGGATATGAAGTTCTTCAAATATTAAGAACAAATGAAAAAACGAAAGATATCCCTGTGATAATGCTTACAGCAAGAGCCGAAATCCCCGACAAAGTAAAGGGACTTGAATTAGGTGCAGAAGATTATGTAACAAAACCCTTTGACTATAATGAACTCCTTGCAAGAATAAACTCCCATTTAGAATCAAAAAGGGAAGTGGAAGAAAAAATTAAATTAGAAAAACTCGCAGCCCTGTCAACAATGATGGAAGGGGTTGCTCATGAAGTTAGAAATCCCCTTGTAGTAATTGGAGGATTTACAAAAAAATTGCTCTCTATGACCCCTGATGATGATCCAAGAAGGCTTTACTTAGAAATGATTCAGAAGGAAGCTGAAAGACTTGATAAGATGATTAAGGACATCTATGAGTTTAAAATAATTACCCTTAATATTAATGAAAAGGTGTCAATTAACAAATGTCTTGAAGAAATCATTGCAAACTATACTGATATATGTAAAGAGAACAAAATTAATATTGTACTGGAGCTTGCAAAACAAGATATATCAATAGATATGGACAAAAAACTATTCATGAGGGCAATTAAAAACATTATAAATAATTCTATTGAAGCTATGCCTAACGGAGGAGAACTAAAGATATCAACAGAAATAAGCGATAATAAGTTTTACATCTATATAAAAGATACTGGTATAGGAATAGAAGAAGAGGATCTAAAATATATTTTTGACCCTTTCTTTACTTCAAAGATGGAAGGCACTGGTCTTGGTCTAACTCAAGCATTAAAAATTATTCAAGGTCATAAAGGAACTCTAACTATCACAAGCAAAAAAAACTTTGGAACCACTGCTATAATATCATTCAATCTTTCTTAAAATCCTTTCTTTCTATAATTCTTTGAAAAGAAGATTAAATAAACTAAGCTTATTAAGGCCTGAATGACAAAAATATATTTTAAAGAGAAGAACTCTGCTAAAAATCCTGTAACCAAAACCCCAATAGGGTAAATACCTAAATAAACTGTGGTAAATACACTGGCAATTCTCCCCCTGTATTCTTCTTTAGTGCTTAAATGAATAAATGAATTGGCTGAGGCATAGAAAAGAACCATAAAAAATCCTATGACTATCGAAACAAAGCAAAAAATATAAATATTTGAAATAAAACCAAGTAAAATTAGAGAAGATGAAAAAGCATAGGCACTTCTTTTAAATCTTTTTAAGATACTTAATGAATCTTTTGCTTCCATAGTCATAAACAATGAACCTAAAATTGTCCCCACACCAAGAAGCCCCATAACTATTGCAACAGTTTGAGGACTATCAGAAATAGCATTTTTTATGTGATAGGGTAAGATACCTAAAAAAGGTAAAACTAACAAACTATATAGAAACACCACTTTTATAACTGAAAATATGTTTCTTTCAGAACTGATATAATTAAGCCCAGATTTTATTAGATAGATAAAATTTCTATCAAATTTGGTCTGTTTTTTTATTACATTTACGGTCATTAATACAACAAATAGAAAGGGAAGATAACTAAAACCATTTATAATAAAACATCCCCCAATTCCTATGAGATAGACCAAAACACCAAATAAAGATGGTCCTATAAATCTTGACAGATTAAACTGTAGAGAGTTTAACGCTATTACTGATGATATCCTATCTGGGCTAACAAAAGATACCAAAATATTATAGTAAATTGGATAAGATATTGCTGAACCAATACCAGATATAAAAGCAAGAACTGCCAAACGCCAATAGGTAATGCTACCGTTATAAACAGAGACTCCTATAGAAAGAGCAATAATCAAACTGATAGATTGAGCAAATAACAGTATCTTCTTATTATCAAATGCATCAGCCAAATAGCCTCCTATAATAGAAAAAATAAGACTTGGAAGGGAATTTAAAAAATTTATAACTCCTAAACTAAAAGATGCATTTTTTAAAGACAAAGCCAGCCAGCTCATAGCAATATTCTGGACCCAACTACCTACATTAGAAAGGAAGACTGTAATATAAAAATAGAAGAACTTTTTATCTTTAAGTACACCAAAGCCATTCATAGAAATATTTAATCACCACAAGGTCGAGTATCACCTTTTAGCTTTTCTAAAGCATGAGGCAGTACTGAAAGTATTAATGATAAATTTTCTTTTACCGCTTTTACGCTCCCTGGTAGATTTATTATAAGCGTTTTTTTTCTTATGCCACTAATCCCCCTGGATAATATCGCATTTTTACTAATTTCAGCGCTCTTAATTCTCATATACTCTGAAATGCCAGGAACTTCCCTTTCTATCACACGTTTTGTTGCTTCTGGAGTTATATCTCTTTCAGTAAAACCGGTTCCTCCTGTTGTTAATACTAAGTCTGCTATGTTACTATCACACAGTTTTTTTAATCTATCTTCAATTAATTCTATATCATCGGGCAAAATTTCATAATAAACAATATCTCCTAAATGGGTTATCATTTTTTTTATCTCTTCTCCACTTAGATCCAACCTAACGCCTTTAGATGCGGTATCACTTAACGTAATAATAGCAACCCTATACATTTTCTTCCTCCTCAAGTCTTTTTAATAAAATTTTTATTTTTTTAAAATCTTCCCATGCCTCTTTTTTAGCTATAGGATTTCTTAGCAAATAAGAAGGGTGATAAGTTGGAATTAGAGTAATGCCGTTGTAATCATAAATTTTTCCTCTTATCTTTGTGATTTGTTCGTTTTGTTTAAGGAGAGCATTTACCGCAACGCTACCTAAGCAACAAATTATTTTGGGTGAAATAATTTCTATCTGCTTTAACAAAAAGGGTAAACATTTTGGGATTGATTCGGGACAAAGAGAAATCTTGTTATCTGGTGGTCTTGATTTTAAAACATTTGCAATATAAACATTTTCACGTCTACTCAATCCAATCGATTCAAGCATCTTATCTAAGAGTCTACCCGCTCTACCGACAAAAGGCTCACCTCTCAAATCTTCTTCTTCTCCAGGTGCTTCACCAATAAACATTATTCTACTACAAGGATTACCTACACCAAATACTATGTTAGTCCTTGTCTTATAAAGATCGCATCTTTTACAGTCTCCTATTTCTTCCCTTAATTTTTCTAAAAGTAACTTCTTGTCCTTACAAGGCTCTTGCTTACTCTTATAATCTAATTTAAGAAATTTTCTATAATCGAAACCTAAATCTCTGAGATAATTAGAGAAAAAATCAATATAATCTTTATTATCTAATTTTGAAAAAAAACTGTTATAATAAGATTTCATGATATTTATCATCTCCTTGTTAGTATTACTTCTTCCAGAAACTGCTTTTGCATTTGGTCCAGCCTTCCACCTAAAAATTGGGTATGAATTACTTAATTATTTAACCCTATTTTCTCCATTAACTCAACAATTACTTAGTGAATACCCCTTAGATTTTCTATATGGTAACATTAGCCCCGATATAATTATCGGAAAGAGATTTCTCCCCTATCATAAACATTGTCATAACTGGAACATTGCCAAAGACCTTATTGACTTTGCCAGCTCTCCCTCCCAAAAGGCTTTTGCATACGGATATTTAACACATTTAGCTTCAGATGTAATCGCCCATAACTATTTTGTTCCCCTTCAGACAATATCAACTTTTAAATCAAGGACTTTAACACACCTTTACTGGGAAACACGGCTTGATAATAAGGTTGATAGAGAAATATGGTATTTTACAGAAAAGTTTAAAAGTAGAGATTTCTCAAAAAACGAGTACCTTATGGAACGGGTCTTATCTTACAACCTATTCCCCTTTGTGGTAAGTAAAAAGATTTACAAAGGTTACGTTTTATTTTCAAGTTTAGAACAATGGCACAAGGCTATCAATATGATAAGAAATTTCTCGAAATATAGAATAGAACCAGAATTTTTAGAGGATATAAAAAAACTCTCCCTGGAATTTTCTCTGAAAGTGTTACTTCGAAAAGATGATTCTCATATCTATTCAAATGACCCAATGGGTAAAAAGAGTATTGCAATCGCTCAAATGATAAGAAAAAATCTAAAACAAAAATTTAAAAATAATAATTTAAACATAGACGATGAAATAACATTATACAATCACTTTAAAAATAAATTCAGAAAGGCATTATTCAACCCAAAAGACCTAATGGCAATTATTTCAGAAGAGTAATTAACGCGCCCGAAGGGATTCGAACCCCTGACCCACAGATTAGAAGTCTGTTGCTCTATCCTACTGAGCTACGGGCGCTTTTAAAAACGGATAGATATTTTATCAAAAAGTTTTATTTTTTGCACATATTTTTTTAAAAACTAAACAGGTAACCCTAAAGCCAATCTTTTTTGTCTTATATGCTCTATTATTAAATCTCCCGCCTTTAAAGGATCTGGCTCAACAGCAAAAGAAGCCCTGAAAACATCGTTTAAACCCTTTAAAGCAAGTTCAGTGATATTTTTGCTACCCAATATAGGTGGCATTACACCAAGAACAGTGAAAATACCACTTGCCATAACATAAAAACCAATTGCTACAGCTTTTTCAGAATACCATTCTGGTGCTGAACCTGCAAGAGGTAGATCACTAATATCAACATTAAGTGCTTTAGCCAATGCACTTGCAATAACAAGTATTCTTGAATTATCTACACAAGAACCAACATGGAGAGATGGAGGAATACCAAGAGCATTACAGACTTCCTTTAGTCCTGGTCCTGCTAACTCTTTAGCTTCAGGTATCTGCAATCCCGCTTTGCCTGCTGCTACATTAGCACAACCAGTTGTTAAAACTAATATATCGTTTTCTATCAATTTTTTAATTAGTTCCACATGCCCATAATCATGCTTTATCTTAGGATTATTACAACCTACAACACCAACAGCCCCTTTTATTTTTCCTGCCTTAATCGCTTCAATTAGAGGATTAAGACTACCACCAAGAGCATTTAATATTGCTTCAACAGAAAACCCAGTCATTGTTTTTACTGGAAAAACGGGTATTTTAACTTTATGTTTTTTTCTGTTAGTGAAATTGTCAATAGCTTCTTTGACAATTGAATATGCTTTTTCTTTGGCTGTTTCTGGTGTGAATTCAATATGTTTTACATTAGGAAACTTAGCTTTATCAGAAGTAGAAAATAGCTTAGTATGATAACATTTAGCCACATCAACAAGAGAAGGCATTATGCATTGATAATCAACAATTATTGCCTCTACAGCCCCTGTAACCATTACAAGTTCGGTCATCAAATGATTCCCAGCCATAGGGATTTGTTTTCTCATCATCAACTCATTTCCAGTACAACACAGCCCAGCTAAATTTACCCCCTCTGCTCCTTTAGTCCTTGCATAGGCTATAATTTCTGGATCTGTTACAGCAAGATAAACCATTTCTGATACTACTGGATTATGACCATGGACAAGAATATTAACATAATCTTCTTTTAAAACACCTAAATTTACAGTACTCATGGATGGCTTTGGCGTACCAAAAATAATATCAGATACTTCTGTGCCAATCATTGAACCACCATAGCCATCAGCTAAACTATTTCTTACCGATTGAAGAAGTAAAGAAACATAATCATTATCAACACCCATATGGGTCCTATGCATGGTCTCAGAGGTTTCTCTATCAATACCCCTTGGTATAACATTAAACTTTTTCCATATTTCAATTCTCTTTGAGGGAGCTCTATCAATAAGGGTTATCTTTTCCTTTTTCATTCCAAAATCTTCCATCATTGCTAGGGCAAGCTTTTTCGCTAATTCAGATATAGGAAGATTTTCCTCATACACCCCATATTCTTTCGCAAGATTTTTCAATTTTTCAGGATCCTTTATTCCATAACCAGATGCAGAGCCAAGCCCAACCTTGTATAATACTTCTACTAGATCCCTTCCGTGATCAGAATGGGATGCAGAACCTGCTGCAACCATCCTCGCTAAATTTCTTGCAACCATTATATCTGCATCTGCACCACACACTCCTTTTTGTGGTCCCTCTCCGAAGGGATCTATTCTGCATGGTCCCATTGAGCAGATTCTACAAGAAAGCCCGAGCTCACAATATCCACATTGGGGCTGTTGCTTTTCATGTCTATCCCAGGCTGTTTCAACTCCATCATTTTCTGCTTTTTTAAGCATCTCCTGGGCGTCATAACATATACTATAATCTTTATAATCTTTCATTTTAACCCCTCCTCTCCCTAATTTCTTCAAGCCTTGTTTTGTATTCCTTCAATAAATCAAAAGTTCCTCCAATTGACTTTTTCTCCCGAACACCGAGATATATAAGTTTTGCTAATCTATAAGTTTCCCTATCCATCTCTTCATTTATATCACCAAAATTGAGAGCACCAACCTTACAAGCAGAAACACAGGCTGGCACTTTACCTTCACTAAGTCTTAAAATGCATTGATCACATTTATGAGCTGAAATTTTATTAATAAAATATTTATGATACCTAATAACACCAAATGGACAAGCCATCGCACACATTCCACAGTTAATACATCTTTCAGGGTTTATTAAAACAATATCTGTTTTTGTTTCTCGATATATTGCTTTTGTTATACATGCAATCTCACAGGGTGCAGGATTACAATGCCTACACTTATTTGGAAAAGACTCGCCATTTTCAATCTCAACTATATGTATTCTTGGTTTTGATAGAATCTTTTCTGATATTGCCAAATATCTATTTTTTGATCTTGAATGTGCCACAGAACATTCAAATCTACACTGCATACATCCCACACACCTTTCTGGCTTAACAATAACTGTCTTCATCTTTGCCTCCTAAAACTTTTTATAATAATCTAAAGGAGTAATTTCACCATTTACAACCTTTCTAACAAATTCATCACTAACGGGCTTCTTATTTTTTATTAACTCCACAATTACACCAGCATAATTAGGATCGTTTAAAAAGGCACAACCAATAATTCTTTCATTCTTAATAGCAATCTTTCTTAATTGTTTTTTTGCTTTTATATAATAGGAATATAACTTTCCTTCTCGATCCTTCAAATCACCAGCAGAAATTAGATGAAAATGGCTTGTTTTAACACTATTCATAGCTATGCTTCCAGGATAGGGGATTTTATATCCTAACATATTCATTCCAGCGCAATACCCCTGTTCTACTGCATTGGGCCATATGGCATTAATTGTATTTACCTCCTTAACTATATCATAAGTCTCACAACAATCCCCAGCTGAATAAATATTTTCAATCGAAGTTTGCATAAATTCATCAACAACTATACCCTTATTTATCTTTATTCCTGAATTTTCTATTTCTTTAACTCTTGGAGTAACTCCCTTGCCTATTATTGCCACATCACAGTCTAAAATTTTATCATTAGTAAGAGTTAGATAGAGTGTACCATTTTTTTGTTTAACCTCGCCTATGTCCGTGTTAGTATAAATTGTGATTCCCATCTCTTGCAAAATATCTTTTATAATCATTCCTGTTTCTTCATCAACAGTTGTAGAAAGAGGATAGTTAGAAGCCATAATTAATGATGGCTTAATACCCCTGTGAATTAATCCATAAGCAGTCTTAATACCTACAAATCCTCCCCCTACAACAAGGACTGAATTTTTTAATTTTCTGTCAATGCTAACTGAATCTCTTAAAAACCTAAGATTAAACATTCTATCGCAATTTAACATGTAAGAAGGCTTAATAGCCTCAGCACCTACTGCAAGAAGAAGTTTATCGTAACTAAAAATACTACCCCTATCAGTCTGAATAGTCTGCCTCTTTGGATCTATCTTAATTAATCTTTCTCCAAAAACCCATTTAACATTGTCGGGATATAGATCAGGATTAGATATCTCCATCTCCTTTTCAGATATTTCTTTTCCAAGAAGATTGGTTAAAAGACATCTTGAATAGGGATAAACTTTTTCCTCAGATATTATAGTGCAATCTATACTTTTATTTTGATTGATTAATGTAGTAAGACAGCTTAGACCTGCAGCACTGGCACCACAGATTATGACTTTCATTTTTTTTCTTATACATTACATAATGGTGATTGTCAATTAAAAACAAGTTTATTTATAAAATTTTGGGAGAAATATGTGGAAACTTTTTATAATGCGAGAGAGGGGAGTTGAACCCCTACGGTTGCCCACTGGATCCTAAGTCCAGCGCGTCTGCCAGTTCCGCCACTCTCGCTTCGAAAGTGATATAAATTATAAAAGATTATAATTCGTAAATCAAGAATTAGAGTAAAAATGTTTTTTCAGAAGTATTTTCAATTAATATGAAGAATTCTCTATTTGCTTTTTAGTGATTTTAATTTCGGGCTTTATTGGACGTATCATATCATAATCTACAACCATTCCAATGGCTAAACTAAGAACAAACTCTCCCTTTGGTAAAAGTCTTTTTGGTCCCCATTCGATACTTAAATTTCTATTATTCTTACTATTTAAAGGAACTAATTTATCAATAGAAAATTTCCCAACCTCATTAGAAAAATAAGCTAAATCTGGCTTACTTTCTTCATCAAGCCATTCAATAAAGTTCGCAAGTCCAGTATAACCAAATTTCTCTCCTGCCCATTCATTACCCACATCATAAAAACCTAAGTAATTATACTTATTAATATCAATTGCGCCTTCATGAAATACCAAGCCGTCTTTTATCCATCCTACGTCTCCAGCAGAAGATCCATATTCACCAATCCATGGTTCATCGCCATATACATAAATGAAATCAATGGGCTCTTTTCCTATATTTTTAAACTTAGTTACCAAAACAAAATATGGCTCACCCGCTTTGAAAAAAGCATATCTATCAATCCTTAAAGTTGAATTATTGATATTAACTTCATGTAAAGATTTTAAAATTAGATCTTTATCAGATATTTTTATAATTTTACTTCCTTTAAAATTCCATATACTTGGCGGAATTCTTAATGAATAATCATTACCTGTTGATATTCCTTCATTAGCGGAACACCAAATATGATACCAACTCTTTCCATCATAATAGGCCATTCCAGTGTCATTTAAACTTTCAGGTATATCACTCATAAAATCTTTAGGCAGTCCACCCCCAACAAAAAGTCCCTTTGGCACAAAACCATTATCATCTTTAAACCTACTAAAGGTAACATATATTTTTTTATCTTCACTTAAAAAATTTTTTACGACACCCCGTCCATTATTTTCATCCCATACAAAATCCAATCTTGGATAATCGTAAAGGCTACTAAATAACTTGTTTACACCTACATGATCTAAAAAATTTTCAAGGTCGAAAGCTACAATGATATTCTTTACATCATCTGGGTAGATATCATTTTTTATTTCAAATCCTATACCATAGTTTTTCTTTAAAATAAAAAAACCTAAATAATTGTCATAAATATAAACATCACAAAATAAAACTATGATAAACAAAAAGAAAAAAATAAATAGAAATCTAAAACTCTTTTTAACTTTAATCATAATTCCGCTATTTTGCTACACTAAAAATTAAAAATACAAATAAACATAACAATAAAATTATAAATTTATAAAAAAAATATATCAACCAAAAAAAATTTTTACGCCATATGACGCAATTTTAAAACTTTTAATATTTAAAATTTGACTTTTTAGTCAGTCCTTGTTATTAAATTAGTATGGATTTTCTATTCAGAACAATAAATTCCTATGTTCATGACCATGATGAGAGGCATTTGGTTATTTTATCAAATTTGACAGACTTTGCACATATTTTTGAGGTTATATTAAAAATTGATATTGAATCAAAAAAAATTGTTGAAACAAAGGCAAAGTATTATAAAACACCTTATAACATATGTAAGAAAACTGTTAAATTAATTGATAATATAAAAGGTATGGAAATAAAAAAAGGAGTAATAAAAGATATAGCTAATAAATTATCAGGAACAGAGGGATGTATCCATTTATTTGAACTCGTTGAAAATGCAATAAAGTTGGCCAGTACAATAATCATCGGCAAAAAGGCAAATTACTTTACCAAAGAATTTAGAAGTTTACCAGACGAAGAGAAGATAAAAATTTCAAAAAAATATTTAAAGAATACATGTTATGCTTACACACATACAAAGGAGTAAAAGGTGAGTAATAAATTTGAATTTGATCAACTTAATTTTACAGTTAGACCCAATTTAAAAAATTTTTTGCCCCTTGCTACATATAGACTACTTAGAATATCTGGAATGGAAGAACTCTTTGGTGAAAGTACAGGACCCGTACTTTATAGATTGGGTAAGATTCTCTCTACCTACTTTAAAACTGAAAGAGAAGATGAATTTTTAAAATTAGTTAAAGATCTTGGTATTGGTATACCTGAAATTGTTGAAAGGAGTGATGATAAAATTATTATAGACCTATATGAATGTATGACATGCGCTGGCCTCCCGATTACTGGAAAATTAATATGCGATCTGGAATGCGGATTTCTCGCAGGAGGCATTGAAAAAGTATTGGGTCGAAAGACAAAGGGAACTCAAACAAAAAGTTGGACTGCAGGTAATGATTTTTGTGAATTTATAATTGAAATTTTCTAATATGATAAAAAAACTAACAAAAAAAGAAATAGAAGATCTTTTAGAACATCAACGGGCTATTTCAACTGCAAAAGAAAAGGTATTGCTCTCCTACATCACTGAAATGGAAGAATTATATAAAGAACTCCATAAAAAAATGCAGACTATAAAGGAAAAAGAAGAAACGATAAATCAAACTAAAAGGATTTTAGCTCAAAATGAGAGGGTGTTCACTCTTGGGATTATGTCTGCATCACTTGCCCATGAGGTAAAAAACCCATTAATAGTTATATCTGGAATGCTCAATCGTTTGGAAAAACTTATTAAAGATAAAGAAAATGGAGAATTACATGAAACCTTACAAATAATAAAAAAAGAGGTTGAAAGAATTCAAGGCATAATGAATAGACTAACGGAATTTTACAAACCCCAACCAATTCGAAGAGAAAGGAAAAATATTAATGAATTAATTATAGAAACTATAAAACTAACTCAGCATTATTTAGAAAGATTCAAAAATGTCAATATAGTTACAAAACTATCAGATAATGTTCCAGAAATAAGTTATGATAAGGGGCAAATTCAGCAGGTACTTGTAAACCTTATAATAAATGCAGCTCAATCAATGCCAAAAGGCGGCACAATCACGATTTCTACTTCTTTGAATGAGCAAGAATGTAATGGTAATAGCATCAGGATTGATGTAGAGGATACTGGAGTAGGCATACCAGAGGAAAACATAGAAAAGATTTTTCAACCCTTCTTTAGTACTAAACCTCCCGAAGAAGGCACAGGTCTTGGACTATCTATAAGCAAAGACATCATAGAAAAACATTCGGGTAAAATAAAAGTTAAAAGTGAAGTTTCTAAAGGTACATGCTTTTCTATTTTTTTGCCCTGTAAAGATTAATTAAGGTTATTAATATATCACCGATCTACTTTATCTTTTACCGATAAAACCTTACTTTTGATAGTTGATTTTTTGTCAACCCTCTCATCGATTTTTATATTAGTAAGAACTCTTTTAGCACCCATTTCAAAGGGTACTTTATGAACAATCGATGCAAGCTCTAACAATTTATCAACCTCACCCTCAACAATTGTTCCCATAGCAGTGACCTCATAGGAGAGGCCTGAGCGTTTAATAACTTCGACACATTTCGCTACGTAATTACTAACGCTACTGCCAACTCCTATGGGAACTACTGATATCTCCATAATTGCCATATTTTAACTCGCTAAATGTTTCTTTAATTCCTTTGCTAATAAGGGTACTATTACATTCAAATCACCTACTATTCCATAATTTGAGATTTTAAAAATAGGTGCTTCAGGATCTTTATTAATAGCTATTATTATATCAGAATGCTTCATTCCTGCCATATGTTGAACAGATCCAGAAATTCCACAGGCAATATAAATTTTTGGTCTTACTGTCTTTCCTGTTTGTCCAACTTGATGTTCATAAGAAATCCATCCAGCGTCTACTGCAGCACGTGAAGCACCCAATGCAGCACCCAAAGTATCTGCAAGTTCTTTAAGCATTTCGAAATTCTCAGGTTTACCAAGCCCTCGCCCACCTGAAACAATTATTTCAGCATCTGCTAAACTGATTTTCTCTTCAAAGGGTAGGTACTCAATCACTTCTGTTCTTATGTTAATCTTACTGAAATCAAAGGAAAAGTTTACTATCTCTCCCTTTTTATCAGTTTTAGGTGGTACTGGAAAAACTTTTGGACGAACAGTAGACATTTGTGGCCTTGTATTTGGACACAAAATTGTTGCCATAATATTACCACCAAAAGCTGGCCTTGTTTGTAAAAGATTACCAGTTTCTGGACAAATTTCCAGCCCCGTGCAGTCTGCTGTAAGTCCTGTTTCTAACTTTGTAGCTACACATCCAGCCAGATCTCTACCTTGAGTTGTTGCACCACTTAAAATTATTTCAGGTTTAAACTGTTTTACCATTTCAACAACAACTTCACTATAAGGTTCTGTGCGATAATGCTCTAAGACAGGAGATTCACACAAAAAAACCTTGTCGGCACCGTAGGCAAAAAGGTCATCAGCCATAAAAGATACATTATTGCCTAATAATACCGCTCCGACATAAGTATTTCTTTTTGAAGCAAGTTTAACCGCTTCCCCAATTAACTCAAAAGTTACATTAACTGGTTTTTTACCATCATGCTCTGTTATTACCCAAACCCCCTTATAATCGCTTAAATCAGACTTCTTTTCTTCCCTTGGAATTGACAATGCATTAACTGGACATACTCCAACACAGGCACCGCATAAATTACATTTATCATTAACTTCTACCTTATCATCTTTCATGTATAGTGCTGACTGAGGACATGCATCAACGCATACACCACATCCAACACATAGATCCTTGTCAATTTTTAGATAACTCATAGGCTAACTCCTTTCGTAAGTTCTAATAGTCTTTCAGCTAATTTTTTCACACACTCTTCTGGTTCTCCTTGAAAAATTTCCCCACTAACACTTTTTAATTCAGGTGAGAAAATTTTGTTTACCCAGGTTGGTGAGCCTTTCAATCCCGTTTGATCCTCTCGAAGTCCCAAATCATTAAAAGTAAGTTTTATCATTGGCTTTTTTGCTGCCTTTTTTATTTCAAAGAGTGATGGATACCTTGGTGTGTTTATATCTTTAACAACTGTTAATAATGCCGGAAGAGTGCTTTTTACAACTTCTTTGCCTCTCTCCATTAATCTTTCAACTATAATGTATTTTTGTTCAGGGTTTATTTCCCTTACCTTTGAAACATAAGTTAGTGGTGGCATATTAAGTCTAACAGCAATACCTGGCCCTACCTGCCCTGTATCTCCATCAATTGCCTGTTTACCACAAATAACCAGATCTACTGGACCATCATTTTCTTCAATTTTTCTAATAGCAGCAGAAATTGTTAATGCTGTTGCTAAAGTATCTGAACCCGCAAACGCTCTGTCTGATATAAGGTAAGCTTTATCACATCCCATTGCAAGAGCTGTTTTAAGGACATCTTCTGCCTGAGGAGGCCCCATTGTTAATGCGATAGTTTCCCCACCATGTTTTTCCTTGATTCTTATTCCCTCTTCAATAGCAAATTCATCAAAGGGATTCACAATAGAAGCTACTCCCTCTCTCATTAGAGTATTCGTTTCTGGATTAATTTTTACTTCTGTTGTATCAGGGACTTGCTTAATGCAAACAACTACTCTCACAATCTTCCTCCTTTATTTATTTTCTGGTTCACATATCTCTACTAGAACTCCATTACTTGCCTTGGGATGGATAAAGGCAATTTTCATCCCATGAGCACCTTTTCTGGGTTTTTCGTCTATTAGTTTTATACCTTTTGACTTGAGATTTTCAAGTTCTTTTTCTATATCTTCAACTTCATAGGCTATATGATGAACCGTATCTTTAAAACCTCTTTCTTCTAAAAACTTATATACACCTGTACTTTCATCTGTTGGCTGGACTAATTCTATTCTTGACTCGCCAATTGTGAAAAAACATACTTTCACTTTTTGATCCAAAACTTCTTCCTCTCCCTCTGCAACCCATCCTAATCCTTCAGTATAAAATTTAGATGATTCTTTTATATCCTTAACTACTATACCAATATGACTGATCTTTTTATACATGGCTATTCTCCCTTAAAGTTTTCTTTAATAAACTTTATAGTTTCTTCGGTAGGTGTTCCAGGCCCAAATATTGCTCTAATACCTTTACTCTTTAAGAAATCAATATCTTCTGCAGGGATTACCCCACCACCAAAGACTATTATATCATCAGCTCCTTTTTCTTTCAAAAGTTCTACAACCTTAGGAAATAGAGTATTATGAGCACCAGATAAACAAGAAAGTCCTATAAAATCTACATCTTCTTGAATTGCTGTGTTTACTATCTGTTCTGGTGTTTGCCTAATTCCTGTATAGATAACTTCAAAACCAGCATCTCTTAAAGCCCTCGAAATTACTTTTGCACCTCTATCGTGCCCATCAAGCCCTGGTTTTGCAATCAAGACTCTTATTTTTTTCATCTCAGCACCCCCTACATTTCCTTATATTCCCCAAAAACTTCTCTTAGAGCATCAGAAATTTCTCCCAAACTTGCCATTGATTTTACACATTCTATTATAGATGGCATTAAATTCTCATCAGTTTTAGCAACACTCTTTAGATTTTCTAGTGACTTTTTTACTCTATCTATATCTCTACTTTCTTTTATTTTCCTTAACTTCTCTTTTTGATATAATTCTTTTCCCATGTCTACTTTAAGAATATTTTTGGGAGGTTCTTCAGGCTTAACAAATTCATTTACTCCAACAACTATATACTTCTTCTCTTCAATAGCTTTCTGGTACTCATATGCTGAATCTGCAATTTCCTTCTGTATATAACCAAGTTCAATAGCCTTCATTACACCACCCATTTCCTCAATTTTTCTTATATATTCCGTAGCACCTCTCTCTATCTCATCAGTGAGACTTTCAACAACATAAGACCCACCTAAGGGATCTATGAAGTCTGCAACTCCACTTTCATAACCTATTATCTGTTGAGTCCTTAATGCAATTTCGGCTGAATCCTCCGTAGGTAATGCAAGTGCTTCATCTCTTGAATTAGTATGTAACGACTGAGTCCCACCAAGTACCGCTGCCAAGGCCTGCATCGCTACTCTGACAATATTATTATCTGGTTGTTGAGCTGTTAATGTACATCCAGCTGTCTGGGTATGGAATCTCAACATCATAGATGCAGGTTTTTTAGCTTTGAACCTTTCTTTCATTATTTTAGCCCAGAGCCTTCTTGCTGCTCTAAATTTAGCAACCTCTTCTAAAAAATTATTGTGGGAATTAAAAAAGAATGATAATCTCCCTGCAAACTCATCTACATCAACACCTGATTCAACTATTTTTTGAACATACGTTATACCATTAGCAAGTGTAAATGCTACTTCCTGTATTGCTGTTGCACCAGCTTCTCTTATATGATAACCGGAAATGGATATGCTATTCCATTGGGGCAAATTATCCTTACAATAAAGGATAACATCTCTGACTAATCTCATTGAGGGCTCGGGAGGAAATATATGTGTACCTCTTGCTATGTACTCCTTAAGTATATCATTTTGTACCGTACCTTTTAATTCACTCTGTGGTACTCCTTGTTTTTCAGCAACAGCAATATACATCGCAAGGATTATTGCACATGTTGAATTTATCGTCATCGAAGTTGTTACTTTATCAAGTGGAATTCCGTCAAACAGGATTTCCATATCCTTTAAAGTATCTATTGCTACTCCACATTTTCCAACTTCTCCTTCTGCCATTGGATGATCGGAATCATAACCAATCTGTGTTGGTAAATCGAAAGCAACCGACAATCCTGTTTGTCCAGCCTTAAGTAAGTAGTGATAACGTTTATTTGTATCTTCTGCTGTGCCAAAACCTGCATACTGCCTCATTGTCCAAAGCCTACCTCTATACATAGTAGGCTGAACACCCCTTGTAAAGGGATATTCACCAGGAAAACCTAAATCTTTTAAATATGAAAATTGAACATCCGCTGGAGTGTATAAACGCTTTATATTTATATGAGAGAAGGTTTTAAACTCATCTTTTCTTTCTGGAAATTTTTCAATTGATTTCTTAACTGTTGTATTTTCCCAACGTTCTTTTTCTTTTTCTATTTCTCTAATATCATCCATATTTTGCCCCCTTATAGTGGAATGTTTCCATGTTTTTTTGGTGGCAATGTGTCTCTTTTATTTACCAGCGATTCTAAAGCTATAATTATTTTATACCTCGTTGTTTCTGGCATTATAACTTCATCAATATAACCAAGTTCAGCAGCTTTGTAAGGATTGGCAAATTTTCTTCTATATTCTTTTATTAACTCCTCTCTCTTTGCTTTTTTATCAGAGGCTGATTCAATTTCCTTCCTAAAAACAATATTTACTGCTCCCTCTGGTCCCATAACTGCTATTTCAGCAGTAGGATAAGCATAATTAATGTCAGACCTAAGATGCTTACTGGACATAACACAGTAGGCACCACCATATGCTTTCCTGGTTATAATTGCAATCTTAGGCACTGTTGCTTCTGCATAAGCATAAATTAACTTTGCTCCATGCTTTATAATTCCTCCATATTCTTGAGCTACTCCTGGTAAAAATCCTGGTACATCAACAAAGGTTACAAGTGGAATATTAAAGGCATCACAGAAACGAACAAAACGAGCTGCTTTCATTGAAGCATTAATGTCTAATGAACCTGCAAGAAAATTGGGCTGATTTGCTACTATGCCCACACTTCTACCATTAAACCTTGCAAAACCAACTACAATATTTTTTGCATAATGTTCATGAACTTCAAAAAAATCTCCATTATCTACAACCTTTAGGATAATATCTTTGATGTTGTATGATTTATTTGGATTTTCAGGGACTATTTCTCTTAAAGACATGTCTATCCTATCAACAGGATCATTTGAAGGGACTATTGGCGGATCTTCCATATTGTTTTGGGGTAAATAGCTAAGCAATTTTCTAATCTTCATAAGACAATCTTCATCATTTTCCGTTGCAAAATGAGCACAACCAGAAATTGAGTTATGGGCCATAGCACCACCTAATTTCTCAAATGTAACCTCTTCCCCTGTCACAGCTTTAATTACATCGGGTCCTGTAATAAACATATAACTAGTATTTTTAACCATAAAAACAAAATCAGTTATTGCTGGTGAATAAACCGCTCCCCCAGCACAAGGACCCATTATAACTGATATTTGAGGTATAACGCCTGACGCAAGTGTATTTCTCAAAAATATATCTGCAAATCCAGCCAAACTACTAACACCTTCCTGGATTCTTGCACCACCTGAGTCATTTAAACCAATTAGAGGTGCTCCATTTTTCATGGCAAGGTCCATTACCTTACATATCTTTTCTGCCATGGTTTTACTTAAAGAACCACCGAATACTGTAAAATCTTGCGCATAAACATATACAAGCCTTCCGTCAATTCTACCATAACCTGTAACTATACCATCACCCAGTATTTTCTGTTTTTCCATACCAAAATCATTACATCTATGGGTAACAAATTTGTCTATTTCTATGAAACTACCTTTATCTAACAATTTTTCTATCCTTTCTCGAGCATACATCTTGCCAGACTTTTTCTGCTTTTCAATCTTTTCGAGACCACCACCAAGCTCAGCTTCTTTATTTTTTTGTTCTAAATCCTTAAAACGTTCTTCAAGGGTTAAAAAATCCATTTTTCATCCTCCTAAATAACTTATTCGATAACAACTATCAAATCACCCTTCTTAACAGAATCACCAACCTTAAAGTTAAAGGCTTTGATTTTTCCTGATGTTTCTGCAACAAGTGGATTTTCCATTTTCATTGCTTCAAGTATAACAACAACATCTCCTGGATTTACCTCATCTCCAACTTCTTTTTCATAACGTGAAATTATCCCTGGCATAGGCGCTGTTATTCCACTGCCTTCTACCTTAACTGAAGGTTGCGTTGCTGGTGTAGGTGATGGTTTTGAAACTTCTTCTTTTGGTTTAGTTTCTACGGTCTTCTCAATCTTAACGGGTTCTGTTATTGAAGGTTTTTTCTCTGTTTTTGTCTGTTCAACTACTTGAACACCACTCTCTTCTTCTACAAGCACTGTAAAAACTTCTCCATCAACTGCAACTTTAAATTTTCTTGCTTTCTCTGAAAGAGTAATATTTGTCTTTTCCATAAGCAATCCCCTTTTTGCTTTTTCTATTAATTCCTGTTCTTTTTTAACATCTTCTAATGTTTTTGGTTTAATTTCATCTGGTATTGGTTCTAATCCATACTTCCATTTTAAATACTTTAGCCCAGTTACAGGAAAAAGGGCATACAAAATTACATCAAAAGGATCTTGTGAAATATCTTTAATTGCTTCCTTTGCTTTTTCTAATTCAGGCTTCAAAATATCAGCAGGTCTACAAGTTATTGGCTTATCCCCTTTATCATAGCCCTTTAAAGCAAGTTTTAAAACTTCTTTGTCAATTGGTCTTGGTGGTCTACCATATAAGCCATAACAATAATCCTTTACTTGAGCATTTATCATCTTCCATCTACCAAATAGAACGTTTTGAACTGCCTGAATACCTACTATCTGACTTGTTGGGGTTACTAAAGGAGGATATCCTAACTCTTTTCTTGTTAGAGGTAGTTCTTTGTAAACTTCTGGTAATTTATCAAGTGCATCAGCTTCTCTTAGTTGATTTACTAAATTTGAGAACATTCCACCAGGTATCTGATGTAATAGTACCCCAACATCTATTATCGAGAGTTTTGTGTCATCCATCAAATGCCTATACTTAGGAGCGATCTGTTCTAAATATTCTCCAATCTTTATAATTCTCTCAAGATCAATTTCTGGCTGTCTATCAGTACCTTCAAAGGTTACATAAAGAGGTTCTATGGCTGGATGAGATGTTCTAAGTGCAAATGGTGCTATACAGGTATCTATTATGTCAGCTCCCGCTTCTATTGCTTTCATCATTGCCATAGTAGCCATACCACTCGTATAATGGGAATGAATATCAATTGGTACTTTAATATTTTCTTTCAGGGCTTTAACTAAATCATATGCATCATAGGGAGATAGTATTCCAGACATATCTTTAATGCAAATACTATCCGCACCCATATCAACATAATTTTTAGCTTTTTTCACATAATAATCTATATTGAAGATAGGTCCGCCTAATTTTCTCTCCGTTAGCGTATAAGATATAGCACCTTGAACATGCCTTTTTAATTTTTTTATTATTTTGAATGAAAATTCTAAATTTCTCTCATCATTCAAAGCATCAAACACCCTAAATATATCAATACCTACTTCAACAGCTTTCTCAATAAATGCCTCAACAACATCATCTGGATAGTTTCTATAACCAACCAAATTCTGTCCTCTAAGTAACATCTGAAAAGGTGTTTTTTTCATTACTTTTTTTAACTGTCTTGGTCTTTCCCATGGATCTTCACCAAGAAACCTATGCATTACATCAAAGGTTGCTCCACCCCAAACTTCTACTGAATAAAATCCTACCTTATCAAGTTCTTCAGCAATTGGGAGTATATCTTCTGTCCTCATTCTTGTAGCAAATAAGGATTGATGTCCATCTCTAAAGGTTAAATCAACAATTTTTACTGGATTCTTTTTTTTCTGTTGTGCCATAAGCCCCCCATTTTATTTATAAAGCTTTGATTGCCACATTATTCTCAAATTCATCGCATAAGAGCGACCAAATATAGCCCAAGGACTGATTGTAACTGAAGGAAAAGTACCCATAGGCATTTCCATGGATGGAATTTTTTCTTCCAAAATTGTTTTGCTTTCCTCCATCATTGCTATAGCTCCTATAATTGCCGCAATTTTCTTCTTTTTATTCAATTCCATTTTACCTCCTAATGTCTTAAAATTACTGCTAATACATATGCTTCTTCGTTATAGGGATTCAATAGTCTATGTCTCGCTGAAGAATCAAAGTATATACTATCACCCTCTTTCAATTCAAGTCGCTCTTTCTCAAGAGCTACTATAACGCTACCTTTTAATACCATCAAAAACTCTTCGCCTTCATGACTATACAGGCTTTCTTCGTCTATTAGATTCTTGTCTATCTTTAATAAAAAGGGTTCCATTTTTTTATTTTTGTAATCTGCAGAAAGCGCCTCATAGGTATATCCATGTTTTTTCCCACTTCTTGACATTACTCTATCTACTTTTTTACCCTGCCCTTTTCTACAAATTGAGTATTTAACTTCAGATCCCTCTTCCTCAAAAAAATACCCAATTTTTACATCAAAAAAAGATGCTAATTTAGCAAGGGTAGCTATAGGTGGAGAAATATTGTTGTTTTCTATTTGAGAAATTAAGGCTGGAGAAAAACCTGTTTCCTTTGCTACCTGCTTCAATGTTAATCCTTTCTTCAATCTCAGCTCTTTTATTTTTTTCCCGATGTCAAATACACTTTCACTCATCATGGCATACTTTACAAAACTTTATATTTTCATGTCAACTTAAAAATTTAACAAAGATAAAATAAATTTATTTTAAATAAAAATCAATTTTTCTCTTCCAAGACTGGAACTTGTATTTTTATCATTATTCCCTTTCTTTGAATTTTTTCTAAAACATTTTCATCCTTTATATTCTCATCAGAAAAAAAGGGAGTTTTTTCTTTCCTTGTTTCCAATTTTATTTTTGTATCTTTAATATTGCTATTCTTTAAGTTACTCTGCTCCTTTTTGAAAAGAAATTCTCTTTTATCAACAGGCTCAATCTTGAAGCTTGTGTAGGCTTTTAAAATACTAATCTTTTTTTGCTCAAGATAATTTAACTTTAAAGTATTATCCTTATCAACTAAAATCTCATTTATTTCAAATACCTTATCATGTATCTTTATAACAACTTTATCCTTATAGAAATAATAATTATCCACATCTATATAGTTCCCATCTTTAAATATTATTCTCATCCCTGACAACAATAAAAACATCAGAAAAATAATGATTATTTTAAAAAACATGCTTCAACAGCCTCTTCTAAAGTCTTGGCATACATAATATCAAAATCCTCATTATATTTCTGATTTGCGGATAATAACGCCTTTTTAAAATTAAGATTTTTTGCTTCTTTCAATCTCAAATTAACTTGGCTTACTGGCCTCAACTCACCCAAAAGTCCAACTTCCCCTAAAAAAATCATATCTTTTGGAAGAACTAAATTCTTATAACTCGAAATAATAGCCAAACAAACTGCTAAATCGGAAGCTGTTTCAGTTAATTTAAGTCCACCTGCTATATTTAAGAATATATCATTTGCATATAATGGAAGACCTAATTTTTTTTCCAAAACAGCAACTAAAATATTCAACCTTTGCCCCTCTATACCCATAGATATTCTTCTTGGCATAGCAAGATTAGAATTAGTAACAAGTGCTTGAATTTCAACTATTATTGGTCTTGTTCCCTCAATAGCAACAAATGTTGCACTCCCTGGTTCGTCAGAAACCCTGTCTCCTATTAAGTATTCAGACAAATTTCTTATTTCTTTTAAACCTGATTCTGACATTTCAAAGATACCTACCTCATTTGTAGAACCAAATCTATTTTTAACAGAACGTAGAATCCTAAAATTTAATCCTCTATCTCCTTCGAAGTAAATAACTGTATCTACGAGATGTTCCAACACCCTTGGCCCAGCAATTATACCTTCTTTTGTTACATGTCCTACAACAAAAACAGTAATATTATTCCTTTTGGCAATATCCATTAACTTTGAAGCACACTCCCTGACCTGAGAAACACTTCCTTGAGCTGAAGGAATATCTTCTGAAAAAATAGTCTGTATAGAATCAATAATTAAAAGATCTGGATTTGTTTTATTCAAAATTCTTAATAAATTCTCTAAAGAATTTTCTGCTATTATATAAAAGTTATCAGACAGAGTCCCTAACCTCTCAGCCCTAATTCTAACTTGCTGTAAAGACTCTTCAGCGGTTAAATATAAAACTTTAAGGCCTTGATTTGCTATTATATTTGCAACTTGTGTAATAAGTGTGGATTTTCCAATGCCTGGTTCACCACCTATCAGAATCATAGAAGCTGGAACAATACCCCCACCAAGTACTCTATCAAATTCTAAAATAGATGTTTTGATTCTTCTTATGTCTCGTAAATCCACTTCCGATATCTTTAGTGGCTCAAGAATATCTCTATCCCTTTTATTACTCTTATGTGACCTACTTACTTCCTCAACAAAAGAATTCCAGCTCCCACAATCTGGACATTTTCCTATCCATTTCGGGCTTTTATAACCACAGTTTTGACACACAAAATCAATAATTTGTTTCATAGGAATAGTATATGTTGACTTACTCTTTTTTAAAAGATAAAATTTAAACTTCAAAAAAAAGGCTACTCAAAGAGAGTAGCCTTAATAAAGAAGGAGGTAGGAGGTAATAATAATATTATTTACAAAAATGACTTTTAAGTCAACAGAAAAAATATGAGAGAATTCAATAATTTATATTCATTAATATCCTTTCTAAGATCTGACAAGGGTTGTCCCTGGGATAAAAAACAAACCATAAGGAGTTTAAAAAAGTTTTTAGTTGAAGAATTGTATGAACTTTTGGATGCTATAGACAAGGATAGTTGTGATGAAATAGTAGAAGAAATTGGTGATATTTTTCTCAATCTGATGATGATAATAGTTATTCTTGAAGAACAAAAAAAGACAAATTTAAAAGAAATATTAAAAAAATTAAACAATAAAATTGTAGCTCGACATCCCCATGTCTTTGGTACTAAAAAAGCTTTAACCCACTTGGAGGCTTCTAAACATTGGGAAATACACAAAAAGTTTAGGGAAGGTAAAAAAATCTTTGGCTCAATCCCAAAAAACGCTCCAGCCCTCCAAAAAGCCTATATGATGTCAAAGAAGGCTGAGAAGGTTGGTTTCGGATTTGAAAATGTTAGGTCAATTAAAGATAAAGTTAATGAAGAAATTAAAGAGCTTTACGAAGCAATAGATATTAACAATCACATTAATGTTGAACATGAAATAGGGGATGTTTTAATATCAATTGCAACTCTTGGGCTTTATTTGGATATAAATCCAGAAATAGCTTTACAAAAGGCATGCAAAAGATTTATGAAGAGATTTGAATATATAGAAAAAGAAATTGAAAAAATGGGGAAAAATATTTTTGAAGTACCAAGAGAAATGATTGAAAAATTATGGGAAAAATCAAAATTAAAAATTAACATTTAAAAGATTTTTATGTTTAATTGCAGTTTTTTAATGATTAAATTTAACTGTTTTTATTAAAAAAAATGCAAGATGGCTAAATATTGAGCAACCTATGGATTTGTTTAATTTAATATTAGAGCTTTTTTCCGAAACGGGAACCTTAATATTAATTTTACCATTTTTTGTATTAATACTCTGCGGATTGGGACTACCATTACCAGAAGATATTGTACTGATATTCTTGGGTTTTCTTATATACAATGGATATGGGAATCTAACCTTCGGTTTATTCTTAGGATATTTTGGTATTATCGTAGGAGATTCAATAATTTATTTACTTGGCAAAAAAGCTGGGACAAAAATACTTAAACATAAACTTTTTTCAAAACTCCTTACAAAGGAACGATTAAAAAAAGCAAAAAGATTTACTATTGATCATGGTAAAAAAACTATTTTTATAGCTCGCTTTCTACCGGGCCTAAGGGCTGCAGTATTTTTTTCCTGTGGAATTCTTAAATTCAAATACAGAACCTTTTTCATAATGGACTCTGTAGCTGCATTACTGTCTGCACCTATTTTTGTAATTCTCGGTTATTATTTTGGAGATAAGATAGACTATATAATCCACATAATAAAAAGAATTGATAGGATGGTTATTATATTATTAATATCTATCATACTAATAGTTTATTTGTTAAAAAAATACTACAATAGAAAATCAAAGTCTTCTGGTGAAAATGATTCTGATAAGCAAATAAATCCCTAAAACTGAGGCAGATACAAAACCAAGAATACCTAAAATTGGATAGCCAAATACATGAGGTCCTTTGTCAGAGAAAAAAACAAGGGCTGTTCCAATTATTAGGGCTGATACAATTAAACTCACAGAAACCTTATTACCTGTTTTTGCCATTTCTATTATCAATGGCTCTAAATTAACATGTACAAAATCAACAGTAAATTTATCATTTAACATCTTATTTATAATTTTATCAATCTTATAAGGGGTTCTCTCAATTAATTTTTTATATTCACCAACTACTTCAATAAAATTCGAAATATTATCTTTTATGCTCATTTCTTTCATTAACTCGCTTTTTAAAACTTCCCTTATAATCTTATTAATTGAAAAATTTGGAACTATACTTTTCCCGATACTATCCATCAAAAGCACAGTCCTAAAAAAACTCAAAAGTTCAAATGGTAAATATACATTATATTTCTGAACAAGATTTATAATATCTCTAATTAAACTGATTAGATCTATTTCTCCCAAATTTAGTTCTGTTCTCCACTCAAAAACTTCTGCAAGATCTCTTTTAAGTTCTATTTCTCTAACCTCATCTTTAAACCATCCAAGAAATATCAATAGATCCACAAAATCTTTGTAATTCTTTGTAATTAGCGTGGATAGCAGACTTTTAAGTATCTTAGAAGTCTCTGGTAGTAAGAAGCCAACATTACCAAAGTCATATAAAACTATTTTACCAGTAACGCTGATACCTACATTTCCAGGATGTAAATCTCCATGAAAGAATCCAGTGTCAAAAACTTTCTTTAAGAAAACTTCCACACCAGACAGCATCAATTCTTCTGCTTTTTTTGATAATTCCTCATTTTCTTTTATCTCTGTAATTTTAGTACTTTCGATATATTCAATGACAATAATGTCTTGATTGCTCAATTCTCTATAAACCTTCGGTATTATTACTAAATCTTCACTATCTCGAAAAACATGTCTTAGTTTTTCAATATTAACTACCTCATTTAAAAAATTTAATTCTTTAGTTATAGATTTGCTAAATTCTTTAACCAGTTCTTGTATGGAAAATCTTTTTAGTTCTGGAAAATAATCCTCTAAAATCTTTGCTATGAAAAAGAGTATCCTTAAATCATCCTCGACTACCTCATCAATGTTTTCTCTCTTTATCTTTAATACTACTAATGTTCCATCATTCAATATAGCTCTATGTACCTGTGCAATAGATGCAGCTGCAAAGGGAATTCTATCTATACTTTTAAAAATACTTCCGCCATTATTACCATAATTTCTCTGAATAATCTTTTCTATTAATTGTTCTTCCATTGGTTCAACTTTATCTTCTAATTTACTTAACTCATTGATAAAACGAGCGGGTAAGATATCGTATCTTCTTGCGAGCATTTGACCAAACTTCACGAAAGTAGGACCTAACTCTTCTAAGACCTTTCTTAGTCTAACCTCTATTTTTTCTTCTGGAATTTGCTTTATTTTAAACCTTTTAGTTAGGGGTATATATCTTCTTATCTCTGTTCTTTCAACAAAATGAGCGAATCCATGTTTTATTAAAATGCTAACTATCTCTTTTAATCTTCTTATGTTCTTATAAGTAATATATATCGAATATATTCTCATAAATTCTCACTGTAAAAGTAAAAACTCAATTCTTTTAGAATAAATATCTACATTTACAAGTTTAACTCTAACATCCTTACCAATGTGAAATACCCTTTTTCTCCTTTTTCCAAACATCTTATAATTTTTTTCATCAAAAATATAATAATCATCCATCATATTCTCAACTGGCAAAAAACCTTCTACAAAAAAATCTATTAACTCAATATACAATCCAGAAGGGGTGACAGAAGAGACTACACCATTAAATTCTTCTCCAATTCTATCATACATAAGTTTTGCTGAAGCAAAATTAAAGATCTCCTTTTCTATTTCCCATGCTATTCTTTCTTTTTTTGAGATAGCTTCACTAACTTTCTCAAGCTTCTCTATTTCTTCATCCAAATTTTTAACCCTCTTACCTTTAAACTTATATTTTAAAAGCTGTCTATGAACAACTAAATCTGCATATCTCCTTATTGGTGAAGTAAAATGTAGATAATGTTCTAAAGCAAGACCAAAATGTCCAATTGGTCTTGTGCTATATTTAGCCTGTTTCATCGAACGCAATACTACTTTATTCACAAACTTCTCATAAATAGTATGCCTAAATTCAGAAAGTAACTTTTGTAAATCTTTTGGTGTTAACTTTTCTTTTAAAGAATACCCTAAATTTTTCATCAATAATCCTAAACTTTTTATTTTTTCAGGATCTGGTTCTTCATGAACTCTATATATAGTTGGAATATTATTTTCCATAAACCACTCTGCTACAACTCTATTTGCTGAAATCATAAACTCTTCAATTATTCTATGAGATATTAGTCTCTCTGATTTTATAATATTTTCTATATGTCCAGTGAGTGAGATTAAAATTGTAGGTTCAGGCAAATCAAAATCAATGCTACCCCTTTCAAATCTCTCTACACATAATAACTCAGTTAAATCTTTCATAGTTGAAAGCATTTCTAACAACTTTTCGTCGCATTCTTCTTCTTTTTTTAAGTACCTATCCACTCTCTCATATGTAAGGCGATACTTACTTTTTATTTTTGCAGGATATATTTCATAATTTGTTCTCTTACCCCTTTTGTCATAATGAATTTCTGCCACAAAGACAAGTCTTTCAACATTTGGTTTTAGGCTACATAGATCATCGGAAAGTAAGTGAGGCAACATGGGATATACTCTATCGGGAAAATAATAACTATTTCCCCTATATAGTGCCTCTTTATCTAAAAAAGAATTTTCCATAACATAATGACTTACATCAGCAATAGCTACATAAAGCTTATACCCCGATTTATTTTTTTTAATATAAACTGCATCATCAAAATCCTTTGCCTGCTCTCCATCAATTGTTATAAACATTAATTTTGTTAAATCCTTTCTTTGCTTTAGGTCCGGTATTTCTGCTTTTAAATAGTTCTCTATTTCTTTAACTGCTTTATATGGATATTCCTCGCTAATATTAGCCTTTAAAAGTAGTCTTTTTATTTCAGCATCGTAATCTGTCCCTTCTATCTTCTCTTCTATATCTACAGTACCATAACCTTTTTCAGGATAATTAATAATTCTTCCAACTACAAAATCATCAGTTTTAATGTCTTTTAAAATTTTATTTTTAGATACAATTACAAGTGGCCAATACAATTTATCATCGATGGGTTGCAATATAAGTTGTTTATTTTTCTTTTTTATTATACCTACTACCTTTTTAATTCCTCTCTCTAATACTTTTAGTATTTGTCCCTCATTTCTATTTCTTTTATTTATAACCCTCACTAAAACTCTATCACCGTCATATACATTTTTCAAAGTTTTAGGAGGTAAAAAGACATCTTTTTCCTCAGGGTTATCTGGCAACAAAAAACCATACCCATCTCTATGGCAGGAAACAACCCCTTCTAAAAGCTTTTCTCTCTCTTTTAAAATATATAAATTATTATCAATTTCTAAAAGATGTCCCTCTTTTAACATTTTTTTTAAATACTTATTTATTTTTTTAAGTAAATTTTTTCTTAGCTTTAAAACATATATCAAATCCCCAACACTGAATGTGCTTTTTTTAAATTTACTTTGTATCTTTTCTACAAATTCTTTATATTTCAATTATTTTCCTTGTTTGAATAATAATTAACTACTCTAATTAGATTATCAACATCAAATAGAGGTGAAAAAAACATATTAGCCTTTGCCCTTTCAGCTCTTACTTCATCAAAACTTTCCAATCCAGAACTATATAAAATCACAGGTATATCTTGAATTCTTTTATCCTCTTTTATCATACTACATACCTCATATCCACTATACCCTGGCAACAAAATATTAATAAATACAACCATAGGCCTCAACTCCAAAGTTTTCAAATATCCAGCTCCACCATCTGGAACTATAACAACGTTATAATGGGGTGAAAACACCATTTCTAAAAAACTTGCCACTTCATGTTCATTTTCAATAATTAGAATGGTTTTTTTCTTTACTTCATTCAAACCTTCAGACTTTTTCCCTTCTTGAAGGGGAATAAAAATATAAAAAGTACTTCCTGGACATTTTTCAGGATCATATCCTGCACTTTCAGCAAAAACAACACCCCCATGGAGATTAACAATTTGTTTAACAAAGGTTAATCCCAAACCAAGACCCTTTGTCATAAAACGGTACTTACCAGAAGAATGACTTTTTATATCCCCTATTTCATAAAACTTTTCAAAAATTCTATTAATCTCTTGTAAGTTTATTCCTACCCCTTCATCCTTTACCGAAATTGCTATGTATTCAGCAGAATCTATAGGCTTTTCTATGACATAATTAGGAATTTGCATTTCCTCTTTTTTAACCTTTTTCATGCTTAAAAATATTTTTTTGCCATCGGGTGTAAATTTTACTGAATTTGTCAAAAGATTAGCTAAAGCTCTTCGCATCCAACGTTCATCAACATTAATACTAAATTCTGGATCGACATCTATTAATAATTCTTGCTTCCTTTCCTTTAAATAATTATCTATCTCTTCTTTAACTGTGTCGATTAAGTTCTTAGCATTAATCTGCTTTCTTGTAATAGTCATTTGCCCCAGTTCAATCCTTGAATAATCCAAAAGATCTTCAACAATCTGCCATAAATTATTGACCGATTTTTTAGCACTTAAAAGTATTTCTTTTATTTCTTCGCTTAACATAAAGTTCTCAGATAATAAAGTATCAATATACCCTTTTAGTATTGAAAGTGGGGATCTGAGCTCGTGTGATAAAATACCTAAAAATATATCTTTAGCACGATTTAACCTTTCAAGTTCCTCGTAGGATTTCTTAACAATCTCATACTGTTCATTCAACTCTCTATTTATTCTTTCTAACTCTATGTTTGTATCTTTATAATTTTTGAGTAGGGCATTTATCTCCTTTCTTTTTGATATTATTTCGTCATATGCCTTTCTTAATTCTTCTTCTTTATTTCTTGATAGCATAATTAGAGATTCTTTTTCGAGTGAAAGAGCAGCAACATAAGCCAATTTCTCTATAAAGTTGACTTCTCTTGTAACCTCTTTCTTTAATTTTTTGTATGCTACATAAAGCACACCATAAATTTCATTGCTATGGATTATTGGTGTCGCGATTACAGAAACTATTCCCTCTTTTCTCACAATATCTTTAAATGGTGAATCTATCCTTGGATCTTCAAAATAATTCTCAATAAAAACTGTTTTACCTTCTTTTAAAACATACCCTCCCAAGCCCTTATCCTCAGGAAAACTCAGGGTTTTAAATGCCTCTGTTTGAATTCCTAAAAAGAATTGAAGTCTTATAACTTTTTTACTTTTGTCATAAAGGCCAATAAAAGCGGAATCACTATTGCAAAACTCTTTAGCTCTCTCAAGTAAATACATAAATATCTCATTTGTTGTATGTTTCTGTAAGAGCTTTAAAAGAACTTGAGAGAAATAATTAGCTTCGGTATAGCTTTTTTGTACCTCTCTGAAATTAGCAATCCTTTCAAAATTAGTTTTAAATATCTCAATAAATAGATCCCAAAATTTGACTGGAAATTTAACCAAATTTTCTTCTTTTACTTCTACATAGAAACCATATTCCTTACCATCGTAATAATATGAAATTTTCTTATATTTTTCGACTTCCTCACTACCAATAAGATTTATATTTTCAATGTTCACAACATTGAATTTAAAATTTTGCTTAATGAAATCCACTGCCGATTCTACAAGATCAACAAAATTTTGTTTACTATTTAACTCATGTATTGCTTCATATAAATTTATATACTCGTTAATATAGTAACTTATTTTTTCATTAATTATTTCCTGTTGATTTTGTAAACTAAGCGAGAGTTCTTTTAAGGATTTATTAATCTTATCAAACTCAATTATTTTATTGAAATGAGAAATATTTTTTGGGTCATAATTATTCTGAGAAAAGGAGTTGAATACGCTTAAAAGATCATTAACAAATTTACTAAACTTTTTAAAATATAAAACAACAAATGCAATACCCATTAAGCTTGAAAAAACAAAAATAAACAAAATAATACCCGTGTAAACATATAATGTTTTAAAAACAGATTTCCTGTCTTTTATAAGAAAAAGTGAAGCAATATGTCTTTTGTTAAAGTCAAATATCTTCTCTTCATAATCTAAAATCTTCTTTCCCTCAATTTCCAAATATATTTTATTAGATATTTTTTTTATTTTAACCTTATCTTTATCGAATCCTTTCAAATAATTATCAAAATACCAAGAAATTATATTCTCATTAACATCCCAAAAAACTGCACCATCTATATGGGCAAAAATTATGTCTTTTAAATAACTACTTTTATCATTTAGAATATTACAATACCATACATAAATTGTATTAGCCTTTGTTCTATAAGGAAATATCACTGAATATGCCAACGCTTTTTTGCCAATAATATTTGGTAATAAGACTTCTCTTTCAAGATAGCTATAAGCCAATTGATGAAAAAAACCAGTAGTCTTTTTTCCTTTTTTTGACTCCTTAAAAAAATCTTCCTCCCCTAAAGAATCACCAACAACTCCTGAATAGCGCGAAATAACTTTTCCATTTACATCCAATAATGTTACAAAAGAAGCATTATAAAGCTTATCATCTGAACTTATTAGGTGAAAAACTTCCTTTTCTTTTAATTTTAAAACATAGTTCTTGAATCTCTCTCCATCTGAAACAATATCATTAATTATTTTACTAGCATGACTTATAAATTCTAAATTTTGATTATTTATAACTGCCCTTTTTAGATATATATAAGTTACAATGAAAGCTATAATAAAAGCAAGGGTACATATAAGAGAAAATTTTAAGATAAAATCATTTGTTAGCTTTCTCATATTATATTTTTTCAACTAACAAGGTATTTTTTTTGATTCCCACTACTTTAATCCTTTCCCCTTCACGAACTTCATTTAAAAACTCCGCGTTCCATATCTCTCCGTGTACAAATACTTTACCTTTATAGTTATCTAACTTTTTTATACAATCCCCTTCTTCACCAATTAATGCATCGAGTCCTTCCAGCGGTTTTTTTAACTGTGCCTTAACAATAAAATAAAAAATCAAAAGAGAAATAACAATAGCTACTAAAATTATAACTATCATATACATCGGGCTAAATCTTATTGCCCCTCCCAAACTTTTATATAACATTATATTACCAAGAATCAGAGAAATTATACCACTTAAACCTAAGATACCAAAACTTGTAATATATATTTCAGCAATTAAAAGAACCATTGCGAGAATTATCAATAATATGCCAACTAAATTTGCAGACAAAAGATGGAAGCCATAAAAGGATAGTAAAATCAATAAAATACCTGTAAGTGCTGGTACATATAATCCAGGATTGGATAGTTCAAAAAAAATTAATAATAATCCAAAAATTAGAAAAAGATATGCTAAATTAGGTTGTGACAAAAAATTGGATATTTTTATAAAAAGAGGCATTTCATATTCTTCTATTTTAGTTTCTCCTAACTGGATAAAATAGGTCTTTGAAAGATGCCTATAACTAACACCATTTAACTGGCTAAGCAAACTATCTATATCATTCACTACTAAATCAGCAATTCCTTTTTCTTTAGCTTCATTAGCACTTAGAGATAAACTTTTCTCAACAAAATCTTCAGCGATCTGGCTATCCTTTCCTCTTGTTTGAGCAATACTTCTTGTATAAGCTTTCAAATCATTTATTATTTTCATCTCTAAAGTTTTATCCTTTATTTCACCAAAAATAGATAATGGGTGTGAAGCACCAATATTAGTACCAGGTGCCATTGCTAAGATATGTGCTGATAAAGCAATGATGGCACCTGCAGAAGCTGCACGAGCACCATTAGGATAAACATAGATACAAACAGGAATTTTAGATGATAGTATCTTTTCTGTAATGCTCCTCATTGTTTTTTCAAGGCCACCAGGAGTATCTAAAATAATAAGAATAAGATCAGCTTTTTTCTCCTGGGCATGATCAAATCCTATATCTATATAGTCTTCTATAGGTGGTGTGATTGGACCTTTGATGTTTAGCTTCAAAACGGAAGCTTGCAAATTATCTTCAAAACTAAAAATTAATAATAGAACCCAAAAAAGATTATTTATCAATCTCTTTGATAACCAATTCATAAATTTCCCTAAGTGGTATTTTTCGCTTTTTTGCAATATTTTTTAAACTTTCAAATTCTGGTTTAATATGTTTTTTACCATTATAAAAACTCTCTTTAACCTTAATCTTACCATATTTTGTATCAATCAATTTTACCTCTCTGAAAATCACTACTCTTTTTTCTTTTCTAATTCTAAAGCCTATGGTAGAGGTCTCAGAAAAGATTAGATCAACTATCTTTTTAAATTCCCCCTCTCTAAACAAAACAGTAATTAAAACACCTGGTCTATTCTTTTTCATATAGATTGGTGTCATGTAAACATCAATTGCTCCAATATCAAATGCCCTCTCATAAAAATATCCAATAACCTCTGGATTCATATCATCAATTTGAAATTCGCATACATAAACTTCATCATTCATTAAATCATTAAGATCATTATCAATCCTACCAATCGTCATTCTTAACATATTAGCAAATTCTTTGAAAATAAAATGCCCACTTGAATACCCCACATTTTCTATTTCCATATCTGGAAAATCGCTCTGTGTTCCGACTGTTGTTATCAATGATATAGCTGTTGGAGTAATATTTTCCTTTTCTACTGGAATTCCAAAAACTTTATTTCCTTTGAGAAGCTCTAAAGTAGCATAAGCTGGTACTGGCATTTTACCATGTGCAGAATTAATAAAACCTTTACCTATTGGTATTTTACTATAATAAACTTTATCAATCTGAAAATATTTCAGAGATATAAAAAATCCAGCGATATCCAACAGGGTATCAATCGCTCCTAACTCATGAAAGTGTATATCTTCTAAACTAACACCGTGAATCCTGCTTTCTACCTCTGCAAGTTTTTCAAAAACCATTATAGTATTTTTCTTGACTAAATCATCTAACTTTGATTCTAAAACAAGTTTTTTTATATCCTTCAACCCTCTGACTATATCTTCTTTTTTAAACTTAAATTTTGTTCTTTTTGTCTTAACCCCATTAGTAATTACATCTTCCACTTTAATTTTAAAATCTATAGGTGATATCTTTCTTAATTCTCTATGTAAATAATCCCTATCCATTCCTAAACTTAAAAAACCTGACAACAACATATCACCACTAATGCCTACAATGGGTTCAATATATAAAACCTTCATCTTCGTTAATACCTTCTTAAATATTTAGTTAAGCTAAACAAAATTGAAACAACTATTCCAAAAACAAAACCACCTATATGTGCCCACCAAGCAATATTTTGAATACCAGAAAAAAGACTTGCTGACCCATACATCAACTGCATTAAAAACCAAAAAAGCAGAAAGAAAAAGGCTGGTATCTCAATTATTTGAAAGAAAATAAAAATTGGAACTAAAGTAATAACTCTCGATTTTGGAAATAAAACAAAATAAGCACCCATAACCCCTGCAACAGCACCACTTGCACCTAAAGTGGGTACTGAAGAGGCAGGATTGAAAAGATAATGGAAAAAAGCGGCAATGATACCACTCAAGATATAAAAAATTAGATAATTAAAATGTCCCAAAGTATCTTCCACGTTATCACCAAAAATATAAAGATAAAGCATATTTCCTAATAAATGAAAAAAACCGCCATGCAAAAACATTGAAGTAAACATTCTTTTAAAAGGGCTTATAGAAAGTAAATCATTATTTAAAAAAAGATAAAGCTCTTTTGGTATAAAAGCATAACTATCAATCAAAAAATTATGTCTTACTCCAGCTGATAACTGCAAAAAAAAGATTATGCAAGTTATTATGATGATTAAATAATTAATCACTGGTTTTGTCTTACTCGGAATTGTATCTTTTAGGGGTATCATTTTTTACTCTCTTTATTAATTAATGTTGCAAAATAGGCAGCACCAAACCCATTGTCAATATTTACTACAGCTACTCCACCACTACAGTTGCATAGCATACCAAAAAGGGCGGTAATACCCCCTAAATTTGCTCCATATCCAATACTTGTTGGTACGCCAATAATTGGCTTATCACAAATTGAGGCAATATATGATGGAAGAGCTCCCTCCATCCCAGCAACAACTATAATACAAATTGAAGAATGAATTTTATCTTTAAAATCAGAGACTCTATGGATACCAGCTATTCCTATATCTGATATCAATTCTACATCATTACCTAAATATTCTGCACAGAGAAAAGCTTCTTTAGCAATTGGAAGATCGGAATTACCAGCACTTAAAATCAAGATTTTACCTCGCCCCTTCTTAACAACACGTTTATTTTTTAGAAAAAATACCTTACTTACCTCATCATAATGAGAGTTTTTGAATCTATTGTGTAGCTCAATCCCATGTTCATAACTTACTCTTGTCATCAATAAGTTTTCTTTTCTTTCGTTCATGTACTTAATTATCTTTGTTAACGTTTCAAGAGACTTACCTGCCCCATATACTACTTCTGGTAATCCCCTTCTAATCTTTCTGTGAAGGTCAAACTTCAAATGCTCTATTGAAAAATAGGGTAAATCTTTTATCATCTGATAGGCATAATCAACATCTATAGAACCTTCTTTAAGTTTTTTCAGAATATCAAATATAAACTGCTCATTCATATCTTTATTATCCCCTTTTGTAATGTAAAAACTTCTATTTCTCCTGTTTCAAGGTTAAAAATTAAATTTCTACCAGACTTTCCCCCAACATCTTCAGCAATTATAGGGATCTTATATAATTTCAACCATTTCTTTACTTCATTAACATTTCTAATACCAATTCCATTACTTTCGTCCACTCGGGAAAAAACACAGGCACCACCTATGATTTTAGCCCAAACTTTATCAATACTCATACCAAATTTTTGGCATTCTCTCAATGCCTTTGCAATACCTAAGTTTGCATAAAAATAAGGCTTACTCTCATCATCCCCATAGGGAAGTAATATGTGGAGTATACATCCTTTCTTCTTAGACGCATCATATAAACATACAGCAACACAAGATCCTAAACCCTTACAGTAAAGTACATCAGGCGACTTAGCCCAAACCGCATTTCCAATCTTTACATAATGTGTATTTCTTTCATTCATCTCTTTATTAACAATTTTTCGATAGTGTCATCTTCAGGGATTATTAGAAAACTAATTTTAAAATTATCATCAGAAATAAGATCTGTAATAACTAAAAGAACTTTTAAACTCTCATTTTTATGTTCTGCCAATACAAAATCAAAAATTGCACCCTTCATATCAATAGCAAAATCTGGCACATCAGGCAATATCTTAACTTTTAAACTATTTGCTAAAGTATTTAAAAAATAAGAGATTAGAATATTACAAATTTCCTCTAACACACCGATAAAATAATCTGACCCCTCAGGAAAATCTACTTTTGCTCCATACTTAACTACCTTTTTTGCTGAATCTTCATTCATTAATAACAAAACGCCTATTTTCAACCCCTCTTTTACACGCATATAAATTGAAACAGCCTTTTCATCAACCTGTCCCAATAAGTCAAAAGTCTCTTCTAATGATTTTAAATAAATTTCTGGTATATTAATCATAACTGGTTTATTTATGAGTTTTGATAAAGCTTCAGCTGATTTATATATACCAATATTAAATATTTTTTTAATTTCATTCAGCCTATCGTTTAGGTTATTCACGATATAATACCTTGTAAATCCATTATTAAAATAGGGGTACCATCACCCAAAATAGCAGAAGAATAAAAACCTGGTAGAAGCGACAATGGTTTATTTAATGTCCTTAAATAAACTTCTCTATATCCTATTATTTTATCAACCAGAACTGCAGTCTTTTTCCCAAAAATATCTAAAACTAAACCTAACAGGTAATCTGAGTTTAAATCTTTCATACCTTTCAAACCAAGTTTTTCGTTTAAATAAACTGCAGGAATATATTCCTCGTTATAAAGTATTACTCCCTTTTCTCTAAATAAAGTGTACATATCTTTAATTTTTACTTTGTTTATAGCTTGTATTCTATCTACAGGGGTAGCCAACAGAAAGTCCCCCGATTTAAAAACTAAAATATTAACTATAGATATGGTAGAAGGTAAAATTAGACTAATCTTAGTTCCTCTGTTTATTTCAGAATCAATATCAATAATTCCACCAAAGCTTTCTATTACATTTTTTACAACGTCTAACCCAACTCCACGTCCAGAAATATCGGTTACTGTTTCCTTAGTACTCAACCCAGGGGTAGTTAGCAAATTTAAGATTTTTTTCTTTTCAACTAATGAGTTTATGTAGTTTTGTGAAAATCGGCCTGATTGAATAGCAGTTTTTTTTACCTTCTCTAAATCAATCCCCCTACCGTCATCTTCTATGCTTATAATAACTTTCTCTTTTTCTTTCGTTGCCTGAACCTTTAAAAATCCATAAGAATTTTTATTATTTCTAATCCTCTCATCTTCAGATTCAATACCATGATCTATTGAATTTCTAATTATATGTAATATAGGGTCAGTCAAGGCATCAACAACAGATCTATCAAGTTCAATATCTTCTCCCTTAATTTCCAGATTAATCTTTTTATTTAATTTTTCAGACAAATCCCTAACCCATCTTGGTATATTAGAAAAAATAGTATCTAAAGGAACCAACCTAATCTTCATGACTTTATTTTGTAAATCCTTTAGCAAGATCTCCATCTGGTTAAGTGCATTTGATACTTCTATATTTTCTATTTCCTTTAAGTTTTCTTTTATTTGAGTTTTTATAGTTAACAACTCTCCAGTTATATTTAAAAAATAATCTAAATCATTAACATCTACCTTCACAAGCTTCGAAAGAGTCGGCTTACCAATATCCTTTAAATCTTCAGGTCCAATTTTTTCTTCTTTGCTTTTTTCAAAAGAAATATCAAAATGTTTGATTTCTCCTAACTGGGATATATATTTTTTTAACGAATCAATCGTTTTTTTAATAATAATCTTAATACATAAATCACCTTTAAAATCACCCTTCTTAATACTCTCAATAGAAGGATCGCTTTCTATTACATCCCCAAAGGAGAGAATATTTTTATATACTAGAAATGCCCTTGCAGATAGTGACGGGATGTTGTCATAAAAAACTATCCTCACAATTGCTCTTTCACTTATTTTATTCTTATCTTCTCTCTTGTCAACCACTTGAAAATTTTTAATAGAATCAATCAGGGATTGCAAATCTTCATATTTTTCATTTTTTTCTATCTGTTCAATTACTGTCCATAGCTTATCTGTAACCTTAATAAGAATCTTTCTTATGTTATCATCTAAAAGTAATTCTCCAGCTCTTATCTTCCCCAAAATATTTTCCATGTTATGGGATAGTTCCGCTATATCCGTGTATCCCATTGCAGAAGAAATACCTTTAATTGAATGGGCATCTCTAAAAAGTGAATTTAAATCTTCTTCAGTAAAACTTTCTTTTGATCTTTCAAGTATCTTTGAAATATTCTCTATGTGTTCACGTGCCTCTGTAATAAATAAAATCTTATACTTTTCTGTATCAAACTTCACTTTCCAATACCTTTTTTATTGTTTTAATAACCTGCTCAGAAGTAAATGGTTTAACAATAAAATCTTTAGCACCAGCCTCTATTGCATCCATTACCAATATTTCTTGTCCTAAAGCGCTACACATAACAATTTTAGCCTTTGGATCATATTCTGTTATCTCCCTTACAGCATCAATACCACTTTTTACTGGCATAACTATATCCATTGTTACTACATCGGGTTTTAAAATTTTATATTTATCAACCACATCGTCACCATTTATAGCTTCCCCCACAACTTCAAAACCAGCATGAGTAAAAATATCCTTGAGTAAATTCCTCATAAATTCAGCATCATCACATATTAAAACTCTAACTTTCATTAAAACCACTCCAATTATCTGGATTTTGAATAAATTTCTCTATTTCTGTCAAATTAATAAAGGAAATAGGGACTTTATAAATTCCATTTAGTATATAACTTTTAAACTGATAATTATTAATAAAAACTTCACAGGGTTCTAACTTTTCAATTAATGAATCATCAATTCTCTTAAACCCAATGATTTCGTCTACTAAAAAGCCTAAATTATTTGCATTCCTAGAGATTAAAATGAGGTTGTTTATACTTGGAAAGTTTATATTAAATAATTTTCCCAGATCTATTATGGTTATAATTCTTCCTTGAAAATTCATTATACCACTTATAAAAGATGGTACTAATGGAACAGAAGAAATATCATGTTTTTTCTCAACAATCCTCTCAATAAATTCAATTTGAAAAGAAAAAAACAAATCTGAAATTCTAAAGATAAGTAGATTCATTCTTATACTTTATATTCCGTTAAAATATTATTTAACTCATCTGATAAAACAGATAGATCCTTAGCAGAAGTTGCCATTTCCTCCATTGCAGCAGTCTGTTCTTGTGTTGCTGCTGACACTTCTTCAGTTGCAGCTGCATTATCATGTGTAACCTTTGAAATCTCATCCACAGCTTTGACCATTTCTACTGTTCCCTGATCTATCTTTTCTGTTAATATGTTTATTTTCCCCATCTTTACCGCTATTTCTTTTATCAAATTCATTATGTTGTGAAACGCTTTATCAGTTAAATCCATTACCTTTTCACTTTCTTTAATTTCTTTCTTTCCCTCGTTTATGCTCATAATCACTTTACTGCTTTCCTTTTCAATGTTTTCAATAAGCTCTTTTATCTGCTCCGCTGATTTAGCAGTTGTTTCAGCTAACTTTCTTACTTCTTCCGCAACTACTGCAAAACTCTTACCATACTCTCCAGCTCTCGCAGCTTCTATGGTAGCATTGAGAGCGAGTAGATTAGTTTGTTGTGCAATATTAGTGATAACCTCTACAATTTTAGTTATTTGAGCAGTCTTTTCACTAAAATTAATTACCATATTCCCATTGGCTTCCATTTTATCAAAAATACTTTTTAATTTCTGAAGACTTGACTGAATTAACTGCAAACCTTCTTCTGAAACTTTAACTGCATTAACAGAAAATTCATATGCCTCCTTAGCACCTGAAGTAATTTGATTAATATAAGTAACCAATTCTTTTATATGCTTTGAAGTCCTTTCAACCATCTCTCTTTGTGTATCTGCACCTATAGAGATACTTTCTATAGTTGTGGAAATTTCACTTGCAGAATTTGTAATCTCCTGAGCTGTTAAAGATAATGATTGAGCTAAATTTGAAACTTTTTCAGATGTGTTTTTTATGTGTTCTAATAAAACTCTTATACTATTTGACATTTGGGAAACACTAAACTTTAAATCGTCAACTTCATCTTCAAATTTTTTCTTTACGATATCAACTGTAATAGTTAAATCTCCCTGACTTATGCTCTCGCTCACTTTAGATAATTTAACAAGCTCGTTTGTAAAAGTTTTGGAAAATAGAACTCCAAGCGCCAAACCCACTATTACTGCAATAATAACACCCACAATACGTCCATATTCAATATTTATATTAAAAAGTTGGAAAATAGGTGGTATACAAACTACGAGAAGAATAATAATCATGTTTCCCAATAAATACTTTTGACTAAGACTTACTTTCATAGTCGCTCCTTTTTTGGTATATTCTTTCTTTTATATATAGGGTACTGAAAAGACTTCTCGCTTTTGTTGGTAATGTTTCAGATTTTCCAAGCACAAGATATCCCTCATTAATACATATAGAATGGACCTTTTTTAAAAGTTCCTCTTGGGCCTGTAAATTTAGATATATAAGCATATTTCTACAGAATATTATATCCCAATATTTTTTTATGTCACTTTTAAATACATCTTCATGCCTAAAAACAATCATTTTCTTAACATTATGAGATATAATGTATTTTCTATTATCAACTTTTTCAAAATACTTAAGTAATTCTTGTGGTACATTCTCTAACTTCTGTTCATCATAAACACCAATTCTTGCTTGTACTATTGAGTTATAATCATAATCAATCCCCAGAATATAGGGTCTGATAAATAATATATCTTTTGCAAAATATTCATTAAATAATATACCCAAAGAATATGCTTCTTCACCACTTGCGCAACCAATACATAAAACTTTAAAAAATTTTTCTCCTCTTTTTGCTTTTTTTTGAAAAATTGAAGGGATAATGGAATCCTTTAAAACATTATAGGTTTCTATATTTCTAAAAAAATAACTCACATTAATTGTTATAATATCATCAAAAACCTTAATTTCACTTATGTTATTCTTGAGATAATCAAAATAATCATCTAAACTCTGGAATTTAAGGGCTAAAGCCCTGAGATAGATTCTCCTTTTTAGATAATTGTCTTTGAAAAAGGGTATACCAGAGCAGTTATTGGCCTGTAAAAAATCAATTATTTCATCAAAAATTTTATCATCTACGAAATCATCAACCTTATTCTTAATCATTTCAAAGTTTCTATTTCTTCCTCTATATAGTAAAAAGGTGCTCCATACCAAAGCCCCTCTATATCATAAAGATTTCTAATCTCATCTAAAAAAACATGTATAACAAAAGATCCCAAATCAAGGAGTATCCACTCTCCTTGTTGATACCCCTCTACCATAACAGACATTTTATTTTTTTTGGCTTCTTCTATAACTTTATCTGCAAGAGTTTGGGCATGTTTATTAGAATTTGCAGTACATAAAATTAGAAAATCAGTATATGATGATTGTTTTGAAACATCTATAGCAAGGACATCTATTCCCTTCTTTTCAAATAGCCCCTTGATGATCTCTTTGTACTTAGAAACTTTTCTTTTTCTAATGAATTTACCTATAGAGATTGTTTGCTTCAATATATTTGTATACCTCCTTTCCTACACAAACACTTACATCTATACCCTTTTTCAACATTTCTCTTATTTCACTACCTGATATATTAAGACTTTTTATTTTTATTTGTAAAATTTTTTTATCTTTATAAAAGAATCCCTGACCATTTTCAAAAGGAATAACATCTAATCCAAGATAGGATTTTAAAACACCGCTCAATGTTACAGTAACTCCTGCCCGATTAAAAATTATAAAGTTTGTCAGAGAAAAAAGCGTCTGCCAATCTTTCCATGTTTTTATTTCAAGAAAGGCATCAAGTCCTATTAGAAAATAAAACTCATGATTTTCCTTATATGTTTCCCTTAGATACTTTAATGTATCAACAGTAAATAAAAAATTATTTTTTATATCTATATCAGAGGGGAAAAGTCTTGGGTAACCTTTTAATGCTATCTTCAACATATTGTATCTATGATGATGAGGTAAGACCTCTTTTTTATGAGGTGGAAAACTTGCACAATTAAACCATACTTGGTCGAGACAACAAATGCGCAATGCGTCTGTTGCAACCCTTATATGCCCTATGTGAATTGGATTAAAAGACCCACCAAAAATTCCTATTTTCATATTATTCTCTTATTTGACCATTACCATAAATTATAAATTTTGTGGTAGTCAATTCTTCAAGTCCCATAGGACCAAAGGCATGTAACTTAGTTGTACTTATACCGATCTCAGCACCTAACCCAAGCTGAAAACCATCAGAGAATCGAGTCGATGCGTTTACTAAAACTGTTGAAGAATTAACTTCTTTTAGAAATCTTTGGGCATTTGAATAATTTTGAGTAATTATAGACTCTGTATGCAAAGAACCATATTTATTAATATGCTCAATTGCACCATCTAAATCATCTACTACTTTAATAGCAAGTATTAGGTCAAGAAACTCATAACCATAATCACCTTCTTTAGCTTTTTTGATATTTTTTAATATTTTTCTTGTTCTTTCACATCCTCTTAATTCAACACCAGCATCTACATATTTTTTTGCCATTTTCGGTAAAAAATCTTTCGCAATATTCTTATGAACTAAAAGTGTCTCCATCGCATTACAAACTCCAGGTCTTTGAACCTTTGCGTTGAAACATATGTTTATAGCCATTTCTAAATCAGCACTTTCATCTACAAATATATGACAAACCCCCTTATAGTGCTTAATTACTGGAATCTTGGAATTTTCAACAACAAATCTTATTAATCCCTCTCCACCTCTCGGTATTATTACATCAATATAATCTTCAAGTTTAAGAAGTTCTAAGACTGCTTCCCGCTCTTTCACTGGAACAAGTTGAACCACATCTTTTGGAAGACCAGATTCTTGCAAAGCTTCTCTAATAATCTCAACTATTACGCTATTTGAATGAAAAGCTTCTTTTCCACCCCGCAAAATAACAGCATTTCCAGATTTAATACATAAACCAGCAGCATCTGCAGTAACATTTGGTCTTGCTTCATAAATTATACCAATTACACCGAGGGGGATTCTCATTCTGCCAACAATTAATCCATTTGGTCTTTTCCACATCTTAGTTATTTCACCAACAGGATCATTTAATGTAATTATCTCTCTTAGCCCCTTTGCCATTTCAGCAATTCTTTTTTCATTTAACGTTAGCCTATCAATCATAGATTTGGATAGACCTTTTGCTTCTTTTAAATCTTTTTTATTCTCTTCAATTATTTTTTTAGCCTTTTTCTCCAACATTTCGGCCATTAGTTCGAGTGCCTTATTCTTTTTATTTGTATCAGCCTTTGCTATTAAATAGGAAGCCAATTTTGCTTTTTTTGCAGTATCTAAAATTACTGACATCCTCACCCCTCCATGACAAGTTATATCAAAACTAAATTATTCCTATGTATGACTTCGTCTTCATACTTGTAACCTAACTTCTTTTCAATCTCAGAGCTTTTGGCCCCCTTTATTTTCTCCACTTCTACAGCACTATAGTTTACAAGGCCTCGAGCTATTTTATTATTTTTTTTATCCTCTATTTCCACCACATCTCCTACATCAAAGTTACCCACTGTTTTTATAACTCCTGAGGGTAATAAACTTTTTCCTCTCTTTATTAAGGCTTCTTTAGCACCATCATCAATTATAATTTTTCCCTTTGGTTTAACATTAAAGGCTATAAAATATTTCTTATGGGATATTTTCTTTTCCAAAGGAACAAAAAATGTGCCAATTTTTTCTCCTTTTAAAATTTTTAGTATTACATTCTCCATTTTACCCTTTGCAAGCACACAAGGAATACCCATAAGCATTACTTTCTTTGCAGCCTGGAGTTTAGTATAGATACCACCTGTGCCTACTTTAGAGCCTGAAAGATTCGATACTTTTTCTATATATTTACCAACATCTGTCACTGTATCTATAATCTTTACACTTTTCCTTTTTCGTGGATCATCTTCATAAAAACCTTCAACATCACTTAATATAATTAACAAATCAGCCTCTAAAAGGCATGCTACCTCTGCAGATAAATTATCATTATCTCCTAATCTTATCTCACTAGTTGCAACAGTATCATTTTCATTGATAATTGGTATTATTTTTTTTGAAATTAAAGTCTCCAAGGTATTTTTAGCATTTAAATACCTTTTTCTATCGGCAATATCTTCGGAAGTAAGAAGAACTTGAGCTATTAACATACCAAATTTACTAAAAAATTCATTATACTTTGCAATCAAATACCCTTGTCCAAATGCCGCAAGTGCTTGTTTCTCTGAAATAGACTTTGGTTTTTCTTTAATTTTTAATACCATCATCCCAGAAGCAACAGCCCCAGAAGATACAATGATTATTTCTTTACCCTTTGATTGCAAAAAGTTTATCTGCTCAGCAAGATGATTCAGAAAACGCTCGTCAATAACCTCATTTTCATCAGTTACAATACTGCTACCTATCTTTATAACTATCCTTTTAGATTTCTTAATCTCATTTCTTGTCAGCATTAATTTCTCCCCTCAATAGTTTTCAAGCAACTGAGATAAATACTCAAGTAAGGTTTCAATCCCCTCTTTAGATACTGATGATACTTTAAAAACTTTATATCCCTCATTTTCAAAAGTATGCTTTACTACTTCCGCTTTTTCTCTAACCTCAGTTATATCAATCTTATTAATAACAATAATCTGTTGCTTCTCTGAGAGTTTATCATTAAATAGAAATAATTCTCGGTTGATTATCTTAAAACCTTCATAAGGATCCTTAGGACCTAAATAGGATAGATCTATAAAGTGAAGAAGTATTTTCGTCCTCTCCACGTGTTTTAAAAAACTATGTCCTAATCCCTCACCTCTATGAGCACCTTCTATTAAACCAGGGATATCTGCAACAACAAAACTTTTATAATTTTTAAGTTTTACCACTCCAAGTACTGGAGTAAGGGTGGTAAAGGGATAGTCAGCAATTTTTGGACGAGCAGAACTTATAACAGATAAAAAAGTAGATTTACCTACGTTTGGAAACCCTATTAATCCAACATCAGCAAGTAGTTTCAATTCAAGTTTTATTAATTTTTCTTCTCCAGGTTTGCCTTTTTCAGCATACCTTGGAGTCTGTCTAATTGGAGTTGCAAAGTGGGCATTGCCTCTACCACCTATCCCACCTTTAGCAACCACACATTCTTGACCATCTTCTATTAAATCAGCAATAATTCGATTATTTTCGATATCCTTAATTAAGGTTCCTACAGGTACAGGAATGACTAAATCACTACCGCTTCGACCAGAGCGATTATTTCCTGATCCATTTTTTCCATTTTCTGCTAAGTATTTTCTTTTATATTTAAAATCAAGAAGGGTATTTAAACTTGTTGTTGCTTTAAATATGACATCAGCACCTTTACCACCATCGCCACCATCAGGTCCACCCTTTGGGATAAATTTCTCTCTCCTAAAACTTACTGCTCCGTTACCACCATCTCCAGCCTTAACATAAATCTCGGCTTCATCTATAAATTTCATGGAAAATATCAGGCGTTAGGATAAATGCTGACCCTTTTTTTTCCCTCTCCAAACCTCTCAAATTTAACTACACCATCGACTAAAGCAAATAGAGTGTGATCCCTTCCTATTCCAACATTTTTTCCTGGAAATACTTTAGTACCTCTCTGTCTAACAAGGATGTTTCCTGCTTTTACAAATTGTCCATCAAACCTTTTAACACCTAAACGCTTGCCTTCGCTGTCTCTACCATTTCTACTACTACCAACGCCTTTTTTATGAGCCATTATTGCCTCCTTAGTTACTCTTTATATCTTCAATTAATAATTCAGTAAATGGTTGCCTATGGCCTATTAATTTACTATAGTTTTTTCTTCTCTTCTTTTTGAAAACAAGTATTTTTTTCGCTTTGCCCTGTCTTAAAACCTTACCGATTACCGATGCCCCTTCTACAACTGGTGTACCCACTTGTACTGTATCGTCATCCTTTTTTAACATAAGAACATCAAAAGTTATGGTTTCTCCTTCTTTCAGATTTAATTTCTCCACTTTAATCTTTTCTCCAGGAAACACTTTATATTGTTTTCCACCAGTCATTATCACTGCGTACATAATAAGACTCCTTCTCTAATAATTTTCAAGAATAGTTATATTACAATAATTAACGATTATCAGTCAATAAAATTATTATTTTTGAATTTGAAATTAAAGCTGAATCTCAAAAAAAGCTTCTTCTCCATTAACTTCAATAAAAGCTTTTACACCTTTCATAGCCTCAGTAGAACGATAATATAAAGTACCACCTAATTGTAGTTTTGGAGGTATTTTATAAACTTTTAAGAGGAGATCTTCTTTTCTTCGAACATCCTCTTCAGCACTCTGTCTCTTTGCGAGTTCTGCTGCTCCACCTGCTATTGCAAGCCCTAAAGCAGCTCTGGCTAAATTAGTTCTATCCTTTGAATGGGGTAAAACAATGGCTGCAATTGCAGCAGTTATAGCACCTAATGTCAAAGGGGTTATCCATTTTCCAGTTTTTCTATATATTCTCTCATTTATTTCATTACCTCGAAGTGGCATTAAATCGTAGCCTTTTTCATTTGTTAAATAAACCTTAGAAGGATCGAATCTGATCTCCTTGTCTGTCTCGTTTAACACCGCTATCTCCAACTCAGACCAATCATTGGTTTTTCCGAATGAAACCACCCTCAATGTGACCCCATTTATTTTCACTGCAAGGGGTTTATCTTTTGGTAGTTCTTGATATGTTAATTTTGTCGCACCAGCACAACTAAAGATGAATGATATTAAAGTGAATATTGCAATATATTTTTTCATAAAATAATTTTACATTTTTTTGATAAAATTGCAAATTCTATCTTTTTTGTAAACTTAAAGGTAGTTCTAAATTATTTTCTTCCAAAAGTTTTTCGTTGCTTAAAATAACTTCTGATGGTCCATCAGCTACTATTACACCTTCTTTGATTACTATACATCTATTACAGACATCAAGAATCATATCCAAGTCATGGGAAGCAATAATCTTTGTATGGCTAAAACTTTTAAGTAAATTTATTAAAGATCTTCTTGATTTAGGATCTAAATTTGAAGAAGGCTCATCCATTGCAAGTATATCTGGTTCCATAGCGATTACAGATGCAATAGCAACTGCTCTTTTCTGCCCTCCTGAAAGATGATGAGGGGGTTTGTCTTTTAAATCATAACACCCCACTATCTCAAGGGCACTTTTTACTTTAATTTCCACATTTCTCTCATCAAACCCCATATTAATGGGGCCAAAAGCAACATCTTCATACACTGTAGGCATAAATAATTGATCATCGGGGTTCTGAAAAACAACACCGACCTTTTTTCTTATCTCTAATCTTGTTTTTTTATTTAAAATTATATCACCTATATTTATAATGCCAGTTGTCGGTATAAGATACCCATTCAAATGCATAAGAAGGGTTGTTTTACCTGAACCATTTGCTCCAACAATACCAACTGATTCACCATGAGTTATTAAAAGATTAATTCCCTTTAGTGCCTCTGTTCCATCGGGGTATTTAAACGTCACATTTTCAAATTTTACAATATGATGACTCATTAAATTATCCTTTCAATAAATTTACCGACTATATTAACGGGATCAAAAAATCTAAAAAAGAATAATATTAACAACATTGCAAAAAGAAAAATAAAATCTTTTATATTTGCTTCTCGCTTTCTATTATAAGGCATTGTCCCATTAAATCCCCTTGATAGCATTGCATAATAAATCCTTTCAGCTCTGTTTATGCTTCTCACTAAAAGACTTCCTGCTAATTTAGTATAGAAATTTAATTCAGTTCCTTTCTTGCCAAAGCTCCTCATATCTCTTGCCCTGATCATTCTCATAGCCTCTTCTGTGAGGACAAAGATATATCTATACAAAAAAAGAAGTTGATTTACAAAGATTTCTGGAATTTTAAAATATCTCAATGCATAACATAACCCAGCAAAAGAAGTCGTTGCTACTAAAATTATTATTATGCTTACTGTTAAAACAAACTTAATGATAATGGAAATAAACGAAATAGTCCCATAGTTAATAGGTATGCCATATATGTAAAAAGCAATATTTCTCTCTAATAGGGGATTGAAAATAGCAATAAAAAAAATAAAAGGAGAAACAACAACAAGCCTTTTTAAAACAAATTTGACTGGTATTTCTCCCAATGTCATAAAAAGTACTGGAATTAATAAAAAGGGGAACAAAGATGAGACTGTATATTTCGAATAAGAAATAACTGAAATAATATATAAAATTACAATAACTAATTTAACCCTTGCATCTATGTTATGTATAAAGGTTTCTTTATAAGAAAGTCGATCTATATATCCTAAATTGAAAAACTCTTCATCAAATCTCATCAAAACTATATTATCAAATAGTTAGATATTATCAAAACAAAAAGGAAGGGGGTTTCCCCCCTTTCTAATTTTATCCTCTTCTTTTTACAGTTTTAATTATGTAACCCGTTCCAAAAGCAACTAACAAAACCACTAAGGCACCAAGAATACCAGAAACAGAAGTTCCGATATCAATGTTTGGATATTTTTCGATCTCAGAGGCTTCTTCTTTTTTTTCTAGTTTTTTAAAAGTGTAGTCCGGTAAAATAGCTAATTTTTCCTGTATATTCTTAAGAACATTTACAATCCCTGAATCCTTTTCTGGTAACTCTGGTTTTCCATAAACTTTTTCAATAGACCATTCTAATCCATCGGGATTGCTCGATGCAAACCAGCTTAATAATCCACCTGTTATAACTGTTAAAACTGCAAACATTAATATTAGCTTTTTAATTGAGGTGTCATTTTTCATTTTCTTTTCAATAGGAATCGAAGTAAGTAAAATCTCAGGCTTAATCGTATATACATATTTTATAATTGCTGCAGTAACAATTCCTTCGACAATACCAATAGCTAAGTGAATTGGTTGCATCAACATAACAAAAGTCTTAAATGGGAGCTCGCTTATACCAGAAAAAAATGTTTGTAATACAACACTAAAGGCCCCCAACTGCAGACCTACAACTACAGAGATAAGGGATGCTATAAAATGGTATTTGCCATTTTTTGTGATCTGTTTATAGATTAGAGGATAGGCAATAAAAGATGTATAGAAACCTAAATTCCAGATATTACATCCTAAAGCCAAAAGACCACCATCAGCAAAAAATAATGCCTGTATTGTTAGAATTGAAGCCATTACTATAAATCCTGCATAGGGACCAAGAAGTATGGAAAGCAACATACCACCACCTAAATGTCCACTTGAACCTGTAGCAGGTATTGTAAAATTAATCATTTGAGCAGCAAAAACAAAAGCTCCAAGTATTCCCATTAGGGGGACTATTTTATCATCCATCTGTTCTTTTAATTTCTTTGCGCTATAAGCAATTCCACCTACCGACAAAGCCCAGAATCCCACACCTACTGATGGACTTATAAGAGCATCGGCCATATGCATAGTAAACCTCCTTAAAACTTTAATGTAATGCCAGCAAGAAATGTACTATCAGTTTCTGGCTTATTTAGACCATATTTATAACCCAAATCAAAGCTAAAACTATCAGTTACTGAATAAATAAAACCAACTAAAATAAATGCTGGATCAGTCTTAACTGTCAAATCTGGATTTGTTTCTATGCCTACATTACCAACAAGTTTGAGGTTTTCCTTTATTTCATATTCTCCTGCCAATGAAGCATGCCAGATGTCTCTTCTTTGCTCATCTTTACTTTCATTTCTAAAATATCCTAAATTTAGATGTAATAAAACTGGTTTATTTTCCTTTGAAAAAATAAGAAAACCACCATACCCTATTCTACCACTACTAAGCCCTTTGTCATAATCACCAGTTGGCATACTAATACCCGGTTTAAGAGCTATGCTAAAACCATCTTTTTCGTAAAATCTCCATTTGAGCTCCAAAGATGCATCACCAATCCCTCTTATCTTGTCCTTAATTCCCGTTGAGATATCTTTAGAATCAACAAACTCATAGGGAATGCCAAATATAACGTCAACATTATCGGTAATTCCATAAGAAAATATTGTTGCTAATTCAAAAGATTTCTCCTTTACTCCATACTCCTTATCCCATCTATACTCTGTATTTATTTCCAATTGGATTTTCCCGCTACCTTGAGTACCAGTATCATCTGTTATAAGTGGATGTGCTGAAAAAGCTTTGTTTGTGAAAATAAAAAGGGATATTGCCACAAAGATTGAAGAAATAAAAATTTTCATAGTACCTCCAATTAATATATAAAAGTACGGGGATTTTTCAGTAAATACCCTTTTGATGCGAAATTCTTTTCGCAAGGCAGGCCTTCGTGGCTATATTGAATTTAACAAAAACTGATTTTGCAAGTCAAGAAAATTAATATAAAAATTATGCCTCTTTCTTTAACTTCTTCGCCTTCTCGATTACCTGATTTTTTAGTTCCCTTTTATAATCAACAATCTTTTGCATTAATCTATTATCACTAATGGCAATCATTTTCGCCGCTAATATCCCTGCATTTTTTGCACCATTAAGTGCAACAGTAGCCACTGGCACTCCAGCTGGCATTTGTAAAATTGAAAGAATTGAATCCCATCCATCGATTGAATTGCTTGATTTTATAGGAACTCCAATTACTGGAAGTGGTGATATGGAAGCTACCATACCAGGCAAATGTGCAGAACCACCAGCACCTGCGATTATCACCTTTATTCCCCTTTCATGAGCAGTCTTTGCAAAATCAAACATTTTATCTGGCGTTCTATGAGCAGAAACAATATCTATCTCATATTCTATCCCGAAATATTCAAGCATCTCACCTGCCTGTTTCATTATAGGTAGATCTGAATCTGATCCCATAATTATACTAACTAAAGGTTTTTTCATGATATCACCCTTATTGTTTTTTTTATCAAATCTGCTTTCTCAATAGCAGAATTGATATCTTTATCTAAAATGGTTATATGTCCCATTTTTCTATAAGGCTTAGTTATTTTTTTACCATACAAATGAATTTTAACACCATTGATAGATAAAGCTTTTTCAATGCCTTCATACCTGACTTCACCAACATAACCTTCCTCACCTAATATATTTACCATTACTGAAGGTATTATCAATTCTGTACTACCCAAAGGAAGACCTAATATAGCCCTAAGATGCTGCTCAAATTGGGATGTTTGGACACTTTCTATTGTATGGTGGCCACTATTATGAGGACGAGGTGCCATCTCATTGACCAAAACATTACCTTCTTTATCTATAAAAAATTCTATTGCTAACACTCCAATTACATCAAGTTTTTCAACAACTCTCGTTGCTACCTCTACAGCTTTTTTGTTTTCTTTTTCAGATACATTTGCAGGGCATATAAGTTTATCAAGTAAATTTGCCTTTGGATCAAATACCATTTCTACTAAAGGATAGTTTTTAATTTCTCCCTTCTCATTTCTCGCAACTATCACTGCTACTTCTTTTTTAATCTCCACTTTTTCTTCAACAACCGATGGTAGATCAACGATTTCCTTCATATCAGATTCTTTCTCAATTATGAAAACTCCTCTTCCATCATATCCACCCTTTCTTAATTTTTGAACGAATGGATATTTAATCTGTCCACTTCTAATTGCTTGAAAGATTTCATCTTTCGAGTTAAAAATTTTAAAATCAGGAGTTGGTATATTATTTTTCTTCAAAAAATCCTTTTGAAGTCCTTTATCTTGAATTAGCTCAATAACTCCGGGATCGGGAAGAACAATCAAACCTTCTTCTTTCAATTTTTTTAATGCAAGAATATTAACTGACTCTATTTCAAAGGTAAGAATATCGACCAGCTTACCAAATCTATAAACATCATCAAAGTCTTTCAAATCTCCTTTGACAAAATATGAGGCTATTTTACCAGCTGGACATCGCTCATCTGTATCCATTACATATGTAGTAATATCCCATTTACTTGCTTCCTGTATTAGCATTTTTCCAAGCTGACCACCAGCAATTATTCCTAACTTTAACTGGGATTTAAAAAAATTTTCTAAAAGTTTTTGTGAATTACTACCCAACATAACTATTTTACCTTTTTATATTACTAAAAACCTATCATTGCTTTAAGTATAAACATTTAGATTCAATTATTCAATATAAGATATAAGAATCTTTAAGAATCACCTATCAAATAAGACCCTATCTGGTTTTAACCCCATTCTACCATTTATGTTTTCAAGCTTTAAAACCGCTATCGCTTTGTTTTTATTAACTCCTAAAAAGTTGCTTGAATTTAGAACAATATCTTTATATATTGGTCTCCCATTTAAAATCTCGTTTATTTCTCTGGGCTCCAAAATCAACTTCTGAATAAAAGGCAATGAATCAACAAGGGGAACCAAATATCTATCTAATTTATTATCTTCTAAAAGCTCATCTAAACTCACTGATTCTTTTATATCAAAGAGTCCTACCTTAGTCCTCTTTAGCTCTTTGACATAGGCCCCACATCCTAATCTTTCACCTAAGTCCCTTGCAATTGCTCTTATATAAGTCCCTTTGCTACATTTTATCTTCAGGCTTAATAATCTTTCTTTATATTCAATAACTTTTATATAATCAATTCTTACTATTCTTGGGGTTAAATTTACTTCCATACCTTTACGTACCCTATCTGATGCCCTTATACCATTGATCTTTAGTGCAGAATACTTTGGTGGCACCTGCTCAATTTCTCCCTCAAAGCCTTTTAGAACTTTCTCAATTTCCGGTATTTCAGGATATTTGCCTTTGTGTATGTAGGTTTTCTCTCCATTTATATCATATGTATCTGTTGATTCACCTAATTGGAATACTGTTTCATATTCTTTATCAAGATCAACATAGTATTTCAAAACTTTTGTACCCTCATTAATACCAATGATAAGTAGACCAGTTGCGAAGGAATCTAAAGTCCCTGCATGTCCTATCTTTTTAATCTTAAAGTGTTTTTTTATTACCTCTATTGCTTTAAAAGATGTAATATCTGCTGGTTTATTTAGAAGCAAGATTCCATTCATACTCTTGAAGTACCTCTAATACTCTCTTTGATGCTTCTTCATATGTTCCTTGAACCTTACATCCAGCAGCATTTCTATGACCACCACCACCTAAAGACCTCGCGATTAGAGATACATCTACATTTCCCTTGGACCTCATGCTCAATTTATAACCGTTATTATTTGTTTCTTTAAAAATTATTGATAATTCAACGCCTTCTATAGCCCTGCCAAAATTAACAAAACCCTCAGTGAGATCTATGCTTGCATCATACTTTTTCAACATCTGTTGAGTGACCAACATGAATGCAACCTTACCATTCATATGCAAAGTAAGGGTGGATAAAACTTCTCCAAGTAATTTCATGCGCTCGTAAGGATAATTTTCGTAAACATTCATCGCAACATACCATGGATCGACCCCTAAATTTAGTAATTCAGCAGCTATTTGGAAGCTCTTTGGTCTTGTAGAGGCATATCTAAATGAACCGGTATCAACTACTATAGCAGTATAGAGATTTACTGCAATTTCATAGGTAAGAGGAATTTTTAACTCCTTTAGTAAATCAAATAGGACTTCACCTGTTGCTGATGCATTCTTATCAACAAAATTTATATCACCAAAGTTATCATTGGTATTATGGTGATCTATATTAATAATTTTCAGTTTTTCAAGTTTATTTTTTAATACTCCAATCCTGCCTAAATCTCCACAATCAACTATGAAAATACAATCAAACTCATTCACAGATTCTATTTCTGTGAGTATTTCACTACTTCCAGGCAAAAACCTTAAAATTTTTGGCACACCACTTTCATTATATACGCAAACCCTTTTACCTAAATTTTTTAACGCAAAATAGAGGGCTAAAGATGTTCCTATAGCGTCACCCTCAGGATCAACATGTGAAACAATAATAAATGAATTATTTCTTTCTATCGTTTTTTTCAGTTCTTCAATATGGTAACTCAAGACTATTCCTTTGAACTATCTTTAGATATTTTTTCAAAAAGATCTAAAGTATCATCATAAACAAAAACTAAATTTGGTACTCGTTTTATCTGTAAAGCTTCTGATATGGCATGTCTTAAAAATCCTTTAGCACTTTCAAAGCCCTTTTCAACTGACTTCCTTTCTTTACCCGTGGGCACAAAATAATATATCTTCGCCTGTGACAAATCCATTGTTATTTCAACATGTGTAATTGTAACACCTTCAAGACGTGGATCATGAATCTCCTTATATATAAGAGCAGATATTTCTCTTTGTATAGCTGAACCTACTCTATTTACTCTATGTGACTTTACCACGTAAATATCTCCCTTTTTATATCTATAATACTACATAAATGCAGATTTTCTATAAAATCTTCAATTTTAGAAAAAATTTCATCTATCAGAGAAGAGGACGATGATACAACAGCAATACCTATTATAGCTCTTTGCCATAAATCTTGTTTATCAACTTCTGCCACAGAAACTGGAAACTTATTTCTTATATTATCTAACACTTTCCTTAAAACCTGTCTTTTTTCCTTTAAAGATTGTGCATGTTCTATATGTAAGTCTATAGCGCATAAGCCCACATACATTTACATTAACCCTTATTTAAATCATCAAGTTTTACTGCTATTTGCCGTATTTCATAAAATTCCATAATATCTCCAATTTTTATATCATTCCAACCATCAAGTGAAATCCCACATTCAAAACCCTGCTGAACTTCTCTAACATCATCTTTAAATCTTTTTAAAGAAGAAATTTTGCCTTCAAATATAATCTTTTTATCTCTTAATAACTTAACCTTATCATTTCTCATTACTCTACCTTCTAATACATAACTACCTGCGATTGTACCAACCTTTGAAACATAAAAGGTCTGCCTAACTTCAGCTTTACCTACTAAAAATTCTTGAATAACAGGTTTTAATAAACCTTCGAGAGCAAGCTTTACGTTATCAACTAAATCGTAAATGATATTGTAAATTTTAATATCCACATTATTTTTTTCTGCTAATTGCTGGGCTTTCAAGTCAGTTTTAACATTAAAACCAATAATTATTGCTTTAGAAGCCTCAGCAAGCATTACATCTGATTCGCTTATTGACCCAACTCCAGAATGAATTATATTTACTTTCACTTTTTCAGTAGAAACCCTTTTTAAAGCTTCTGATACTGCTTCCACTGAACCCTGAACATCAGCCTTCAAAACAATATTAAGTTCCTGTATCTCTCCTTGTTGAATCCTTTCATATATTTCTTCAAGAGATAGTTTTGCCTTTTTTGCCATCTCTTTTTCTTTTAGTTTTGCCTCTCTAAGACTTGCAATCTGTCTCGCCTTTCTCTCATCAGAAACGACAATAAAATGCTCCCCTGCATCTGGAACTCCTGGCAATCCCAATACTTCAACAGGGGTTGCTGGTCCTGCTTTTTCAAGTTTTTTCCCCTTATCATTTATTAGAGAACGCACCCTTCCATAATAGGTTCCTACTATGAAAGGATCTCCTACCTTCAATGTGCCTTCCTGAACTAAAATCGTTGCTACCGGTCCACGTCCTTTATCAAGCTTTGATTCTATTACAACGCCTTTTGCAAGTTTATCAGGGTTTGCTTTCAATTCCATAACTTCAGCCTGTATTAAAATCAAATCTAATAATTCCTGTATTCCCTTTCCCATTTTAGCTGATACTTCTGCGTAAAGAGTAGTACCGCCCCATTCCTCTGGAATTAGCCCTTTTTCTGCTAATTGACTCTTAACCTTTTCTGGATTAGCACCAGGTTTGTCAATCTTATTAATAGCAACAATTATAGGAACATTCGCTGCCTTTGCATGATTCAAAGCTTCAATTGTTTGGGGCATAGGACCTTCATCAGCAGCAACCACAAGAATTACTATATCTGTAACCTGTGCCCCTCTTGCTCTCATAGCTGTAAATGCTTCGTGCCCTGGAGTATCGAGGAAAGTTATTGTACCTTTACCTACTTCAACCTGATAGGCACCAATATGTTGCGTTATACCACCTGCTTCTGTTGCAACAACATTTGTTTTTCTTATAGCATCAAGAAGAGATGTCTTACCATGATCTACATGTCCCATTATTGTAACAACAGGTGGTCTTGGTAATTTTTTTTCTTCACCCTTTTCCGCATGTTCTTCAGCAATTAAATCCTCAGCGTCTATGCTAACCTTTTCAACTTCATATCCAAACTCACTTGCAACAATAGCAGCAGTGTCAGAATCTATAATATGATTTATTGTTACCATCATACCCAGATCAAGAAAAGTCTTTATTACCTGTGCAGTTTTTACCCCCATTCTTTTAGCTAACTCACCAACTGATATTGCTTCAGCTATTTTAAGCGGCTTTTTAACCGCTGGTTTTTCAACTACTGTTTCTTCTTCTTTCTTCTTTTTCTGTAAAACTAATTTATCTTCTCTCTCTTTTAACTCTAATAACTGATCTTTTTTCAGTACCTCCTTTTTCTTATCAAACCCCTTCCTTCTTTCACCTTTTTGTTCAACTGGAACTTCTGGAGGTGTTTTTACATCTTTAGGCCCCATAATTATTTCGCGTTTACCTGGGGCTATAGTTCTCTCTTTCTCTTTTACCTGCTTATCAAATTTATCCCTTTTAAAATCTTTTCTGGGATGTTGATAATCTTTCCTCTCCTGCTGTTTTCTATCAAAAGTTTTTTCTTTCCTCTGAAAATCAATAGGCCTCTGAGGCTTAGTTTCTTGAATTGCACTGCTTGCCATACTATATTCTAACTCTTTTGCAACTCTTTCATTCTCTTCGGGGCTTAATTGCTTTTCTTTCTCTTCTTCAACTTCTTTGACAACTTCTTCTTTCACAATTTCTACTTCTTTTTTTTCTACTTTCTCCTCAACTTGAATTTTTGGTTCCTCCACTTTCTTTTCTTCAACTATATGCCCTAACACAGTTTCTGCTTCTTTAACTACCTGCTTAACGACTTCTTCTTTTTCCTGTTCTTTTTGAATATCCTCTTTAATTAATACTTCTTCTGGCCCCTTGACCGGAATCTGCTCCTCTAACTCCTCTTGTGCCTTTTCCTTTATTCTTCTTTTAACACCAACTTGAACATATTTTTCTTTACCACCCTCTTTTTCTTCTACCTTACCAACCTTTTTAAAAGCTAACAGATCCTCTTTTAGTTTCTCATATTCAGCTTGAGTCAAAGACTTCTGTTTATTCTTAGCCTCTATCCCCTGCTTCTTCAATAGTTCTTGAATATCTTTAAACTCAACATCTATAAACTCTGGTTCATTCATAATATCTTTCAAAGGTATCTTTTTCTCTTTAGCCATTAATTACTCCTATAATGAACTGATTTTTAAAATTTCTAAGTTATCTACAATTTTGGATTTTAAAGCTCTCTCCAATTTAATTTTGCTCAATTTTTGCATGCACATTAAACTACATATATAAGCTCCCCTACCAGGAAGAGTTTTCTTTCTATCCAATATTAACATACCCTTTTCTAACCCTAATCTAAAAAATTCGTCTTTTTTCCCCTTCTTTGAACAAACAATACAAGTCCTTAAAAATCTGTTACTCTTCCCCACTATTTATTTTTCATCTCCTTCATCTGTCTTCGCAAGATTTTCATCAAGTAAATATTGGGCTAACTCTGCATCTATATCTTTTGCTGTCTTAGCTCCCTTAGATTCTGCTCTAACCGACAGCTTCCAACCAATCAACTTGGAAGCTAATTTAATATTAACCCCTCTTTTACCAACAGCTATTGCAAGCTGATTGTCAGGTATAATAATTTCTGCTGATTTTTCATTCTCATCAATTACTAATCTTGTTATCTCAGCAGGAGCAAGGGCATTACATATGTATTTAACAATATCTTCATCCCATAATACTAAATCTATCCTCTCACCTCTAAGTTCCTGTACTATACTTTGGATTCTTGACCCCTTGTAACCTATACATGAACCAAGAGGATCTATACCTACATCTCTACACTTAATTGCCACCTTTGCTCTATTTCCAGGATCCCTCGCTATCCCCATTATAGTAATTACCCCTTCATAAATTTCTGGTACCTGTGCTTCTAAAAGTTTAGCAACAAATTGTGGGTGTGTTCTTGAAAGGACAATTCTCGTTCCCTTATTACCTTTAACAACATCCTCAAGATATGCTTTCACTCTATCACCAGGGGTGAACATCTCTCCAGGTATCATATCTTTAAAGCTAAGATAGGCTTCACTTTTACCCAGATCAATAACAATAGCATTCTTCTCAATTCTATTAACAATACCGCTAACTATTTCACCCTTTCTCATAATATATTCATTATAAATGCTATTTTTTTCTTCTTCTTTTAACTTCTGCATCAAGATTTGCTTAACCTGATGGGCTCCTATTCTTCCCAAATCAAGTATGTTTCTCTCATAAATAAGCTCTTCTCCAATCCTAAAATCGGGATCAATTTTTCTTGCTTCCCTTAATGATATCTCTGTTTCAGGATCATTAACATTCTCAACAACTGTCTTTATTTCTTGAATAATTAGTTTGTCTGTCTCTGGATCATACTCTACTTCGATCTTCTTTCTCTCTCCCAATCTCTTTTTAGCCACCTGTTCAACTGATTTTTTAAGCAGATTCCACACAATTTCTTTTGCTAATCCCTTTTCTTTTGCAAGCTGTTCTACAACTCGATTCAATTCAAAAATCATCTTTTCACTCCTTTAAAATAATCTATCTGTACTTTTGCATCTTGAATGTTATCGAAATCAATAATTGTATTTTTTTTGTCTTCTTTTAAAATAATATTCTTACCTTCTAAAGAGATTAACTTACCTGTAAAGGTTTTTCTTCCTTCAACTGATTCTTTAGTTTTTACCTTTATAGTCTCACCAATAGCCATTTTAAAATGCTCTAACTTTCTCAGAAATCTCTCCATCCCTGGAGAAGATACTTCCAAATTATATGGATGATCTATTAAATCTTCAACATCGAGCAAGGTATTTAGCTGTCTTGATACCTTAACACAATCATCAATAGAAATATACCCATCCACTCTAAAAATATAAAATCTAACTATCCAACCAGACCTTTCCCTTTTGTATTCAGTGTCATAGAGTACTAATCCTTCGCCTTCAATAACAGGTTTTGCAAGTTCTTCTAACTTTTGCAATAAATCTTTTTCTTCCATTAAAAGTCCCTTACGAATTAAAAAAAAAGTGGGTATATACCCACTCTTTTATAAAGTATATTGAAAAAGTTTTTTAAATTCAAGTATTTTTTAAAGAATCGAATTTATGAATTATCGACTAATATTCTTTCCTTAGCTGTATATATAGTCATAGTATTACCTCTTACATATCCGATAATTGTAATATTGAGTTTCTCTGCTATATCGTATGCCAGATTAGTTGGTGTTGACCTTGAAACTACAACACCCGCATTTATTTTAGATGCTTTAAGCAATATTTCAGAAGAAATACGACCTGTAGTAAAAACTATGCAATCTTCATATTCTATGTCATTTAAAAAACAGTATCCAATTATTTTATCAAGTGCATTATGCCGACCCACATCCTCTCTTATAAAAAATTGCTCACCATTATAAAGTCCACATACATGAAGGCCACCTAAATTTTTTGATCCCTTTGTTTTATTTACTTCGTGCATTTTTTCAAGAATCATTTTGTAATGCCATTTCTTTTTAATCTTCAATACCTGACTTCTTAAAGAATCAAGGGCAAAATAAAAAATACTGCCCTTACCACACCCGGTTGTTACAATCCTTTTTTCATATAATTTCTCTGAAAGCTTTGGAACTTTAGCGTTCACATAAACTGTAAGTTTATCATCATCTACTCTTAAATTTAACAAATCATCTTTCTCAGCTATCAGTCCCTCTGACTTTAAAAAACCAATAGTTAGTTCTTCAACATTTTCTGGATAACACAAAAGGGTTATAAACTCTTTATCATTCAAATATATTGTTAAAGGCTGTTCTATGATTAGTTCAACTTCCTTTTGATAAAAACCTTTGCCATCGAAGTGATAAACTAATTTTGGTTTTTTGCTTTGCAATTTATCTAACATTAAATGCTCCAAATAGTTATCATATATATCAGTTTTTTAAGCGGGAGCTCTATTTTAAATTTCTTCAAAGGCTTTAGAAACATTGGAAGTTAGTTCTCTATAAAAGTTCTCATCAACCTCACTTACATTTATGTCGACATATTCTGTCAAAGGTGTCCTCTCTGGATTTATCTCTATTAATTTGCCACCGTTTCTTTTAACAATAAATGGTATCTCAGCAGCAGGATAAACAAGACAAGAAGTCCCTATAACAATACCAAGATCAGCGTTTGATGCATAAACAAAAGCTATATTCAATTCCCTCTGTGGTAGACTTTCACCAAACCAAACTACATCAGGCCTCAAAAGCCCCCCACATTCGCAATGAGGTGGCATTATATTAAAATTAACATCCTCTGTATTATATCTGTTTTTACAGGCACAACATTTAACTCTATGTATATTTCCATGAAGTTCAATAACCTTTCTCGAACCAGCCTTCGAATGTAATCCATCTATATTCTGTGTAATTACAGCAAAATCTTTAAAATATTTCTCCAATTCTGCAACAAAAAAATGCCCAAAATTAGGCTTTGCCTCTTTTATCTTTTCATAC
>JAOABK010000029.1 GCA_026418415.1 Pseudomonadota bacterium | reverse complement strand
TGACCAAAACCTACACTGTCATAACCATTGCCCTCACCACGCCACCATGAAATTATACCTGAAGGAGATGGAGTACAGACAATGCATCTACCACCACTTCCTGCATTGTATATGTCTTGTATTTCTTGCTGGCTTAAAGTTCGATCGTAAATAACAATTTCATCAATTGCACCAAAGAAGCTATTTCCACCAAAGTTTGTTGTAAAACCTACTCTAAATGGATTTGTAGTAGAGGATATATTGCTTCTTGTTGTAATTCCTTCTAAATTCCCATTAATATAAACGTAGATTAAATTTGTACTTGCAGAAATTGCTATATGATACCAAGTATTTGGATCTAAAGTTGTATTACTTTCCCAGTTATATACATAGGGCCACCCATTTATTCCAGAAAGACGAAGTTTACCGTTGTTCAACCTAATATCCCAACCTAAACCAGCGTCAGGATGAGATTTGCCCATTATGTATTGGCTGTTAGCGTTGTAAGTTCTATGTAAAATCCAAAACTCAATGGTAAATGGATTTGAACCAAAATCGCCAATGCTCTGATTTGGAACTTCTATATAGTTGTTGAAAGATATGAAGCTAAAGGCCTGCTTTACTTTGCCATTTTCAAAGGTAGCGCCATTTACTAAGTTTGCGTGGTTATTTGATACACTATCTTTTGGGTTGTTGTCGCCACGTAGCCATAAAACCATGCCAGATGGAGGCTGTTTGCATTCTATAGGTTCAAATATTACATTTATTTCACAACCTTCTGTTATGGGTCCAGTTTCATATACAAAATCTATGATGTTTTGATTGTTGTTTGTCTGTGGGACTCCATTGCATCCAGAAATACTTTTAAAATAATAGCCAGTGTTTGCAATACCTCTTACCAGCGTTGTTTCACCATAAGTTACAACTGGATAAAGGCCTGATGTAATGTATCCATTAATAGCATTAATAGTAATCGGAATTGTCTTTAATTCAAAATTAGCGTAAAGATAAGAATAAGCTGTAATATTAAAAGTGCAGGGATTGTTAATACAAGATATTGCTGAACCAGTTTTATAACTCCAATGGGTAAATTCAGAGGTAATGTTTGGAACCGCTGTTACTGTTAATTGGCTTCCGTGATCGGCACTGCAAATCCCAGTATTATTAGACCATGTTAAATCACAGCCAGTGACGTTTATATTACCAGATCCCATGCCAGTCTTTGAAACAACAAAGTCATAATAAATATTTGCCTGCCCACCCTTTACTGCCCAAACGTAATTAGTTGTAGAATTAGATTTATCATAATAAGGGGTAACTCCGCTCCATATGATAACAGCCCAAGCATTATTTTCAAATCCATTAGTTGTTGTTGATGTCCAGTATCCAAAGGAATTAACATTTGTAAAACCTTGAGAGTTAAGCCAAGAGGCTGAATTTGTCATACCAGTATTAATAAGGCTACTTATTTCATTTATATTAGGTAAACGCCATTCACCTGCTTGAGAACCATCAGTAAGGCCACAATAGCCATCCCTTAGGTTGTTGGCATAATTTATAGCATTAGACCAGTTATTAGTGCCATAACAGTTAGCATTTTTAAGCCATATTAGACCTGTAAGGTTATCTGTTATTGTTCCATTTCCATTATCTACGAATCTTGTTGTTGGCCATGAGACTCCAGCTTTTATCTCACCATCCTGTCCAGTATTGGTGCAGTTAATCTCTGTACCAGAAAGATCATAGCATTTTGTTTGTCCTGTTTTAGGGATATTGGCGGGATAGTTTGGATCTGGATTATTAATCTGTCCTGAACGAACAGGAAGAACGTATTTGTTAGCAAATTTATTATCATATGCCAAATTACCATAATAAAGTGAAATGTAATAAGCAAAGCTTGGTGACATTTCATTTGATGTTGAAGACCAGTAATCATGATTTACATTTACAAAGGGATTGTTAGGGGGCAATGATGGTAATGTTTTAGAATAGTCAAGAAGGCTTTTTAATTCATTTTTGTTTGGAAGGCGCCAGTCTGAATAACCCGCACCGCAATTAGAATATGTTGAGTTGTTTATCCCTTTTACAAACTCAAGAGCGGTTATCCAGTTTACCATGCCGTCACCAGAAGTCCCATCAGTGTCAAAACCAGGGTAGTTGGTATTTATACAGTTGGCATCTTTTAGCCACATTAGGCCTGTTAATCTGTCAGTTATTGTTCCATTGTTGTTGTCTATGAATCTTGGTGAGGGCCATGACACTCCAGCGCGCCAGAGCCCATCCTGACCTGTTCCTGAACAGGATATGGTATTTCCTGAAGAGTCATAACAAGTTTTTTGTCCAGTTCTCAGAATATTAGTTGTTCCACCAAAAGCAAGAGATACAAAAAATAATAAAAAACTTACTTGAAGAAGAAATCGTAAAGTTTTCATTTTTACCTCTCTTGATTAGTTTTTTATTAGTAGTTAGAAAAGGAACAGGGATTTGCATTTTTTTTAGCAATGAATTTGATCAAGAGGTCCATTTCTTAAAATATTATAAAATAATGTTATAAAAGGCAAGTAAAAAGGTCTTATTTTTTAATAAAAAATTTCATTCTTTTCTTCTTTCTTAATACGTAATGTTTGTTATTTTTAAATTTGTGTTTTAAAATATTCAGAAACCTTAAGGAGGATTATATGTTTAAAGAAGAGGGCTTGAGCGTAGAATTGCCTTCCAAAGGAGAAATCTTAGCAAGGCTTCAAGCCTTACAAAATAAAATGTCTGAGAGGGGCATTGATTTTGCAATCCTTTTCCAGAATATAGACATCTTTTATTTTACCGCTACTATGCAAAAGTCAGTTCTTTTAGTTCCAAAGAATGGGGATGTAGTTTTTTTTGTTAAAAAAAGTGTGAACAGAGCAAAAGAAGAAACACCCCTTGATTTTATAAGCGTAAAGGATGATAGGGAAATAATTAATTTTATTAAGAGTATGGATTTGAAAGGGAGGGTAGGTTTAGAGCTTGATGTTTTACCTGCCCAGATTTATTTAAAATGGACCAAAGAGCTCAATTTGTCAGATGTTGTTGATATATCAGGTATTATTAGAGAGATTAGAATGATAAAAAGTGAATATGAGTTAAGACAGATAAAAAAATCTGGGGAGATTGTTGATTCTGTTTTTAGCAGTGTAAAAGGTTTTCTAAAAGAAGGGGTAACTGAACTTGAAGTTGCAAGTATGTTGGAATCTATTGGTAGAAAAAATGGCCATCCTGGTGTTATGCGCATGAGGGGGTTTAATCAGGAAATGGATAACATAACTATAACCCAGGGCATATCGGGGACTGTAGTAAGCTATGCAGATGCACCAATATTAGGACAAGGTTTTTATCCAGCGGTTCCCCATGGTGCATCTCTTAAAAAAATAGAGAAAAATATACCTGTGTTAATTGATTATGGTGCCTGCTACAATGGATATATTACTGATGAAACAAGACCTTTTGTGATAGGTAAATTGGAGTCTTTTTTTGAAAAGCCCTATAAAGTGGCTTTGGAAATTATAGAGACCGTGAATGAGATTGGCAAAGAAGGTGTTAATACAAGGGATATATTTAATAGGGCTTATAAAATTGTTGAGAGGGCAGGATTAGAAGATTATTTTATGGGATATGATGAGGGTAAGGTTTCCTTTTTGGGGCATGGATTGGGATTAGAGATTAATGAGTTGCCAGTTATAACTCCAAGGCATGATATTTTTTTAATAGAAGGGATGGTATTTGCGATAGAGCCAAAGTTTATTATACCTCATAGAGGCGTTATTGGCATTGAGGTTGATTTTATTGTTAGAAAAGACCACTTGGAGCGAGTAACGAGCTTTCCCTATAGTTTAACGGTAGTATAACTATAAAATTTCTTTTAAGTTTTCTAAGTTTTCTTGAGTAATTTCTGGGCACTTTTCTGGTTCTACTTCGTTCTGAGAGAGCTTTACTGCAAATGCCATACAGCTTTGCAATCCACACTTTTTGCAATTACTTTGAGGAAGGTATTTGAGAATTGCAATAGCTGAAGGTGGTGACCATTCTTTGTAGTTTGGCTCAATATCCCTTTTATGACTATCTATATAATTTAGAAAATCTATAGCCTCTTTAATAATTTCCTTTGCCTCTTCGCTGGAAGAAAATTTGCCAATTATAATTTGCTTGGGCCTACAAGCAATATCATATTTTATTTTTAATTTTTTTGAAAAACCTTCAAAGGGGAATCTTATCCAGGGAAGCTTTGGTAAGTATCTTGCTTTACTTACATGTCCGTTAATATAAGGGAAGAGATAAGAAATGTCCTCTGGGATTTCTATCACTGCTCTTAAGATACCAGTTCCTGGTAAGCAAACAATATTGTCTATTGCTTTAATCTCGTAGTTTTCTATCATACCTTTAATTTAAGATTTTTTATCTCTAAATTCAATATATTTATTAAAGTATTTTTGACTTTTTTACGACTGCAAGGGTGACAAGTGCTTTTGCAAAGAGTTTTCCCTTACCAGATTCTTTTGAATAAACTTCTGACTCAGCAACTATTATAGTCCTTCCTCCCCTAATTACTTTTGAGTCACAAAACAAAGTATTACCTGTAGCAGGCCTTAAAAAATTTATTTTAAATTCAACAGTCAAAACTTCCTCATCATCATCAATAAGGGTTGTTGCTACTGCACCTGCAGAATGGTCAGCAATTGCTGAAATCACTCCTGCATGGATAAATTGATGTTGCTGGAGGTGAAAGGATGTAATATTCAGTTTTGTTTTTAAAGCTCCTTCTTTAACTCTAACTGGTTGGATGCCAATGCCTTTAATAAAATTTGCGTCTTCAAAGAGGGCCAATACCTTTTCTTTATTCATTTTACTTCTATTGTCCATCCAAATTCATCTGGTAGTTTCCCATATTGAATGCCTGTTAATGTTTCATAAAGTTTTTTTGATAACTCTCCAGAATTTCCACCGTTAATTTTTATCTTATTTTCATTCCAGTTAAGCTCACCAATCGGTGATATAACAGCTGCAGTACCAGTGCCAAATGCTTCTTCAAGTAGTCCCCTTTTGTTGCATTCATAAACCTCTTCTATGCTAATTCTTCTTTCTGAAACCTTAATCCCCCATCTTTTTAGTAGTTCTATTACAGATTCCCTTGTAATGCCTGGCAAGATGGTGCCTTCGAGGGGTGGTGTAATGATTTCATTGTTTATCTTGAAAAAAACATTCATTGTTCCCACTTCTTCAATATATTTTTTTTCTATTCCATCAAGCCATAATACTTGAGTATATCCCTTTTTCTTAGCTTCTAATTGAGCCATAAGGCTTGCAGAGTAGTTCCCTGGAGTTTTGGCATAACCCACACCACCTCTTACAGCCCTAACATATTTTGTCTCTACATAAATTTTTACAGGATTTATCCCTTCTGGGTAATAGGCTCCAACAGGAGAAAGAATTATAATAAATTTATAAGTGTCCGAGGGTTTTACGCCCAAATAGGGGTCCGTCGCAATAATAAAAGGCCTGATATAAAGTGAAGTGCCTTCTTTTGCTGGTACCCAATCTCTATCAATATTTACAAGTGCTTTGATAGCATTTACAGCAACGTTTACATCAATCTCTGGTATGCAAAGCCTTTGGCTTGAGAGGTTCAATCTTTCCATATTTTTTTCTGGCCTGAAAAGTAAAATTCTATTGTCCTTCGTTCTATATGCTTTAAGTCCTTCAAACACAGCTTGTCCGTAATGAAATACCATAATAGAAGGTTCAAAAGATAGAATAGAATAGGGAACAATCCTTGGATTATGCCATCCTTTTTCGGTAGAATAATCCATTAGGAACATATGGTCAGTAAAATATTGACCAAAGCCTAAGTTATTTTCATCGGGTTTCTTCTTTGGATTTTTGGTCTTTTCAATCAGGATATTTAGCATATAGAATCCTTTCAAATAAATTTTTTAATATATTAGCATATTATAACATTGTTTTGAATGTTAAATTTAAAAGAATTGCAAAAGTTTTGAATTACATTTATAATTTCTTTCATGAAAAAAAATAAATATTTTATTTCATTCTTAATAATTTTTCTAACTATTAATCTTTCTTATGCTTCAAAGCAGTCATATAAAAGGACTATTGAAAGGTATGAGATTCCAGATGTATATGTTGTAGATCAAAATAATAGGAAGATATCTTTAAAAAAACTTTTAAATAGCGATAAAGTAATAATTGTGGATTTTATTTATGCAACCTGCACAACAATTTGTCCTGTTCTTTCTGCTGGATTTTCAAGTTTTCAGAATAAGTTGGATAGTGAAGAATTGAGAAAGGTACATCTTATTTCTTTCACTATTGATCCAGATCATGATAGCCCTGATATAATGAGTGCCTATTTAAAAAGATATAAGGCAAAACCTGGATGGGATTTCTTTACAGGCAATAAGAATGATATTTTTAAGATTATTAAGGCTTTTAATGTGGATATTCAGGACAAAATGTCTCACCCACCTTTGATTTTAATGAAATCTCCCAAGAAAGATGAATGGGTAAGGCTATATGGGCTTATGTCAACCAAAGAGATGATTGATGAGTATTATAAGATAGCCAGATGATTAGAGTAAGCACAACAATTATTTTTTTACTTCTTTTTGTAAGTCTAACAGAATCAAAAACTTTAACCCCCCCTTTTGGATTAAGTCATAATGAAGCCATCCGTTTAGGTGAAAGGCTTTATCGAGAGGGGATTCTTTCTTCAGGTGAACCAGCAACTGCAATTGTTCAGAATGATATTACTGTTGATGGACCGATGCTTACATGTGCTCACTGCCATCTAAGAAGTGGATTTGGTGGATATGAGGGAAAGGTTTATACTCTTAGTACAAATGCTGAAAAACTCTTTAAACCAAGATTAAAAGGACCTGAGAGGCGGTTGAAACCAATGGAAGAAATTCCAATCTGGTTTAAATATGGTGAGGCACGTCCTGCTTATAATGATGAAACATTAGCGCGGGCAATTAAATACGGTGAGGATCCAACGGGGAGAGAACTAAGTCCTACAATGCCAAGGTATATCCTTAATGACAAGGATATGGCAATACTAATATACTATTTGAAGCATTTAAATCCAAAGCATTCTCCAGGAGTAGATTATTATTACATAACATTTGCAACAATTGTAACAGAAGAAGTATCAAAGGAAATGAGAAATTCCTTCATCCAATCTTTGGAAGGTATTGTAAAAGCCAATAATGCACAGACAAGGCATCAGGAGAAAAGGGCAAAGAAAGGTCCATGGACAGAGGAAAATATGAATTTTTATTATAGAAGATATAAACTAATAGTCTGGGAGTTGAAAGGGAGCCCAAGTACTTGGTATAAACAATTAGAGAGTTATTACAAAAAAAATCCAGTATTTGCAGTTTTAAGTGGTATAAGTACAAGATCTTGGGAACCCATACACAGGTTTTGTGAAAAATATCAGATACCAAATATTTTCCCAATAACAGATCTGCCTGTTATATCTGAGAATGACTGGTATACTCTTTATTTTTCAAAGGGCTTTTATCAAGAAGGAGATATAACCGCGAAATACTTAAATAGCTTATCGATGACCGAAGAAAAAGTTTTAATTATTTATGATGACACAGAGGAATCTAAAATGTTGTTGAATGGATTTCTAAATAAATGGAAAAAATATGAAGGTAAATTTGGGATATTTAATAAAAAAGAAATAGACGGTAATCGCTTAAAAAGTTTAATTGAGAAAGAAGGGTATAAAATAGTTTTGATATGGCTTAAAAATCAAGATTTCCAGAGTTTTATAAATGCAATTTCTTCTTTTGATGATATATCTATATTTGCTTCATCTACTTTATTAGGTGTAAATTTTACAAATATACCTTTAAATCTGAGGAGAAAAATTTATTTTACCTATCCATATAGTATAGATGATTCAGGAAATAGTAGACTTATAGATCAATGGACAAAGTTTATGAAAATTAATGCTACAAAAAAAGACATTGTTGCAAAAGTTTATACAATTGGTAATATTCTCACAGATACTTTTATGATGGTTAAAGGGAACTTTTATAGGGATTATTTTTTAGATATTATAGATATGCAAAGGGATAGGGTGCCACCATTTACTAACTTCGATAGACTAAGTTTTGGACAGGGACAGAGATATGCCTCAAAGGGAGGTTACATAATTAAAATATCAGAAGATGGTAAGTTAATAAAACAAAACGAATGGATTATTCATTAAAAAGGAGTCGTAAATGAAAAAAAATGTAATTATATTTTTTCTTATTTTTTTGGGTTTAAATTTTTACGCTTTTAGTTTTGAAGATATAGCAAAGAACAAAAGTTGTAAGTATTGTGGAATGGACAGGGAGAAATTTTCCCATAGCAGGATGCTAATATTTTATGATGATAGAGAGGAAGTGCCAACTTGTAGCCTCCATTGTACAGCAGTTGAACTTGCGGTTAATCTTGATAAAGATATAAAAAAACTTGAGGTTGCAGACTATTACTCAAAGAAACTCGTTGATGCTGAAAAAGCTTTCTGGGTGATAGGTGGAAAAATCTCTGGTGTTATGACGAAAAATGCTAAATGGGCTTTTGAGAAGAAAGAAGATGCTGAAAAATTCATCTCAGAGAATGGTGGAAAATTGAGTGATTTTGATACAGCAATAAAAACCGCATACAATGATATGTATGAGGATACAAAGATGATTAGAGAAAAAAGAAAGAAGATGAAAAGAACAGATACTCCAATGAAAGGTCATTCACATTAAGATTATAATGTTTAATAGTTGTAAAAAAATAATTTGTTTTTTGTTAATTTTTTATGCCCCCTTTTCCCATGCCTTTGAATTTAAGCCTCAAAAGGTGGATAAATGCCCAGTATGTGGTATGTTTGTCTATAAATATAAAGACTTTCTTGCGTTAATAGTTTTGAAAGAGGGGCAAAATCTTTGGTTTGATGGTGCTAAAGATTTTTTTAAGTTTTATCTAAAGCCTTCTAAATATAAAAAGGACATTGAAAAAAAACATTTTGAAAGGCTTTTTGTAACTGATTATTACACTTTAAGGCTCATAGATGCAAAGAAAGCCTATTATGTTATAGGAAGTGATATTTATGGTCCTATGGGCAAAGAACTGATACCCTTTGAGAATTATGATGATGCTAAAGAGTTTATGAAAGATCACAAAGCTAAAAGGATTCTAAAGTTTGATGAAATCGATGATAGTAAAATAATAGAATTAAATTGAGATGAGAAGAGAGAGTATTGTTTTTTTGGTCTTGGTTTTTCTTTTAACATGCTTATCTTTGGTATTGATCATAGATGCCCATGATAAAAACAGTGTCAATAAAAATAAAAACACAGTGATTTGGGTGAAAAAATTAGGTCTTACTGATTTAGCTCTTTTTAGCGATGCGAGTTATATAAGACATATCTCTCAGAGCGATATGTTTGCTCCCTTTCAGGATAATCCATCTTCTTTTGATATCTTTCCAACTGCCTCTTTAGTACCACCAACTTACATGAGAGAAAGGGAATGAAAAACCTTATATTAAGACATTTAAACTTAATAGATTATGCTATATGGAACTTAAAAAGAAATAAGCTAAAGAATTCTCTGATATTTTTTATCTACACATTTTGTATTTTTCTCGTATCCTCTGTTTTAATGTTCACATCATCTCTAAATAGGGAAGCTAAAGAAATTCTTGCTCATGCACCTGATATGATTGTTCAAAAGGTTGTAGCAGGAAGGCATGATCTCATCGAAATTTCTTATTTGGATACCCTTAAAGGAATCCGAGGTATAAGTGAAATAAAACCAAGATTATGGGGTTATTATTTTGAACCAAATTTAAGGGTTAATTTTAGTTTAGTTGTGCCTCTTAATGAACAACCGGAAAAAGGCAGTATTTATATAGGTAGCGGTGTTGCGAAAATATTAAAGAAAACAGAAAATGATTTTCTACCCTTTGTTAAAACATCAAAAGAGTCATTGCTGTTAGAAATAGAAAAGGTAATTGAATTTGAAACATCTCTGATGACAAATGATCTCATTATTATGAATGAAGAAGATTTTCGCAATATAACTGGGATGGGAGAGAATAAATTTACTGATATTGCCTTGTTTATAAACAATAAAAATGAGATAGATAAGATTGCTGAAAAAATACTTAATTCAATGCCAAATGTAAGAGTTGTAACAAAAAGTAGTATACTAAAGACCTATGATAGTCTTTTTAATTGGAGGAGTAGTTTGGTTTTTTTTCTGATTTCTATGGTTCTGGTTGCTTTTCTTATAGTGGCTGTTGATAGGTTTATTTCAATTAATGTAGATGATAGAAATGAAATAGGGCTTTTGAAAGCCTTAGGGTGGGATACAAGTGATACAATCATTCTAAAGAGCTGGGAAAGTGTTGTCATTTCATCACTTTCCTTTCTAATAGGCATCAATTCAGCCTATATTCATATCTTTTTGTTTGATGCAAGAATATTTAAACCAATAATAATGGGTTGGTCTGTTTTGTATCCCCATTTTAATTTAGTTCCCAATATAAATATGTGGACATTAATAACCATATTTGCTATTACAGTTTTGCCTTTTATACTTTTTTCAATAGTTTCAGTATGGCGATTGTCAATTACAGAGCCAGATGTGGCTATGCGTTGAGTTATGATTGAAGTAATCAAGGTGAGCAAGATTTATAATCAACATAAGCATAATGAATGTGTTGCAGTAGATAATGTGAGTCTTGAAATTCCAGAGAAAGCTGTTACTGTAATTTGTGGACCTAGCGGTTCTGGTAAGACAACTTTATTAAGCATAATTGGAGCAATGATAAAACCCACCTCTGGAAGAATATTTGTTAATGGGCAGGAAATAACAAGTCTGTCGGAAAGATTTTTAAGTAAGTTTAGAAGAGAGAATATAGGCTTTGTTTTTCAAAAATTCAATTTAATAAGGAATCTAACTGTTTTGCAAAATCTATTTATACCTCTTATCCCACTTGGTTTTTCGAAAAAGGTTTTCGAGAAGAAGGCTTATATGTTGCTTGAGAAATTAAATTTGTCAAATCTTGCAAATGCTAATTGTGAGCAACTTTCTGGCGGAGAAGCTCAAAGGGTTGCTATAGCAAGGGCTTTGATTAACGATCCAAAAATAATTATTGCAGATGAACCATCAGCCAATCTTGATAGTCATAACACTCAAAATCTTTTAGAAATATTTAGAGAGCTAATAAAAGAAAATAGAACTTTAATTATAGCAAGCCATGATCCAATAATTTATAGCTCTGATATTATAAATGTGAGATTTAATATGAGAGATGGTAGATTGATTTATGATTGATCCTCAAGTTTTAGCTTTGCTCATTATATCATACCTTTCATCTGCATATTTGATTTATGCAGCATCATATGCAATAGGGGTTTTAAAAAAATGGGATTTATCCAGTGGAAGTGAAGAGCAAATCAGATTAGAAAAGAAAACATACCTTATAGAAACAATAATCTTCTGGATTTCGATTATCACTATAATTTCACTTTTTTTATTTATGTATGAAGTTGATGCTTTATCTAATTTTATCAAAGGGGCAATGTGTGGATTTGGCACTTTGCATATGAATATTTTCGGTTGGGGAACCTTTTTTCTGAAGTTAGCTATTGTTATTCTTTCCGGATTGTGGCTTGTTATTAATAGTATTGACAATAAATACAGTGATTATCCTTTGATAAAACAAAAATCCATAATTTTAATTTCTATTACACCTTTTTTCGTTTTAGATAGTTTAATTAGTAGTTTTTTCTTTTTAAATATAAAACCTGATATTATCGTTTCTTGTTGTGGGAGCTTCTTTAATAATTTTGGAATGAATGAAAATAGTGGAAATTTCAAATTTCTGTTGAGCAAAAAAACTGCTTTTATAAGCTTTATTATCTATCAGGGGATAATCTTTAGCGCCCTAATTTTTTCTCTAAGGTCGGATAGAGGGACTCTGTTATCAGGTTTCTTGGCCACTATAAACATATTTATAATATCCTACTTTTTTTTATTTTATGTTTCACCTTTTATTTATGAGATGCCAAACCACTTTTGTCCTTTCTGCATGTTAAAAATAGAATATAAAGGGGTTGGTTATTTATATTATTTATTTTTTCTTTTGTACTCCCTATTTAGCATTTCATTATTAATTATATATCTTATACAAAAGAGGCAAACTCAACTTGCATTTTTGTTAAAATATAAAAAAAAACAGTTGGTTTTCATTACATCTCTTTTATTAACAATTTTTGTTATGTTCATTTATTCTATATATACAAGCAATCTAAAATTTGACTATTGATTTTTAATGTATTTATGCCCCTCTTTTCGAATAAAATCTATTAAAAGTGAAATAAGTTTATTGGGCTCACCCAATGTTACAAGAATTATTGGGTTTGATTTAATTTCAGGGGTGTTTAAGATCTTTACCTTTTGTGTACCTATAGAAGCGTTAGCAACAACTGCTATGGCTTTAGGATCATTAGATACTATATTAATAATTGAATTATCTGTTGTTGCTGTTGGTACAGCACTTTCAATGGGCTCTTCATTGTCAAGCACCCTTTTTTTAACCTCAATTTTTGTACCTTCAGCTAATTTGCCCCATATTACACTAATTGGTAAGTTATTTCCTCCCACTTCATTCCAGTTTTTTATTTTACCAGTGAAAATTGATTTTAGTTGGTCTTTAGTTAAACTTTTTAATGGATTACTTTCATTTACAATAACAGAATAAACAGTTTCTTTAGAAAGTGTATTGCTTTTAAGGGATGGTAAATTTTTTATTTTAATGTTTTCTTTCTCTAATTCACTTATAAGATCTTTAAGGCTATGTGCCGCAGATGCTGCATCACAATTACCATTATCAAGCTCAACTATGGCTTTTTTTGATCCTGCGGGAATCAAGACAAGCTTTATGCCAGTTTCCTTTTCAAAAGCTGGTTTTATTGGTTCTAAGACTGTTTTTATTGAAGTACTTCCACCTACAATTTTTATTTCAGCTGCTAAAAGCAAACTATTCATAAATAATAGAATTAAGAAAGCTAAGATGCATTTCTTTTGTATCATATTATACCCCCTGCACAAATTATAAACTAATTATACAATAAATTTAATTCAATGTTAATATTTATAATATTTTTTTCATTTCCTGAAAAATTACGTTAAAAGACAAAATGTTTTTCAAAATTTGAATTTTTAATTTTATTAATTTTAATTTTTCTTAATGTCAAGATTAAAAAAGATAATTATATCAATATTTTATTGTAAAACATTTGTTGACATTTTGTAAAGAAGTAATTATTATTATAAATGGAATATTATTCATTATAAATTTTAATCAATAGGGGGTTTTCAATAATGAATGGTTTAAAAACAATGGTGTTAATGGTTGCATTAACCTTACTTCTAATATTTATTGGTGGTGCAATTGGTGGAAGGGTAGGAATGACTTTCGCTTTAATCATGGCTTTTGGCATGAACTTTATTGCCTATTGGTTTAGCGATAAGATCGTTCTTGCTATGTATGGTGCTCAACCTGTATCTGAATCAGAAGCACCTGAGTTATATAGCATAGTTAGACAATTAGCCCACAATGCTGGCATTCCGATGCCAAGGGTATATATTATTAATGCAGAGCAACCCAATGCTTTTGCAACGGGAAGGAATCCTGAAAATGGTGTAGTCGCTGTTACTACTGGAATTATGAGAATTTTAACAAGAGAAGAACTTGCAGGTGTTATTGCACACGAGCTTGCTCATATCAAGAATAGAGATATACTTGTTTCTACTATTGCTGCTGCTATAGCGGGAGCAATAAGTTATTTGGCTCAGATGGCGCAATGGGCTATGATATTTGGTGGTAGAAGTAACGATGAAGATAGGGGCAATCCAATTGCTGCGCTTATTATGATGATAATAGGGCCTATTGCTGCAATGCTAATACAACTTGCAATATCCCGCTCTCGTGAGTATGGTGCAGATGAAGGTGGAGCAAAGATTGTAGGTAATCCATTATATTTAGCTAATGCCTTAAAGAAGCTGCATATGGCATCTCAAAGGATTCCTATGGAAGCAAATCCAGCTACTTCTCATATGTTTATTGTAAATCCCCTTTCTGGTGGAGGTTTTTTGAAACTATTTAGTACTCATCCACCTATTGAGGAACGTATTGAAAGGCTTGAAAGGATGGCCTATTCAAACAGATTTTAAAAGAAATCCTTGTATTGATTTAAAGAATAATCTCGTTACCGTTTAGTACCATATCTTCTGTTATAAATAAGGGCTTTTTTAGCCCTTCCTTTTCTATATAAATTTCAGATGCATAGAAGGAATATCTTTTTTCATTAGAGTAGGGCAAAATAAAGATCTGATTGTTTCCTTCGTTCCAGCCTGTGTTAATGTAAAAAAAGGAGTTTTTATCATCAGTTATTTTCCCTTTAAGTATATAACCGCTCTTATTTTTTAAAATAATTTTGCAACCCCTTACGTTCTCGTATAGTTTAACATTTCCCTTATTTGATTTAAAAATAAGACGAATTTTTTCATTAATCGATTTGCCTTCCTTTGTTAAACCATTAAAATAAAAAAGGTTGTAAGAATATAACTCCAATACCTTGGGGGTTAGAGTATTATTAATTATGTAGGGATTATTTCCCCATTTTACATTATCCCAGTCCGTAATTATAGAGGATTCTAAATTCTCAAGTATTAAAAATCTTCCCTTTCTTTTTTCAAGGGTATCAACAACATTTTTTTCGTCTTTTGCAAATAAGACATCTATAAAATCTTTATAGCCATTATTTGGAGCAACTCCGATGAAAGGATTGGCTATAGCGGGTCTATTACTTATTTGAACAATATGATGTCCTAACTCCCAACTCGCAAGTATACCGTATTTTAAATTACCTTTTATGAAGTCATCATTGTAAGGGGTTTTATCTCTTAGAAATATAAGTGTTTCAATAATTTCATCGTTGGTAAATCTTTTGTATGAATCTTTATAGGAGGAGAAAAAAGTTAAAATTGAAAGGATTAAGAAAAGTGTGATAACAAAAAGGGGCGAAAGTTTTTTAATTGATTTTTCTAAAACGACCCCGAGTATAACAGAATATCCGAGCATAAAGAAAAATCCAAATCTTAATTGAAAAAGGGTGAGAAGGAAAAAGAAAAGGGTATAAAAAAATAGATAATCCCTTTTGTATCTTTGATAATATTTCCAGATAACATAGGGGAAAATTAAGATAAGTGGAGTAAAGAGAAAAAGGTTTCTTTTAAATTCATCTTTTATTGAATAGATATTGCTAAAAAAGAGTGGGGATGCCTCTTCAGCAGTTTTTAAGATATACTCGCTTTTACCAATAAAATTAAGCCCAGATAAAATTTCCAGAAAAAAGTTTTTAAAAAGAAGTGTTAAAATCAAAGGGTTTATAATCCAGAGTAAAATATTGTAGATTTTTTTTTCGTACCTTTTTGAGATAATCGTTGATAGGTGGAAGGTAAAGAAAATTATTGATACAACAAAACAAAAGTCTCTATGAAAGCCAGATAAAAATTTAAAAGAATAGGGATAGTTTTCAATAGTATTAGTTACTTTTAAATAAATCGCAAGAAATATTGCGGTAACATGGTAGGCTATAAAAAGTCCCTTATTTATATGAGGTGAGGGTTTCCCAAAAATATTTTGATATAACGCAAAAAGAATTAATGGAGCAGAATAAATAATTGCCCCAGGCCATGTGAGAAAGGATAGAATTATAGTTAATATGAACAGGAGTAGATAAAAAATCTTTGAGTTTTTATAGTACATTAAGAAAATTACTGATAATGCTGTAACTATTAGCATTTCAAAGGAATGGTGGTCTAATCTTCCAGCGGAGGTGTAAACTCTTAAAATTCCAGCATAGGCAAATAAAAAACAAGTTGTAATACAAACTACTGGTTTTCGTCGAGTTGCAAAAAATATAATTAAAAAGGCAAGATAAAAATAAAAAATACCCAAAAAGGGTAAAAGATTTTCAGAAAAGATCTTTCCTATAAATGCAGATATAAAGTCAAAGAGAGGTGGCCAAGGAACAAATTCACCATAGGGAAAGGAGAGAAAGGGATCAAAGATAAGCAAGTCAGGAAAGTTATTGATAGTGAATTGTATCCTTCTTAAGTGATAGTAACTATCAGGGTCAATTAGATTGAAAAAAGGATATTTAAAAATCTGAGGTACTGTATCAAGTCTTAGTATAAGTAATAGGAATGAAAGGATTAAGAAGGCAAGAATATTAGTCGATTTTCTTTCCCAGTTCATAGGCCATTTTTAAATATTCGTTGTGTTTTAAAATCTCGCCCTTTTCATCCACACCCCTGACAAGAATGGATTCTTTCAATTTGCAGTTAAAGGTATCAAAGAAATATTTAACAGACATAAGTATCCCATCAAAAAGCTTTATCCCCTTAGTGGCACCTACACAAAAGAAATAACCGTCTTTTTCACTCATCTCCTTTTTAAGAAAATATTTTTTTACCCAGAAGGATTGACAGCGATCCATAAGAATCTTTGTATGAGCTGATACAGCATAAAACATCACAGGTGATGAAAGAGCGACAGTATGAGCCGATTCTATAAGGTCGTATATTTTTTGAAAATCATCATTTATTATGCATCTACCAGTTTCTTTACATTTATATATTTCAAGGCAGGGGCTCATATTAAGTTCTCTTAATATAATTTCATGGACCTCATATTTTTTTGAATCCCTTACACCTTCTATAAACTTAGATAATAAAATTGAAGAATTCCCACCAATTCTCGGACTTCCATAAAAGGCAATTAGTTTTTTCAAAATTAACCTCCTTTTGATATAATAGCAAAAATATGCATCAAACAATTCTTGCCTTTTTCTTTATTATAGCATCTGGCTTGATTTTTAGAATAGTAAAACCTGGTGATCTTACCGCCGATGAATTAAGGAGGAGCATAAATACAGCGGTTTTTAATCTTTTTTTACCAGCATTGTGCTTGAAAGTGATGTCTAAAGCTCCTCTTTCTTACGATACAATTTTAGTACCTCTAAATGCATATTTAACTTTAGGATTTATGATTATTTTTAACTTTATTTTTTTCAAGTATTTAAAGAATATATTTAATTTAACTAACAAAGAAATTGGTGCATTAATTCTTACCTCAACTTTTGGTAATACAACGTATTTGGGGCTTCCAGTAATAACAGGGCTTTATGGAGAACAAACTGCAAGATATGTTTTGTATTACGATCTATTGGCGACAACTCCCTTTTTATGGACAGTAGGTGCAAGGTTTTCTGCATACTTTGGAGGCGAGAGAAGTCCAAGCGTTTATGAGACAATAAAAAAACTGCTAACCTTACCGCCCCTTTGGGGGATCTTCATAGGTATTTTTATTAATATATCTGGCTTACCAATGCCCTTTTTTATTTTTAAGGCTTTAGATCTTTTAGGTTCAGTTGTTGTGCCTTTAATGATATTTAGCATTGGTTTGTCGCTATCCTTCATCCGACCTGGGCATACCTTTACAATTATACCTGTATGTATATTTAAACTTCTTGTATCACCTCTAATTGGTTATTTCTTAGGTAAGATAATGGGACTTTCTTCATTAACACTTAATATAGTTACCCTTGAAGCTGGAATGCCCTCTATGGTTTTGTCTCTTCTTGTTGCATCAGTATTTGGATTAGATGTGACATTAACAGCTTTTGCTATTGTTATAACTACATTGTTATCTTTTATAACCTTGCCCTTAATATTAACAGTTATTGGTGGATGAAAGAGATGGATGTATAAATTCATCTCTTAAAAAACTATTTTCTATATGTACTAAAGATATAGTCATTATCTTTCTGAGTGGCATGACAATCAAAACAAGCGGTATTCATATCTTTTACAATCTGTTCTTTCGTATCCCCTTGAAAAAGCTTTTGCTGATGATAATATCAGTATAATAGAAAGTGTTAGGAAAAATATCTTTTTCATAAATATACCTCCTTTTTTATTTAAGTTTATCAAAGAAGTAGTGAATTTCAAGATAGGCTATAATTAAAACTTTTTCAAGAATCTATTTAAAAAAGCTCTTGTCCTTTCTTTCTTAGGGCATGTAAAAATCTCTTCTGGCTCACCCTCTTCAATAATCTCCCCCTCATCTAATACAAAAACTCTATCTGCAACATCTTTAGCAAAATCCATCTCATGGGTTGCAATTAATGAGGTCATTCCTTCTTGGTAGATTAAATCTTTTATAACTGCCAGGACTTCTCCTACCATCTCTGGATCCAATGCAGATGTGGGTTCGTCAAAAAGCATTGCTTCTGGTTTCATGGCCAGAGCTCTTGCTATGGCGACTCTTTGTTGCTGTCCTCCTGAAAGTTCAGAAGGATATGAGTTTATTTTGTGTTCCATGTTTATTCTTTTCAGTAGTGAAATTGCAGTTTCTTCCGCTTCCTCTTTAGGTATTTTGAGTACATGTATGGGCGCTTCTATAATATTTTGTAAAACTGTCATATGGGGAAAGAGATTAAATTGTTGAAAAACCATACCCACAGAAAGCCTGATTTTCCTTATTGCCTCTTCCTCTATTTTCTTTAGACCAAGGTTGGTTCCGTGAATAGTTATATCTTTAACTGTTATCTCGCCTTCCTGAAAGCTTTCAAGACCATTAATACAACGAAGAAGTGTGCTTTTTCCACTACCCGATGGACCAATGAACGCAACTGCTTCACCCCTTTTTATTTCAAGATTCAATCCTTTAAAAAGCTTGTGTCCATTAAAGCTTTTATGCAAATTCTTTATAGTAATCAAATATGTCCACCTCCTCTTAGATGAACAGGTGATAATTTTTCTTCTAATTTTCTTGCAAGAATTGACAGGGGATAACTCATACCAAAATATAAGATTGCAACAATAATACCTAATTCGAAATATCTTAATGTATTAGCTGCAATAATTGTATAGGTTTTTGTGAGTTCTACCATTGCAATTACTGAAACTAAAGAGGTATCCTTGAAGAGTGCGATAAAATCGTTAGTAACTCCGGGAATAGCAATTTTTACTGCTTGAGGCAGAATAATTCTTCGAAGTGCCAATTT
>JAOABK010000028.1:20652-20892 GCA_026418415.1 Pseudomonadota bacterium | reverse complement strand
AAGATATACTCCGCCTGTTACAATTCCCACTAAGCAAATATTCTCAGCACCTTTATTTTTTTCTAATATCTCGTAGGTAATCCTGTTAAGGATTCTCTCTATTTCCTGCTCATTGAGAAGTTCTTTTTCCATAGCGAGAGAAGAAATCTTAAATCAATAAATTATACACGATTCTGAAAAATTTTTCTAATTTTTTAAAATCTTCTGTGGTTACTATATTAAAATGTCACCCATAATTAC
>JAOABK010000028.1:456-20642 GCA_026418415.1 Pseudomonadota bacterium | reverse complement strand
GATTATAAAGTTATTTAGAGTCTTTGGATTTGCAAATTTAAAAGATCATAATATGAGAAAAATACTTAATTTAGTTAACATAGGTAATGGAAATAAGAATTTTTTCAAAATTTTTCATAAAAGCATGGAAGATCAATGAGCCGTGCAGGATTCGAACCTGCGACCCGCTGATTAAGAGTCAGCTGCTCTGCCAGCTGAGCTAACGGCCCAACAACAATAGATTACAAAAAAAAAGTTTAAAAGGTCAACTTAACAGATAATATTGTATATTTTTTGATAGAATAAAAAATGGACCTTAAATATATACTTTATTTTTTTATAGGTGGAATGGTGGTGAGCATAGTAAGTTATTTTGCCAGTCATTCTAAAGGACTTGTTGCTGCTTTTTTTGCTAATTTGCCTGTAATTACTTTTGTAACTTTTATTATTATTTACTTTGAATCTGGAGAAAAAAATGTTATTCTCTATGCAAAAAGTCTTTTAATTATGCTTTTCCCTTGGTTAGCATATATTTTTTCAATAATTATTTTAGGTTCTAAAATTGGGATAATACCTTCCTTAATAATTGGACTTACAACCTATTTTATTATTTCCTTTTTTATAATGAAATTTTTGGCAATAAAAATATAAGGGAGAATCGTTAAATGAAAACCGTAAAAATTTATATTGAGGGTATGACTTGTAGACACTGCATACAAAGAGTATCAAATGCTCTTGATTCAGTAGGTGTAGAGAATGCAGAGGTAGAAATAGGCGAGGCAATTATAAAATTTGATGAAAATAGAGTAAATATTGATAAAGTCGCTAAAGCCTTAGAAGAGGCAGGTTATAGGCTTAAGAGTTGGCAGGATCAATAAGGATTCCATCTATCATTTTTAGATTTCTTGAACATTTTTGAGCAAGTTTTTCATTGTGTGTAACAATAATAAAAGTTGTTCCGTTTTCTTCATTGATTTTTTGGAATAGTTCAAAAAGTTCCTGAGCAGTTTTTGAATCAAGATTTCCAGTAGGTTCATCGGCAAGCACAATCGGAGGATTTTTAAACAGAGCTCTTGCTACTGCTACTCTTTGTTGTTCTCCACCAGAAAGTTCACTTGGTTTGTGTAAAGCTCTCTCATGAATTCCGAGTTTTTTTAGTAGAGAAACAGCTTGTTCTTCAAGTTCTTTTATATGTTTTTTATCTTTTTTAAATTCATAACTAATTAATTCAGGAAGTATCACATTCTCAATTACATTGAACTCTGATAAAAGGTAATGAAATTGAAATACAAACCCTATATTTTTATTGCGAAATTCTGAAAGGGCGTCTCTGGAGAGGTTTGCGGGATTAATATCTGTATGTAAATGATATTTAATTTCTCCTGAAGTAGGAAATTCGAGAGTTCCTATAATATGTAGAAAGGTACTTTTACCAGCACCAGATGCACCTGTGATTGCAACAGTATCTCCTTGATTTACAAAAAAATTAATTCCTTTAAGTACTTCTATTTTTCCAGCTTTTGTAAAATATGTTTTCGTAAGGTTATTTGTCGATAATATCTTTTTTCTCATCAGATTTGAAAGGCTTACTCATCTCCTCAAATTTTTTGAAAACTGATTTTTGGATATAATCAGCTTTATCTGCAGCATAATGAAAGGCTTTTTTTACTATTCCAGTTGTTTTATCTCCGATTTCTCTTATTTTGCCTCCTCCAAAAATTAAAGCTGTGAATAAAAAAATGACAAAAATAATAATGATAAAACATCCTAAATTTCTAATAAATTTGCCCATCATTCATACCTCAGAATTTCTATAGGATTTATTTTAGCGGCTCTATGAGCCGGATAAACTGTAGAGATAAGGCTAATAATTAAAGCAGAAACTGAAATAATTATAATATCCAGCAATTTGACTTTTACTGGTAATTTACTTAAGTAGTAAACATCAGCTGGTAATTTAATAATATCATAGGATTTAATTACTTCACATAATAAAAGCCCTCCTAAAAGACCTACAAAAGTCCCTATAAAGCCTATAAGAAGACCTTGTGACATAAAGATATATCTTATTAACTTATCAGTAGCTCCCATTGATTTCAGTATTGCGATCTCCCTTTGTTTTTCAGTAACATTCACCATTAACATGCTTATTATATTAAACGATGCAACAATTACTATTAAAGTAAGTATAACAAACATAGCAAATTTTTCAAGTTTGAGTGCTGAAAAAAGATTTCTATTCATACGCATCCAATCTTTAACATAATAATGTCCTCCTAACTCCTTCGTGAGATTTTCACTAATTATATCAGCTTTATAAATATTTTTTAATTTTAATTGTATACCTGTAACCTTTTGGCCATAATCAAAAAATTCCTGCGCGATTCTGAGTTCTGTAATTGCAAGATTGGCATCATATTCAAACATACCTATTTCGAAAATGCCGGTTATAATAAACTTTTTTGCTTTCGGTATTATTCCCAATGGTCCGATAGTTCCCATAGGCGATATAACAGTAATGGTATCTCCTGGCAAAACACCGAGTGAATTTGCAAGTTCTTTTCCAATAAATATCCATGGTAATTCAGTATAGTTTTCATATTTATATTTAATGTGTTTGAAGATTTCAGTTGTTTTTTGGTCATACTCTGGAATAATACCTCTTAGATAAACTCCGTGTGATCTTTTGTTTGTAGAAATGAGAACTTGCCCCATTACAAAGGGTGAATAACCTATAATTTCTTCTTTATTTGCTAAGTTTTTAATAATTGAACTGTAGTCTTCTATCCCACCCATGTAATTTAATACAACAGCATGGGCTTGTGCACCGAGAATTTTTTTTTGAAGATCTTCATGGAATCCGCTAATTACCGAGATTACAATAATAAGAGCCATTACTCCCAGTGAAACGCCGCTTATTGAGACAAATGTGCCGAAAGAAATTCCTCTTTTTTTACTTTTTAAATATTTAACTGCAATGAATAAAGGAAGTCTCATTTTTTTTCAGGTCTTAACAGAGGGAAAAGAATAACATCTCTTATAGATTGATTGTCCGTTAAAAGCATAACTAATCTATCTATTCCTATGCCTTCTCCAGCAGCTGGAGGCATTCCTATTTCTAACGCCCTTACAAAATCTTCATCCATTTCAGGAACTTCTTCATCTCCCTGAAGTCTTTCCTGCAATTGCTGAAGGAATCTCTCCTTTTGGTCTATAGGGTCATTTAATTCAGAAAATGCATTAGCAATTTCTCTTCCTGCAATAATTAATTCAAATCTTTCAACGAGTTCAATAGCATCCTTTTTTCTTTTTGCTAACGGTGATAAATCAACAGGATAGTCAATTATAAATGTAGGTTGTATGAGTTCAGGTTCAACTAACTCTTTGAATATTTCATCCAGGATTTTAGATAAAGTAGCACCTTTAGGAATATCTATTCCCTTTTTTAATGTCCATTGATTTGCTAATTCCTGATTTTTGAAAATTTCTTCAGGAACTCCCTTCTCTTTTAAAGCATCATACATAGATATTTTTTTAAAAGGTGGTGTGAAATCAATTATGTAATCTCCATATTTAATTTGAAGACTACCACAAACTTTTTCTACTACGTAGCTTAAAAGTTTTTCTGTAAACTCCATAAGCCAATTATAGTCTTTATATGCAACATAAAATTCCATCATCGTGAATTCAGGATTATGTTTCGTTGAAATTCCCTCATTTCTGAAATTTTTACCAATTTCAAAAACTCTTTCAAATCCTCCCACAAGAAGTCGCTTTAAATATAGCTCTGGAGCAATTCTTAAATAGAGTTCCATGTCAAGGGCTTCATGATAGGTTTTAAAGGGTTTTGCTCTTGCTCCACCAGCTATTATGTGCATCATAGGTGTTTCTACTTCAAGAAAGCCTTCATTTTCAAGAAATTCTCTAAGATACTTTATTATTTGTTGTCTTTTAATAAAAGTTTCCTTAACAGAAGGATTCACAATTAGATCAATATATCTCTGTCTGTATCTTGCCTCTATGTCTCTAAGTCCATGCCATTTTTCTGGTAAAGGCCTTAGAGATTTACTCAAAAAAATAAAATTGCTAACTTCTATAGTTAATTCATTTGTTTTTGTTCTGAATAATCTACCTTCCGCTCCTATAATATCACCAATATCAAGATATCTAATTAGTTGAAATTTTTCCCCTAAAATGTCTTTTCTTAGATATATTTGTATTTTCCCCTTTGAATCTTGTAAATGGGCGAATGCTGCTTTGCCAAAGTCTCTTAGAAGAATAACTCTTCCAGCTACAGAAATGTTTATATTTTTCTTTTCTAATATTTCTTTATCTAAGCTTCCATATTCTTTTAAAATATCATAGGTGTTTGCAGATGGCTCGTAAATACCATTGTAGGGTTCTATACCTAAATTTCTTAATGTTTCTAATTTTTTTATTCTTTGCTGTATCAGTTCAGCAAGTGGTGTTTCCTGCATAGCCTTAAATTATACCCCCTTCATATTTTATTAGTCAATTTTGATTTATAAATTAAAAATCGGGGCGAGCCGATTTGAACGGCCGACCACTCGCACCCCAAGCGAGTGCGCTAACCAGGCTGCGCTACGCCCCGATCAAGAGAGAATTTCGAGAATTTCCTTTAGCTTTATTCTAACTTTTTCTAATATGTCTTTTCTAATATCACTACCGCTATCTATAGATTGATAAATTTTGTTCAATTTTTTCCTTACACCCTCTATTGTATATTTTTCTTCATAAAGCATTTTTTTTATTTCCAGTAAAAGTTCGATTTCCTTTTTAGTAAATAGTCTCTGTCCCCCTTTAGTTTTTCTTGGTTTTAAAAAAGGGAATTCTTTTTCCCAAAATCTTAAAACATAAGGTTCAACTCCTATAATTTTACTGGCTTCTCCTATTTTATAAAAGAGCTTAAAAGGTAATTCTTTTTGTAATAATTCACCCATTTCATGTTAAAATTTGTTGAAATTTATCTTTAAGCTTTTCACTTGGTCTGAATGTTACAACTTTCCTCGGTTTTATTTCGACAGGCTTCATATTTTTAGGATTTCTGCCCATTCTCGCGCCTTTTTTTCTAACAGTAAAGACACCAAATCCTGATATTTTAATTATTTCGTCTTCTACCAAGCCTTCTTTCATACTTTCAAAAACAGTATCAATTATCTTTTGTATTTCTGTTTTTGGTAGTCCGATTTTTTCAAAAATATAGTTTACAAGATCAGCCTTTGTCATGAAGCCTCCTAATTAACTTTATGTAGTATGAAACTCTTTGAATTTTAAAATATTTAGTTTAGAGATTGTCAAGTTATCCCAAAACTTTCTTCTTTACATAAGGTAAAAGTCCTCCCTGAAGAATGAGTTCTTTTTCCTTAGAATTTAGATTAGAAATTACATCAAAGGAAATATCCTTATCTATAACTCTGACTGTATATGCCTGGTCATTCTTTATGCTATCTATGAGATCAGCTATCTCTAAGATATCTCCCTGTTGTATTTTATCGTAATCGTCAGGATTAACAAATACCAGAGGTAGTATACCAAAATTTATAAGGTTGGCTCTGTGTATTCTCGCGAAAGATTTTACTATAACCGCCTTTATTCCAAGAAACATAGGTGCAATAGCAGCATGTTCGCGAGAAGAACCCTGTCCATAATTTTCTCCTCCTATAATTATGCCACCACCTTTGTTTTTAGCATTAATTGCTCTTTCATAAAAAGTTTCATCAATATTTTTAAATGTAAAAGTAGATATCATTGGAATATTTGAACGATAAGGAAGCACTTGGCTACCAGCTGGAAGAATATCATCTGTAGTTATATTGTCTCCCAACTTCAATAGCACTTCTGCCTTAATTTTAGTTTCAAGGGGCTCTTTAATAGGAACTTCCTTTATATTCGGTCCTTTTATGATTTTAATTTCTCTGTCTTTCTGAGGTGGTATTATCATGTTGTCATTAATTAAAAAAGTTTCTGGTTCATCAATCAAATCAATATTAATATTTCCATCAAATGGATCAACAATTTTTCCCCTAATAGCTGCCAATGCACAAACTACGGGCGAAGCTAAGTATACAAAGGCATCCTTTGTTCCTGAGCGTCCCTTGAAGTTCCTGTTATATGAACGTAGGGATTTTTGCCCACTACCTGGAGCCCCACCCATGCCTATACAAGGACCGCATGCAGATTCAAGAACTCTTGCTCCAGAAGAGATAATATCCTCAATTGAGCCATCCTTAGCAAGCATTTCATAAACTTGTTTTGAACCAGGATTTATAAAAAGAGTAACTTCAGGATGAACAGTTTTACCTTTAAGAATGGAAGCTACTGTTTTCATGATTTTATAAGAGGAATTTGTACAAGACCCAATACATACCTGATCTATTTTAAGTCCTTTTAACTCTCTTGCAGGGACTACATTATCGGGGCTATGTGGTTGGGCAATCATAGGTTCTATAGATGAAAGTTCTATTTCTATTATTTCTGAATAACTCGCATCTTCATCAGCTTCCAATTCTATCCATTGATGTTCTCTACCTTGAGCTTTTAGAAATTTTAAAGTGTTTTCATCACTCGGAAAAATTGAAGTGGTTGCTCCTAATTCCGCTCCCATATTGGTAATGGTAGCTCTCTCAGTTAGTGATAAATCCTTTACTCCGGGGCCTCCATATTCAAATATTTTGCCCACTCCTCCTTTTACGGTTAACATTTTTAGAATTGTCAGTATTACATCCATCGCGGTAACATAAGGTCTTTGAAGTTTACCTGTAAGATAAATTTTTACTATTTTAGGCATTGTGAATTCAAAAGGCATTCCTGCCATAACTGATGCTGCTTCAAGACCGCCCACACCAATTGCTATCATTCCCATACCACCACCTGTAGGTGTATGACTATCTGTGCCTAAGGCAATCCTTCCAGGAGCGGCAAATCTTTCTAAATGAACCTGGTGACATATGCCATTGCCAGGTCTTGAGAAATAAGCACCAAATTTGGCAGCAGAAGTTCTAAGGAAAAGATGATCATCGGCATTCATAAAATTACTTTGTAACATATTATGATCAACATAAGAGACTGTAAGAGGAACTCTTACATGGTCAAGTCCTATTGCTTCAAACTCCAACCATGTCATTGTTCCAGTTGCATCTTGAGTATAAATTTGATCAACTCTTACCCCAATTAGACTCCCGGGCTTTAGATTACCATATACCATATGAGACTCTAAAATCTTTTCAACAATATTTTTACCCATCAAATCCTCCCAAAATCTCTCTCAGTTTATCAGATAAAAATTTATGGATTAGGGGATTACCTGCTAAAATGTTCCCTGTTAATAAATAATTATCCTTACCCTCAAAATCTGAAACAACTCCTCCTGCCTCTTTAATTAAAATAGTTCCTGCTGCAATATCCCAAGGGCTAAGTGCATATTCAAAAAAACCGTCAACTCTTCCGCAGGCAACATAAGCTAAATCAATAGCAGCAGCTCCAGCTCTTCTGAGGTCGTTAACGGAATATAGCATTTGCTGAAATATTTTAACGTAATTTTCAATATATTGTTTATTTCTAAATGGAAAGCCGGTAGCAATAAGGGATGAGTTTGGTTCTTTTGTGCCCGAGACTTTGATTTTTTTACCATTAAGAAAGGCTCCAGAGCCTTTTTCCGTATAAAAGGTCTCATTTCTTAGAGGGTCATAAATGACTCCAATAATGAGTTCTCCTTTATACATTAATGCTATGGATATTGCAATAAAAGGGAAACCATGAATAAAATTGGTCGTTCCATCAAGAGGATCAATTATCCATAAATACTTAGACTTTTTATAATCCTTAGCTGATTCTTCAGCCATTATTTGGTGGTTCGGAAAATATTTTTTTATATTGGTGATGATAGTTTTTTCAGACTCTAAGTCAACTTTCGTTACGAAATCAGAAAAACTTTTTTGATTAACCTCTTCTTTGAGAATATTTCCAATTTTTTCTTTAATTAAATTTCCAGATAAATGAGCCGATTCAATAGCAACAGTTAGTGGGTCTATCATTCAATAAACTCCACCGCTTCTTCAAATGATACCCTCGGTGGTGCTGAAGGAATATAGGCTGGATAGCCTATGGGAAGTATTACTACTGGCCTTAAATAAGTGGATAGATGTAAAATTTCAGATACTTCCTCTTCTCTGAAAGCCCCTATCCATACTGTCCCCAAACCATTCTCACAAGCAACAAGCATTGCATTTGTTATACTACATGCTACATCTTGAATTGCATAGAGATTTATACCTCTTTCACCGTATCGGGGATATATCTTTTTTTTATCTACGCATCCAACTATGACTAATGGTGCTTCAGAAATGAATGTTTGATTAAGGGCAGCTTTTGCTATCTGCCTTTTTAGTTCTTTATTTGATATTAAGAAAAATTTTCTTGCTTGAAGATTTCCAGCTGAAGGTGCCCATATAAGAGCCTCTATAATTTTATTTATAATATCCTTGGGTATTTCTTTATTAAGAAAGGACCTTATACTTCTTCTGTATTTAATAGTTTTTAAAATCTCATCCATTTTTATATTCTAACAGCTTTTCTTTCAATCTGCAAATGTTACAAAGTTCTGAGATCGTTAAATAGCCACAATTTTTGCATTTTTGTAAGCGCATATTTTTATCATTCTCTGAATATATTTTTTTAAATCTTTTTAGCTATCCTGTGTAGACCCCTATAATTGATGCGGGAAATGTTTCGTTTAATTTTATCGTAATATCCTTAAAAACTTCATAAATTTCTGACTTGTAAGGACAGGGTTCATTAATATATTTTATCCCTAACACTTTACAGAAAAGTGTTGTCTCTTTTTCAGTTGTAAGACATAATGGCTTAGCCTTTCTACTAAGTCCCTGCTTTTCTACTAAAACTGGGTTAGTGCGTGAAAGCAAGTCGTCATTCCAGAATAGTAGGTTTTTTATAATAAAAGAAACCTCGTCATTTAAAGTATGACCTGTAACAATGATTTCTTCTTTAGATTCCATGTTCATGATATATCTTCTTATCATTCCGCAGACTGCGCAGATAGGTTTTTTTGTAATTTTTGATAATTTATATAGTGGCAATGGGAAAAGTTCCTTTAACTTTATTATCTTTAGATCGACTTTTTCATTTTCACAAAAATTTTTCACAAATTCTTCAGTTTTTTCTGAAATCCCATCAATTCCTATATTTATATGTAAAGCTCTTATTTTGTAACCCAATTCTTTGAGAGCCTTCGTTAAACTAATACTGTCTTTACCGCCAGACAATCCAATTAGAATAGGATCGGAAAGTTGAAACATTTTAAACTTCTTTACAGTTTCATCAATTCTATTTTTGAAGAAAATAGGAAAACATTTTAAACAAAGTTTAAGATTATAATGTGCAAGAATAATTCCTTCATTTAAAGAGTTACATATTTTACATCTTACCTTTTTATTTTCCATGAGGCTTCTTTGGCAAGTTTATCAGCCATAGAGTTATCTTCTCTGTTAATATGAATTATTTTATGAGATTTTAAATTACTAAGCAGTTGCTTAATTTTTTCATAAAGGGGAATTAAATTTTTATTTTTAACCTTATAAATGCCAGTTATCTGTCTCACAAGTAATTCACTGTCAGAGAATATTTCTATTTCTTCTACACCTATTTTCAGTGTTTCCTCTAAGCCTCTTATTAAGGCATTGTACTCTGCAACATTATTTGTTGTTTGCCCGATATATTCTGATATTTCTATTTTTCTATTATCATTAAGAAATATTACACACCCTATACCAGCCTCTCCCGGATTTCCTCGAGAGGCACCATCACAGTAAAGTTTTGCTTTCATTCAGAAGAAACCTGTTGTTCTTCTTTGTTTTCCTTTGCTTTAAAGAATAAGACACGTCCACATTGAGGGCAATATTTTATTGACTGATTAAGTTTAATCTCTACATAAAGTTGTGGAGGAATATGTAAAAAACAGCCTTGACATACTGAATTAACTACTTCGGTAACGGCAAGCCCTTTATGTTTTTTCATGAGTTCTTTATATTCTTCATATAATTCTGAAGGTAGGTTAGAGGCAATATTTTTTCTCATTTCTTTTAGTTTTTCTATTTCATTGTGTAATCTGTTTATTTTTTCTTCTAATTGTCTTTTTTCATTTTCTAATTCACTTTTTTTAGATAATCTATCCCGTTTATTCTGTTCAATTCTTTTTTTAAACTCGTCGATGTCATAAAAGATTAACAATAAGTTTTCTTCTGCTGATTCTATAGTTTCTTCAACTTTTCTTATTTCACCTAATAAGGCTTGATATTCTTTATTTGTTTTTATTTGGGAGGTTTTTTCTTTTAATTTTCTGATTTTTTCGTTCAAATCCTCAATTTCTCTTTCTTTATCTTTTTTCCTTTTTTCCAGCTCAATTAATTTTTTATTTTCATTTTCTAAATCTTTTTGAAATTTAGATATTAGGTCATCTATTTTTTTGATTTCAGAGGGAATAATTTCTGATTGTTGTTTTAAAAAGAGAATCTGAGAATCTATTTGCTGTAATGAAATTAGAGTTTTTAACTCCTCTACCACTATAAGCTTGTCTCCTATTTTAAAGAATGGGCCCACCAGGATTCGAACCTGGGACCAACCGGTTATGAGCCGGTAGCTCTGACCAGCTGAGCTATGGGCCCAAATTGAAAAACTTTACAAAATTACTATAACCTTAGAAATATAGATAAGTCAAGACTCTTTGATGAATTCTCTAAGCCATTTAAGGGTGCTCAATCTTTTAAGTTTTCTCATTGCTCTTAGTTCTAACTGCCTTACCCGCTCTCTTGAGATAGATAATTCTTTACCTACCTGTTCAAGACTTTCAGGCTTTTCATAATTTATTCCATATCTCTTTAGTAAAATTTCTTTTTCTTTGGAAGTGAGGATTTTAAATAAAACTAATAATTTTTCCTTTAATTCATTATGAAGTGATTCAATAAAGGGATTAGGAGAATTGGAGTCTTCTATAGTCTCTATAAGTAAAGTATCATCACTGTCTCCTATATTAATGTCAATTGATATTGGTTCTTTTGTTATTGAAAACATTTCTTCAATTTTTTCAACAGAAATTTGAATTTTTGATGAAATTTCATCTAAATCAGGTTCCTTTTCATTCTTATAGGATAATTCTCTTAGAAATCTATTAATTTTACATAAATTATCTACTACATGGACAGGTATTCTTATCGTTTTAGAATGGTCAGCAATTGCTCTGGTAATTGCCTGTCTTATCCACCATGTAGCATATGTGCTAAATTTAAAACCTTTTTTGTATTCAAATTTATCTACTGCTTTCATTAATCCAATGTTTCCTTCCTGTATCAAATCTTCTAATGTTAGTCCTCTGCCTGTATATCTCTTAGCAACACTTACTACCAATTTTAAGTTTGATTCTATCAGTCTATTTTTAGCATTAGAGAATTCAGTGAAAATTTCACAGATTTTTCTCATGGTTATCAAGAATTTGTCATTTAGAAGACCTGTAGTTTCACTTACATCAATACCTTGTGATGCTAAGTTAAATAACTTTTCAAGTTCTTCAAAAAACATAACCGTCAGTTCATCTCTTAAAGGTATATGGAAAAATTTTTTTAGTATCTCTCTGTTATTCTTTTTCCTTCTCATAGTTGTCTTTATGCTTTCAGATATATGGGAAAAATGTTGTTTTATTTCCTCATTATTCAAATTTTCCTCCTCTAATAGATCCTTGGCTATTTGAGGATTTTCAATGAAAACTTCACTTAAAGAGATAGTTTTCTTTTGTACGAAGGGTATGTTCAGGAGTTCTTTAATAAGTTCTTTCTTTTTTTCATCAATTTTGCTTGCTAAGGCTTCTTCTTCTTCTCTACTTAAAACAGGTATAGTTCCTATGAGCTTAAAATATAATTTTATAGAGTCATGTATTTCATCGGTTTTGTCTAATATTTCAATTTCTTCTTCATGTTTTAAATAATCAGCTCTTGTAAAATTAATAGATTCATCATAATCCTTCATTACAATACCTCATTATTTCTTTTTTTTCCTGAATTAGTCTCTGTAAATATTTTTCATCGCCAAATTTTCCAATTTCTTTAATTTTTTTATCAATAAATTTGATTTTAAGTTTTCTTACGCAGTCATTAAGACTTTGTGTTATTGAATCTTCGCTTATCTCTGAAGTCATTATGAGTTTTGATATTAATGATTTTTGTTCTTCTGTTAAATTATTTATGAATTTATCTATGGAAAAAGACTCGTTCTTAAAATTTTCTCTAAGTTTTCTATAAATTTCTCGTATCAAGGGATTTTCGATCATTTCTATTTCTACTTTTTCAAATAAGGATAATAACTTATCAGGAAAAGACAAACATATTCTTAATATAATCTCTTCTTCATTCAATAAACTTGACCTTGCTTTTTGTGCTGATATTTTTTCTTTTTTCCCTTTTTGAAAAATATTTTTTAACTCTTCTCTTAATGTGAGTTCATTTATAGATGTTTTCTCTGAGAGTTCTCTTATTAACTCATCTCTATAAATTAGATTTTTTATGTAGCTTATTTTCATTAATATTTCGTAAACTTTTTCATTCAAAGATTTTTTATAGGGTATATTTAAATAAAATTCAACTGGAGTTAAGGCTTTTGAAATATAGTTCTTAAATTGTTTTTCACCATATTTTTGAAGAATACTTGCCGGGTCATTTCCTTTTGGTAAGTTGACCACTTTAACTATAAATCCTGCTTGAAATAAGGGAGAAAGACTCCTGTCAGTTGCCTGAATGCCTGCTTCATCTCCATCAAATACAAGTAATATTTTATTAGTGAATCTTTTTATTTTATTGAGTTGTTCAAAAGTTAAGGCTGTTCCTAATGGTGCAATTGAGTTTTTAAATCCATATTGATGTGACAAGATAACATCCATGTACCCTTCCATTAAAATCGCATAGCCTTTTTCTTTGATATATTGTTTGGCTTGCCACAAGCCAAAGATTGTATCACCTTTTTTAAATATCGGCGTATCAGGTGAATTAATATACTTAGGGATTTCATCTTTGCTGTCTAATGATCTACCTCCGAAAGCAATAACCTTTCCTGTGAGGTCAGTAATTGGTATTATGATTCTGTCTTGAAAAAAGTCAGTAGAGTTATTAACCAGCCTTGATATTTTAATTAATTTCTCCTCAAACCCTTCTTTCTTCAAATAGATGTAAAGTAAATTTTTTTCTTCTGGAGCATATCCTATCTTAAATATTTCAATACTTTCATGGTCTATTCCTCTGTTTTTCAAATATTTCTGAGCCTTATCAGATTCTTTAAGTTTTGATGCATAGAATTTTGAAGAGCTTTCATATATTTTGTAAAGTTTATCTTTTGGTACATGAGATAGAGTTTGTATTTGGAATTCAATTCCAGCTTTTGAGGCAAGAATTGATAAAGCTTCAGCAAATGATATTTTTTCATATTCTATTAAAAAACTTACTAAATCGCCTCCTTTACCACAACCAAAACAATGGAAAATTTGTTTAGATGGACTGATAAAAAAAGAAGGTGTTTTTTCAGAATGAAAAGGGCATAAAGCTCTATAATTCTGCCCAGTTTTAGTTAAGTTAATATACTCTGCAATGAAATCAACTATATCTACTTTACTTTTTATCTCTTCTAATATTTTTTGATAATCCATTACTATGGCTTATTGCCTTTTAACTCTTACAAATCCCGAACACTCAAGTATCGTTATGTTTTCTCCTTCTAAAACTTTATCAAGTAGAAGATTTAAACCTAAATTGTCACTTGCTATATGACCTGCAATGATTACATTTATATGATTTTTTTCTGCCTCCTTACGGTGATCTTCACTTAAATGCATTGCTACGATAGTGTTTATTCCACTCAAAGCGATATTCTTAAAAATATCCTTTGAACCTTCTGTACCTCCTGTCATGTCTACAAATATTTTTCCTGCTTTTCTGTCTTTATTGCCAATTAAAATTTTAGGCCCACCATTGTTATGTTCTGCAAAATTATACTCAGGTATTTCCAATAATAGATCTATAACATCATCAAGGGTATAGGGTTTTTTATCATCAAAAAGCTTCTGCAAATAGGAAGTAACCATGTTATCAGCAGGAGTATGAAGGCATATGAAAGGTATATTTAAAAGCTTTGCAGCATCAATAGCTCTTGTATGATTTACTGGCATAAGTTTTCTCTCAACTTCTTTAATTCTGCTATCCATTAAGCTTTCAGCTATATTTATAGGAATACCAAATCTGCCAAGAATATCAGCTTGCATATGCATAACAGCAAATAACCTTGCATAGGCTCTACCTTCTGGATGATGTGATAAAATTGCATCAATTTTTTGGCCATTTTTTCTTAAGGAATCAGCTAATAAGACTTCTCCTACTTCCATGTCTATTCCAGCTATGATAGATTCTATTTCTTCATCTCCATTTCCAAATAATATTCGGGAATCGCTATAAGGATTTTCTAAGAATTCCATATCAAAATATTTTTTTTTCTTTTCGGAAAGTGATTCATACTCTTTTTTTCTTTTTTCTAATTCTTTAAGCACAACTTCTTTACCGCGAGGATCATTTTCTATTCCAATCTGTATAGCTTTTTTATAAAAATCTTTTAGTTTCATAATTCCTCCTTGGTAACAAAGAAATAGAGGAGTTCGAATAAGGAACTCCTCTATAATAGATTTGAAAAATTATTTTGCTAACATTTTTAACTTTTTTGCTAATTTTTTCTTAGCAGCTAAAACTTTTTTCTTTCTTTTTACACTCGGTTTTTCGTAGTGTTCTCTCTTTTTGATTTCAGAAAGAATTCCCTCTCTTTCACACTGTTTTTTAAAAAGTTTAAGTGCCGCCTCGAAAGAATCCATATCTCTTACATTTACAGAGGGCATTCAGTTCCTCCCCTCCTCTCTCTTCTAAAATTTTAGATAAATTACTTTACCAGTAAAAAAGCAAATTAGTCAATAAATTTTCCAATAAAGTTTTGAAAATTTTAAAAAAATCAATAATTCAACTCCAAAAAAATATCCTGTTTTTTGTATAATTATTATGTTTTTCATAAAATTTTTAAAAAGGAGGGTTCTGTGCATTTTTTTGCTTATAAAAATGGAGAACTCTATGCAGAAGATGTTCCTGTAATGGAGATCATTAAAGAGTTCGGAACGCCTATATACATTTATAGTTATGGAACTCTTATCAGACATATAAGAGCTTATGAAGAGGCTTTTTGTGAGGTGCCTCATATAATTTGTTATGCTGTTAAGGCAAATTCAAATATTGCTATACTGAATCTTTTTGCTCAATTAGGACTGGGTGCAGATATTGTATCGGGTGGCGAACTTTTCAGAGCTTTAAAGGCAGGGATAAAGCCATACAAGATTGTGTTCGCAGGAGTAGGAAAGAGTGAGGATGAAATAGAGTATGCTTTAAAAAATGATATCTTAATGTTTAACGTGGAATCAGAAGCAGAATTAAACAAAATTAATGAAATTGCAAAAAAAGTAAGGAAAAAGGCTCATGTGGCATTAAGAGTAAATCCTGATATTGATCCAAAGACGCATAAATATATTGCTACAGGACTTAAAACAAGCAAATTTGGAATTCCCATAGAAAAAGCCCTTGAATATTATAAAATTGCAAAGTCTATGGAAAATATTGAAGTGATAGGAATACATAAGCATATAGGTTCGCAGATTACCGATACAAAAGCTTATGTTGAAGCCTTATCCAAAATAATATCTCTTTATGACAAGCTTGCTAAATTTGATCTGAAAATTGACTATATAAATATTGGAGGAGGCTTAGGTATTACATATAGAGATGAAGAACCACCTGATCCGAAAGATTTAGCAAATGCTTTAATACCTTTGTTGAAAAATAAAAAGGGAAAAATCATAATAGAACCAGGAAGGTCAATTGTCGGTAATGCAGGCATATTGGTAACAAAAATTTTATATAACAAGGAGACAGAAAATAAGAATTTTTTAATAGTTGATGCAGGTATGAATGATCTTATAAGACCAACTCTTTATGGTTCATATCATGAAATCCAGCCTGTAATCCCTAAAGACAGAGATAAAATATTGGCAGATATTGTAGGGCCAATATGTGAATCGGGTGATTTTCTTGCCAAAGAAAGAGAAATAGAAAAATTATCACCTGGTGAGTATCTTGCAGTTATGAGTGCAGGAGCTTATGGCTTTGCTATGTCATCAAATTACAATAGCCGTCCGAGAGCAGCAGAAGTATTAGTTAAAGGAGATAGATATGTATTAATTAGAAGGCGAGAGACATATAAGGACCTAATAAGAAATGAAATTATACCAGAGGAGATTCTATAGTGAAAAGCATCGAATTTGTAAAAATGCACGGGCTTGGTAATGATTTCATTCTTGTAGATTGTCTAAATCAGGAGATAAATGAACCTGAGAAATTTGCAATTAAATACTGCAATCGTCGTTTTGGCATAGGTGCAGATCAGTTATTGCTTCTTTATCACTCAAGTATTGCTGATTTCAAAATGAGAATTTTTAATGCTGATGGCTCTGAAGTTGAAATGTGTGGAAATGGAATTAGATGTTTTGCCAAGTATATATGGGACAGAGGTCTTTCAAATAAGGAAATTCTTAATATTGAGACTCTTGCAGGTATTATGAAGCCTAAAAAAGCTGGAGAGCTTGTTCAAGTTGATATGGGCAAGCCTGAATTTAATCCATCAAAAATTCCTGTTGATGCCGAAGGAGAAACTGCATTTGATATACATCTTGAAGTATTGGGCTGGCATGTTAGACTTAACTGTGTTAGCATGGGTAATCCTCATGCTGTAATATTTCTTGATGAAGACCCGAAGAATTTTGCTGTAACAAAGTATGGTCCTGTGATAGAAAATCATCCAATTTTTCCAAAAAGAACAAATGTAGAATTTGCTCATGTTAAAAATTCTAATGAAATTATAATGCGTATTTGGGAAAGAGGAGCTGGTGAAACTCTTGCCTGTGGTACAGGAGCCTGTGCTACAGCCGTAGCTGCAATTTCTAAGGGGCTAACAAATAAAAAGGTTACGGTTCATCTTTTAGGTGGAGACTTACAAATAGAATTGGCAGATGATGGACATGTATATATGACAGGTCCAGCAGAGGAAGTTTTTGAGGGAAAACTAAAGACAAACTTATAGATTTAATTAAAAAATTGAAAGATATACCTCATGGCAAGATATATTATGATAATGCTAAGAACAAGTTTTATATAACGTTGAGGAACATGCTTTTGAGCTCTTGCTCCTAAGTAAATTCCAATCATTCCACCAATTCCAAAAAGTAAACCAAGTAACCAGTCAGGACTTGTTTGTAGTTCTCCTGAGGGAAGAACCGCATAATAAAAAACACCAAATACAGAAGCTGTAAATGTTCCAAGTAAGCATGCACCAGCAATACTGTGGACGGGAAGTTTAAAAATTGTTACTAAGAAAGGTGACATCATAGCTCCACCACCGATACCGTAAGCTCCTCCAATTATACCTATGACAAATGCAAGAGAAAAAACTCCAATTGTGCTGAATGAAAATCTTTCTCCCCAGAATTCATACTCTGTTTTTTTCAATGAAAAAGAAAGAGTTTTAACTGTAGCTTCCTTAGTAAGTTTTTGTTCAAATTTTTTTGCTGCGGTGGTTTTTTTCTTTTTGAAAACATCAAGAAAAAGTCTTGTTCCAATATAAAGAAGAACCAGTCCAACAAAAAATTTAAAAGACTTAGGATCAGGTAAGATTTTTATCCTTATGTAGTAACCAAAGATTATCCCTGGAACTGTTCCTGCAACTATAACCCATGCAAGAGGCCATGCCATTCTACCTTCTTTTAAATATCTATAAACACCTGAAGGAATTGCGACAACGTTAAATATGAAGTTTGTTCCACTTACTCCTGGAGAAGTATAATTTAGGACGCTTACCTGAAAGGGTAAAAGTAAGAAGGCTCCTGAAACACCACCCATTGAAGTAAAAAAGGAGACAGCAAGGGCAACAAGAGGAGGGATTAGAATATTTGTAGTAACTCCCGATATGGGAAAAGTATATATAAGGGAATCTAACATTTATAAATTATATTAGATTCCTCTATAAGGTGCAAATTAAATTTTCTAATTCTTATATAAATTTATTTTGAACTAAGCTCTTCAATAATTATATTTCTTATTTTGTCTTCACTGGGAAGGGGAAATCCTGAATGTTTCAGCTTTCCATTAATTAAAATTCCAGGTGTAACCGGTGTATATTTAAAGATTTCTTTTATATCTTTAATATGGATAATTTCAGCCTGAATTCCCAGTTGAGAAACTATTTTCTTAACAGTTTCTTCAACTTTATAACAATTAGCACACCCAGGACCAAGTATTTTTATTTCCATTCAAACCTCCCATAAAAATTTTTTTATTTATCTTATCATAATTTTAAAAATTTTGCTAAATCCTCTGGTTCTTTTATAGGTTCAAACTGTTTTTTTCCAACAGAGGGTATTATGTAATCTCCAGTATTTTCTCTATGGGCTATTACAGTAAATGGTGTTATCTGTTGAATTGCTGCCCTTCCAATATTAGATTCGGTGTTTGTATAGAAGTTCAAAGTAAGAAGGTCAAAATAACTTAGCACTGCTTTCACATAATATGGGGAGAGATAGGCTGATACAGTATTTGAAAAAGCCTTTAGAGCTAATGTAGCAAGGCTTAAAAATTTATCATCTTTAGTTATCGCATTTAATTTTAGTAAATTTATAATCATAATAGAATTTGAAGATGGATAAAAAGTATCATGTATATTTTTCTGTCTTATAGAAAGAATTTCTTCTGGTGAGTCATAAAATCCTCCATTATGTTTATCCCACAGCTTTTGTAATGCTAAATCCATTAACTGAATGGTTTCTTCCAGATATTTTTTTTCTGCTGTTACCTCATAAGCAGAAATAAGTGCTGAGATCATGTAGGCGTAGTCATCTATTAAAGCTGGTGTTCCCTCAACTGTTCTATAAAAATTGCCATCTTTTAATAATGCTAAAAGAGTTCTATCAATTGCTGTAAGGGCTATATTTAAAAACTGCCTATCTTTTATCTTTCGCCATGCCAGAATAAAAGCCTCTGAACAAATGCCATTAACATAGGCATAAAGTTCTGAATCTACCTCTGGTGAAGGTCTTTTTTTTCTCTCTAAAATTAGTTTATCCTTCAATTGTTTTATTAACTCTCTATCTCTTCCAATAAGAACAAATCTTCCATTAACCATTGCACCTCCATCTACCAGTGTAATAGTCATATCTGATATTCTCTGAAGTTCACTCTCTTCCCAGGTATAATAAAAATCATCAGCAAACTGACTTGCACAGAAAAATCCATCCGTAGAGAGTAAATTTTTCTTTATATAATCAATTGTTTCAATGGCTATTTCTCTATAAAAGTCATCTTTGAGTATACTGTAGGCATAGAGAAAATTTATAATATGCCAGGCATTGTCAATGACAATTTTTTCAAAATGAGGTATTCTCCATTCCTTGTCTACGCAGTATCTGTGAAACCCTCCTTCAAGATTGTCATAAATCCCTCCATGAACCATACCTTTAAGGGTTTTCTCAATAGCATTAAAAACCCATGGTTTTGGTCTTATCCAGTATTTCCATAAAAGGAGATCAATATGTGCAAAAGGAGGAAATTTTAGATTTTTTTTGAGACCTCCATATTCAAAATCCATTTCATTTACAATATCCTCTTCAGGATTATGAATGATTTCTTCTCTAAGCTCAGAGGGTGCAAGTTCAATTGGTTTTATTGCATCAAGTATAGTTTGGGCTCTCTGTGAAATTTTATCTCTATTAGTATTAAATAATTCTAATACTTTACTTAACATAGTTATAAAATAGTCCTTATCTTCATCAGTCTTATAATTAATTCCAGCAAAAGGTTTTCCATCATGATTTAGTATTAGATTAAGAGGCCAGCCACTTCCCTGTCCTATGATATAAGAAGCTTTTTGATAAATTGCGTCTATATCTGGCCTTTCATCACGATTGACAAGAATGGGAATGAAATTTTTATTTATAATTTCCACGATTTGAGAGTCATTAAGGAGTTCTTCACTCATTTTTTTACAGTAGTTACTCCATTTTG
>JAOABK010000028.1:0-446 GCA_026418415.1 Pseudomonadota bacterium | reverse complement strand
AAAAATATGAAGAAATATAGGCTTGTTTTCAATTTCTGCCCTTTGAAAAGATTCTTTAGAGTAGGGTAACCATTCAATCATTTTTTTCTCCTTTAAAATTTCTTTAATTTTGTCTTTTCAATGAATTTTTTTACAAGTTCAGGGTCTTTTTTACCCTTGTAAATCTCAACTCCACTTGACACATCAACAGCATAAGGCAGAACTTTTCTTATTGCTTCATCAATATTGAATATATTCAATCCCCCTGAAAGAATTACCTTTCCAAATTTTTTTGCTTTTTTTACTACATCCCAATTAAAGGTTTTCCCAGTGCCTCCATATTCTTTCGTGCTGAAACTATCAAACAGAAAGGCTGAAACCTCATATTGAGGCAGTATCTCTTCTAAGGAGCCTCCATCAGGAAGATTTCCTGCTGTATCCAATCTAAATGCCTTTATAACTCTTTT
>JAOABK010000027.1 GCA_026418415.1 Pseudomonadota bacterium | reverse complement strand
GTCATAATTCTGTTATCCCAAAAAGTCCTTTTAATTGAACATTTTTCACAACCTTCACATTTTGTTTTCTTACAATCTTTTTTTAATTTCAAAATAGTGGCGTATAAGGCGAGCTGAACAGGTTGCATTTTTATTTTTGTATTACCTATTAATAACGTTCTCTCTGAAAAATCCACGCTTACATCCTGTGGAATCACTGCACTGTCTATAGCGTCCTGACCTGCCTTTACCGATTCATCGTAGCTTTTACCTGCAATTTTTGTCTTCTCTCCCAATCTTATAAAGGGTAACTCTGCAAGAGTTATTTCAGCATCATCTGTATTAATCTCTCTACCATCAGGAGTTTTTATCTTCTGATTTTTCAAAGGCTTGTAGAAAAACTCTCTATTGCTTTCAAACTCAGGTGTTACAAGCACGTGATATAGTTTATCCCATTTTCTTCCATATAATTGAAGGGCTGAACCCAAATAGAAGCTCATTGTCTTTCTACCTCCAGCAATGGAACAATGAAGTCTGTTTTTCTCATCCCTTGTCTTCTCTTGGATTATTTTATTAATTAAGTTTGCCATAGATTCATTGTCTTCTGTAGTTCTGATATCCTGAAGTTGCAAACCCTTTTTATCTTTTGGTATCTCATAATTAATATCAAGTATAGGTATTTTGTAGTCTTTACAAAGGGCTTTTAATATACCTTTCTTCTCTAAACTTTCTCTTGCTGTCTTTGCACCTTCAAATGTTGTGATAACAATTATCTCGTCAGGATAGATAGGTGGTTTTTTTGTGGCGAGGGCGTAAATAGTTTCTGTTATAATCTGCGGGGTTGAACCAGAGACAAAAATAAAAATTTCTCTAAACTCTCCCATGTGTCTTAAAGATTAATACCATAAAATATAAACTTGTCAAATGTTTTTTATAATTATATGAAGCTACAAATATTTTCTGTTTTATAACCACAAACAAATTTTAATTGGGAAAGAAATTTTTTAATTACCTCTCTGTCAAAAGCATCTTCATAAAATACATTATTCTTTTTGTCAAAGCTTATAAATATTTGTTTTTCAAAAAGTGCCTTTAAAATTATTCCATCTAATCTATTTTTTCTTGTAATTAATCTTAAAAAATCATCCACATGTAAATCTCTTTCTTCTTGATCAATGATTGACTTTATGTAGTTTACAAATCTTGCTAATCTCAAAAATGTTGCAAGGGTTTTTGTATCAAAATCTTCATTTACTTGATACAGGGCACTTGAACGAGTATATTTAAGATTAATAATCCCCCTTTTTTTAATAATCTTATTGTAAATATTGCTTCCTGGCGCTAAATAATAAACACTTGGTCCTAAAAGAACCTGTTTTTCTCCTAAGTAAATCATTGTATCTATTAAATTTTCCATCCTTTGCTCTGGCATACCTATAATAAAATGGACCTCAACTGGAACTTGTGATTCAATAAAATAATTTAGAACTCTATCAAACTCTTCAAACTGTCCTCTATTTACAAATTCTTTTACTTCTTTGTTTGCATCAACAAGGGATATATTAATTCTCTGAAATCCCGTAGATTTAATTAGCCTTTTAACTTCATAATCAATCTTTGGGATGACACCATTCATTGCTGTCACTTTAATATCTTTGTCCTTTAACCACTTGAGAATTTCTTTATTTCTCTCCAAAGTAATGTCAAAGTAATCATCTTCAAAATCTATTGTATCAAAGCCTAAGGAGATTAAATTATCTATGTCTTTTTTAACATCCTCTATATTATAAAACCTGAATTTTACCTCTGGTTTTGAACAAAAATCACAAGAATAGGGACATCCTCTACTAGTGACAACAGGGGCAACATACCCCTTACCATATTTATAATTCTCTTTACTTAATAATTTTCTATCTAAACTTAAAGTTTTTGATTCATTAAAAAAAACCGTGGAGATAATAAAATCTCCATTTCTCTTGAAACACAGCCCTTCAATGCTTTTATAGGTTTCTTCATTACCAAAGTTTTCTATGAGTCGTCTAAATGGAATTTCGCCCTCACCTCTTATTACAAAATCTACACTTTCTTCTCTTAGAACATCCTCTGGAAAGAGGGTGGGATGATTTCCCCCTAAAACTGTTACAATTTTATTATTCACTTCCTTTGCTATTTTTGCTACTTCCAAGGCTTCTTCAAAATAAGTCGAAAAGAGAGATGATATGCCTATAATATCTGGTTTCTTATTGATAATAATCTCCTTTATTCCCTCTCGATTTAAACCAAACCTCTGAAATCTTGAAAAAAGGCTAAAGGGTGAATACATTTTGTTATAAATCTTGTCGAGCTCCTTGAAAGGTGTTTCAATTTCACTCTTATAACCTTGCCTCAAATCTATAATTTCTACATCACAAAGATCTTTGATATAGGAAGCAATGAAAAGCAGTCCAAGGGGATAGTTTCTAATGCTTGTAGTGTAGTAATCTTGTATCGGTGGTTGTAATAATAAAACTCTCATGGTTTTAGAAATTATTGAATCATAGTATAATGTTTTTTATGAAAAAGAACAAATTTGTAATTAAATCATCCTTTGTGCCCAAAGGAGATCAACCACAGGCAATAGAAGAACTTACAAGGGGCATCGAACAAGGATTAAAACATCAGGTCCTGCTCGGTGTAACAGGTTCAGGTAAGACCTTCACTATGGCAAATGTAATTCAGAATGTTCAAAAACCAACTTTAATTATTGCTCCCAATAAAACCCTCGCTGCACAACTCTATTTTGAATTTAAAGAGCTTTTTCCAGAAAATGCAGTAGAATACTTTGTGAGTTATTATGACTACTACCAACCAGAAGCTTACATTCCAGAAAGGGATATATTTATTGAAAAGGACTCATCCATAAATGAAGAAATTGACAAGTTAAGACACAGAGCTACATACTCGTTGCTTGAAAGGAATGATGTAATTATTGTCGCTTCTGTCTCTTGTATTTATGGTATTGGCTCACCTCAAAATTATAGCGGGATGCACTTAAAAATTAATATTAATGAACACATTGACCAAAGAGAATTATTGCATGAACTAATTAAGATTCAATACACAAGAAATGACTACGATTTTTACAGAGGGACTTTTAGGTTTCGCGGAGATGTAATTGAGATATTCCCTGCCTATGAAGACAAGTTAGCTTATAGAATTGAGTTTTTCGATGATCTCATTGAAAATATATATTCCTTTGACCCTATAACTGGTGAAATTTATGATAAATTTGATAGTCTGGATATCTACCCTGCAAGCCATTATGTAACCCCAGAAGAACAATTAAAAAATGCTATAAAATCAATAAGAGAGGAATTAAAGATTCGACTTGAAGAACTTGAAAAAAACAATAAGCTACTTGAAGCACAGAGGCTAAAACAAAGAACATTAAATGACCTCGAACTTCTTGAAGAGATGGGATATTGCAAGGGTATAGAAAACTATTCCCGTCATTTAGATGGAAGACCGCCTGGTACACCACCATTTACATTAATAGACTATTTTCCTAAGGACTATTTACTTATAATTGATGAATCACATCTTACCATACCCCAGATAAGAGGCATGTATGAAGGTGATTATTCAAGAAAAAAAACCCTTGTTGAATATGGATTTAGATTACCCTCTGCCCTTGATAACCGACCACTAAAATTCGAAGAGTTTGAAGCAAGGGTCAATCAAGTTATTTATGTTTCAGCCACTCCAGGGCCTTATGAAATGGAAAAGAAGTCCAAATTAGTTGAACAAATAATAAGACCAACAGGTCTTGTTGATCCTGAAATAATTGTAAAACAAACAAAAAATCAGGTTGAAGATCTTTTAAAAGAAATAAAAAACGCAATTAACAGAAAAGAACGCGTTCTTATCACGACTTTAACCATAAGAATGGCAGAAGACCTCTCCTCCTATCTTTTAAATCAGGGGATAAAAGCAAAATATTTGCATTCCGATATCGACACAATTGAGAGAGTGAAAATAATAAAAGAGTTAAGAAAGGGAGAATACGATGTGCTTGTGGGAATTAATTTACTAAGAGAAGGGCTTGATATGCCTGAGGTTGCGCTTGTTGCTATTCTTGACGCTGACAAAGAAGGATTTTTAAGATCCGAGACCTCTCTCATTCAAACCTGTGGTAGAGCAGCAAGAAATGTAAATGGAAGAGTAATTTTTTATGCTGATAAAATCACCCCAGCGATGCAAAAGGCAATAGCAGAAGCCAATAGAAGAAGGGAAAAACAGTTAGATTACAATAGAAAAAATAATATAACGCCTGAAACTATTAAAAAGAATATCAATGAAGATTTCGGTATTCTCTGTGAGAAAGATTATTACACTGTTTCAGTAGAAGAAACAAAAGAAGAGTATATTAGAGAAGATACTTTAGAAAAAATCATAAAAAGACTTGAAAAGGAGATGAAGAGAGCTGCAAAAAATTTACAGTTTGAAAAAGCGGCAAAAATAAGAGACGAGATTAAATCTCTTTTGGAAAATGCTGTACTAAGAAGCTAATTAATTGGAAATTTGCCTTTACTTAAAAGCTCACAAAAATGAGCCATATCAGCAAGCTCTTTTTCGACAAGTTCTGTTACTTTTCCCGAGATATCCATTAGCCTAATACCTTTTTCAGGAATAATCTTAACTGATACAACCTCTGGCTGGTTAACTGGTTTTCCTATTGTACTAACCATATAAACATAAACCTCTTTAATCCCTTCCACTTTCTGGTGAATCTTTTTGGCTAATTGATGAGCAAAGACATTATAAATCTTACCTACATGACTTACAGGATTTTTTCCTGCAACTGCTTCAGTCCCTAAGGGTCTTGAAACAGATATAAGACCATTTACTCTATTACCTCTGCCTACCTGCCCTGAATCAGCATCCTCTAAAGAAGTACCAAGAAGAGAAAGATAAACTCCATCACTACCAAGGCCTTTCTTATCAAGGGCATTAAACTGAACATTTATCTGAAAGGTCCCTGAGTATTTTCTTAAAAATTTCTTGATACTATTTAAAACTTTTTCCTTTCTCTCAAAATACTCCTTTTCTGAATATATTAGGCTTGCAATAAAAGGCATGGCAATCGTTAAATTTAGTTCATCACCTCTTCGAACAGCCATTATCTTTACATCTTCCCCCGTTTCAGGAAATAAGGTCTTATAATTTTCTGAATTAAGGTACCTTTCCAATTCAAGAACGATCTTTTCTGCTGGGGTTAAAGGATAAAAGCCAACCACCGCAGAAGTATCATTAGCGGGAAGAATTTTTGTGCTTTCTTTAAAAATGTTAGACAATTCTACAGAACCTTCAGAAAGTGCAAGCTTAACTTCCAAATGTTTTTCAGGTTCAAAAAATCTGAGGTTGTTCTTAAACCATAATCTTGAGGTTTCTACTATTAATTCTTGAATTGGGATCTTCTTATTACCTATAAAGAAGGTTGCTCTATCCCCAACAATAAGTTCAATAGGTTTTAAAACCTTTCCTCCACCAAAACTCTTTTCTACCTTTCCAGCTGAGAGCAATGCTTTGTCAATATTAAAATGAAGTATTTTGCCTGCTCTTTTTTTATATTCCTCAGCTAAAGCAATTGATATTGATTCTACAATAGAATCACATATAGTATCTGGATGGCCCTTGCCCTTTCTTTCAACAATTTCAAGAAACTGTTCTGACATTGTATAACCTGCTATTGTTTCAATGTATATCATAAAAGTAATACTAACACAAAATTAAGATTTAGCAAATCCAATGATATTATTATCGTGAAAAAGTTGCTTATACTTTTTTAAACCACTTTTTGTTATTATAGAAATGATGGAACTAAACATCTATCATGATGCTCCAACCTCATCTGGTGTTTATATCATGAAAGACAAGAATGGCAATGTATTGTATGTAGGTAAAGCAAAAAATATAAAAAAGAGGCTCTTATCATACTTTAAGGCATCAGAAAAACGATATCAGATAAGCTTTCTTACAAGAAAAATTGCCACAATAGATTACATTCTAACTAATAATGAAAAGGAAGCTCTTATTTTAGAAAATAACCTGATAAAAAAGTATAATCCAAAATATAACATCCAATTAAAGGATGACAAAAACTATCTATGTATAAAAATAGACACAAAAAAAGATTTCCCAAAAATCGAATTAGTAAGAAGAATCGACGACAAATCTGCTCTATATTTTGGGCCTTACCCTTCAGCAAAAAAAATTCGTGAAATACTTTCCACCCTTCAAAAAATATTCCCACTTAGACATTGCAGTGATTCTAAATTTAAAACCCGTACTAAACCATGCTTATATTTCGATATGGGACAATGTATAGCCCCATGTATTAGAGGAGAAGACAAAAAAGCAGAGTATAAAAAAATCTTAGAGGATGTAATACTTTTCCTTGAGGGTCGTTCAACAAAGAAAATAAAAAGTATTCTTACCAAGCAGATGTGGGAAGCATCAAAAAGGGAAGATTTTGAAAAAGCAGGATTTATAAGAGATATAATATTTGAAATTGATGAACTCTTAAAAAAACAGGCAGTACAAGGAACTAATTTAAAAAGCATTGATGTAATTGGATTTTTTGAAGGAATAGATTTTGTAAATTTTTCAATGCTTTTTATAAGGGGAGGAAAACTTCTTAGCAAAAAAGATTTTTCTGTTAAAAAGAATTTTGATATAGAAAGTACTCTTTCGGAATTTATAACAAAATATTATCAAAAAGATGTTGTTTTACCAGAAGAAATAATAATAGACCTTGATTTAGAAGGCAAAGAGAATATAGAAAATTATCTACATGATCTCAAGGGCTCTAAGATAAGTATAAAAAAACCCTATGATTCTCAAACGAAACAATTAATCTCGATGGCTAAACTAAACGCATCGTCCTTTACCCCAAGCACAAAAGAACCTCTAACAATCCTAAAAAACATTTTCAATTTAGACCAAGAACCAGAAAGAATAGAATGCTTTGACGCTACTCATCTTTATGGAAGAATGAATGCCTGTGTAATGATAGTTTTTGAAAATGGTGATTTTGCAAAAGATCAATATAGAATTTTTAATATGGAAGAGGAAGGTTTTGATGATTATAAATCATTGTACAATGCATTACTAAGAAGATTTAAACATCATGAATGGAAAAAGCCAGATATATTAATAATTGATGGTGGCAAAGGGCAATTGAATACTGCAAAAAAAGCTTTAGATGAACTAAAGATTAAAGACGTTTTTCTAATGGCAATTGCCAAAGACCAAAAGAATTCAATATACATATCAAATAGGAAGAATCCAATAATACTAAAACCCGAAAATGAAGGATTAAAATTACTAATCAAACTAAGAGAAGAATCCCATCGATTTGCAAACAATCACTTGAAGAGGAGGTTGAAGAAATATTTTGTTTCCTAATTGGATAAATTTTAAAAATTTGTTTTAATAAAAGTGATTTAAAATATATAATTGACAATTATGAGTTTAGTTGGAAGATTAGAAGATTTAGGATTAGGTGAAATACTACAAATTGTAGCGCTTAGTGGTAAATCGGGCATACTCCATATAAAAAGTCAAAAAAGAGAAGGGAAGATATATTTTTATAAAGGCAAAGTAGTTACTGCCTATTCAGATGCATATAGAGTAAATTTAGGCGAAATACTTATACACAAGGGATATGTTACACCAGACATACTAAAAAAAGCCCTTGAGTATCAAAAAACTTCAGAAAAAAAATATAAATTAGGATGGATTTTAATAAACAATTTCAATATCCCTAAAGAAAAAATTGAAGAGTGTGTCACAGAACTAATTGAAAAATCAGTTTTTAGTTTATTTTATTGGCATGAAGGGGAATTTAGATTTGAACTCACCGATGACATCACAGAAGATGACCTTACTATTGATCTGCTACAGTATGACCTGCCGAAAGCAAAGGGGTTAAATCCCCAATTCTTAGCAATGGAAGGCTCACGCCTTGTAGATGAAGGACAGATAGAAACAGTAATTAAAGAACCAGAGAAAATAGAAGATTCTTCAATCGAAACTCCACCTGTGGAAGAGCCCTTACAAAAGCCCATAATACTTATCATAGACGACAATACATTTTTTCTAAATATAACCAAAAAACTTTTAGAACAAAAATATGAAGTAGAAACGATTGATAATATTGATAAGGCATACTCAAAGTACAGCTCTTTAAAAAACGAGGGAAAAAGGGTTTTTTCAATTGTTTCAATTTTCATACCAAAACCTGATGGATCTGGAATTTTAGGTGGGCTTGATATTATAGAAAAAATGGCTGATGAAGGGGAATCAAATATAATTGCCATTTGCGAATACTCTTTGCCAGAAATAGAAGAAAAACTTAGAGCAAAAAAAATAAACATTATAAAGAAACCAAAGAGGGGGGTACTTACAAAAGAAAATATTACAGAACAGATGGGTTTATTCATCAAAGCCCTTGAGGCTACAATTAAAGAACTTGATGCGAGCCCTGTCCAAAAACCACAAATAACTCACTGGGACAAAGAATTAAAAGAAGAATTTGAAATAAAAGAAGAGCAAAGCAAAATAATCACCACACCAGGACTTACAATTTTAAAATCAATGATTGCTGAATTGGGACAGGTCACCTCAGGAAATGAAATAATATTGCTCATACTTAGATTAGCAAGTGAAATAATGCCAAGAGGGGTGCTTTTTGCAATAAAAACCGATACTATGCAAGGGCTTGGACAATTTGGTCTGGAAAGATTTATAGATCAGCCATTAAAAGTAGTTAGAAATCTTACTATATCACTAAAAGGCTTTTTCAAAGAAGTTATAAATGCAAATATGCCATACAAAGGGACCCCACTGGAAGACGAAAATTTCGATTTCCTACTGAATAAGTTAGGTGGTCAAAGGCCAACTGAAGTCTTTTTTGCGCCAATAATTTCTGGTGGTAAAGTGGTTGCTCTATTTTACGGAGATAACCTGCCAGATAAAGAACCAATTAGAGACACTGATGCCCTTGAAATATTCCTTACTCAGGCAGGAATAACTATGGAACGGCTTTTGCTTGAAAAAAAAGCAAAGGGGGATTTTAATTAAAATATGGAAGAGGAAAAAACAATATTAATAGTTGATGATTCTAATGCTATGCGGGCTTTTATAATTTCTGGCTTAGAGGAATTGGGAATCTTTAACTTCACCGAAGCTAAGACAGGATTTGAAGCTTTAAAAGAGCTCCCAAGAAAAAAATATGATCTGATAATCTCTGATATTAATATGCCTGATATAAATGGTCTGGAACTTTTAAATTTCATAAAGACCTCAGAAAATTATAAAAACATTCCTGTGCTAATGATTTCAACTGAAACAAAAGAGGAAGACCTAAATCGAGCTCTTACCATGGGAGCTAATGATTACCTAACCAAACCCTTTGACTTAAAAAATCTACAAAGAAAAGTAAAAAAACTTCTCGGACTTAAATAATGGCTGAAAACAAAGCATTGCTTGAGTTTATAGCAGAAGCAGAAGAGCTTACAGAAAACATAGAAAAGAAATTATTGGAATTAAGAGATATTATTTTGACTGGAGGAGAATCACCTGACATAATAAACTCTCTTTTTAGAGATTTTCATTCTCTAAAAGGAATATCTGGTATGTTTGGATTTTCCAATCTTTCTAAGTTAGCCCATCAATTAGAAAGTTTCCTTGATAAAATAAGGCTTGGAAAGGTCGATCTTGATGATAATATTATAGAGCTTCTTTTATCTGGCAAAGAAATAATGTTAGAGATAATCTCACAAATATCAAACTCAAATAACGACAATTATGATATAAGCGACTTTCTTGAAAACATAAGTATAATATTTACCAAACAGGACCAGAATATTCCTACTACTAACAAAGTTTCTCCACAACCTATCAATGAATTATTACAGGTACTTACAGAATATGAAGAACATAGGTTTCAGGAAAATATTAGAAAGGGTAAAAAAATATTTGCAATAAAATTTGTTTTTACACTTGAAGAGTTTGATGAGAGGCTTAATGAAATTACTAACATACTTAAGACAAAAGGAGAGGTTATAAGCACCCTTCCAAAGCCATCAGATACTCCGGGTAAAATTAACTTTACAATCATATATGCGACAGACTCTAAAGAAGAGGATATTCCAATAAAGGATAAATATGAATATGAAATTAACTCACTTACTGAAGAGAGCAATATTTCAGTAAGCCCATCTTTTACAAAAAAAGAACCAATACAACAAGAACCTCAACAGACTCAACTAAAAAGCATCAGTAATACAGTAAGGGTTGACATAACAAAATTAGATTATGTTATGAATATAGTTGGAGAACTTGTAACACAAAAATCAGAATTAGCAAGACTTATTGAAAATGCAAAAAAATACATAAACAACGAAGATCTCGCTTTAAATTTAACAAAAGTTACAAATTCAATAGAAAAAAAGATAAATGAATTACAAGATTCAGTAATGTCAGTTAGGATGGTTCCCTTAAGTCAACTTTTTGACAAATTAGAAAGGAATCTTAAAAAAATTGCTCACGATTTAGGTAAAGAAGTAAAAGTAGTTATAAACGGTGGTGATACAGAATTAGATAAATTCATTATGGAAGAACTATCAGATCCATTAATGCATATCATAAGAAATTCTATAGATCATGGCATAGAGTCTGCAGAAGAAAGAACTTCTTTAGGGAAACCACCCTATGGTCAGATCTGGTTTAAAGCCTATCAAAAGGGAAATTATGTTTTCATTGAAGTTTCTGATGATGGAAGAGGTATAGATGTCGAAAAAATCAGAAAAAAACTCATAGAATTAAAAAAATTATCACCAGAACAAGAAGTTACAGACGAGTATCTTTTACAAACTATATTCACCCCTGGATTTAGTACAAAGGAAAATGCAACAGAGCTGTCTGGCAGGGGGGTTGGACTTGATGTGGTAAAAAATAACTTGGCAAAATTAAGAGGCTATGTTGATGTAAAAACTGAGTTGGGAAAGGGCACTACCTTTATTCTTACTCTACCATTAACGCTTATCATAGTAAGAGCAATAATTTTAAAAACCAGTGGTCACTTATTTGCATTACCAATCAATGCAGTAGATGAAGTTGTCGAGATTACAAAAAATGATGTAATGAAAATATCTGGTGAGGAAGTAGTTAACTTGCGAAATACACCTCTGCCAATTTTTTATTTAGAAAACATTTTTGAGTTTGCATCCACACCAGAGGATTTTAGATATATGATTGTTTTAAAGATAGGAGAAAAAAAAGCTGGTATGATAGTTAGTGAAATACTTGGACATGGAGATATAGTAATTAAATCTATGGGAAAATTTATAAAGGTTAATGGCATTGCAGGAGCAACACAAATTGGAAGGGGTAAAACTATACTTGTATTAGATCCATCAGGACTATTAGGTGAGGTAGCAAAAGTTTAATATGTTAGAATTTTTTGGTTTACAGGAAAAACCCTTTTCAAAAACTCCCGATCCAAAATTTATTTATCTTTCTGATAAACATAAAGAAGCACTTGCAAGGATGGAATATGGCGCTGAGGAGAAGGAGATTATAGTTATAACTGGTGATATAGGTTGTGGCAAAACCACTCTTTCACGAAAATTGCTTGATGAGCTTGATGAAGAAAAATTTTATCCTGTCGTTATAATTAATCCAAGAGGAAGTGCTGGAAATTTCTTAAGAAACCTTGTAAAGCTATTCTCAAAAAGAGAACCAAAATATTATAAAAAAGATCTACTCGAGCAAATTTATGAAATTCTCTTCAACTTTTATGAAAAAAATATAACCCCAGTTTTAATAATTGATGAAGCCCAACTGATTTCTCATAAAGAAGTCTTTGAAGAAATAAGGCTTATTACCAATTTTCAGATGGATGATGAAAATCTCATTTCTATAATTTTGTTAGGCCAACCTGAGCTTAAAAATAAGTTAAAAAAGGGTAACTGGGAAGCATTCAAACAAAGAGTAGGTTTTTTCTATCATATAGGTCCTTTAGATGAAGAAGATACATATAGATATTTAGAGCACAGATTTAAAGTTGCAGGGGGAACGTATATGCCTTTTTCTAAAGAGGCTTCATATATAATACATAACACATCTAAAGGAATTCCAAGGGTTATCAATCATTTGGCCCAGAATGCTTTACTCATTGCATTTGGAAAGGGAACTAAGTATATTGATAAAGATATAGCTGAAGAATCAGCTCGAGAATATAATGAATGGAGTTAATCATTGAACATTGCTGAAATAAGAAAAAAGAAAAAAAAGACAGAAAAAAAAGAGCAATTAGAAAAAGAAAAAATAAAGGAAGAAATTCCATTTCCAACCAATAATACCTTGCCTATACCTCAAATCAAAGAAGAAAGGGTGATTGAAGAATATGTAGATACAAATGTAGAGAATTTAGACTTTATTGACGAAGAATCATTTTATTCAAATATACAAAAGGTAAAAGAAGATAAAGAAAAAAGAGAGTTTTTATGTTTCTTATTGGGCAACGAAGAATATGCTATCGATTTAACAATTGCAAAAGAAGTTTTAAAATATAGAGAGATTACTCATGTACCTAAAACAACAGATATAATACTTGGGATAATCTCAATTAGAGGTGAAGTAATCCCCGTTTTCGATATAAAAAAGATACTTGGAATAGAGGACATTCAAACCGATGAAAAAAATAAAAAATTAATACTTCTGAAAATCGAAAATGAACCTGTCTGTATAATAATTGATAAAATTACCCAAATAAGAAAAATCTATGAGGAGCAGATAGAGCCTACTCCTATAAATGTTAGTATAACAAAACAAGAGTTCATATCCGGTGTTGTCATGATAGACGGAAAAATGGTTAGAATTTTAAACATAGAAAATATATTGAGCTATTAAAATGGAAAAAAAATTTATTATATTTACATTAAATGAAGATTTTTTTGCCATAGATCTTAAAATGGCTCGTGAAATTATACCGTGCAATGATATAAAACCAATTCCTTCAATGCCAGATTTTATTGCTGGCGTTGTACATCTAAGAGGATTCCTTCTTCCTTTAATTGACATTAAAAAAATTTTGCAAATTTCTCCAGATAAAAGTAAAAAAAAGAAGGTAATTATTATAGCTTGGCAGAAAAAAATTTTTGGTTTATTAATAGATGAGATAGAAGATATAATTACAATCGATGAAAAACAAATAATTTCCCCACCAGCAATTTTAACATCTATGGATAGAAATTTTTTACAAGGTGGGATTAAGATAAATGATAAAATAATCTTTATTTTAGATTTTGATTTTCTTTTAGCGAATCACATAAAAAAACAAATAAAGGAGTTATCTTGATAGTAACTTGTCCAAAGTGTAAAACAAACTACAAATTAAGGGATGATGTTTTAGCCATTTCAGGTCAGAAAAAACTTCGTTGTAATAAATGTGGATATATATTTGTTTATAATTTTAATCTACCCATAGAGGGAGAACAGCCCCTTATATTAGTCGCTCATGATGACTATAGAGTAGTTAACGTTATAAAGAAAGTCTTAGAACCAATAAAATGCAGAATAGAAACAGCCTTTGAAGGAAACGAAGCTTATAAAATAGTGTTAAGCAAAAAACCAGCAATTGCTATTATTGATGTTGCACTTACTGGACTTTTTGGTTTCGAACTTTGCGAGAAAATAAAAAAAGATCCTCAACTAAATAATGTAAAGGTTATACTGGTTGCATCGATATATGATAGAACCAGATACAAAAGAAGACCTCAGAATTTATATGGTGCAGATGACTATATTGAAAAACATCATATACCTGATGATCTATGTAATAAAGTTATATCGCTTTTACCAGAAAACAAAAAAATATCAGTGGAGAGGGATTTAAAAATTCAGAAAGAAATTGAAGATACCTCTCTACTTAAAGATAACAGAGACCTATTGCTTGAAAAAACAAAAGATATCTTAAAAGAACGAGATGAAATAAGAAAGCATGAACAAGCAAGCTTAGAAGCCATACCAGAATCCACAAATAGAGCAAAAAAATTAGCTCGACTAATTATATCTGATATAGCCCTTTATAACCAAGAAGTTCTCGATAAAGTCACTCCAGATAATTTTAAAGAAATTCTTAAGCTTGATTTTGAAGATGCTGTAAAGTACCTTTCTCAGAGAATACCAGAAATAAAAAACGATGCTCAAAACTTTATTGAACAAGCCTTCATAGAACTTCTAAATAAAAGAAAGGAATAACAATGATTGAAAGGAATATTAATTTACAAGATGAAGAAGAGGTAAGGAGAGAATTAAAAAGAATTTCAGAAAATTTTATTATAAATAAAGAAAATCTTGATTTTCTATTAGACTGTCTTTCCCATCAAAGCTGGCGTGTAAGAAAAGACGCTGTAACAACAGCGGTACTAAATCAAGATATAGAAATAATCAAATTGCTTATATCTGGTCTATCTTCTGAAGACAATGCTGGGCTTAGAAATGCTTGTCAAGAAGCTTTAACAAAAATTGGCAAAAAGGCAGTGAAGTATCTTATAGATGTTTTTGATGAGTCAGATAAAGACGTTAGAAAGTTCATAATTGATATTATTGGAGATATCGGTGAAAAGGAGTATTGCAAATTCCTAATCAAGGCACTAACTGATGAAGATGAAAATGTAGTAATATCAGCGGTAGAAAATTTAGGTAAATTAAGATGTAAAGAATCTGTGGGTAGTTTACTTAGTTTACTGGACGCTTCAAACCAATGGTTATCCTTCGTAATACTCGAATCTATCTCACAAATAGGATACTTACCAGATGCTATCTCTTTATTACCCCTCTGGAAGGTAAGTCCTTTAAGAAAACCAATATTAGACCTATTACCAATAATAAATCCCGAATACACAGTTGAGATTTTCAAGAAAGCATTTCATGACAAGTCACCCTATATAATTGAAAACTCTGCAAGAAATCTCTACAAACAATTTTTAAGAAACAAAGAACAACTCCCTTTTATAAAAAATTCTCTCATAAAAGCCATTAACTATGATAAAGCATTCGAAACACTACTTGAAAAAAATGGAGATGATGCCAAGGCTTATGCTTTATGTGCCTACATAAATGAAGGAGAGCATTTTTTTATTCCTATGCTCGAAAATGCATCTAACGAAACACTCGAATTTTTTGCAAATCTAAGTAATTATGCCCCCTTTCACAATGAAAATTTAATTTTAAATCTTCTTGATAACTATAAAAACTCAAAACAAGCATACCTTGTTTATCTTTGCGGTGTATTCAAAATCAAAAAATCATTAAAACAAATAAAAAAATTCTACAAGGCAGATTACGGTCATACTCGACAGTCTCTGGCTTATTCTCTTGGAAAAATCGGTGAAAAAGAATCTATAGATTGCCTTTTTAATTTACTTTTGGATCCCTATCCAGACGTCCGAGAACAAGCAATAAAATCACTTTCACATCTCTTAGATCCTGAAAATTTCCCATTCGAATTAGTTACATCAATATTAAACTCAGAAAACAAAGAACACATAATCGCACTGCTTGATTTACTATCTAATTTAAAATACAACAAAAAAGAGATCTTTGACAAAACACTAAAAAGCCATTTTCCAGAAGTAAGAGCTAAAACTCTTGAAATAATAGGAAAACTTAAGCTATACGAATTCCTGCAGGAAACATTATTCTACCTTACCGATGAAGATGAAAGAGTTCAACAAAAGGCAATAGAAGCCCTTGGTGAGATAGGAAATGATGAATCCATTGATATTCTTTACAACTTTTTTGATAAAGAAGACTTTGATATAAAAAAATCTGCATTAATTAGTTTATGTAAGCTTTCTCCTCATTCTGTCAAACATATAGAAGATAAAATTTTTACAGATATACACCCAATTCTTTATTTTACAGTCTTAGAGCTAATGGCTGAGGGTGTACCTTTTTCAACCACAACTATAATTGATACAGCATTTAATTTTGATGATGATGATATTTTTAGGGAACTGGCTTTATCTTTAAAAAAGGCAAATAAAATTAACGAACTTCAAATATTCATAAAAACCCTTCAAGCTAAAAAGGGCGAAGAATATTTATCAAAAATACTACCAGAGAATATTCTCGAGGCATAAAAGATGTGGGACATATCAGCAGGGCCTACTCTGAAAGATGACGAATTTGAATCACTGAGAAATTTAATAAGAGACAAATGTGGTATTTATTTTGATGACAGTTCAAGGTATATACTTGAAAAGCGCCTTGCAGGAAGGATAAAAGAACTGAAATTCAATACTTTTAAAGAATATATTTTCTTTCTTAAGTATGATAAAAAGAAAGAAGATGAATTTACCTTTATATATGATGTAATTACAACAAATGAAACTTATTTTTTTAGAGAAGATTACCAGCTTAAAGCATTCAAAGAAGAAATAATACCTGAGCTAATAGAACTAAAAAAGGATGACAAAAACATCAGAATCTGGTCAGCAGGTTGTTCAACAGGTGAAGAGCCCTATACAATCGCTATGATTATTTATGAGGTACAAGACCTAATAAAAGACTATAGAGTTACCATATTTGGAAGTGATATAAGCCAAAGATGTTTAAAAATTGCCCGAGAAGGCATTTACAATGCCAATTCATTCAGAACAACAAGTGAAGCTATTAAAAGAAAATACTTTGATGAAATAGAACAGGGGAAATGGCAGGTTAAACAAAACATAAGAGAGCTTGTTAGTTTCGGGCAATTAAATCTACTTGATAGAACAAAAATGAGCATTCTACCAACAATGGATATTATCTTTTGCAGAAATGTGTTAATCTACTTTGATATGAACTCTCGAAAAAAGGTTATAGATAATTTTTTCGAAAAATTAATTCCTGGCGGTTTTTTACTACTTGGACATGCCGAATCTCTAATTAACATCTCAACTGACTTTACAATAAAACATTTCAAAAACGATATGGTATACCTTAAACCCAAGGTCTAATATGAATACAAAAAAGATTCTTATAATTGACGACTCACCCTTTACAAGAAAGATCATTAAAGAGATGATCGAAGAATCTCCAGAATTTGAGGTAATTGATACTGCTTCGAATGGTTTAGAAGGACTTAAAAAGGTTTTAAAACACAAGCCTGATTTAATAACCCTTGATTTAGAAATGCCCGAAATGGATGGATTTACATTGCTGAGATTCATAATGGCACAACAGCCAACACCAGTAATTATCGTATCAAGTCTTAGTTCATCAGAAGATGTTTTCAAGGCATTAGAATTAGGCGCAATAGATTTTGTTACAAAACCATCCTCAAAGGCCACATATCAGTTATTAGAGATAAAAAGGGATCTCCTATTTAAAATCAGAGCCGCCCTGATGATAAAGAAAGAGCCAGAAAAGCTTAAAGAAGAGCCATTAAAAAAACCCTCTATGAGTATAGATAAAATAATTGCAATAGGTGCTTCAACAGGAGGGCCTCAAGCTATTCAAAAAATACTGACATACTTTAAAGAACCCTTAGATGTACCAATATTAATAGCCCAACATATGCCCGAGGGTTTTACAAAAGTATTTGCAGAACGACTCAATAGAATTTCACCATTCAATGTATATGAAGCTACAGAAGGCATGTTAATTGAAAATAAAAACGTTTATATTAGTCCAGGTGGATACCATATGTCAGTTATAAAAAAGGAGGCAAAATTTTACATTAAGCTTGTAAAAAAGAAAGATTCAGATATTTATGTTCCATCAGTAAACCATTTATTCAACTCCCTTGTACCTTATGCCGAAAGAACGATTGCAATTATATTAACAGGTATGGGATCGGATGGTAAAGAAGGAGCAATAAAACTAAAAGAAGCAGGAGCTGAAATCTGGGCAGAATCACAGGATACTGCGATTATTTTTGGCATGCCAAAAGAGGTTATAAGTGCAGGAATTGTAGATCACATATACCCTTTAAACGACATTCCAATTTTTTTAGAAAAAAAACTTAATTTGTGATTGAAAAAATATGTTAATAAAACTATATTATCAATAAAAAGTAGAGGATTCTATGGCAAAAGATAGGACAGAAGAATTCTTAAACACTTTCAAAAAAACAGCTGACTTTGTTAAAGAGCTACTTCAGGAAAACGAGAAACTACGTTATCAGATTGCAAAACTCCAAGAAGAACTAAAGTCATACAAAGAAAAGGGGGTTGGCGTAGATGCTCATGCCCAATGCATAGCTAAAATAGCAGAGTTAGAATCAGAAAAAAATGAGATACTAAACAAAATTAGAGAAGTAGAGGCAGAAAACAAAAGCTTTGCAGAAAAATACATAGAAGTTGAACAAGAAAACAACAACCTCGCTAATCTCTATATCGCGAGTTTTCAACTACATTCCACTTTAAACTTCAAAGAAGTTGTACAAATAATAATGGAAATAGTAATAAATCTAATTGGTGCAGAGATTTTCGTGCTCTTTCTATTAGATGAAAAGTCCAATGAACTGACACCAGTTGCAACCGAGGGTATAGAATTAACAGAGGTGACAAATGTAAAACTTGGTAAAGGTATAATTGGTAAATCAGCTAAAACTGGAGAGAATTATTTTAGCGATATAATTCCAATGTTTGAGACCTTTAATCAAGAAGCACCAATAGCCTGTATACCTTTAAAGATAAAAGAGCATACCATAGGAGTAATAGCAATTTACAAACTACTTGTACAAAAAAGCACCTTTAACGAATTAGATTATGAACTATTTACACTTCTTGCTGGACATGCTGCTACAGCTCTATTTAGTGCTAAGCTATATACTGAATCAGAGCGCAAGTTATCCACAATACAAGGATTCATAGAACTTCTCACAAAATAATAAGGAGATCAAAATATGGCAAAAATAGAGATTCTGGTTGTGGAAGATTCACCAACAATGAGACAGTTAATAGTATTTGCTTTAAAAAGGTTAAAAGATGTAAATGTTACAGAAGCGTCAGATGGTGTAGATGGTTTAAAAAAATTATCAAACAAACAATTTGATCTTATGATTGCAGATATAAATATGCCAATAATGGACGGTTTAAAGTTAGTTAGTCTTGTAAGACAGGATCCAAAGTATAACAACATGCCCATAATAATTGTTACGACAGAAGGTGCAGATGAAGATAGGAAGCGTGGATTAGCCCTTGGAGCAAATGCCTATTTGACAAAGCCAGTACAGACAACCCAACTGCTTGCTACAGTAAAGGAGTTATTAAAGATACCATAAAAATTAGTTGTTTAAAAAAAAACAATAATGATAATATAAAAATAATGACAAAAAAATTTCGATGTTTGAGTTGCCTATATATACATCAAGGAGACAAAGCTCCTGATGTATGTCCAAAATGTGGAGCCACAAAAGAGCAATTTGAGCAAATTCCTGAAAATTTCTCAAAACTAATAGATAGGTCATCCTATACAAACAATTTACTAATGAGATCCATTTATCATATAGAGGAATTACAGCATCTTTCTGCAAAAGGTATGGATGACAATTTAGATCCAGGTTGTTTATACATATTTCGTCATATGAATGAAATAACAAAAATATTAAAAGCAATGATACTTGCAGAAATAAATACCCATACACAAAAAGGAAAATGGGGATAAGGAGGAAAGGATATGAAATGGCAGTGTACAATTTGTGGCTATATACATGAAGGACCAGAGCCACCTGATATTTGTCCAGTCTGTGGAGCAGACAAATCAAAATTCGTAAAAATTGATTAAAAATGCAAAATAACCTGGAACTGAAGACATATTTTCAAGAATATTTAGTTAATGAATCAAAAGCAATATTTGATTTGCTTTCAGTTTCAGAACAATTAGAACGAGAAGGGCTAAAAAATATAGCGCGATATATAAGAGCTCTTTCATATTCAAGGCAGGCTATAATAAGTAGATTTTACAGAAATTTAAAACTAATTGATGATCCAGTCAGGATTTTAGAAGAATTAAAAGAATTAGAAACACACAAAATAGAAAAATTAGAGAACATCGAATTAGAGGCAGAAAGACAGAATAATCAGGGATGTTTACAGACAATATATTTTGTCAGAGAAAGTTTAAAAATTGAACAGATAGAAAGAAATAGAGTGATAGAACAGTTAAAAAAAGGGATAGATGTTGCTTACAAACAGATAGTTGTTTGTCCATTATGTAGTTTAGTTATAGTTGACGAGGTTGAAAGATGCCCTTTATGCGGAGCCAACAAAGCAATATTCAAAGCCTTTTAATTTCAATTAATAAAAGGGGAGGTGATAGAAATGGCATACTACATAAATGATGATTGTGTAATGTGTGGAAGCTGTAAGGACGAATGTCCCAATCAAGCTATCAGTGAGGGGGATCCAAAATACATAATAGACCCCAACAAGTGTGATGATTGCGGTACATGTGCAGAGGTTTGCCCAGTTGGCGCAGCCCAACCAATGAAGTAAAATAAAACCCGGGATGAAAAATCCCGGGTTTTTTATTTGACAAACTATAAAAAAACAGGTAAAAAAATTAAGAAAGAAAGATTTTTTTGGATTAAAATATCCAAATATTTTTAATCTTTCTTTTCTAATTTTTGTTAAAAATGGTTCTTTGACAATTAAACAGTGAAACATTTTTATGGCTCCTCATGAAACAGAGCATTTTTCCCCCAACGTGGTTTGTAATTTATTGAAAAAATTGAACAAAAAATATGGGGGCTGTAGGAATTTAGACCTCATTTAGAAGGGATTGCGACCCCTATTCCTTAATTTCTCCTCTGCCCTTTGCACAGTAGGAATTTAGACCTCATTTAGAAGGGATTGCGACAACTCTTTTTCATTTTTAAACTCAGTTCTAATTAAAGTAGGAATTTAGACCTCATTTAGAAGGGATTGCGACACTTCTTTCATATTTACCTCCTTTTTGGTTTTATTTGGTAGGAATTTAGACCTCATTTAGAAGGGATTGCGACCTTCTTTGTGCAATTAACAATTTCATTGTTAATTGTTTGTAGGAATTTAGACCTCATTTAGAAGGGATTGCGACGAAGACTTGACTCCTTTTTGTACCTGTCAAGTCTCTTTGTAGGAATTTAGACCTCATTTAGAAGGGATTGCGACTTTTTAGAAAAATGCTATCTGAACTTGTACTAATTAGGTAGGAATTTAGACCTCATTTAGAAG
>JAOABK010000026.1 GCA_026418415.1 Pseudomonadota bacterium | reverse complement strand
AATTACAATAGATGCCTATATTTGTTATTCATGAACATCACGCAAAGCACTTGCATTTTGATTTAAGACTTGAAATTGATGGTGTTTTAAAATCCTTTGCCCTACCAAAGGGGCCTTCAATGAATCCAAAGGATAAAAGGCTTGCCATAATGGTAGATGATCACCCTATATCCTATGCGGATTTTGAAGGGATAATCCCAGAGGGATTTTATGGCGCTGGATATGTGGTAATATGGGACAGGGGAGTTTTTTCAGTCCAAAAAGGAGATTTAAAGGCAGGCCTTTTAGAAATTAATTTTAATGGCAATATCTTGAAAGGCATGTTCATTTTAAAAAAATTACCAAAAAATGATAAAAGCTGGCTTTTTTTTAAAAAGAATGATAAATTTTCTAACCCTGATTTTGAATTGAACCTTGCATTAACAGAAGATAAGAAAAAAACTTTAAAGAAAAAGGTGCCGGAATGTCAGTTAGAATAATTTGTTTAGTTATATTTTTTTCACTTTCTCTAAAACTATCTTATGCTAAGGAATGTGCAGTACCGCCAATTGCTGAAGGAATCGAAGAACCATTATATGGAGTCGTTATAAAAGGTGGGAATGTGATTTTAAATACAGAAACTGACGAGCTATTTAACAAAAAAAACTTAGCAAGTTATATAAAACCCCAATCGTTAGCTCTGATAACTACATTTCACAAAACATTACCGTACGTATTCATAGTGACTGAAACTGTCAAAGGATGGTTTGATAAAGATAATATACAAATAATAGCCCCAGATGAATTTGATAAAATATTAAATTCAGAGAAGGTTTTACTTTTAAAATCTCTCACTATTGACAATATTGTTTATCCACCTGCGACAAAATTACCATTACTTTATGAAAATAAACATCACTACATAGTTATGCTTGCTACAAATGGTGAATTTAAAGAAATGAAAATTAGTAAAAAATTTGCAACTAAGCCCCTAAAACCTCAAATATCAAGCTTAAAAAACCTAACTAGAATTTTTAACAAAAAACCCTACGTCTGGGCAAATGATGAAAAGGGGTGGGATTGTTCTGGATTGATACAGGATATGTTTAGCTTTGTTGATATTTCTTTGCCAAGAAATTCTTATGACCAGATTAATTTTTCAGAATCCATTGACGTTTCAAATTATTCTCTTAAAGAAAAGGAAAAGGTTCTAAATAATTCCAAGCCTTACTTCACTCTTCTTTACTTTCCTGGACATATCATGCTTTACACAGGAAAAAAGGGTAAGGAGTATATGAGTTTTCAGGCATTAAGTAAAATTGATAATAAAAAGTTCGGTTATGTGGGTTATTTTCCACTTAAAAAAACAGGGCTTTTGAAAAGGGTAACGAAAATTGGTTATATAAGTCTTGAAAATATTGACAAAAACTACAGTTTATTAACTAATTCAAAGGAGGAGCTATGAGTAAGGGATTCTCAACAAAAGACAGAAGGGATCTTAAATACTTAGACAAGGGCAATCCTTACTATGAGTACAAAAAATATGAAGAACCTACAGTATGCAAGGAATGCGGATTGGTATATACAGAAGGCAGATGGACAATGAAGTTACTCAAACAAAAAGAGGCCCAAAACGAAATCTGTCCAGCCTGCAGAATTATAAAAGATAGGGTCCCCTTTGGAGTAGTTGTACTTGAAGGAAATTTTTTAAATGAAAATACAAAAAGGGAAATAAAAAACCTAATAAAGAACGTAGAAGAAAAAACAAAGGTTTCAAGACCTTTGCAAAGAATAATGGGGATTGAAGAAGAGGACAAAAAAATTACAATATATACAACCTATGACCATTTAGCTCAGAGGATTGGCAAAGCAATTTATAATGCCTTCAAAGGTGAGCTTACCTTAAAATATACTGAAGGCGAACGCTATGCAAGGGTTTACTGGAGAAGGGATTAACATCAAGCCTTGACATATAGATTATTATGATTTACTCTATCTTCATATAACGGGACGTGGCGCAGTCTGGTAGCGCACTTGCTTCGGGAGCAAGGTGTCGCTGGTTCGAATCCAGTCGTCCCGATATTTTGAAATTGCTATGGACATTATAATAGATATAGTCTTTGTTATATTTTCTTATCTCCTTGGGTCAGTTCCTACAGGTGTAATTATTTCAAGGTATTTCTTTAATGTGGATATACAAAAAGTTGGAAGCGGCAATATTGGAGCTACAAACGTTGCCAGAACTCTGGGTAAAAAAGTAGGTATTCTAACCCTAATTGGCGATGCTTTAAAGGGAGTTATTCCAATAATTTTAGTTAGACTCTATGAACCCTATCCACTAAATCAACCCCTTATTTTCTTTTGTGCTTTAGGTGCTTTCTTAGGTCACCTTTTTCCTATTTATTTAAAATTTAAAGGTGGTAAAGGAGTTGCAACCGCTCTTGGGATTTTTCTTATGCTTTTCCCCTTCCAAACCATGCTTTCAGCGATTGTTTTTTTCATAATTGTTTATTTCTCTCGATATGTATCTTTGGGCTCAATATCCGCATCTATAGTAATGCCTATACTTGTTTCTTTTCGAGCTCAAAATACCTATCAGATTGCCCTTTCAATTATAATTTCATTACTCATAATCATTAAGCATAAAGATAACATTCACAGACTTCTCGAAGGAAGAGAAAACAAATTAAAACTTTAAACCTTTTTCAACAGGGTCTTTTCTTTTCTACCTATTTTTTTAAAATTATCATCAGAAGTGCTATCGTAATTAAATAATCTTTTTATAAAATCTTCAGAATCCATTGTAGGGGTACCATTTCTTCTTACGTGATTTTTTATACCCCTATCAGAAGTTATAACAACACAACCATTTCTATATTTGTCAGATAACTCTTTTATTTTATCATCAGCAGTTTTTATTTTTGACGTATATATAACCTTTAGATTTCCAATTTTCTCTTCCCTCTCAGTTATCCCACCATAGATCCCTCCGTCAAAAACCACAATAACATTATTTTTCTTTCTCTTCTGATAACAAAGTAGTTCATTTATCAAATCCTCTTTACTTAAATTAACTCCCTCGTAATTCAAAGCATAAATAAGGTTATAACCATCAATCAAAATAAGCATTATTAAAACTGCACCTTTGGAGTTTCTTTTTCTTTTTCAGGGACTTCAAAGTATGGATAGGGGTTAAACCCAAAAAAACCAGCAATTATATTAGATGGAAAAACTTTAATTGATTTATTAAAATTCATTACTGCATCATTATATCTCTTTCTTTCAACTGCTATCCGATTTTCTGTTCCAGCAAGTTCATCCATAAGTCTTATAAACGTTGCATCAGCCTTAAGAGTAGGGTAATTTTCGGCAATGGCAAGAAGTCTCCCAAGCGCAGAATTCAACTCGTTTGATGCCCCAAAAACTTCGGCAGGGGATTTAGCAGAAAGAAGTTTTGCCCTTGCATTTGCTATATTCTCAAATATCTCTTTTTCATGTTTCGCATACCCCTTTACTGTATTTACAAGATTGGGAATTAGATCTGCTCTTCTTTTTAGTTGGTTTTCTACTTGAGCATAACTTGCCTTAATATCCTCTTCCATTTTTATAAAAGTATTACGCTTACCAATAACGTAAACACCAAAAATCAATACAAGGACAATTATTGTAATCCCAACAAACTTAAATCCTCTCATAAAAACCCCTCCTATAGATTATATTTTACCAGCTCCTTCCTGCACCACCACCACCACTCATACCGCCTCCGAAACCACCAAAACCGCCTCCACCAAAGCCTCCAAAACCACCAAAATATCCTCCACCACCATAATATCTGCCTCTTCTTCTTACGCCAAAAAGTCTTGTTAACAGGATATTTAAAATAACTATTATTGCAAAAACAAATATTATAAAATCCTGCTTTATAGTATTTCTCTTTTTTACCAATTTCTTTGGTGTAACACTTCCCAACTTCCCTTCTTTATCAAGTATCTTGGCAATTGCAAGTGAACCATTTAATATGCCTTCACCAAACTTGCCTTGTTTAAAATAGGGTATAATATAGTTATCTATAATCTCACCCGCAGTACCATCGGTAATTATACCCTCTATACCATAACCTGTATGAATCCTAACCTTTCTCTCCTTCATGGCAACAAAAATCAATATCCCATTATCAACACCCTTCTTGCCTATCTTCCAGTTATCAAAAACTGCCTGAGCATATTGGAAATCATCAACTCCTTCTGTGGAATTCACAATAAGGACCGCAAGCTCAGCAATATTACTATTAGACAATTTTTCAGCCACAAGATTTATCTCATTTTTTATCTCTGGGGTTAAAACACCAGCATAGTCATTTACATAACCTGTTGGTTTTGGAACTGTAAAACCAGCAATCAAAAAAAACAGAAATAGGCATTTAATCAATTTTTTCATTTATTATCTCACTAAAAAATTCTAATTCTTCTAAATAATTCTTCATCAATTTTTCAAGATTTGATTCACTTAGCTTCTCCTTTTTCTCTCTAAACTGATAAAGATTTTTCAAGCCTACCAACTTTTTATTATACGTTTGTTCTAATACCTCAATTATTCCAGCCCTTGTTTCTGGTATTGTAAGATCCCTTAGCCTTAAAAGTTGCTTTAATAAAACAATTGTTGAAGTAAGCGATTTATAAAGGATTTCCTGATTTTTCCTAATATCTTCAATTCCAAATAACATCTTTCTAAGACCTATAATTTTTGCTCTTATCTCCATCTCGCATTGATGTCTTATATTATCTTTTGAAAATTTGACATCAAGAAGTACATCTTTACCCCTTAACAATCTATTGTGTTCTCTTATTTCTATAAGTTCTATTGGAAATACATCGGTGGAGTTTTTAATTTCCCTTTCCTTTAACATTAAAGGTATAGCAAGTGGCATATTTTTAAATTTTTTATATATCTGCTGTACCCTTTTTATATCATCACTATTTGTTTCGTCATTGAATACTATAAAAGTATTAATATCTGAAATACCGGGATGAAAATCTTCTATAATTGTAATGCTCCCAAAAAGATAAAAGGATACCAACTTTTCCTGCAACTCACTGTGAATTTCTTCAGCTAACCTATTCAAACTCTCTAAAAGCTTATCTGGATTCATAATCTTTATCCTCCTTAACAAATGTTCCACTTTTCCCGCCAGTTTTCTTAATCAACCTAATTGGACCAATTTCAATATCCTTTTGAACAGCTTTACACATGTCATATACAGTAAGACAGGCAATAGAAACACCAGTAAGGGCTTCCATCTCAACACCGGTTTTTTCAGTTGTCTTAACTGTACACTGAATATATAAAATATCATCACCCTTTTTTTCAAAATCAATAGTAACAGCATCAATCAATAGTGGATGACAGAGGGGTATTAATTCAGGGGTCTTTTTAACCGCCATTATCCCAGCAATTCTTGCAACACTTAATACATCACCTTTTGGAATATTTTGTTCCATAATTTTGTTAAGGGTCTCTTTTTTCATCTTAATAAAACCCTCTGCAACAGCGACTCTAACTGTCTTTTCCTTTCCTGAAACATCTACCATTATAGCTTCGCCTTTTTTGTTTAAATGGGTCAGTTCTGACATAATATAACTCCTATCAAAAATTAATTTTTAATCCATCTTCTCCTATAATTAACGATTCTTTTAGCTCATCCTTAAGTTTAAACAAAGCTTTGTCGAAACCATTCTCCCTGTAATTGTGTACTAAAACGATTTTTTCTGTCCCTGATTCGAAAAAAAGTTTTCTAAATCCTCTGATATCCATATGGCCTTTACCGTTATCTAAGAATGAACATTCGCTAACTAAAATATAAGCATCCTTTGCAAATTTCACCAAGTCAGAGTTATATTCAGCATCACCTGTAAAAACAATCTTTTTGTTACTAACAACAAATTTATAAGCAAGGGAATCTTCACTATGTTCGGTTTTTAATGCATAATAATAAATGCCATCTACTTCTATACCACTTTCGCATATTTCTACCTTAAAAAAATTAATCTCTGGCTTTCTCTCAAACCAGCTGTAATAGTCTTTAAGGAATGATAAAAAGAATCCAACCCTTTCATGCCCAAAAATTCTAAGAAAGGATTTTTGGGTAGATTTACTCAAACATTTTAAATAGAAACAGAGCGGGATAACGCCCCAAAAATGATCTGGATGTGTATGGGTTATAAAAATGTCCTGAATAGAATTTACATTAACATATTTCAAAATCTTATACAAGCTATCATATCCTATATCAACGATTAAAGTCCTTTCCTTTTCCTTTATTGCAAAACATGGTGGTCCGTTTTTTTTGTATGGTATACCACAGCCAGTTCCGATTAATATCAGTTCTGCCATATAATAAGGCTACCAGAAAAGGATTTTCAAATCTATGAAAATGTAAAAACTTTTTGTTGCCAAATATTAGATATTATTAGTAAAATTTATTGACAATGCGTTATTTTATGATAAATTATCACTGAATTTAACATTCAAGGAGGGAGATATGAAAAAAGCTGCTATAAATGGTTTTGGAAGAATAGGTAGAATCCTACTTAGAACCTTCCAAGAAAAACCAGAACTTGATATCGTTGCAATATCTAATAGAACCGCTGATCCAAAAATCCTTGCCCATCTTTTAAAATATGATTCCGTCCATGGAACATTTAAAGGAGAAATTTCATCTACAAATGACTCAATTATAATTAATGGGAAAAAGATCCCTGTCTTTTCCGCTGCAGATGTCTCAAAACTTCCTTGGAAAGATATGGGGATTGATATTTTATTGGAATGTTCTGGAAAGTATCGTGATGCTGATGAAGCAAGAAAACATATTGATGCAGGTGCAAAAAAGATTTTAATATCCGCTCCAGCAAAAAAAGTAGATGCCACATTGCTATACGGTGTTAATCATGAAACCTATGATCCTTCAAAACATCATATAATTTCTGCTGCCTCTTGTACTACCACCTGCTTAGCAACAATTTGTAAAGCCCTTAATGAAAAGATAAAAATTCAAAAAGGTATAATGACAACAGTTCATGCATATACAAATGATCAGAAGATACTTGATGGTTCCCATAAAGACCTAAGAAGGGCACGCGCAGCTGCATTATCAATAATTCCAACCACTACAGGCGCTGCAACAGCAGTAGGAGAAGTACTTCCAGAGTTAAAGGGTAAATTAGATGGAATTGCATTACGTGTCCCAACAGCAAATGTATCAATAGTAGATCTAACTGTGGAAGTTGAAAGAGAGACAACAAAGGAGTTTATAAATTTAATTTTCAAAGAAGCAGCAGGATGTCATTATAAGGGACTTATTAGATATTGTGAAGAACCCTTAGTTTCTTGTGATTTTAATGGAGATTCCCATTCAGCTATATTTGATGCAGAATCGACTTATGTAAAAGGCAATCTTGTAAAAATCCTTGCCTGGTATGACAACGAATGGGGTTACTCCTGTAGAATGAGGGACTTAGCTATCTATATTGCTGAAAAAACTAATTAGGGGGCAATAAAGTGGCTATAAAAAGGGTTGATGATTTCGATTTAGATAATAAAAGAGTTTTTATTAGAGTGGATTTTAACGTCCCTCAAGATGAAAACTTGAATATAACAGATGACACTCGATTAAAAGCAGCTCTTCCTACTATAAAGCACGTTATATCTCATGGCGGCAAAGCAATCTTAGCTTCCCATTTAGGAAAGCCCAAGGGGCAGATAAACCCCAAATATTCATTAAGACCAATAGTTAAAGCTCTTTCAGACCTTCTTGGCTTTGAAGTACCAATGGCAAATGACTGCATAGGGGAAGAGGTAAAAAATGTTGTCAATAATTTGAAACCAGGAGAATTAATTGTTCTTGAAAACCTGAGATTCCATATAGGCGAAGAAAAAAATGATCCCGAATTTGCAAAGGCACTTGCTGAATTATGTGATATTTATATAAACGATGCCTTTGGAGCAGCACATAGAGCCCATGCCTCTATAGTTGGCATAACAGAATTTGTAAAAGAAGTGGGTGCAGGATTTTTGCTTTATAATGAAAACAAATATTTAAGCAAATTAATGTCTCATCCCGAAAGACCTTTCTTGGTAATCCTAGGAGGAGTAAAAGTATCTGATAAAATTGGCGTGATAGAGCAATTACTCGAAGTAGCAGATAAGTTTGTCGTTGGTGGTGCAATGGCTACAACCTTTTTAAAGGCTGTTGGTTATAATGTGGGCAAATCAAAATACGAAGAGGATAAACTTGATTTAGCTAAGCATATTCTCTCAAAGGCTAAGGAAAAGGAAAAATCCTTTGAACTTCCAATAGATGTAATCGTTACAGATGATCTAAAATCCAATTTTAAAAAATGTGTTAATGTCAATGAAATACCTGATGATATGATGGTTGTCGACATAGGCGAAGAAACGAAAAAAATCTTCTGTTATGAAATAACTTCTTCAAAAACAATATTCTGGAACGGTCCCATGGGGCTTTTTGAAAACCCAGCCTTTCAAGATGGTACATTTGCTATAGCAAAATGCATAGCGGGACTAAACAATGTAGTTTCTGTAGTAGGCGGTGGAGATTCAGCTGCAGCTGCTAGAAAAAGTGGTTATGCTGAATATTTTACCCATGTTTCAACAGGTGGAGGAGCAACTTTAGAATTCTTAGAAGGCATCCCTCTTCCTGGAATAAAAGCGCTTGATAGGTATTAATAAGATGAAATATTTTGTTGCAAACTGGAAGATGCACAAAACCTGTGCAGAAGCTTTAGATTTTTTAGAATACTTTAAAAACATATCTTTATCTAAAGAAGAATATGTTATTATCGCCCCTCCCTTTACACTTTTGTGGCCTCTCTCTAAGAGCCTGCAAGATTCAAAAATAAAGCTATCAGCACAAAATATGTATTGTGAAGATAAAGGGGCTTTTACAGGTGAGATTTCCCCAATTCAATTAAAAGATTGCAATGTTGATTATGTCATAATTGGACATTCAGAACGAAGAAATATTTTTCATGAAGATAATGAACTAATTTCAAAAAAATTAAAAAAGGCTTTTGAATATAACATAACACCAATTTTTTGTGTAGGAGAAACATTAGAGCAAAGGCAAAAGGGACTTACCTTTGATACTATATCAAATCAGTTATCAGCTGGACTCGCTAAACTAAGCGAAGACGAAATTTCAAAAATAATAATTGCCTATGAACCCGTGTGGGCAATAGGTACTGGTGTTAATGCAACTCCAGAACAGGCAGAAGAGGTACACCTATTTATTAACTCTTTCATACAAAAAAACTACTTCAAAAATAAAAACTCAGATGTTAAAATACTCTATGGTGGAAGTGTAACACCTTCAAATATTAAAGATTTAATGAATATTTCGAAAATTGATGGTGTTTTAGTTGGTGGAGCATCACTTCAACAAGAAAGCTTTTTAAAGATAGTTAAGTATAAAGGAGAAGATAAATGACAACTTTTGTAATAATTCTTCATGTGTTGGCTTGTCTTTGTTTAATTTTCATAGTCTTATTACAGACTGGTAAGGGATCTGAAATGGGTGCTATTTTTGGTTCAGCATCTTCATCAGTTTTTGGACCAACAGGTCCAACAACAATTCTTACAAAAATAACTATAGGAGCAGCAATTGTTTTTATGTTAACTTCTTTTTATTTAACCTACAGTTTTTCAAGACCTCTTTCAAATACAATAGTGCCTAAATCTAAGACACCTGCTCAAAGCCAACAACAGCAACAAAATCAGCCTATTCAACAACAGCAAAATCAACCTACAAAATGAAATCGAATATACCTAAATACGAACAAAAAAATTATGAAATCAGCAAAGAAAGGGCTTTACAAGAAATTTTAAAAAAGAATATTGACATCATAATTAAAAATACAGGTGCAACATTAGAAAGCAATAATGTTATTAGCTTCAATTTTTACAAGTATCAAGTGAAATTCGATATAAATAATCATGATTTAATTATACCTGATGCTATTAGAACTAAATCTACCGAAGGATTAATTCTACATTATATTGCCTATGCAAAGGGAAATATTCCTTCAAATAATTGGATTCAATTTTATCAGATTAAAGATGCTACCTTATATCTACCGGTATTTCAGAAAAGAACAATTAACATAATTAATAAAGCAGTTAAATCACCGGAACAATTTTTCCAAAAGGCATTAAATTTAGGTGCTGAGGAGATTGATTTTGTTGCTTCGGCAAGGGCTTTTAAATTCTATGCATTTCCATTATTTCCCTTACTAATAGTTTACTACGAAGGTGATGATGAAATACCATCAGAAATGAGGTTTATGTTCGATTCTAACTGCATAGATAATCTACCAGCCGAAGATATTGTTATTTCTTCACAATTTCTATCACTTCAATTTTTTAAAGCATGAAATCACTTTTTAAGCCCTTTTTTGTAAACGACCCCCATCAAGATCCAGGACTTTTAATTAAGCTATTTGGCAGAAAGGATTTTTTTATTATTGATCTGGGTGATATTTCAAGGCTTACAGTTAAAACAATTTTAAAAATTTCAAGGGTATTTATAACCCATACACACATTGACCATTTCTTTGGATTTGATGGACTTTTGCGTACTTCTCTTAGTAAAAAAGAACCTATACATATTTATGGACCAAAGGGCATTATAAAAAATGTATATGGAAAACTTTTAGGCTATACATGGAATCTAATAACAGAATATCCAATAAGCATAAATGTTCATGAGATAAGTAAAAATTTTATTACCACATATCTATTTTCCGCCCAAAAAAAATTTAAAAAGATTTTTGTAAGCAAAGAAGAGATAACTAATTCCATAATTTATGAAGACCAAGAAATAATTATTAAAGCAATTGAATTAGATCATAAAATACCTGTTCTCGCCTACTATTTAAAGGAAAAAAAAAGGGTAAATGTAAAAAAAGATGTTTTAAATGAGTTGTGTTTAAAACCAGGACCATGGCTTTCAGATCTTAAAAAAATAGTTATTAGTGATGCTAAATTAGAGGATACCCTTATTAAAATACCTGATTATGGAGAAATGCTAGCATCAGAATTAGCAAAAAAACTATTGATAATTAAAGAAGGAGAATCTATTGTTTATATAACAGATATAGTTTATTCAAAAAAAAATCTTTCGAAGATAACAAATTATTTTAAAGAACCCGATATATTATTTTGTGAGGCTTTTTTTACAACAGAAGATATAAATAGAGCTAAAGAAAGATATCATTTAACTGCAAAACAAGCACGGGAAATATCCGAAATGATTAGAGCCAAAAAACTTATTATTTTTCACTTTTCGCCAAGATATAAGGGTAACTTTTCAAAAATCTATGAAGAGGCTGGCCTTAAATAATAATAGGGTCGGAAAAATAACAATCCGACCCCCCCTCAAAAATTAAATTACTTCTTTTCAGCTGGTGCTGGTGCAGGCGCTGGAGCAGCTTTAGAAGTTGACTGCTGCTGAACTGCTGGTGCTGGTGCAGGCGCTGGAGCTGGAGCTTCTTCTTTTTTCTGGCAAGCAACAAGTGCCATTGTAGCAATAATGACTGCTAATACGGATGAAGCAATAAGTTTTTTCATTGATTTTCACCTCCCTTGTTTTTCTAATAAGTAAAAAAAGCTGAGGGTATTTTATGCCCCTCAGCTCCATTATAAAATAGCTTTATTATGGTTTATTTTTTTTCAGCTCCTGGTGAAAATATATTACCACATTTTATATCAGTCTTTGTCTGCTCATGAACCTTTGGTCTAATTACCTCAATAACAAATTTTAATGCTGAATCTTTGTCATTATCCTCATATATTGTCTCTAACAACTGTTGTTCCTTTTCATCAAGTGTTATATTTACTTTCATAGTCCCTCCTCCCTGTTATTTCATTTCTCTTCTGTCTGCCATATCGAAGAGTTTTCTCTCTTTCTTCTGATGAATATTAAGAGCCTCTCTCTTTTTGTTTATATGGTCAATCATAAGTTGAGCAATTTTTGACGCCTCTGTCGCAAATCCCCATTTGCCACCTAAATCCTGTTCAATTTCATTAAACATGTAGTTATGGAACTTAGTACCTTCTATTGTTGGGAAGGTAACTCCAAATACTGTAAATACTCCTGAAGCTACAAAGTAATGTCCAATTGCAATAGCCTTTTCACTCATATATTCAGGCGCTGCTCCTGCTGCTGGGATATCAGCAATATCTTCACCCAAACCACCTTCTGCAATAATATTACATGCTGCAACAAGAATTCTACTATTGTCAACACAAGATCCAGCATGCAATACTGGTGGAATACCAACCGCTTCACAAACTTCTCTTAATCCTGCTCCTGCATACTTGTATGCTGCCTCTGGTGTCATAAATCCTGCCTTACCACAGGCTGTAGCAGAACAACCTGTCTGAACAACAAGTATATCATTAGCAAGAAGCTCTTCTACAAGGGCTAAATGTACCGCATCGTGTTTTACTCTTGGGTTGTTACAACCAACAACACCCGCTATGCCTCTAATCCTACCATTGATTATATTGTCATTTAATGGACGGAAAGAGCTCCTAAAGCTACCGCCAAGCATATACTCAATAGATTCATTGCCAAAACCAACAACAAGCTCTTGAGTTTTACTTGGTATGTAAACTTTATCTTTAATTCTTTTTGGGAAATTATCACAAGCCTGCTTTATAATTGTTTTTGCACCTGGTATTGGATGATGGTCATCGAACTCAACATAGTTCGATTCTGTAATTTTACATCTTGGGTTGGTAGTTACTATAGACGTGTGATAACACTTTGCTACTTCCACTAAGCCCTGCATAATACACTGAACATCTACTACCATAGCTTCAACAGCACCAGTAATTATTGCTGCCTCAGTCTGCATGAAGTTACCTGCATATTTAACGCCATGTCTTACAAGAACCTCTGCACCGGAACAGCACATACCAACAACATTTATACCATTAGCACCTTTTGATTTAGCATAATTAACAAGCTCTGGATCCTGAGCAACCATAAGGAGTGCTTCAGCAAGTACTGGTTCATGACCATGAATTATTACATTAACCATATCTTCTTTAAGAACACCCAAGTCAATCTCTGATTTTTTAGGTGATTGGGTTCCAAACATAATATCTTGTAAATCAGCAGCGACCATGGAACCACCCCAACCATCAGCTAAAGCAGTTCGTGCTGCACCTAAGACAATATTTTTATAATCCTGATCAACTCCCATGTGGGTTCTATGCATAAGCTCCATTACTTCTCTCTGAATGCCTCTTGGGGAAATTCCATACTTTCTCCATATTTCTTGCCTCTTCTTTGGTGCCCATTTGAGATGGGCAAGTTCGCCTTCCTGTTGAGTAAAATCTCTTAAATATAGCTCTCCAACCTCTATTGCAATATCTTTAATTGATCTTCCTTCGGTATTAATACCGTTCCTTTTAGCAACAGCGAGAAGCTTTTTTTCATCTTTTATTGAATACCCCTCAACTTCCCCCTTTGCTGCTGCAAGAAAAACATATGTTGTAGTTAGCGCATGGTCACTGTGAGATGCTGTTCCTGAAGCAACCATTCTTGCAAAATTTCTTGCTTGAATGGTATTAATATCTGCTCCACAAACTCCTAACCCGCTACCATCTTTAGGATTTAATCTGCAGGGTCCCATAAAGCAATGTTTACAGCAAGCTGATACCGCACCAATTGGACAGGCCTTAACTTTTTCAGCTCTATCAAAGGCTGTTTCAACCTTTTCATTTGCTGCTTTGTTTAACAACTCAGCAGTTGTAGGTGATACTGTTTTTGGATGTTCTGACATACTATCCCCCTTTAAAATTTAAGTTATTTAAACTTATTCAATAAACTATATTATATTTTAAATATAAGTCAAGAAAAAATATCACTTTTTTTGATTATACATTTTTTAGAAAAAACATAAAAAGAAAAAAGAAGAATAATATTTGCTAATTGCGCAAAACTTAATTAATTCCGCTAAATAACGTCAAAATTTATGACACTTTGCAAAAAATAATTTCACAAGTTATTGAAAATTATAAAATAATAAATAAGATAAGAATTGTTTTAATTAAAAATAATTTGGCATAAAACTTGCAAAGATATTGACATGAGATTTGATTTAAGATAAAATAAATCTAAATTAAAAAAAAGGAGGTACTATGAAAAAGTTACTATTAACAGTCATGGTTGCAGTAACATTACTTGCAACAGGTTCGTTTGTTAATGCAGCAGACACAGGTACAGTTAACATCAATGCTACTGTAGTTGGAACTTGCAAATTCACAACAAACACTGCGAACATCAATGTAACTCTTGATCCATCAGTAAGTAGTAATGTAACAGGAAATGGTTCTCTTGCTTTCTGGTGCACAAAAAATGCAAATTACACGGTAACAGATAATGATGGACAATATGAAACAGGACCAAATTTAAACAGAGTTTTCAACTCTACTGCTAATGAATATATCCCTTACACCTTTACTTACACACCCACAAGTGGAACTGGTGCAGGTCCACAAAATCCAATAACTCTAAATGTTTCTGCTACTTTTGCCTATACAGATTTTCAGAATGCTTCTGCTGGAACATATACAGATATAGTAACTATTACTGTCAATCCATAATAACATGATTAAAAAAATCATTAAGGGGCTTTTTAAGCCCCTTTCTCTATTTTTTGTTTTTATATATTATACCACATCATATTCTGATACTGGACAAATAAGTATTAACGCAGTTGTAATATCTGGTTCAAGATGCACTTTCCAGACAAAGAATGCTACCATAAATTTGGGCAACCTAATACCTGGAAGTGGCATAGATGTTTCTGGCTCTGCTTCACTAACTTTTAGATGTCAGGGAAAAAGTCCTCTTGTTTATTCAATTACCGATGATGATGGGCTGTGGGATAATACCCCAGGGGTTCATAGAATGAAGCACACAACCTTAAATGAATTTATCAATTATAATTTTACTTATACCCCATCTTCAGAAACGGTAACTGACCCAAACCCGAATAGGACAATAACAATAAACAGAACTTTAAATATTACTGCAATAGCCTTACACAGTTCCTACCAAAATGCTGCTGTAGGTAATTACTCAGACACTGTAACATTAACCATCCTTCCCTGATTTTCACTTACTTTAATATTTTTTTTATGATAAGATTTAATTATGAATAATCAATCTTGCGGTCTTTTATTTAAACTCAAAAAAAGGCTTCTTGGTGAATTATTAATCGTCGGCAAATTCATTGAAAAAAGCACCTTAGAAAAAGCTCTTGAGAGGCAAAAAAATAACAACAAGCTTTTAGGAGAACTACTTATCGAATTAGGTGCCCTATCACAGGAAGAATTAAAAATAGTTCTTAAGTTTCAGGAAGACCTATCTAATCCCACAGAGGCAATAAAATTTGCTGGTGGCTTAAGAAAAAAATTTGGTGAGCTACTACTGGAAGTTGGTAGAATAACAGAAAACCAATTAGAAGAAGCCCTATCAATTCAAAAACTTACAGGAAAAAAGATTGGTGAAATTCTAATTGAAAAGGGCTATATAAATTATGAAGAACTAAAAGCGATATTACTTTTTCAGAAAACTCAAGAGCACAGAGATATTCCTAAAAAATTTAAATTAGGCGAACTACTCGTAAATCTGAATATAATAACCAAAGAGCAGTTAGAGCATGCTTTAGATGTTCAGAAATTAGAACCAGAAAAAAAACTTGGTGAGATCCTAATTCAATTAGGTTATGCAAAAAATGAAGATATCCAAAAAGGACTCACTTTACAGCAAAAATTAGCAACAATTGCTTTATCAACTCTGATTACCTTTTCATCCACATTCTTTGTTAATGAAGTTTCAGCCAATGAATTAGGATCTTCTCAACAATCTAAGGGACGCGTTCAAATCACTGCCGAAGTCAAAAGCTTTGCAAAACTAAATTTAATAAAACAAATTCCAGATTTAATCATAACTGAAACCCATCTTTCAAAAGGATATGTTGAACTAAACAATGCTACTTCATTAGAAATTAGAACTAATACTAAAGCTATTTTTATTGTTTTTGAAGGTTTTGGAGATGGCATAATTGAAGAAGTCGAAATTAATGGATTTGATGAACCTGTTAAAATTGGACCCAATGGAGGCATGATATTAATTAAGAATCTGCCAAAGTCCATACAATATAATTTATCATATAGGCTAAAAATTTCTCAATATACAAGGATAGGCACTTATGCGTGGCCCTACTCTATTTCTGTCAGTACTTACTAATTTGATTGCTTTCCTCTTATTCTACAGTCTTACTTATTCAGCAGAATGGAGGATTTCACCAATTAGAGTAGAACTATCTCCTCAAGATAAAAGTGCATCCATAACTGTATTTAATGAAGACAAACATCCAATTAATTTTCAAGTCAAGGCTATGGAATGGACACAGGATGAAAAGGGTAAAGATAATTATAAAGAATCAGAGGATATAATTTTTTTTCCAAAGGTTTTTACAATAGAACCGGGTAAAGAGAGACTAATTAGAATCGGCATAAAAAATATAAACCCCTCAAAGGAGAGAACTTACAGACTTTTTGTAGAAGAAGTTCCTCAAACTGACAGAAAAAATGGAGTAGCAGTACAGATAGCTCTTAGGTTTGGCGTGCCTATTTTTATAAAACCTTTAAAAGAAGAGACTAATTGGGAAATAATAAAAAAATCAGTTGAAAAAGGTTCTTTCGTTTTAGAAATACAAAATAAAGGCAATCACCACTTTAATATTCTCTATGTGAAAATCAGAGGTATAAGCAAAGAGAATCCAGAAAAGGAATTATTTACAAAGGAAATAAAAGGTTGGTATATTTTATCGGGAACAAAAAGAATATTTACTGAAAAATTAGAAGAATGTGAAAAACTAAGTAGTATAAACTTTCAAATAGTCACGGATAGGTTCAGCTTTGATGATAAAATTTTACTCACAAACGAAAGCTGTAATCCTTAATCTTTTTCTTTTACTTGTTTTAAATATTTCTTATTCTTTTGGTCAGAACAATAAAAATGAAATTGTCCTTTCTATCTCAATAAACGGAGAAAAAAAGGGAGATCTCTTTTGTATTTTAGAAGATAAAAATATTTATATACCCCTTGAAGATTTCAAAGAGTTTGGACTAAAACAAATAGGGGGTGATATTTTAAATATCGATGGTAAAGACTACCTAAATATAAAAACATGGCAAGGAGTAAAGTTAACCTTTAATGAAGAAATGCTTGAATTAGATATAATTATCCCCCCTGAGTTTTTAAAAGAAAACACAATTAATCTTTCTCCTAAAAGAAGACAAAATGTATTTATACCCGAACAGAACAGCGCCTTTTTAAATTACCGATTTGATTTTATAAATACTGAAAAAGATAAGGATTTATTCTTGAATCATGAATTAGGAATAAGGTTTTGGGATATTACCTTTTTAACCAAAGGCTTTTATTACGATCTTGAAAATAAATATACAAGGCTTGATACAACTGTATATTACGACGATAGAAAAAACCTAACAAGACTCTCAATTGGAGATTTTCTAACACCATCATCTCCAACTGCATCGGGAAATAATATGCTTGGTGTAAGTTACCACAGGCATTTTAATTTAGACCCCTACTTTATTTATAAACCAACTTTTGATATAAGAACATTCGCTACATTTCGTTCAGAAGTTGAGATTTATCTTGATAATACTTTAATAAAAAAAGAAACTATTCCCCCTGGCCCCCTAAATTTACTTGACCTATACTACTATGGTGGCAGAAAGGACATAAAAATTCTTATAAAAGATCCTTTTGGTAGAATTGAGGCAGTCAGTTACCCCTTCTATTTTACTGATGTTATGCTAAAAAAAGGGGTAAGAGAGTTTAATTACTCCCTCGGATTTTTGAGAGAAAACTACTCTTTAGAAAGTAATAGATATTCATATCTTGATGTTGTAGCTCTGGAGCGATATGGCTATAACGATTATTTAAATATCGGTGGAAGAATAGAATTAATCCCAGCAAAAGACTATTATAATCTTAATGCTGAAACAACCTTTTTGCTAAAAAACTATGGAGTTTTAGGCTTACTTGGCGCTTACAGTGCCTTGGATGGTAAATCTGGAACAGCGGTTATGGCTTCATATAGTTTTCAGCAAAAAAATATTGGTTTCCGAGCAACTGGATTTGCCTCCTCAGAAAACTACACTGGCTTTTATAAAAAAAATTCTGAACAGATAACAAAAAGTTTTTCAACTGGTATAAGTTATTACTTACATTCTTTCGGAAGTCTTAGTATAGATTTTATTCACAATAAATACAAAGATCTTGAAAAAAATCTAATAAACATTGGTTATACAAAATCAATAAAAGGGAATATAAGCTTCTTTGCCAATTTCACAAAAAAATATGAAAAAAATAATTCTAATGAATTTTTCATAGGCCTAAGCATATACCCTAAAAAAGATTATACTCTCTCTGCAAGATTGGAAGACACTGAGGGTAGAACCTCAGAAATTCTTCAGATTGCTAAGTCTGCTCCAGTTGGTGAAGGATATGGGTATAGAGTTACTTTAGAAAAAGAAAAAACCAAAAATAATGCTTATGTAATAAATCCCTATTTTCAATATAGAACAAATTTCAGTGTAATTGAAATTGATGGACTTATGAAAGATAGAGAAGATAAACTATATGAAAGCTTAAGGCTTGCCTATTCAGGTGCAGTATCATATGTAGCTGGAAAAGTTGGTTTTACAAGGCCAATTAATGACAGTTTTGCACTTATTAATGTGGGTGATATACCAAATGTAAAGATCGAACTAAATGGACAAAGGATAGGCAAAACAAATAATCAAGGTTATATATTCTTGCCCGATTTAAACTCCTATTATGATAACCTAATTACCATAAACGACAAAGACATACCCTTTGAGTATGATATATTAACAAAAGAAATCGCGGTATCTCCTTGGTATAAAAGCGGTTTCTGTTTAAACTTTCCTGTAGAAAAGGTCTATAGATACTCGGGATTTTTGATTGGCAACTTTGATGGTATAAAAAAGCCTTTGGAATCACATGAAATATTGATAGAAAATTTTTCAGCAAGAGAAAGGGAAAAAAATTCTTGCATAAATCTGATAAAAGATCTTTATGAAAAAGAGATTAAAATTATAACTGGTAAAGATGGTGAATTTTATATAGAAAAACTAAAACCAGGAACCTATAGAGCAAAGTTAATCCTTAATAACTCAACCTTAGATATTGAGCTTCCTCTTAGAGATGCCGGCGAATTAATTAATAACCTTGGAGAACTTGAAATTAAAATACCAAAGGATCATGAAAAAATTAGCCCCTTTATTCCCTTAGAAAACAAAGAAAATGTTATAGCGAATCAAAAGGAAAGGGAAAAATCTATCAAAGACATTGAAATTTCTCTCCCTATTGAAACAATAAAAAGTGAGATTCATGGAGAAAAACAGGTAAAATTAATAGACAACAAAATAGAAGATAGAATTTACAAGGTATTTTTTCATTTTAATAGTACAAAGTTAGTTTCAAAAGATGACTTTTCTATTCTTGATAAAGTTGCAAACATTGTAAAAGAGGACACAAAAAAATATATTAAAATTGAAGGACATTGTGACCAGTTGGGCACAAAAAAATACAATTACAAACTCGGGTTAAAAAGGGCAAAATTTGTTAAAAACTATCTTATAAAGAATGGTGTTTTAAAGGATAAAATTATAGGAGTAAAAAGTTGTGGAGAAGAAAAATTAATATGCGATAGTTTAACCGAATCTTGCAGAAAACTTAATAGAAGGGCAGAAATATACTTAATCAATAAAGAATGATAAAATAGTCTTATGAAAAAGATTCTTTTTTTAGCGTTTATTTTATGTAGTATAAATTCATATGCGCAAACCTGTAATATTACAAATATAACCCCTGTAAATTTTGGCAACTACGACGTGGCTCTTACAACGCCTAAAGATGCTACTGGCAGTATAACAATTAGTTGTGATAAAAGGGCAATAGTAACAATCTCTCTAAATAGAGGTCTATATTCACAAAGTTTCTCTTATAGAAATATGAAACATACAAATCTTCCAGACTTACTTGCATATAATCTTTATACATCTGCAGGGATGACAACAGTATGGGGCGATGGCAGTGGAGGAAGTAGTACTGTTAACATTGAGGTTAAAAACAATCGACCATCTACAGCTATCATTTATGGAAGAATATTCCCATCTCAAAATGTTTCGATGGGTAATTATATGGACACAGTAACCATAACCATTTTGCCATAAATCATGAAAAAACTTGACAGAAACAAAACATAACTGTAACATAAAATACTTACGTGGGGCTGTAGCTCAGTTGGGAGAGCGCTTGAATGGCATTCAAGAGGTCGTCGGTTCGACTCCGATCAGCTCCACCAAATTTTTTAATAAAGGCTTGTCTGGTCATTGCCCCATAGCCTGTTTTGGAATTTAATGGATTTTATTGGAGAAATTTTTTCTTATTTACTACATCTTGATAGGCATTTAGCTGTACTAATACAAAAATACGGTGCCTATACCTATGTGATTTTTTTTCTTATCGTATTTTGCGAGACTGGTTTAGTTGTAACACCCTTTCTGCCTGGTGATTCTTTGCTTTTCGCCGCTGGGACATTCTGCGCCCTTGGTTCACTGAATGTTCACTTTTTATCCATAATTCTTATTGTATCTGCCATTTTGGGAGACACTGTTAATTACTGGATTGGAAATAAGTTTGGTGAGAGAATTTTATCGAAAAATAATAAATTGATTAAAAAAGAACACCTCATTAAAACTCAAAAATTTTATGAAAAACATGGCGGTAAAACAATTATCTTAGCCCGTTTTGTTCCAATAGTTAGGACCTTTGCACCCTTCGTTGCGGGTATAGGAAAAATGAACTACTCAAAATTTTTGACTTTCAATGTAGTAGGCGGTATTGCCTGGGTAGTAATTTTTGTATATGGTGGTTATTTCTTTGGGAATATTCCTATAATAAAAAACAATTTTACTATAACAATCATGATTATAATTTTACTCTCCATTACACCTGGGCTCATTGAATATGTGAGACATAAACTTGAAAAGAGAAAAATTGCTAATCTTCCTTAACAAAAAATAATAGAAATGTTGAAAGACAAACACATAGAGAAGCGAAATAAAAAAGTTGCTTTATCCCATAATACTTAACAAAAAACCCACTTAAAGTAACTCCTATTGCCGAAGCAAGTCCAATAATTGCATTTACACTGCCTATAACCCTGCCTCTCTTCTCTTTAACAGTAAGATCACCAAGAAAAGAAGAATTAACCGTTGACGCTATACCATTCGTTATGCCTAAAAGGGCCTGGAGTAAATAGAGTTGAACAGTCCCTTTTATAACACTGTATAGGAAAATAACTATACTATTTACAAAACCCGTTAATATCATAAAAGGTTTTCTTCCCAATTTATCTGAAAATCTGCCTGCAAAATAAGTGGTTGTTGACTGGACAAGGATCATTATGCTAAAAGCTATCCCTAACTTTTCCATTCCACCACTTATTTTTTCCACATGGACAATAAAAAAGGGGCCTATAAAGCCCATGACAAGAGCCCATATTGAACCCACTAAAACAAAAATCCTAAGAGAGTTAATTTTTGACATTATAAGATTAGACCCTTTTTGGTCTATATTTTATGTCTTGAATAATAAAATCATCAAGCGTTTTATCTAAATATTCTTTTTTGCAATCTATTTCCAACCTTCCTGTTTTTAAATAACTTAAATACCTGCAACCACCAAAGCACATGGGCAAATAAACACACTCCCTACATTCTTTGTTTTGTCCATAGGGAAGAGAAGCCATTTTATTATAATCAATTTCTGTAAAAACATTTCCAATTCTAAATTCTTCCATTCCTAAAAAGGCTGGACACTTGTAAACATCACCATTGTAATTTATAGTTAACTCATCTCTGACATCTACCACACAAATAGAGGGCAAAACCGGAACAGTATTAAAACCCCTTTTTAAAATCTCCTCTCTTAGATAAACACTCGCTTCAATCACCCAGGGTTCATTAATAGATAAACATCCACTATTAAACTCGGGATTAGAGAAGCATTCATTAACTGATGAGACAGGATCAAATTTAACAAAGGTTAATTTATCAGGTGTTAACCCTTCTTTAAGAAGTCTATCAAGTAGTTTAGGAAAGTCCCTAAAGTTATCTTTAGTGTAGTTGCCACCCAATTGCATCTTTATAATATTTGATACTCTTTTTAAGTTTTCCAAAATATTATTAAAACTTGGCAAACCATTTTTATAGGGTCTAAACTTATTATGATTTTCCTCATCACCATCAATTGTTATTTTTGCAGAACTAAGACCTAAATTTTTAAGAGCCTTTGCTCTTTCTTCAGTTAACAAAGTCCCATTTGTAACAATATTATAAATGACGCTAACCTTATGTTCCCTTACTAAGTTATTTACTTTATTCATTAAAAGAATTATTGATTTATAACTTAAAAGTGGTTCTCCACCATAAAAATCAATAGAAATATTTTTACCCCTCTTAATCTCTTCGGCAATGAAAGATACTATCTGTTCAATAGTATTGTGGTTAATATACTTTGAACCCTTCTGAGTACCCTCAATACAGTATTTACAAGCAAGATTGCAGTCTAAATTAAGAACAATAAGAAGGCTTAAGATTTTTCTTGTTTTATTAATTCTTTCAACAAGATTAATGACCTCTTCTAATTCACGTTTCTGGTCATTAACAATTATCCCCAAGGAGGAAAGAACTTTTCTTTCCTCCTCGGAGATGCTATCATTTTCTATCTTTTGAAAAAAATCCCTATCAACAATCACAGAGGAACCATATCTTGTGGAAAAGAGACAGACCTTAGAGCTTCCATTAACTGAGACTACTTTTAAAAACTTAGATAGCATCAAAATTTTTAAATTAGCTAATTTTAATTTTCATTTTTATCCTGGCCATGTCTTATAAAGCATATATGCACCCGCACAACAAACCATTAGGGGATCGATTGAGTGTGAAAGGCCCTCGGAGATTACAATAATGTTTTTTTCCATAACTACCTCCTTGTAGTTTATTCAAAAACAAATTTATCATACTATTTTTACATGTCAAGGGCAAACTAAAAAACAATTTTTAGTCCTAACTCAAGCCATCTTTGGGGGTTTTTAAATATATCTATTGTATAGTGAGAGGTATTAAATAGATTCCTTGCACTTCCAAAGATCTCTAAGGTGTACCCCCTCTTTTTGAATAATTTTTTATAACCATGGAGGTCAAAGATTAAATTCTCATATTTCCCCTTATAGAAGCCCTCTTCATTCCACCATATATAC
>JAOABK010000025.1 GCA_026418415.1 Pseudomonadota bacterium | reverse complement strand
ATATTAAGTGCTATTTATGCCTCAATTGCGGGAAGCTTTTATGCCCATTACATAACCTTTATTAGTCCTTCAACCTTTTCTTTATTTCATTCTGTTTTAATACTTACAATGGTCGTTATAGGTGGGGCCTCAAACCTCTTTGGAGCAGTTGTGGGGGCTATAATAATTACAATCCTGCCAGAGGCATTGAGGAAGTTTGAAGAGTTAGATGTTCTGATTTATGGACTAATACTTACACTTTCTCTGCTTTTTATTAGAAAAGGTATAGTCCCAACCCTGGTTCAGAGATTGAGAAAGAAAGGAATAGCAAATGCTTAAGATAGATGGTGTATGGAAAACCTTTGGCGGTATAACCGCCCTTATGGATGTTAGCTTCAATGTAGAAAAACAGGAGATAAAAGCGGTTATAGGACCAAATGGAGCTGGGAAAACCACTCTTTTTAATGTCATTAGTGGAGTCTATAAACCAGATAGGGGAAACATATATTTTAACGAAAAAAAGATAAACAATTTAGGTCCGGTAAAAATTGCAAGATTAGGAATCTCGAGAACCTTTCAGAATGTGGAACTATACAGGAATATGACAGTCCTTGAAAATGTTATGGTTGGGAGATATGCAAAAACAAAATCCGGTTTCTTTGGTTGTGGTTTTAGACTACCATCGATGGCTAAAGAGGAAAGGCAGATAAAAAAGATAAGCGAGGAATTACTCGAGTATGTTGGGCTTTACGAAAAGAAGGACTATTTAGCGGGAGAGCTTCCCATAGGTTCCCAAAGAATTTTAGAGATAGCAAGGGCACTGGCAACAGAGCCTACGCTTATTATGTTTGATGAGCCCGCCTCAGGGCTTAACGATGCAGAGACAAAGGCACTTTCTGCCTTTATTAAGAGATTAAGAGATGAAAAGGCCCTTACAATTGTTCTTGTGGAACATGATATGGGGCTTGTTATGGATATATCAGATAATATTGTGGTTCTTAATTTTGGAGAAAAGTTGGCGGAAGGAACACCTGAAGAGATCAGGAATAATAAGCTTGTTATAGATGCCTATTTGGGAGAGGAGGAGTTAATCTGATGCTCGATGTAAGAGACATAAATGTTTTTTATGGTGGGATCCATGCTCTAAAAGGTTTGAGCATTAATATACAGGAGAAAAAGATAGTATGTGTTATAGGCGCTAATGGTGCAGGTAAATCAACCCTTCTTAAGGCTATTATGAATTTAGTTCCAATTAAATCTGGTGAAATTTATTTTCAGGGAAAAAGGATTGATAGTTTAAGCACTCAGGATATAGTCAAGAGTGGCATAAGTTTAGTTCCCGAGGGAAGAATGTTATTTACCCATTTGACTGTAAGGGATAACCTTCTTTTAGGAGCTTATAATTATTACAAAAAAATAACTAAAAAAGATTTAGAGAAAAAGATTGATAAAATATACGAACTTTTTCCTATATTGAAGGAAAGAAAAAAACAAATTTCTGGAACCATGAGTGGTGGACAACAACAGATGCTTGCAATAGGAAGGGCATTAATGACAGATCCTAAGTTGCTTGTATTAGATGAGCCTTCAATGGGATTAGCCCCTCTTGTTGTTAAGGAAATTTTTAAGGTTGTTAAATTTTTAAATGATGAGGGCATGACTGTACTTATGGTTGAGCAAAATGCAAGAGCAGCATTGAAATTATCTGATTATGGTTTTGTTCTTGAGGTTGGGGAAGTTGTTGCTTGGGGTGAGTCACAGGAACTTCTTTCTGATGAAAAAATTACCCAAGCCTATTTAGGTGGATGATTTTAAATGCTTAAAAGGAGATAGGAGAAAAATTGGTAATTAGATTTTAAAGTGATGAATAATGGAGCTAACTCTTGACAGTAAAGATATCTAATTTCCAATTCATATTAACTTTCATAAAGAACATAATCTTTTAATAAAATTCGTGGAGGAATATTTTATGGCAAAGTACAAAGGTGTTGATTTTATGAATTTAGATTCCCTTTTTAGCAAAGAAGAATTAATGTTGAGAGACACGGTAAGGAAGTTTGTAGAAGAAGAAATTATGCCAATAATCACTGAACACCATAGGAACTGTACATTTCCCAAGGAGCTTGTTCCCGCCTTTGGTGAGATGGGGCTTTTGGGTATGCACTTGGAGGGATATGGCTGTCCTGGTGGAACAAACGTAGAGTATGGTATTGCAATGCAGGAGTTAGAAAGGGGAGATAGTGCTATCAGAAGTTTTTGCTCCGTTCAGGGAAGTTTATGTATGTTTCCTATCTGGAAATATGGCTCAGAGGAACAAAAGAATAAGTATTTGCCAAAAATGGCAAAGGGAGAGCTCATAGGCTGTTTTGGTCTAACAGAGCCCGATGCAGGGTCAGATCCGGGAAGTATGAAAACGAAGGCAGTCAAAGATGGGAATACCTATATTTTAAATGGTGCTAAGATGTGGATAACAAACGGAACAATCGCAGATTTAGCAATAGTCTGGGCAAAGACAGAAGACGGAAATATAAGAGGTTTTATAGTTGAAAAAGGTACCCCTGGGTTTGAAGCGCCTGAGATGCATGGAAAGTTTTCATTAAGGGCTTCCGTCACGTCAGAGCTTGTTTTCAATGATTGCAGGATACCGGCGGAAAATATTTTGCCAGGTTCAAATGGGCTTAAGTCTCCATTAAGTTGTCTTTCTGAGGCAAGATATGGTATTTCTTGGGGGGCATTAGGTGCTGCAATGGCATGTTATGATGCATCTTTAAACTATGCTAAAGAAAGGATACAGTTTGGAAAACCAATAGCAAGCTTTCAATTAGTACAGCATAAGCTTGTTTATATGTTAACAGAGATAGTAAAAGGTCAGCTCTTGGCAATACAATTGGGAAGAGAAAAAGATAAAGGAACCCATAATTATGCTATGATTTCAATGGCAAAGATGAACAATGTTAAGGTTGCAAGAGAGTGTGCTAAGCTTGCAAGAGAAATTCACGGTGCAAATGGCATTAGCGATGAATATGTGCCAATTAGGCATATGTTGAATATTGAGTCTGTTTATACCTATGAAGGCACACATGATATTCATGAGTTAATAATAGGAAGATATATAACTGGTTTAGATGCTTTTGGTAGTAATTAATTGTTATTTAAAGCTCTGAGTTTACCTCAGGGCTTTAAATAAATTTTATTTCAGGTTTAGAACTAATAAGATTGTGTTTTTTTAACAGATCAAAAAAAAGTGTTAGGCTCTCTATATGCCTACTTTCAAATTTAAAATCTAAGTGGCTCCAATAGTTTATAATTTGTTCTTTTTTAAATCCAGATTTTCTTTCAGAGAATTCTGCTAAGAGATCTTCATTTTCTTTAAAAAATTGATAGGACTTATATAAAGAATCTATTACTTCTGAAATACCCTTTTTATTTTTAGATTTTTCTGGGATCTGCCACAGCGCAAAGGTGAAAGGAAGCCCTTTAGTTTTTTCATGCCATATACTTGCAAGATCGTATTTAAAATAAAAATCCTGAGGGGTTGTATTTTCAAGAAAATATTTAAGGGCTATGTCCCCAATGTGAAGAATACCAATAGCATTATTGAATCTTGTATTAACAGTTTTTTCTGGATTGAAAATTTCAAAACTTAGATTAGCTTTAAAAAATTCAATAAATATAACTTTTGCAAGCAAAGATGACGTAGCTGAGTGTGAGGTTATTAGTATTGTACCTGTGTCTATTTCTTCAATCTTATTCTTAGTAAATAACATTATACTTTGAACATCCGACTTGCTTGATATTGACAGATTGGGCACTATATAGTGGCCTTTTAATATTTCGACAGATGAGGATGGAGAAATATCTACCTTACATTGTGATAGTAAGTTATTTAAATAGGCTGGAGGGCCTGTAATAATTTTACCTTTAAAGGGCACTTTTTTTAATAAAATACCACCATGAACGGGTATACAGTTAAGATAGTCTATGTGTCCTAATGTAACCATTTTGCCAGCACTATGATAATGATTAGAGAAGGAAGCATATTCAAAGTTTTAATATTTTTTAGTCTTAATAGATTAAGACCTATTGATAAAATTATAAAACCTCCAACTCCATCAATGTATCCCATCATTAAAGAAGACAATAGGAAGGTTAGATATTTAGAGAAAATAGTGATTACTCCCTGTATTAAAAAAACAGTTAATGCGGAAAAAATAACACTCAATCCATATTGTGAAGCAAGCAATATTGAGGCAAATCCGTCCATAATAGATTTAGTCTTTATTAGTAGGGGGTCATTATATAATCCATCTTTAATAGAGCCGATGATAGTCATAGAACCAACACAAAATAGGGTGCTTGCAATTATAAAGCCTTCAATTCCTTGAATTTGGTTAAAATATCTTTTTTTAAGCCTTTCTAAACATTCATATACATGTTCTTCTATCTTTAAATAACTTCCGATAACTGTACCAGCAACTAAACTTATTACCACATGTACTATATTAGGAGAGGCTAAGCACATTTTAAATCCAATAAATAGTGTAATTAATCCAAGAGTGTCAAAAATAATTTCTTTAATATTTTCTGTAATTTTTTTGCCAGCAACTATACCTAATGTACTACCAGCGAGTACAAATAATGTGTTCAAAATAAATCCTTTCATAAATAATCATTTTAACATTTTGAATTTAAAATTTCTTTGAAAATGTTAAAATCGAAAAAAGATTTTAGGAGGACAATATGAGGGTAAAAATGATTTTTATTATTATAAGTCTCATATTTATAAATAAGGCCTATTCCCAAAGTTTCGACTATGGTTTTAGATATAAAAATACATCTAAGGTCAATGGAGAATTCTCACTCTCTGTGGGACAGCTAAATTTTACAAAAGAATGGAAGTCGAGGGCATATTTTCAGTTAGAGATGATTGAAAGAACTGATAAATATGGTATAGGCCTTGGTTTAGGTTGGGCTAATATTGATAGTGAAAGATTTATAAAGGATTTTGTAAACTATAGAGAATCTTTAGATTTTATACCTGTGGAATTAAACGTAAAAAGGTTCTTTGAGGCAAATAATATAGAATTAGGGATTGGGATCGGAGTAAGCATGAATTTTTTAAACTATAATCTTGATAATCTTGATATTAGTAGAAATTTAGAATCAAAACTAAGAGTGCTTTTTGGTGCACAAGGTATGATGGAAATAAAAATGCTATTTCCTTCTTCTTATGGCAGGAATGCTTTTGCTGGCATCGAGGGAAAGTATCAATGGGTTGATAGGGCAAACACCTTTTTAGATTCAAAAGATTTAACTAATTATAGAATTATTTTAAAATTGGGTGGAATTTTTTAAAAAAAATATTGACGCATAGGTTAATATGTGTTACATTTTTCACATGCAATTTTAAAATAAGGTTATAGAATGATAAACTCAATAGACATACTACTTTTGCTAATATCAATCTCAATATCAGTGATCGGATTTATAAAAATTTTTCAAAGATGGAAAATTGGACAACAAGATCCAAATATCAAAAAAAATTTTAAAAGTGCAATGTCTCGTGTTTTCAAGCATACGGATGTTTTGCGAGAAAGGGAGATGGGCTTTTTCCATCTTTTTCTTTTCTATCTATTTGTTGTGGCTATCTTACTTGTAATAATCTTTCAATTCCCAATCAAGTTGATACAACCTCTTGCATTCTTGCAGTCTCTCGCACTTGACGTTATAGGCTTTATTGCTCTTTCGGGAGTAATATTTTTTCTCTACAGAAGATATAAAGTAAAGGATAGAGGGTTTGATAATAAAGGCGAAGATTTTGTCATCCTCTATTTGCTTTTAGTTATTTTATCCACTGGCTTTTTGATGGAAGCCTTAAGGGTTAAAGTTGATGGAAGATACGCTTTTTCTCCAATAGGTACAGTATTTTCTGTTCTAATACCAGGCATAAAAGAGTATTATCCTACACTTTCGATAATCTTCTGGAGACTGCATTTTTTTTCGATACTTTTATTCATTGCCTATCTCCCATTCTCTAAATTAGCCCATTTGATATTAATCCCCTATAATTACATGAACCAAAGCACAGCACCAAAGGGTGTTTATAAATTACTTGATTTAGATAATGCTGAAGAGTTTGGTGCAAATAAGCTTTCGGATTTAACATGGAAAGACCTACTTGATTTGGATACCTGTGTAAGATGTGGTAGATGTCATGAAAACTGTCCTGCTAATCTTACTCAAAAGCCCTTGTCCCCTAAAAAAGTAATACAGGATTTAAAGAAAGTTTTGGATAATTATAAGAATAATCCTACAGCTCCATTAATTAATGAAGACATCACTGATGAGGTTGTCTTTGCTTGTACTACATGTAGAGCCTGTGTAGAAAATTGCCCAGCGGGAATTGATCATTTAAACAAAATGATAGAGTTGAAAAGATACCTTGTTTTGATGGAAGGCTCAATTTCTCCAGAAGCCCAGCTTCTGTTTAAAAATCTTGAAAGAAATGGCAACCCCTGGGGAATGCCAGCATCAACAAGAGGAGAGTGGGCTAAAGAGCTAAATGTTCCATTTTTAGCTGAGTTAGATAACCCAGAAGAAATAGACTTTTTATTCTGGCCGGGCTGTGCGGGTGCCTTTGATGATAGATACATGAAGGTAGTAAAAAGGTGTGTTGAGATATTTAAACAAGCAGGGATTAGGTTTGCTTTATTGGGAGAGGAAGAAACCTGCTGTGGTGATCCAGCAAGAAAGCTTGGTAATGAATATCTTTATGATATGTTAGCAAGACAGAATGTAGAAACCATGAATAACTACAAAGTAAAAAAGATAGTTACCTCTTGTCCCCATTGTTTCAATACTATTGCAAAAGATTATAGACAGATTGATGGCAACTATGAAGTTTTAACACATTCTCAAGTCATACTATCCTTGATTAAAGAAGGAAGAATCAAGGTAAATAAACAGGATGGAGTAATTGTTTATCACGATTCCTGTTATCTTGCAAGATATAATGGAATCTATGATGAGCCAAGAGAAATAATAAAATCAACGGGTGTAAAATTAGTTGAGTTTGAAAGAAGAGGAATCAAAGGTTTTTGTTGTGGAGGTGGTGGCGGAAATATGTTTCTTGAGGAACATACACCACGCATGAATGATACGAGGATATCTCAGATCCTTGAATCGCCTCATGGTAAAGATTTAACAGGGGTTGCAGTTGCCTGTCCCTTTTGCTTAACTATGATGATAGATGGCACTAAGACCTATAATAAAGAAGAAGAGATTGCAGTAAAAGATATTTCGGAGCTTGTATACGATGCTATGGAAAAAAATTAGTTTGATAATATTATTTTTGCTCTTCCCTGTCCTGTCCTTCTCTGCGAACTACAGAGAACAGGATAAGAAATGTATGGATGAATGTCATGGTAAGGATAATTTTTACTATACACCAGCATCTTATTGGGGGAACTTGCATGCCCTGTATGTGAATTATGAAAAGTTTTTAGCTTCAAAACATGGTATTTTTACTTGTCTCGATTGTCATCCCGATGCAGATGCGGGAGAAAAAGCCCATTTCCCAGCAAGAAGCAATTTAAAATGTGAATCCTGCCATGGTCCAGAAAACCTTATGCCCGAAAAGATAAAGAAGATTTTTCAAGACAAAGGTATAAAGATGCCTGATAATAAAAGAGTATATAATGATTATTTAGAAAGCCTTCATGGTAAAGCGTACTATCAACAAAAAAGAAATGCTCCCTATTGCACAGGTTGCCATGATCCTCATAATGCGAACAAGAATGATAAAGACTTTGCGGTCAGTTTAGATAATCTTCCAAAAACCTGTGGCAAATGTCATCCTTCCCAAACAAATTCTGATAAAACTATATTTTCTAAGTTAGCGTTATTTAGGATAAATGGCCACCAGAAAGGAGATTCAGCTACAGATTTTTCTGCAAAAAACTGTGTTGCCTGTCATCAGGGAGATTCAGCTCATGGTAAAAAGATTAATGATCATGTATGTATGGACTGTCATAAAAGAAAATCTACTTTTCTTGTTTCAGATTTTCATGGAAATGAGTTACCTGGGCTTGCCATTTTAATGAATTTTGCACTAATCTTTGGTGTGGTTTTAATAGGTGGTTCTGTCGTAGCATATAAGTTATCTGAGAAAGTCAGCAAGAAGGATCAAGCATGAAAAAGCGATATGCGATAGGCATAGACTTAAACAAATGCATAGGCTGTCATACCTGCGAAATTATATGTAAATTAGAAAATAAAGTGCCAATATCTGTATGGAGAATATGGGTTAAGGAAGGACTAAAAGGGAAATTCCCGTTAGTAAGAAAAGCTTTCTTGCCCGTTCTATGCAATCATTGTGAAAATCCAACTTGCGTTACCGTTTGTCCTGTTAAAGCATCAATAAAAAGAGAAGATGGAGTTGTTATTGTAGATCCCCATCGTTGCATTGGTTGTAGGTATTGTATGGCAGCTTGTCCTTATGGGATGAGGCATGTTAATCCTCTAACTGGAATTGTTCAAAAATGTGATTTTTGTTTACATAGGATAGAAAACAATAATCAACCAGCATGTGTTCTTGGGTGCCCCGCTAAAGCTATGGTGTTTGGTGATTTAAACGATAGAAATAGTGAGATTTATAAGTTTGTTATAGAAAAAAATGTAACAGTTTTGAAGGAAGATACAGGTAATCATCCCCAGGCTTTTTATGCAGGGTTAGATTTTATTCTTGCAGATAAAAAGGGGATGCCGGAGTAAGAAAATGGATACGATGCTAACATATAATGTTCCGATGCAAGAAACCTTTGGAGTTTGGATTGCTGTCTATTTTTATTTAACAGGCCTTAGTGCTGGATCATTTATTCTTTCAACTTTAAGATATGTTTTTGGGTTTGAGCAGTTTAAACCTTTGGCCAAGCCGGGGGTTGTTCTTGCAGCATTATTACTTATTTTAGCCCCTCTTGCTTTGCTAATTCATGCAGGACAACCAATGAGAGCCTGGCATCTTTTTGTGTTTATCAATCCCTCGTCACCACTATCCTGGGGGTCTTTTTTACTGACGATCTATCCTATTATCTCAATAATTTATGGTTATTTTATGTTCAAAGAAAATAAAAAATGGGCAAAGATTTTAGGAATAATTGGTATTCCATCCGCTATTGCTGTTCACGGTTATACAGGTTTTGTTCTTTCAGTAGCAAAGGCAAGAGCATTATGGGCTACTCCGATTATGCCCCTTCTATTTTTGGTCTCCGCTATCATATCTGGTATTGCAATGATGATGATAGTAAATGTTATACAGGGATATTTCTTTTCTAAAGAAAGGAAGATTAATACAGATTTACTGTTTACTTTGGGTAAGATGCTGATCTGGATAATTGTTTTTGACCTTTTCCTTGTTTTTTGTGATGTGATTGCCCATTATACAGGACATAAAGAGGGGATGGAAGTAGTAAAGCATATGTTTACGGGAACCTTTGGATTTTTATTTCTCTTTGCTGAGGTATTTGTTGGCAAAATTGTCCCGTTGGTTGTCTTTTCTGTCCCCAGATGGAGAAGGACGTCTGTGTATGTTATTATGGCAGTCATTATAATGATTGGTATTTTTATAATGAGATATAACGTAGTTGTTGGTGGAGAGCACATTCCCATAGTTTAAAGGGTGAATAAATTATGAATAGAAGAGAGTTTTTAAAAATATCTGGATTTGTTGGAACATCGCTTATAGGTGGTGTAAATATTAATGAGGCAGATCCCTATAATCTTTGGAAACCGATCCCTTTGAATAGGCTTGAGAAAACCAAGACTATTTGTTCGCTTTGTAAAAACTTTTGCTCCCTAAATGTTTACAAAAGAAAAGAGATAATAATTAGTTTGGAACCAGATAATAAGAACGCAATATGTCCTAAAGTTATTGCCTATCATAATATTTTATACGATAGTAATAGGATTAAAACCCCGCTACTTAGGAGTTCTAAAAGAGGCGATTTGAAATTTAAAGCAATTAGTTATGAAAGTGCAATAGAAATACTTAAAGATAAAGTAAGCGAAGGCTTGTTTTTCGATGCCTATGCTGCTGGAGAGGCTGAAAAATATTATCTAAATGGACTTTCAGAGAAAATAAATTTTTATCCTGACAATAGATTTAAGGAAATTTTAGGTGCTGATTATATATATTTTGACACAGATAAGGCAGACTTAATTTTAAACTTTGGCTCCGATCTAATCCTTGATAATATGCTTTACAAAAATGCGGAAAGTTTAAGTAGTCTTGCAAAAAGAATAATTAATTTTACACCCCTTGTTACAAACGATACTGCCTTAGGGAGTCAATGGGTTCCTGTAAAAATAGAAGATTTAGCAGTTACTATCTCTAAAATAATTAGCGGATTAAAAGGTGGAGAGCTTGATAAAGACCTGCAATCAGTAGTGAATAGAATTAAAAATTCAAAAAATGTATGTTTGACCTTTTCTGAAAAATTAACAGAGACAAATAGTGGCATCAATAGCTTAAGTGAGATAATTTCTTTGGCTAAGGCTTTAAACATAATTAACAAAGAGGGTGGTATATTTCTTTATAAACACCAATATGGAAGCAAATCCTTCAATCTATTTTCGGAAAAAATAAAAAACTATGCTATTTATAACATGGATCCTTTTCTTATTTATCTGACTGATAATTTTAAAAAAGCTTTAAATGAGATTCCCTTTATAGTCTATTTTGGCAATGAAATGACCGAAATTGCTAAATATGCGGATTTAATAATTCCCATACCCTACTTTTTTGAAAGAAGTGATATGTATATAAATAGGTCTGAAAGTGGTTTCAGATTTTCTATAGCTCCTCATGCTATTTCAGGTGGTGTTGAAGCAATAGAGATGAGAGATAAAGCTAACATTGAGCTTTTATTTCAGAAAATTTTTAACTATAAGGCTCCTTATGGTATTAAAGATATTTCTGAAATAGCAAGAAATATTAATAATAAGCTTTTGGAAAAGGAGAATTTAATAGCCAATTTAAAAGAGAAAAATCCCTACTCTCAGGTTGCACCTTCTTTGGTGGATAAAGTTCCAATGACAGGAAATAAATTTAGCGTTTATTTATATAACGACTCAATTATTTCTTTCAAAACGAGGGGAAGTAAATGGGCAGAGGAGATGGGGAATTCTAATCCCCTTCTAATAAATCCTAAAACAGCCTCTAAATATGGCTTAAAACATGGGCAAAAAGCTATTTTAAGAACGAATGGTAATAATGTCATTGTTAAAGTTTTTCTATATGAGGGCATCGCAGAAGGGGTTATAGGTCTTAAAAGATATAAGATAAAAATGTCTGGAAATGCCTATGTTAAAGGGGAGAGGAAGTTTTTTGAAAAAGATAAGGAAGTAAGGGAAATCTGGTGGAAAAATGCGGATGTGGAATTAGAAAAGCTTTTTACAAATGAAAGTTATAAGGCTCTGATAGTTTTGAAACAAAATAGTTTTGAGATTTCAAAAGGATAAATATGGAAGCTAAAGAATTGAAGAAATATGCTCTACCCTTATTAGTTATTGTGGTTGTTTTTTTAGCTACCCTTTTCTGGTTAGTTAGGACTACTGCTGTTTCTACAATGTACTGTGGGTTATGCCATTTTAAAGAGGCAAAATTATTCAAAACTTCTTTTGTACATAATGATAAAAACTCAGATTGTGTTGACTGTCATGATTTATCTCCATTATCTCTTTCAAAGCATTTTACAAGTGACCCTAAAATTATGAACGGAAAATGTGAAACTTGTCATAAAGAAATTAAGGAAAGAAAGGAAATAAAGGGCAAAAAAATTATAAAAATGGACCATAAAGTCCATTTAGATGGAGTAAAGGCATCGATGAAGTGTTTGGATTGCCATAGTGGAATTGCCCACGATATTGGTAGCTATGCGACAAACAGACCAACTATGGCAGGGTGCTTTGTTGGTGAGTGTCATCCAAAGGAGAAGGATATTAAAAAGTGTGATTATTGCCACTATGTGAAGTTTGTATTTGAAAAGGCAAAGTAATTTATACATTAAATCTAAAGTTCATAATATCACCATCTTCCACAATATAGGTTTTCCCTTCTAAGCGAAGAAGTCCTTTTTCTTTTGCTGATTTAAGACTACCTGCTTCGATAAAGTCTTTGTAAGAAATCACTTCAGCCCTTATAAATCCCTTTTCAATATCTGAATGTATTCTGCCACCAGCTTCTTTTGCGGTCATGCCCTTTTTAATAGTCCATGCACGCACCTCGTCTTCACCAACAGTAAAAAAGGATATAAAACCTAAAAGTTTATAAGATTCTTTCACAAGTATGTTTGAAGCTGGTTCTACAATGTTTAATTCTTTAAGAAAATCTCGTCTTTCTTCTGAAGGCAACTCGGATATTTCTTTCTCCAAATTGGCACATAAAGAAATAATAGAAGAATTGTTTGAATCATTAAAGGAATTAGATAAAAAATTTACACGATTTTGGAGTTGCTCAAGACCTTCTTCTCCATGATTAATAACGTGAATTATGGGTTTGATTGATATAAATTTGTAGGGGAGTAAAATTTTCGCTTCCTCAGGGGAAAAACTAAAAGTTCTAAGGGGTTTTTCATTTTCGAGATATTCTTTCATCTTTTGAAAAAGTTCAAGTTCTTTTTGATTTTCCTTTAGTCCTCTCTTCAAATTATTAGTTATCCTCTCAATTCTTTTTTCAACAAGTAAATAATCAAAAAGCAAAAGCTCACTCTCAAAAGACTTTATGTCTCTTTCTATGTCAATTTCTCCAAAGGGATGTATCGTTGCTGAATCATTAAATGCCCTAATTACGTGTATTAAGACTTCTGCATCTTTTATATTTTCAAAGATTTTTTGGTTTCTCTGTTGATCATTTTTTGAAATGCCCGGTAAATCAACATATTTAATTGTTGCATATGTAGTCTTTCGGGGATTGAACATTGCCGATAACTTTGTAATTCTTTGATCTTCTACGATAGCGACCCCTTCGTGGATCATATTTTCAGGTGTCTGTCCTAAATTTATGGGCACATCAATTCCAGTAATTGCTTTAAATAAGGTTGTTTTACCTGTCTTCTCAAAACCAGTTAAGCATGCTTTCATTTGAACTCCTTTAAAAAATCTAAACTGATAATTATAGGGATTATTTATTGATTTAACAACTAATTTTATTGATTTTTCAGGGTAATATTTTTAAAATATGCAAATATCTTATTTGGAGGTCTTTGATAAGTGAATTATTTCAATTACCGTGGAAAAGATTTGTACTGCGAAGATGTAGCTTTAGAAAACTTAGCAAAAGAGTTTGGTACACCGCTATATGTTTATAGTGGAAAAACAATTTTGAGACATTACCACGCCTTTGATAATGCTTTTAAGTCCCATGATCATTTAATTTGTTATTCCATCAAGGCGAATAGTAATATTGGAATATTAAACCTCTTAGTTCAGGCAGGAAGTGGATTTGATATTGTATCAAAAGGTGAATTATATCGTGCAATGAAAGCAGGGGCAGATCCTTCGAAGATAGTGTTTTCTGGTGTTGGTAAAACAGAAGACGAGATCGAGATGGCCTTAATAGCAGGAATTTTAATGTTCAATGTAGAATCTGAGGCCGAATTATACGCTATTGATAAAGTTGCTGGAAGATTAGGTAAAAAAGCCCCCATATCCTTTAGGGTGAATCCAGATGTAAATCCTCTGACACATCCTTATATATCAACAGGTTTAAAAAAGAATAAGTTTGGGATTCCCCATGAAAAGATAATTGAAGCCTATAAAAGAGCTTTGGATTTAAATAACATAGAAGTAGTTGGCATAGACTGCCATATTGGGTCTCAAATTACACAGTTAGACCCCTTCAATGAGGCTGTCGAAAAGATGCTTAATTTAATAGAAAAGATAGAGAGTCTGGGGATCAATATAAAGTATGTAGATTTAGGGGGTGGGCTTGGTATTACCTATAAAGATGAAGAACCTGCTCATCCAAACGAGTATGGAGAGGCAGTTCTTAAATATTTTAAAGGTATTAATAAGAAACTAATCTTTGAACCAGGTAGGGTTATTGTAGGTAATGCGGGTGTTTTGTTGACTAAGGTTTTGTATAAGAAAGATACTTCAGAAAAAAAATTTATAGTTGTTGATGCAGCAATGAATGATTTAGCGAGACCTGCATTATACGGGTCCTACCATAGTATAGTTCCAGTAATTAAGAAAGAGGGTAACAATGTTTCAGTGGATATCGTTGGTCCAGTTTGTGAATCAACAGATTATTTGGCGAAAGAGAGAACTATTACTGAGCCAGAAGGAGGGGATTTACTTTGTGTGATGAGCGCAGGCGCATATGGTTTTAGTATGGCATCAAATTATAATTCCCGATTAAAACCAGCAGAAATCCTCGTATACAATGATAAATATTACTGTATCAGAGAAAGGGACACTTTAGAAGATTTGGTATCAAAAGAAAATATCCCACAAATAAAGGTAGAGTAAAATGTCAAAAAAACTGCATTTTTACAAAGTAAGTGGTTCTGGCAATGACTTCATTATAATAAATAATTTTGATGATAAGTTTGAGTTTGAATTCTTTAAGAAGATAACTCCTTTTGTTTGCAATAGAAATAATGGTGTAGGTGCTGATGGTTTAATAGTTCTTAACAAATACGAGGGACTTGACTTTAGATGGGATTTTTTTAATTCCGATGGGACTGTGGCTGAAATGTGTGGAAATGGTTCAAGATGTGCGGGGAGGCTGTATTCAATGCTTACAGGAAAGAAAGAAGTTGCCTTTATGACTCTTGCTGGTGTTATTCATGCTTATGTAAAAGGTAATTTAGCAAAGATTAGGCTTTCTGACCCTGTAAATTTTATTCCCAACGTTGATATTTATGTTGATGGAGATATAATTAAAGGTCATTTTATAAATACTGGTGTTCCCCATTTTGTAATTTTTTTTGAAGAGGGTGTTGATGATTTGCCTGTTAAAGAACTTGGAAGAAAAATAAGATTTCATGAGAGATTTAGCCCTGCGGGTACAAATGTAAATTTTGTCTCTCCCATAGGAGAAAATGTGATTAAAGTACGAACCTATGAAAGGGGAGTAGAAGATGAGACCCTTGCCTGTGGTACAGGTGCATCAGCCTCAGCGCTTATTTTTGGTTATTTAAATAAAGTTAAATCACCTGTAGAAGTTATAACAACTGGGGGAGAGAAACTATATATCTACTTCAGTTGGGAAAATAATACTTTCAAGGATGTTTATCTCGAGGGGGCAGTTAAAATTATATGTGAAGGCAATTTATACCTCGATGAGATAATATCGGGGTAGGAGGGAATATTATGTTTAAAGGAGCAATAACCGCTTTAGTTACTCCCTTCAAGAAAGGGAACTTAGACCTTAACGCTTTAAAAAGACTAATTGAATTTCAAATTGAAAAAGGCATAGATGGGATTGTTCCCTGTGGTACTACTGGAGAAGCTCCCACTCTTTCTTATGATGAACACAAAAAGGTTATCGAACTGACAGTTAAACATGTTAAAAAAAGGGTTCCAGTAATAGCAGGTACTGGTGCAAATAGTACTGATGAAGCGATTGAGTTGACAGAATTTGCAAAAAAAGCAGGTGCAGATGGAGCATTACTCGTTTGCCCCTACTATAATAAACCAACTCAAGAGGGGTTATATAGACATTTTAAGAAGATTGCAGAAACAATTGATATTCCAATAATTCTTTATAATATACCAGGAAGAACAGGTGTAAATATGCTTCCTGAAACAGTAGCGAGATTGGCTAAGATACCAAATATAGTGGGGATAAAGGAGGCTTCAGGAAGTTTAGAGCAGGTTACTGAAATAATAAGAAGTACAAATGAGGACTTTGTTGTTCTTTCTGGTGATGATGCGATGACATTGCCAATGCTTGCCCTCGGCGGTAAAGGTGTTATATCTGTTGCTTCAAATATAATTCCAGATAAAATTGCGAAGATGGTTTCTCTATATTTAAATAAAAAAGTCGAAGAAGCAAAAAAAATCCATTATGAATATTACGACCTTATGAAAGCTCTTTTTATCGAGACAAATCCAGTCCCAGTAAAAACAGCTATGGGAATGATGAAAATGATATGCCCAGAAGTAAGACTCCCTTTATGCGAAATGAGCGAAGTAAATTTAAGTAAATTGAAAGGGGTTCTTCAAAAATACAAGTTAGTTAAATAAGGAGTAAAAAGTGATAAAAGTAATTGTTTTAGGTGCTGCTGGCAGAATGGGTAGTACAATACTAAAATTGGTTAAAGAAGATCCAGATTTAAAACTTGTTGGAGCGGTTGAGAGATCAGATAGCCCTTTTATAGGCGATGATGCATCTAAGTTTGGTGGAAATCAGGGGATTAAAATAGCTCCTTCTTTAAAAGATATAGCTCAGAAAGATGCTGTAGTGGTTGATTTTACCCATATATATTCAACCCTTGATAATGTAAAGCTTGCAAAAGAGATTGGATTTCCTATGGTTATTGGTACAACTGGGTTTGACCCAGATCAGGTGGAGTTTATAAAGGAGTGTGCAAATAGTTTTCCTTGTGTTATGAGTCCTAATATGAGTTTAGGAGTAAATCTTTTATTTAAACTTGTTTATGAAACTGCGAAGGTACTTGGTGATGAATATGATGTTGAAATACTTGAGATTCATCACAGGATGAAAAAGGATGCTCCAAGTGGGACTGCGGTTAAATTAGGGCAGGTAGTTGCAGAAGCATTAAACAGGGACTACTATAAATCTGCAGTTTATGAAAGGAAAGGACTAATTGGTGAAAGAAAAAAGGAAGAGATTGGCATGCAAACCCTTAGGGCTGGAGACGTAGTAGGTGAACATACAGTTATATTTGGTGGAATGGGTGAAAGAATAGAACTTATTCACAGAGCCCATAGCAGGGAAAACTTCGCAAGGGGGGCTATAAGAGCGGTCAAATGGGTTTATAATAAAAAACCGGGATTTTATGGTATGAAAGAGGTTTTGGGATTGTAACATGAAAATAGCGAGAGTTTTACACGAAAACATAGAAAAATACGGAATTGTTGAGGAAGATTTTTTTTATACAATAAAAAACAATCCTTTTATTACTAAGGATTTTCAAAAAACAGGAGAGGTATTTGATCTAAAGAATCTAAAAATTCTACCGCCCTGTGAACCTTCAAAAATTGTAGCTGTAGGTTTGAATTATAAAAGCCATGCCGAGGAAATGAAAAAAGATTTACCTGAAGAGCCAATAATCTTTCTCAAGCCTTCAACAGCAGTAATTGGTCAAAATGATTATATTATTTTACCAAAGGATTTTAAAAGAGTTGACTACGAGTGTGAGCTTGGGGTTGTGATTGGTAGGAGAGCCAAAAATGTAAGCATTGAAGATGCAAGGAATTATATTTTAGGATATACATGTTTTAACGATGTAACAGAAAGATACAATCAAAAAAAAGATGGTCAATGGACAAGGGCTAAGGGATATGATACTTTTGCACCCATTGGACCGTGGATAGAGACCGAATGTGATCCAGCATCATTAAATATTTATACGATCCTAAACGACAGAGTTGTTCAGTCGGGAAATACCTGTGATTTAATTTTTAGTGTAGACAAACTTATTTCTTTTATAAGCGGTGTTATGACATTACTACCAGGTGATGTTATAGCAACTGGGACTCCAGCGGGTATAGGTGCTTTGCAGGATGGTGATAAAGTAGAAATTAAAATCGATGGGATTGGTACACTTACTAATTTTGTTAAAAAATCATAAAAGGAGTATGCAATGGAGTTTGAAAAGGCAGAAAGATTAAAAAAACTACCTCCCTATCTTTTTGCAGAGATTGATAGAAAAAAGAAAGAAGTAGCAAGCAGAGGCATAGACATCATTAGTTTAGGTATTGGTGATCCCGATTTGCCAACACCACAACACATAGTTGAAAGATTAAAAAAAGCTGTAGAGGATCCAAAGAATCATAAGTATCCTGATTATGAAGGATTATATGAATTCAGAAATTCTGCATCCCAGTGGATTGAGAAGAGATTTGGCGTTAAATTTAATCCAGAAAATGAGATAGTATCACTAATAGGCTCGAAAGAAGGCATAGCCCATATACCTCTTGCATTTGTTAATCCTGGGGATTATGTTTTAGTTCCCGATCCTGCATATCCTGTTTATAATATAGGAACCATTTTCGCTGGTGGTATATCTTATATAATGCCCCTAAGAAGAGAGAACAATTTTCTTCCAGACTTAAAAGCTATACCAGAAGAAGTTTTAAAGAAAACGAAAATAATGCATATAAATTATCCAAACAACCCCACCTCTGCAACAGCAGATAAATCTTTTTTTGAAGAAGTAATTTCTTTAGCCATAAAGTATAAGTTTATTGTTTGCCACGACATGGCATACTCAGAACTGTTTTATGAGGAGCCACCTATTAGTATCTTTAATGTTGAAGGAGCCAAGGAAGTTGCTATCGAGATGCATTCTCTATCGAAGACCTATAGCATGACAGGGTGGCGTATAGGCTTTGCTGTGGGGAACAAGTCAATTATTGAGGGATTGGGTAAAATCAAGACAAATGTTGATTCAGGTATTTTTCAGGCAGTACAGGAAGCAGGTATTGAAGCGTTAACTGGTGATCAAACTGTTGTTGAGCAATACAGAAACATTTATAAAGAAAGACGCGATATGGTTGTGCAAAAATTGCAGAGTCTCGGTTATGAAGTTTTTTATCCAAAAGCGACATTTTATGTTTGGGTAAAAACGCCAAATAACATTGATTCAAGAACTTTTTGCGGGAAAATACTCGAAGAAACTGGTGTTGTATTAACACCTGGAGTAGGGTTTGGTACTTATGGAGAAGGATATTTTAGAATTGCCCTTACTGTTAGTAAAGATAGGTTAATTGAAGCCCTTGATAGAATATCAAAGGTCAAATTCTAAAATGTTGGCCTATATAGGCATTGGATCAAATTTAGGAGATAAAATTTGTAACATTAAAAAGGCGATAGAATATTTAAAGGAAAATAAAAAAATAGTTTCGGTTATTTGTTCCAGTCTTTATGAAACTGAGCCTGTTGGCTACAAAGACCAGCCCGAGTTTATAAATGGGGTTTTGAAAATTGATACAACATACAGTTTACAAGAACTGTTTTTGTTTTTAAAAAATGTAGAAAAAAAGATGGGAAGAACAAAGACAGTAAAATATGGTCCAAGAATTATAGATTTAGATATATTGTTTTTTGAAGATAAAATTTATATTGATTTAGACATTACAGTTCCCCACCCCCAATTACATAAAAGGACTTTTGTCCTATATCCTCTAATAGAGCTTCAAGGTGATTTTATCCATCCCCTATTTTGCAGGTCTTTAAAAAAATTAATAGAGGAACTATATGAAAAGACCTCTATCAAACTCTTAAACATATCTGATTTTAAGGGATCCCTAAAATAGATATGGATTATAAATTATTTCATATTAATTTGAGTTCAAAGGAGGTTAAAAAAATTAATATTCACCCCTCTATCTTAAAAGATTACTTGGGTGGCAGAGGGCTTGGAGTAAGGCTTTTTTTTGATTTTGCAAAACCAGAAATTGACCCTTTTGATGAAAAATCCCCGATTTTTTTCTTAACCGGTCCTTTAACAGGCAGTTCTGGCTTACTTACAGGTAGATTTCATTGTGTTTTTAAATCTCCCCTTACAGGGACAATCTTTGATAGCTCCTGTGGAGGATATGCAGGGCTTCATTTAAAAAGGAATGGCATAGATGGTATTGTTATTACAGGAAAAATTGCAAAACCATCATTAATTTATATTGAAGGTGAAAAAATAAAAATAGAAAGTGCAGAAAATCTTATTCAATTAAAAATTTCTGATAGAGTAAAGGAAGTTAAAAAAATATATGGGGATGCCGTCTCATATATTATGTGTGGGCCTTCTGCTGAAAGGGGTATCCTTTTTTCAAATCTAATATCTGATGGTAGATTCTTTGGTAGGGGTGGTGGTGGATGCCTTTTTAATTCAAAGAACCTTGTGGCAATTATTGTGAAAAAAGTTGATAAAGTTAATTTTGAACCCATTGATAGAGAAAGATTTAAATATATAAATGATGAGATCGATAAATGGCTTTATGGCAATCCAATTACCTCTCAGGGCCTGCCAGAGTTTGGCACATCTGTACTAATGAATTTAATAAACGAATTAAACCTTCTTCCCCATAAGAATTTTAAAGAGATGCATTTTAAAGAGGCAGATAAAATATCTGGAGAGGCGCTTAAAGAAAGAGTTATAAAAAGAAGGGCTTGTTATAGTTGTAAAGTTGCTTGTGGTCGAATAACAAAAAGTGGGGAAGGCCCAGAATATGAAACACTATGGGCATTAGGTGCTAATTTAGGCATATCAGATCTCGATGCAGTTATTGAATTTAACAGGCTTTGTGCAGAGTATGGTGTTGATACAATATCTCTTGGGGGAAGTATCTCTGCTTATATGGAATTAAATAGTTTACCCTTTGGTGATAAGAATTTGGTTTTCCGATTAATCAATAAAACATTAGAAGCTGAAGATGAGGGTAAAGACATATCCCTTGGCAGTAAAAGATTGGCGGAGAAATTTGGGCGAAAAGAGGTTTCTATGACTGTCAAAGGTCTTGAACTACCCGCTTATCATCCAAAGGGAATTTATGGAATGGCTCTTGCTTATGGAACATCAAATAGGGGTGGATGTCACTTAAGAGCTTATATGTTAGCCCCTGAGGTTCTGGGTATACCGAAATTGATTAACAGAAAGCTTTCGAAAGGAAAGGCAGGAATAGTAATTTACTTACAAAACAGTCATGCAGTTTGTGATAGTGCAATATATTGTAGGTTTTTGGGTATTGCTGTTACAGATGATTATTTATCAAGATTGCTTAACGCATTTATGGGGTGGGATCTCACAACAGTGGACTATCAAAGAATAGGTGAGAGGATATACAATTTAGAGAGAATATTCAATATCAGAGCGGGATTTGATAAAAAAGATGATTTTCTTCCTCAAAGGTTGACTTTTGATGAGTATGAGAGCATGCTTAATGAATATTATATAGCAAGGGGTTGGAATGAAAAAGGTGAACCCCAATATAAAAAATTAAAAGAATTAGATCTTTCTTGGCTTTTGGAGTAAAAAATGTGGGAAGAGTTTGCAAAAATTGGAAAACTTGCTTGGGAACAGGGTCTTTTTTCTTCCCATGGCGGGAATATGAGTGTAAGGGTGGGAGAGAAAATATATATAACAAGAAGAGGTTCTATGTTGGGCTGTATATCAGAAGAGGATGTTATAGAAACAGTTATCGATGGGGTGGATTCAAACATAAGTTTGGCTTCAACGGAGATAGTTGTTCACAGAGAGATTTACAAAAGGACATCTGCTCTTGCAATATTTCATGCCCATCCCCCTTTGGCGACTGCATTATCAATGATCTGTGATGAAATAATCCTTGAGGATTCAGAGGGTAGTTATATATTAAAAAAGGTTCCAGTCGTTTCAGCGAGCAAAACGGTTGGTTCAAAAGAGGTTGCTAATATAATTCCAGAATATCTGAAGGAATTTAAAGTTGTAATGCTAAAGGGGCATGGAAGTTTTTCAACGGGGATGATGCTTGAAGAAGCCTTTTCATATACATCCACCCTCGAACATTCCTGTAAAATTATGTTTTATAAATTAAGTATTGGTAAAAAAAATATGAAAAAATGCGAATGGTAATTATATGTTTTATGTATATTTTCTTATTTTAGTTATTGTAATCTTTTTTGTTTTTTGGGTTGGTTTTTGGCTTTATAAAATAATGCATATTAAACACAATGCACAAGAAATACTTGGCAAATTAATAAGGCTCTGTGATAAAAGACATGATTGTATTAAAGAGTTCATCAATAGACGCTTATTAGAAACAGAAAATTTATCCGAAAAAATAAGCGAAATATTAATTCTCATCAAATCATCTAAAGCTTCTAAGGACATATATAAAAAATTATCAATTGAGCATGAAATAACAGAAAACATTAAAAAGTTTGATTTTTTATCCGATTTACAAGAAAATGTTTTAAATATAAATGAAGAAATACATAAACTTGCTGAAAAATATAATCAATCTGTAATAAGGCTTAGAGAATTAAGTGATAAAACGTTAGTTCAACCTATTTTTAAAATTTTTAAAATTGAGTTTTTAAATAAAATAGAGGTTTAAATTGAGTAAATTAGGTTTAATAAAAGTAATCATTTTATTAATTCTATTTAATGTTTCTTCGTTGTATTCAAAAGATCTTAGTAAATTTAGAAAGATCAAAATTAATGTAAATGGAAGGGAAATGGTTGTTTTTGTTGCAAAAACTGATGAAGAAAGGGAAAAGGGATTGTCTAATGTAGATTTAAGTACCTTAGAAAGAACAGGCGCACAGGGTATGCTATTCATCTTTGATAAACCTGGCGAAAAGACATTTCAAGCATGGTATATGAAATTTGATTTAATGTTGTTAGTTTTAGAAAGGAAAGGGGAAAGTGAATATTACGTTAAAGAGCGGAAGCCTTTGAGAATAGGAACAGTGGAAAAAGTTGATGGCAGATATATTCTTGAGATTCCCCTTAAAAATTCCCTAACTGGTTCAAGATAATTTTGTTATTTGGCGTAGTTTTGATTTTAAATTAAAAATTCATTAAAAAAAACATTAAAAAGTTTTATTTTTTATTGACATTATATATAAAAAAAAAGTAATATTTAACTAATTAATCACTGTTGTAATTTAGTTTTTTATTTAGGCATGTTTTTTGTATATATTTTTATAGATGAGAAACCACATAAAGTGGAGGCTAAAATGTTAAAAAAGATTTATTTATTAATGTTTATGTTTTTAATGGTTGTATTAACTGATAAAACTTTTGCTCAATCTCCAAGCTTTACTTTAAATGCCATTTTAGGGTCCGAGAAGGGATTTATAAGTCCCATTGGGATAGCGACCGATGGAACTAATGTTTATGTTGCGGATTATGGTGCTAATAAAATATTTAAAATTGACCCTGCAAAAAATGTTAATACCTTTGTTAATATAAACAGGCCAATAGGGGTTGCTTTTGCAAACAATAGGGTAATAGTTGCTACTGAAAGCAATGGGGGTAAGATTTTTGATGCCTCAAATGCAAATTTATTAGCTTCTTTTGGGAGTGGGTTCAGTGGATCTGAGTCATTTAAAAATATTATAAAGCCATCGGATGTTGCGGTAGGACCAGACAATTATATTTATGTTACTGATATGGAGGATAAATATATAAAAACTTATATGCTCTCTACAGGTGCCTTTGTAAGTCTTGTAGGAAATGGGCCTTTTCCTATACAAAATGCAACCTCATCATTTGGTAATGGACAGTTTTATATGCCTTCAGGACTGACATTTGATAACAGTACTGGCAAGCTTCTTGTTTCTGATTATGGTAATTTTACTCCTTACTTTCAGCTTACATTAAAGTGGAATCCCTTTAAAAGACAGTATGATAGGCTTACAACATATTCAGGAAGGCCAAAGGGTAAAGTACAGATTTTTGTAAATTCTGGGTCAGGCTATAATTGTAATCCTGGAACTATTGGTGCAAGGCAGTTTGTTGTACATGGTTTAAATCCTCTTAGTGGGGAAGCGCTCACAGTTAGCGGTATTTTTACTGATAATAATTATATATTTTTATTAGATTCTTTAAACCAAAAGCTATTTCTTTTTGCTAATGCAGCAATAGATTCAAAGGTTCAAACAACATCCTCAGGTGCTTTTACCTATCCTGTTT
>JAOABK010000024.1 GCA_026418415.1 Pseudomonadota bacterium | reverse complement strand
CGTTTGGCCACTGGTCACCATCTCTCATCATGGCTCTTATTGCGGTTGGGGCAGTGTAAAAGATATTAACTTTATATTTTTCAACAGTTTCCCAGAACCTATCTGGCTTTGGATAGTTAGGAACACCTTCGAATACAAGTGATGTGGCACCAAAAGAAAGTGGTCCGTAAACTATATAACTATGACCAGTTACCCAACCAATATCAGCTGTACACCAATATACATCATGGTCTTTATAATCAAAGACATATTTAAATGTTGCAGTAACGTAAACAAGATATCCACCTGTTGTATGCAAAACACCTTTGGGTTTTCCTGTACTTCCTGAGGTATATAAAATAAAAAGCGGATCTTCGGCATCCATTACTTCAGGTTCACAATAGTCACTAATTTCAGGATCAGCCATTAGTTCATGCCACCAGTAATCCCTTCCTTCTTTCATATTAACGGGGTTACCAGTTCTTTTAAATACTATGACAGTTTTAATTGTAGATGCTCTTGGGTCATTAAGAGCTTCGTCAACGTTTTTCTTAAGAGGAACTATTCTTCCACCTCTTAATCCTTCATCTGCTGTGATTAAATATGAACACTTTGCATCTTCAACCCTATCGACTATTGAAGCAGGTGAAAAACCACCAAAAATAACGCTATGAATCGCTCCTATCCTTGCGCAAGCAAGCATCGCAATGGGAAGTTCTAAAATCATTGGCATGTAAATAGTAACCCTATCACCCTTTTTAACACCTAACTTTTTTAAAACATTTGCAAAGCGGTTAACTTCTCTGTGAAGCTGTTGATAGGTTATTGTTTTAGTTTCGTAGTTATCGCCTTCCCAAATAAGAGCTGCCTTGTTTCTTCTCCATGTTTTAATGTGCCTATCTAAGCAGTTGTAACTAACATTTAACTTGCCCCCCTCAAAATACTTAATAATTGCATTTTCAAAGTCATAATACTCTACTTTTTTGAAGTTGCTGTCATACCAGTCAACAAGTTCTTTTGCCATTTCGGACCAGAACCCCTCAGGATCATTAACTGACCTGTCGTAAAGTTTTTTGTACTCCTCATAGCTTTTTACGTAAGCTTGTTCAACGAATTCTTTAGGTGGATAGAACTTCCTTGATTCTTGAGATAAAGACTCATAACTCTTTTTTTCTGACATACTTCCCTCCTCAAAGTTTTATTGCATTCTAATTATCATAAGTTTTTCATTAAAGTCAAGTAAAAGTAATATTAATAGAATTGTGAAAATTTTCTTATGTTTGAAAAAAGAAACAAAGTTTTAAAAATTCTTGACTAATTTATCAAACATAATGTAAATTATTGTAATTATGATGTTTTGATTTTTTTAAAATTAAAAGAGGAGTATGTTTATGAACAGGCCAAAAGAAAGAAAGAGAAATAAGAAAGACTATGTAATTCAATCTGTTATGCATGCAATTGATTTATTGGAAGCTTTTAAAGGTGAAAATGATGAGTTGGGAGTTACAGAATTAAGCAAGAAATTAAATTTACATAAAAATAATGTTTTTAGATTACTTGCAACTCTTGAATCAAGAGGGTACATAGAGCAGGACAAACAGACAGGTAATTATAAATTAGGTGTTAAAGTTCTTGAATTAGGACAGCATTTTATTAAACATTTAGGGCTTTTAAGACAGGCCCACCCTGTTATGAGAGAGCTTCTTTCAAAATGCAACGAGAATATATATATTAGTGTTTTAAGAGGAAATGGTTGTGTTTATATCGATGGTTTAGAGGCAAATCAGGTTGTAAAAGTTACAAGTAGAATTGGGCAGAGGTTGCCTCTTTATGCTTGTGCTTCTGGTAAAGTATTAATAAGCAATGAAACAGAGGACGAATTATTAAAAATTTTCCCTCAAGAGGAATTGAAAAGGTTCACACCAAATACGATAACAAGTAGAACAGAGTTATTCAAACAGTTAAAAGAGGTTCAAGAAAATGGCTATGCCCTTGATCTTGAAGAATTAGATTTAGGTGTTAGGTGTGTTGCTTCACCCATAAGGGATTATACAAGAAAAATAGTTGGTGCCATATCAGTTTCAGCTCCTTCATTAAGAATGGATGATGAGAAGCTAAAAAACTTTTTTATACCATTAGTTAAAGAAGCTGCAAAAGAAATTTCCCATAGATTAGGCTATATAGAAGAGTAGTTTTATTAAAAATAAAACAATTTTTTTGAAAATAAAATTTTTATTTGACATCTTTGTTTTATTTTGATAGGTTTTTTGCAAACCATTAATCAAGGAGGGCGTCATGGAAAAAGAGGGGAGTAAAGTATATTTAATACCACCGCAGGTCCAGTCTTTTCTAAAATGGGGATATGAAGACTTAGAGGGATTTTGGGAACAAGCAGCATTATGCTCAATGGACGAGATATATTGGTTCAAAAAATGGGATAAGGTTTTTGAGTGGAATTATCCCACATTTAAATGGTACATTGGAGGACTTACCAATATATGTTTTAGCGCAGTTGATTATAATGTAATGAAAGGAAGAGGTGGCAGGGCTGCAATTGTCTCAGAAATAGCTGAAACTGGCGAGACAAGGGTTGTAACTTATGCACAGCTTCTCCATCTTGTTAAAAAATATGCAGCTGCACTAAGAGGTATGGGGGTTAAAAAAGGAGATAGGGTAGTTATTTATATGCCCATGGGGATTGAACCAGTTGCTTCCATGCTTGCCTGCTCAAGGATAGGTGCGATTCATGTAGTGATTTTCGCTGGTTTTTCCTATAAGGCAGTTGCTGATAGAATAAATCTTTCAGGTGCTGAGTATATCCTTACTCAGGATGTAAATCATAGACGTGGCGCAACTATTGAACTAAAAAAGGTTATTGATGATGCCTTAAACGAAGTCCCACCAGGTCAGGTAAAAAAGGTTGTTGTATTGAAAAGAACTCATGACAAAGAAAGACCTATGAAAGAAGGTAGAGATATATTCTGGGAAGACTTTTTAAAATTAGGAGAAGGTCAGAGCGATGAAGTGGAGATGATGGAATCTAATGAGCCTCTATTTCTACTTCCCACATCTGGTACAACCGCAAAGCCAAAGGTTACTGTACATGTTCATGGTGGATATCAACAGTATGTTTATTCCATGGGACAATGGATTTATAAGATTCGTCCCGATGATGTTTGGTTTGCAACTTCAGATATCGGTTGGATTGTTGGACATAGCTATAATGTCTATGGCCCCCTTGTTTCTGGATGTACAACTGTGTTATATGAAGGAACCCCTGATTATCCAAGAAAGGATATGATATGGGATGTAATTGAGAGAAATAAGGTGACAGCACTTTGGATTTCTCCTACAGGTGTAAGGGGTCTAATGAAGTTAGGTGTCGAAGAAGCAAGAAAACACAATATAAGTTCCGTTGAAAGGGTTTTTTGTGCAGGAGAAGTTTTAAATCCCGCTGCATGGGAATGGTTACAATTAGAAGTCTTTCAAAATAGAATTCCAGTAATTGATCATATGTGGCAAACGGAGACATCAGGGCCTGTTATTGGTAATCCCTATGGATTAGGGCTCTATCCTATAAAGCCAGGATCTTCTTCTTTAGCAGTTCCTGGGGTGCAAGTAGATATTGTTGATGAAAAAACAGGGAAATCTTGTGGTCCTGGAGAAAAAGGTATATTTGTTATAAAAAAGCCCTTTCCTGGTCTTACTCCTACTCTCTGGGGCGAACCAGAAAGGTATAAAAATGATTACTGGGAAAAGATTGATACCTTAAAAGGCATGTACTGTTCTGGTGATGGTGCATATAGAGACGAAGATGGCTATATCTGGTTTGTAGGTAGAGCTGATGAGGTTATAAAGATCTCTGCTCACAGAATAGGTACAATTGAAATAGAGAATGCCTTAATTTCCCATCCCGCAGTTGCTGAGTCAGGTGTTTCAGGCGTTCCAGATGAGTTAAAGGGTGAAGTTGCCTGTGCCTTTGTGGTATTGAAAACAGGCTTTGAACCATCTGAGGAGTTGAAAAAAGAATTAATACAGCATGTAAGAAAGGTAATGGGTCCCATAGTGGTTATCAGAGATATTCAGTTTGTTAAGATGCTTCCTAAAACAAGAAGTGGTAAAATTATGAGAAGGGTCATGAAAAAGCTCTGGACAGGAGAAGATTTAGGAGATCTCTCTACTATAGAAGATGGTGCTTCAGTTGATGAAATAAAAGAAGCAATAGAAAAAATGAAGGTTTAGGGATAAATCCTAAAGGGGACCCCATTGGGTCCCCTTTTATATTATTATGGAAGGCAAAACTGTAAAAGAAACAAGCGTCATAATCGCACAGGAAATGAATCCACAAGATGCTAATCCCGCTGGAAATGTACATGGTGGTGTTATTATGAAGTTAATTGACACTGCAGCTGGTGTTGTAGCGAAAAGGCATGCGGGAAGTAATGTAGTTACAGCATCTATCGATAGTCTTGATTTTCATCATCCTGTTTATGTTGGAGATGTTGTTTTTTTTAAAGCCTCTATTAACTATGTGGGCAATACTTCAATGGAAGTTGGTGTTAGGGTAGAAGCAGAAAATCCAGTGACAGGAAAAATACGACATACCGCTTCAGCCTATCTTACTTTTGTTGCCCTTGATGAGTATGGTAAACCCAAAAAAGTACCGCCTCTTATACTTGAGACTGATGAAGAAAGAAGAAGGTACAAAGAGGCTGAGAGAAGAAGACAGATTAGATTATCAGAGAAGAAACTAAAAAACACATCAAGATAATAGACTGGCAAAGTTAAGAGTATTCTTGTATAATAATTCAAAAAAATTGGGAGGACGTGATGGAGAAAACCTTTGCTATTATTAAACCCGATGCTGTTGAAAGAAATATTACAGGTAAAATCATAACAAAAATTGAAGAAGCGGGATTTAAGATTGTGGCCATGAAGAAGATTTGGTTAACAAAGAAAGAGGCTGAAGGTTTTTATGCTGTTCACAAGGGAAAACCCTTTTTTGAAAGCCTTACTAACTATATGTCTTCTGGACCTTGCATTGCTATGGTTTTAGAAAAGGAAAATGCTATTTCTGAATGGCGAAAGCTTATGGGTGCAACAAATCCTGCAAATGCTGAAGAAGGAACAATAAGAAAAGAGTTTGCAATTGATGTGGAGAAAAATTCTGTTCATGGCTCTGATGCAAAAGAGACAGCAAGCTATGAAATAGCTTATTTTTTCAGTAATCTGGAGTTTTGCGAATAATATTTTATAAGATGGAAGACATAAGAAATTTTAGTTTTGAAGAATTGGTTGAAAAGTTTAAGAAACTTGGACACCAAGAGTTTAGGGTAAGACAGCTTTTTAAATGGTTATATGATAAGTGTTGTACAGATTTTAGTTTGATGACGGATATTTCTAAACAGTTTCGTATTTTTTTATCAGAGAATTATGAAATTAATCGGTTAGAGGTTGTAGATACTTTACAATCTGAAGATGGTACAATAAAATTTTTATTCAAAACGCAATTTGGGGATTATGTCGAGTCTGTCTTAATTCCTATAGATGGTAGAATAACCGCATGCCTTTCTTCTCAGATTGGATGTGCTATGGGTTGTGTGTTTTGTAATACTGGAGATAGAGGTTTTGAGAGGAATTTAGATACCTGGGAAATATTAGCACAACTCATAGAAATGGTTATATTTTCAAATCAAAAACCAAGTAATATAGTTTTTATGGGCATGGGAGAGCCTCTCGCAAATTACAATAATGTAGTAAAGGCTATTAAGATTTTAGAAAACAAATATGGATTTGGTTATTCTCCACGTAAAATAACACTCTCTACCTCAGGTTATGCAGATAAGATAGAGCAATTGGGTAAAGATGTTAGCGTTAAATTAGCAGTTTCATTAAATGCAGTAACCGACAGTGTTAGAGATAAAATTATGCCTATAAATAAAAAATACCCATTAAAAACCTTAATGGCTTCATTAAAAAAATACCCTCTTATGAAGGATGAAGAAATAACAATTGCCTATGTACTAATTGAAGGATTGAATGATAGCCCAGAAGATGCCAAAAAACTGGTAGAGTTATTGAAGGGATTGACTGTTAAAGTAAATCTTATTGCCTATAATTGCTGGGGAGACAGAGATTTTAAGACCCCTTCGATGGCTAAAATACTTGCTTTTCAGAAGGTTTTGAAGGAACAGGGAATTATGACTTTTATTAGAGATAGTAAGGGTGCTGATATAATGGCTGCTTGTGGACAATTAAGGGGTGAATATGAAAAAAAAGTTTCGTAGGGAGGCTTTATGGAAATGATAGGTATTATAGGTGGTAGTGGATTATATAATATAGGACTGGAAAATAGTAGGGAAATAGAAATTGAAACACCCTTTGGTAACCCTTCTGACAAAATTATAGTTGGGGAGCTCAAGGGGGTAAAGTTTGCCTTTTTGCCCCGTCATGGAAGAGGGCATAGGATTATGCCCTCAGAAATAAATTATAGAGCAAATATTTATGCACTTAAAAGCTTGGGGGTGAAAAGGATACTATCTATAAGTGCAGTAGGTAGTATGAAGGAAGAAATATCACCGGGTTGTTTAGTGCTTCCAGATCAATTTATTGATTTTACCAAAATGAGGGAAAATACCTTTTTTGGAGATGGCATAGTTGCTCACGTCTCTATGGCAGAGCCAGTCTGCCCTTCTTTTTTTGAAATTATTAGAAAGGTAATTTTATCGAGGGGTTATCCATTAAAGGAGGGAGGTACATATATTTGCATCGAAGGTCCTCAATTTTCAACAAAAGCAGAATCTTTCCTTTGGAGAAGTATGGGTGTAGATGTGATCGGGATGACCAATATGCCCGAGGCAAAACTTGCAAGGGAAGCAGAGATGTGTTATGTGACACTCGCTTTAGCAACAGATTATGATTGCTGGCATCAGGTAGAAGAGGCAGTTAGTGTAGAGTCTATAATAAAAATTCTAAATGAAAATGTTGAAAAATCTAAAGATATTGTAAGGTCAATACCTGATTTTTTAGAGCAGATTAATATATGTGAATGTGAAAACTCACTAAAATATGCTATTATCACTGATCCTAAAATTATACCTTCAGAGAAAAAAACATCATTAAAACCAATTATTGGTAAATATTTGGACTAATGATTTTAATTCTATTGGGTAATTAGTGAGTCTACAGTATCTATTAATTCTTTCAAATCTGGTGATTTAACAACAAAAGCATCAGCAAGGGATGCTGCATAAACTGTTTTGTATGATGAATAAGCGGTACATAAAATTATTGGTATTGATGGGTAAAAAGCCTTTGCCTTTCTTAATACTTCAAGCCCATTCATTTTTGGCATTTTTATGTCAAGGATCACAAGGTCTGGTTTTAGAGAAAAGATTTTTTTTAATCCCTCTTCGCCGTCTTTTGCAGTAGTTACTTTATATTTACTTTTGAAGATCTCAGTAAATAGAGTTCTCATATCAGCTTCATCATCTATAACAAGAACAGTTTTCTTTCTTCGAGGCATTTTTATTGACTATGTCCTTTCGGTGTTATATTATCTTACTATAATAATTAAACACGATAGAAATTTTTTGTCAAATGGTTAAAAAAATTTTTTATAAAAAAAAGAAATTAATTTTTCTAATTTTTGTTTCTTTGATTCTTTTTTCTGCTTGTGGTCCCACAGCACAACAAGTTAAGGAAGCAAATATTCATTATGAGATGGGGGTTCTCTATTACAGGGAAGGTGATTTTATAAGAGCCCTTCAAGAGCTTGTTAAGGCATCAGAAATTAATCCGAATGACAAACATATATGGAACGCCTTAGGGCTTGCTTACAGAGAAAGAAAGCTATATAAAGAGGCAGAAGAATCATTTAAAAGAGCGATCAACATTGATGATAAATTTTCTGATGCATATAACAATTTAGGGGTTTTATATCTTCAATTAAATAGAAACCAAGAGGCTATTAAAGCCTTTCAAGAGGCGGTTAAGAATATTTTTTATACTACCCCTGAATATGCATATAATAACATGGGTTTAGCCTATCAGAATTTGAAAAATTATGTTGATGCAGAAAAAAGTTATAAAGAAGCAGTTATTTTGAATCCAAGTTTTGTTCCAGCATATATAAATCTTGCAAAATTATATATGGAACAGAACAAGTTAGTTGATGCTGAGAAACTATTATTGAAATTTTTAAGTGTCTTTGAAAATGATGTGGAAGGTAACTTTTTACTTGCAAGGTTATATTTTTCAAAGGGAGATTTAGAAAAATCGAGAAACTATTTTGAAAAGGTTTTGAGGCTTGATCCAAGAGGACCTTTCTCTGGCTTAGCAAAAAGCTATCTGGAAGGCATAAGGTGAAGAGAGAGGATTTAGAGAAAATTGGTAAGGTTTTAAGAGAAAAAAGGGAAGAAAAAGGTCTTTCTATAGAGCATGTATCTAATGTTTTAAAGATTAATCCAACATATTTAATATCAATAGAAAATGGTGAAACTGATAAATTTCCCGCAGAAATTTTTTTGAAGGGATTTTTAAGGAATTATGCTTCTTTTCTAAATTTAGATTATACAGAGTACATAGATATAAATAAAAAGGAAACAAGGATAGGAGAATCAGAGTTAAAAACTACTCCACAAAATGTTAAACGAAAAATCAATATAAACACAGGATATGTTTTTGTAGTAGGTGTTTTAATTTTAATATTTTTTTCCTGGGCGAGGGTTGAATATGTTAATAGAAAGACAAAAACTGATTATGAAAGAAGACAGGAATCAGGATTTAAAACATTAACTACAGCAAAGGAGATTGCTTTACATGAACAGAAGAAGAAATTAATGCAAATAAAAGAGGGGAAAGATAATATAACTGTTAGGGCAAAAGAGGATTGTTGGATTGAAATAAAAGATGGGGACACGAAAATTTTTCAGGGACTTTTAATTGGTGGTGAGGAGAGAGAATTTACGTATAAAAGTGGTTTAAAAATTAAGCTTGGCAACGCTGGTGTTGTTGAAATTGATGTTAGAGGAAAGAAAATGGCAGGATTAGGTAATAAAGGAGAAGTTAGGGAGATAGTGATTGATTAATACAAGATTTTTTTTATTATTTTTCCTATCGTTTTTTTTGATAGCCTGTTCTAAAACAGTGAGCTTGACGAAAGAGGATTACGATAGAGAGGTCAAGGATTTTAGTCTTGTTAGACCACCTAAGAAGATAACCATTGGAGTAAGCCATTATAGAGATTTAAGAACAGATGTAATGAATTATGGCAGAGAATTGGGACTTATAAAATCAACAGTCACTCAAATGTCTTTAAAACTAACAGAGGAAATATTGAAAAACAAATGGGAGTTTGCTTCAATTACAGTGATACCAATTATAGATTTACCCCCAAAAAATTCTATTGAATATGAGTACTTGAAAAAAAATTATCAAGTTGATTATATTTTATTTGGAGAGATTAAAGAGGCAAAAGTTGTTAAAATTGATAAACCAACCTCTTTATCATATAAATTAAAAATTTTTTTGAATAAAGGTTTTTTGCCAAAAGCAATGGATTATGAGTCAAGAGTAATAGTTTATGGAAAATTGTTTTCCTTCGAAAAAGAGAGTGTTATATGGCAAGGCATCGGTACTAGTAAAATGAAGGATAATAAAATTATTACCAGTGATACACTTTTAACTATGTCGCTTCACAATGCAATTGGAAGAATGCTTGAAGGAATGAGCAAAAGCTTTTCAGTGTCAATAAAAGAAGTTAATTAGTTTTATGGGAAAAAAGATTTTATTGCATATCTGTTGTGCTCCATGTGCAATTTTTCCTATTGAAGAGTTAAAAAAGGATCAGCATGATATAAAGGGATTCTTCTATAATCCTAATATTCAGCCCTCAAAAGAGTTTATATTGAGAAGGGAAAGTTTGATTAGATACTCAAAGATTGAAAAGATAGAATTATTATTTGGTGGTTATGAAGTGGAAGAATTTTTTAAAAAAATAATAAATAATTTAGAAAATAGATGCTTTTACTGCTACAAAATGAGATTGGGAGAAACAGCAAAGGTTGCAAAAAAGATTGGCATGGATGCCTTCTCTACAACCTTACTATACAGCAAAAGGCAGAAACATGAACTAATATTAGATGTTGGTAATGAAATAGCAAGAAGAGAGGGTATTGAGTTTTTATATAAGGATTTTAGAAACGGCTGGAAATATGGGATTGAAAAATCAAAAGCTTTAGAACTCTATAGACAAAACTACTGTGGATGTATTTTCTCAGAAAAGGAGAGGTTTTATAAAAATGGGACAGGGATTTTTTGATTTTGGTAAGATGTTTATAACTATCGGGATTTTCCTTATTATAATTGGTCTAATTATATCTATAATAGGAAAAGTTCCTCATATAGGTAAGCTTCCAGGCGACATTTATATTAAAAAAGAGAGGTTTGTATTTTATTTTCCTATAGTAACTTCTATAATAATTAGCATTATATTGACGATAATACTAAATCTTTTTTTTAGAAAATGAAAAGAATATATCAAAGAACAATTGCAGGCTTTATTAGTATAGGTGGAATTGGTCTACATTCGGGAAAAAAGGCAAGGATAACTTTAAGACCAGCACCTGAAAATTCAGGTTATATCTTTGTTAATGTAAATGAAGAATTTCCATCAGAGATTGTTGCTTCCTTTGATAAGGTATTAGACACTACACTTGCTACTACCATTGGGGAAGATAATGTTTGCTTTAGAACTATAGAGCACTTAATTTCTGCTCTAAGGGGTATGGATGTAGATAATGTTATCATAGAGGTTGAAGGAGATGAAGTGCCTATTATGGATGGTAGTTCTGCTCCCTTTGTTTATCTATTAAAAAAAGCTGGGATAATAGAACAAAAAAGATTCAGAAAATTTATTTCTGTAAAAAATCCTGTTCGATTCTCTGAGGGAGAGAAATATATAGAAATACTGCCTTCATCAGATTTTAGAATAGATTTTACTATTGATTTTCCCCATCCCCTAATTGGTAAGCAAAGTTTTAGCTTCATAGCGACACCCGAAAGTTTTGAGAAAGAAATTGCAAAGGCAAGGACATTTGGATTTTTAAAAGAAGTTGAGTATCTTAAAAAAAATGGATTTGCATTAGGAGGAAGCTTAGAAAATGCTGTTGTTATTAGTGATAGGGGTATTTTAAATAAAGAAGGGTTAAGATATGAAGATGAGTTTGTAAGACATAAAATCTTGGATTTGATAGGGGATATTGCTCTTTTGGGATATCCTGTAATTGGTCATATAAGAGCTTTTAAATCTGGGCATGCTTTAAATAATATGCTTTGCAGAGAGTTATTTGTGAACAGACGCGATTTTATCGTGACTGAACTTCACGATGATGTTGGGGCTCAACCGTTTTTTCTTGACCAGAGTTTTTTAGAAATTGAAAAGCCTCTTTGATTACCTTTTTTTCAGTTGAATAGGGGTCAAGCTCCAAAGATTCATGTTCATTACACCAAATTATTTTTTCGCACTCTAAATTTGGGGTAAAATGTTCATCAATACATTCCATCAAATAGAAATAGACAGTCTTTTTAATTTTATTATTATTCTGGGTAAAGAAAAAGCTAATCTGAGAAAGTGGTTTAATAATTTTTGCTGTTATGCCAGCTTCTTCTTCAACTTCTCTTAAGGCTGCTAATTTTGGATCTTCATTCTTTTCTATATGGCCCTTTGGAAGACAATACACTTTTGATCCCGATAGTTTTTGTTGCAGGCAAAGAACTATTTTGTAAGTATCTTCTATTTTTTTATAAACGACACCTCCAGCTGAGAACTCAAAAATCATTAGTTTGTCCCAATTATTTTCAAGGGTAAATAATGATCGCCACCAGAAAGGTCAATAATAATAAACTTACAATTGCATCTTGATAATTGTTTTTGTAAGATTTCTATAATTTTTTCTCTTTTTGATTCAGATAAGTTTGCAATAGATTGTCTGAAGATATTTTCTTGTTCTTTAGAGACCTGTCCAGAGGTGTAAATAATAGTTTTAATATAATTTATAACGATGTTATGAGTTTGGATATCGTCTTCTAAAATAACTTTTATATCCTTTTCTTCAGGAAAAGTAATTTTTGAAAGATTTATATCTTCATAAATATTCTTAGTCATGTAAGTCTCTGAATGTAAAAAAGAAGCTTGTAAGATAATGAATAAAAAAAAGAGGATTTTTTTCATTTTTCTATTATATCAACTTTTATAGAAAAATGCTTATCAAAAAAATCGCTTTCAATTTTTGATACAAAAACTAAACAAGTCCCCTGAAATGTTCGCTCCATCCCAGATTCAGAAAGAGAGATGGTCTCAACTGGATAAATAAAAACTTTTTCAAAATCTATTTCTTTAAAGTCTATGTTAATTCCATACCATTCATCTACAATAGATATACCCTCGATTATATGGAAGTCGCTCATTATATTTAGTGGGTGCTTTGTTCCATTTATTTTTATATATCTATCTGGTGCATTAGGAGCAAAAAGATTAAAATTCCATTCAAGCCCAACAAAATTATATTTTTTCTCTGTACTTCCCTTAATTTTTAATTTAATGTTGTTATTATCAAAGATAAATCTTTTTGAGACTGTAAAAGTATTGGCTTGTGAATTCATTTCAACAATTATTACATTTTTTTCCTCTACTGCACTTAATTCATAAGGATTAGTTGTAATTGGGTGGATATTGAATTTGTGCTGATAAAGAGTTTCTAGAGAAACTTCGTCAAATAAGTATATCCTTCCTGAGGAGCGATAAAATCTATCATAATGTAAGAACCTTTCTAAGTTTTCCTCCTTTGATAAAAATAAATCATGAATTGTCTTTGTGCCTTCCGATGACTTTTGTGTTTCTGCAATTCTCAAATGATAGGCTTCTTTTCTTCTTGTTAATGTATCTGTTATATTTAGGGATCTTGGATTAAAATCAAGGGATATTAATCCTCCGCCATCATCTGCATCAAAGAGAGCCGAAAAAGTTTTATTGTATATAAAGCATTCCCTTTCCCCATCCATATCAAAGTCTGAGCAATTAATAAAGGGGTTGGGGAGAATCTTTTGGTATCCCTTAGATAGGAATGTCTGAATTTCCCGTCTTAAATGGGGAAGGTAAAGCCCACCAAAGACCCCATGCCAGTATGAGTCATTGCATTGGGATTTATAGAGTTCCAGTTTTTCTTCGGGTGATTTTTCTTCTGATAATTTAGACAGAAGGTACATCTTTTTGGAGATTACCAAGCTTTCCTTGTATTTGGATAGAAAGTTCTTCCATTGTCCACCTTGGAAGAAAGGCTTTATTTCATCGAAGTTGTTTGTGCTTTTAAGCCAGTCATAAATTTTCTTATATTTGTAAGAAGACTCAGCTGGCAGGGCCCATTCACCTAATTCTGGGTAAGAAGTTGTTGGAAAATAGCAAAGCCCATTTGGTGGATTATTATCAAAATGTTCATAAAAAAGTTTTGTTTCAATCCAGGACTTGTTATTCTCCAAAAAATCAAAGAATTTTTCCAACCATTTCTCTTCATATACCCACTTATAAGTTTCAGGCCATATCCCAAATTTTTCACCATCATCAGCAAAGATTATTGTTTTAATTCTTTTTTCATGAAGTTGATAGAAATATTCTGAAACATTTTCTATAGTGCTGAAAGGCATTATATATCGCAGTTTTTCACTTCCAGGGTAAACTGCGAGTGTATAATTTTCAAAATCTGTAAGATAATATCCATCGAGTTGATCATAGCTTAAGCCACTTCTTATAAAATGAAAATCATCGATACTAATATATTCAATTCCAGAGGATCTAAAGATTTGAGGCAGGTGGGGTTCCCAGACCCTTTCTGTAAGCCAAGAGCCCCTTACAGTGGTTTCGAAAAAAGATTCAAGTCGGTTTTTATAAATTTTAATCTGATCTATTGCATCCTTTATAGGTATAGCTGCAAGAATTGGCTCATAATATCCACTACCTATGATTTCAATATTGTTTGACTTTACAAGCCTTTTTATTTCTTCTAAATACTCAATGTGATGTTCTAATAGCCAATCAAAAAGAGGTCCCGATAAGTGCAAAGACATTTTTAGATCATAATTTTTAAAAACATCCAAAAAGGGTTTATAGGATTTTTGGTAAGCATTTTCAAAGACGTAGTCGAAATTTCCAAGGGGCTGATGGTTATGTATTAATAATAGAAACTGAAGTTTTTGCTCCATGTAATCTAATATAGCCTATCTTCCTAAAAAGTCAAATTTTATAAATCTTTAAACACCCATGTTTAATCGTGGTAATATATTATATATGAAAAAAAAATTAATTGTGATAATAGTTTTTTTATTAAATAATTCTCTTCTCTGGGGAAAAGATATTAAAGAAAATTTAGTAAATACAGTAAAGTATTTAGCCCATGAAATTGGGGAGAGAAGTTATAAAAATACAAATGCCTTAAAAAGGGCAGAAGGTTTTATTGCTTCAAAGTTAAAAGAATATGGATATAAGCCAGAGTATCAAACATATACATTAGATGGCCTTTTTTATCATAAGAATATATTTGTTGAAATCCTTGGGAATAAATTTCCTAACGATATTTTTGTAATAGGTGCCCATTATGATACGGTAATTGGTACTCCTGGTGCTGACGATAATGCAAGTGGTGTTGCAGTTTTACTTGAAATTGCAAGACTGATTAGGAATAAAAAATTTGATTACACAATTCATCTTGTTGCGTTTACCCTGGAAGAGCCACCCTTTTTCATGACTGAAGATATGGGTAGTTATAGGTATGCTAAAGATTTAAAAAATAAGGGGATTAACGTTTTAGGAATGATATCTTTGGAGATGGTTGGGTTTTTTACAGATAGAAAAAAGAGTCAGAGCTATCCATTACCTTTTATGAACTTATTCTATCCTAAAGAAGGTAATTTTATAGCAATTGTATCAAACAGAGAATCAAAGGACTTTTTAGACATGGTAGAGGAAGGGTTTAAGAGAGGAACTACTTTGCCAGTAGAGACATTATCAGCTCCGTCTTTTGTTTTGGGTATTAATTTTTCTGATCATTGGTCTTTTAATCAATTTGGTTTTAAATCGGTTATGATAACCGATACTGCATTTTATAGAAACAAAAATTATCATAAGAAAACAGATACTTATGACACACTTGATTATGATAGAATGGTTGAGGTAGTTAAGGGCACATTGTCAGCCCTTGAATTTTTTGCTAAAAATAACAAAAAATAATCTGTAAAAGTATCTTTTTAAATTTATTAATAAGTGATATTATAATATTAATACAATAAGGAGGCTTTGTAGTGTTAAAAGGAAAAAAACTATTCACTATTTTTGTTTTTTTTACTGTTATTAGTGCTGTAAGTTATGGTGTTTATGCTTTTTCTAAAGGGACTGCTTTTTTCCCTGAAGAGGATATAAAATATTTTAAAACCTTCGCCCAAGCATTTCAGATAGTTAAAGCAAATTATGTAGATCCAGAAGCGGTCTCATCAAAAAAGATGATATATAATGCCATTAAGGGCATGATTGAAAGCTTAGATGCCCATTCTGGCTTTTTGGATCCTGAAGGTGCAAAAGAATTAGAGGTAGAAACTAAGGGGATGTTTGGAGGAATCGGGATCGAGATTACTGTTAAGGATGGTATTTTAACAGTTGTTGCGCCCATAGATGATACTCCCGCATCAAGGGCAGGGATTCAGGCAGGTGATCAGATTATAAAGATTGATGATAAATTAACTAAAGGCATGACCACAGAGGATGCGGTTAAGCTTTTAAGAGGAACTCCCAATACAAAGGTTACTATTCACATAATGAGAGAGGGGTTTAAAGAATTAAAACCCATAACACTTGTAAGGGATATAATAAAGATAAGGAGTGTGAAGTATAAATTATTAGATAATAATTATGCTTATATAAAAGTTTCTCAGTTTCAGGAACAGACTACTAATGATTTTATAAAAGCAATTACTGAACTTCAGAATAATAATGAGATTAAAGGACTTATTCTCGATTTAAGAAATGATCCTGGAGGGTTGTTAGATCAGGCAGTTAAATTAGCTGACCAGTTTTTAGATGAGGGAACTATTGTTTATACAAAAGGAAGGGATGGCAAAGAAGGAGCAAGATTCAATGCTACTAAGGGTAGATCTGTTGGTAATTATCCCATAATCTGTCTTGTCAATGCGGGAAGTGCCAGTGCAGCTGAAATTGTTGCTGGTGCTCTTCAGGATCATAAAGTTGCTTTGATTATGGGAACTCCAACCTTTGGTAAGGCTTCTGTTCAAACTATTTTTCCTCTTGAGGATGGTTCATCTATTAGATTAACTACCGCTCGTTATTATACCCCAAATGGAAGGCTTATTCAGGCAAAGGGAATTATTCCAGACATAGAATTTAAAGATGCTTCGCCCCATATGATTAGAGAGAAAGACTTGCCAAGACATTTGCCAGGTTCTGAAGAAGATAAAGAAAAGCAAGGAGAAACTAAAAAAGAGGAAGTTAAGGAGATAGCTAAGCCAGCTAAAACTCCTGAAGAAGATGAAATGGTTAAGAAAGCTTTAGATTTACTCAAGGGATATGAAATATTCAAAAATAGACAGAAATGAACTTTAAAAAATTAAACTTCTTGATAGTAGCCCTGATTATTCTAGTAATCGGGGCTATTTTTTTGCTTCGTCTTTACAGTAATAAGCTTATAAAAAAAGACACAAAGGGAACAGTAAAAAAGGAAGAAAAGGTTTTAAACAAGGTCACCCTCGATGAAACTGTTAATAAGATACTGGGCAAGCTAAAAAATGATGGAATCATTGAAATATATGAAGGTGATACAAAAAAGATAGTTTTTAAAAGAAAGGGAATAGATGAGGTTCTTAGTAAAGCATTAGAGGGCATAGAAGATAACATTTCTTTTGAAGTCTCAAAAAAAGAGGTAGCCTTTTTTAAAGATAATCAGAGAGTTGTATATCCCTATGTTTTGCTGATTGAAGATTTGAGACCCAAATTAGTGATTGTTATAGATGATATTGGAAATTCATTGGAGTTGGGAGAGAGGGTATTAAAATTACAAAATGTTACACTTTCTATAATTCCCCAATTGAAATACTCACTTTATTTTGCAAATAGGGGTAGAGAGATGAAAAGAGACATCTTAGTTCATATGCCAATGGAGCCCCATAGCTTTGATAAATATAAAGATGGAGAAACTAAATTTTTAACTACTGAAATGGATGCAGAGGAGATAAAAAAACTAAGCAAAATCTACCTTGATTCTGTACCAAATGCTATTGGTGTTAATAATCATATGGGTTCAAAATTTACAGAAGATGCGGAAAGATTAGAAATTTTTTTAGAGAACATTCAAGGGAGAAAAATGTTTTTTCTTGATAGTAAGACCTCCATTAATTCTGTGGCAGGAAATGTGGCAGAAAAACTTAAAATGCCCTTTTTTGTGAGAGATGTTTTTCTTGATCATGAACTTAATGAGGAGACAATATCTAAGCAACTTGATAAAGCTTTGGAAATAGCAAATCAAAAGGGCTATGCTATAGTAATTGGGCATCCTCATAAAGAGACTTTAAATGTTTTAGAAAAGAGGTATGAGGAAATTAGAAAAAAGGTGAATGTTGTTCCTATAAGTGCTCTTTTGAAAATGAAAAGGGGTTGAATTGTCTCAAATAATTGGCTATCTTAGTGAAAAGGCTTGTTATATTTGTGTTGATAGCAATATAGTTTATCCCGATAAATCAACATCTTTAAGTAATAAACTTTTTATTAGTAAACATTTTATTATAGCTACAGCGGGATTATCTTTTGGAATGGATATTTTGGAAGGTTTAATGGAAAAAAGCAGAACCCTTGATATTAAATCTTTTGAAGAAATTGAAGAATATTTAATGACAATAGGGAATAATCAGTATAAAAATTTTATAAATAATTTTGAGAGGACTCTCAAAAAAGAATTTATGAGGGTTTATTTTGTTTTTTCTGGTAGAAAAACTACTGGAGAATTAAAAATAGGGCTCTTGGGGGCTGAAGATAAAGAAGATTTTAAAAGAATTGAAATTAAAAATCTTATTACTGCACCAAGAAGATTAGGTATAGAGATGGCAATGATGAATTTAAAAGATCAAAATGAAAATGATTTAAAAAATTTTTTTAAAAAAGCCATGGAAAAAATTTCAATAATTGATAAAAACGTATCTCCACCCTTTCGTTTAGGTATAATAAATAAAAATGGTAAGACAGATTATAAGTTGTTGTAATAATAAAAAAATTATTAACTAACTTGCAAATTTTAAAAAAAGTTATTATCTTTGTCTTACAAAAAAAATATGGTGGGTGAAAATGAAAAATTTAAGAAAGGTTGTATTTCCTGCTGCTGGTTTAGGTACTAGATTCTTACCAGTAACAAAAAGTACTCCTAAGGAGATGCTTCCAATAGTAGATAAACCTTTAATTCAGTATGGTGTTGAAGAGGCATTAAAAAGTGGGTTTAAAGATATAATTATTGTTACTGGAAGGGGTAAAAATGCTATTGAGGATTATTTTGATTATTCCTATGAATTAGAAGATATTTTGTCTCAAAGACAGGATAATGGGATACTTGAAGAGATAAGAAGGATGCCAAAGGAAGTCGATGTAGCTTATATTAGACAGAAAAAACCATTAGGTCTTGGCCATGCTATTATGTGTGCTGAGAATCTAATCTGTGATGAACCATTTGGTGTGATTTTAGCAGATGATATAATTGATTCTAAAGTGCCTGTATTAAAACAATTGACTAATATTGCTAAGCGATTAGATGCACCTGTTATTGCTCTAATGGAAGTACCAAAGGAAATGGTAAAAAAGTATGGTATAGTTAAAGGTAAGAAAATTGAAAATAGATTGTGGGAAATAGAGGATATGGTGGAAAAACCAGATATTGATAAAGCTCCATCTAACCTTGCCATTATTGGAAGATATATTTTACCATCAAATATTTTTTACTATTTAAAAAAGGTTAAACCTGGTAAAAATGGAGAGATACAACTTACAGATGCCCTTAAATTGTATGCGAAAAATAATAAAATTTATGGATATGTATTTGAAGGTACAAGATATGATGCAGGAGATAAATTAGGATACCTGGAAGCAAATATAAGATTTGCATTAAAAAGTAAAGAATTAAAACAAGGTCTGTTAAATGTACTAAAGAAGGCTATTAAAGATGAGTGCTCGCAAAAGGGATAAGGATTATATATCTGATATACATATAGATAGTATGTTTTCAAGCCATGATCTTATGGAGCTTGATATTAATTGTACATATTTACCCTTAAGCGATGTTATTGAAACACAAGATGTTTATTTTATAGAGATGGAATTACCTGGCGTGAATAAACAGGATATTACTGTTGAGGTTACAGAGAACATGATAACTGTAATGGGCCAGAAGATAAAACTGATGGAAGAAAATGAGAAGAGACGCTATCACTGTATGGGACGATCCTATGGTAAGTTTAAAAGATGCTTTAATTTACCCGGGCCTTTTAATATGCACAATATAAAAGCTAAATTGGAGAAAGGTATTTTAACTATTACTGTTCCTAAATTAACAGAAAAGAGAAGCAAAAAAATTATAATTCCCGTTGAATAAGGAGGTCATTAGTGGAAGAGATAAAAGAAATAAAAAATGAGGAAAAGGGGCCTGAAGTACCAGAATCATTACCACTCTTGCCAATAAGAGATGTGGTTGTGTTCCCCTATATGATAATCCCTCTTTTTGTTGGAAGGGAGATTTCAATAAGAGCTGTTGAAGAAGCCCTTGCTAAAGATAGGATTATAATGCTTTCTGCACAAAAAGATGCAACAGATGAAGAACCAGAACCAGATAGGATAAACTCTATTGGTACTGCTTCTTTGGTGATGAGAATGTTAAAATTACCCGATGGAAGGATAAAGATATTGGTTCAAGGACTTACGAGGGCAGAAATAGTAGATTATGAAATGACAAAACCTTATTTTAGAGTGAAAATTAGAAAAATTGATGAGCAATCAGTAACCAATATCACCCTTGAGGTAGAGGCTTTAATAAGAAATGTTAAAGAACAAGTAGAAAAGATAATTTCTCTCGGCAAACCGCTCTCTCCAGATATAATGGTAATTCTTGAAAATATTGATGAGCCAGGTAGACTTGCAGACCTTGTTACTTCAAATATTGGTTTTAAGATGGAGGAAAATCAACAGATTCTGGAAATCCTTGATCCCATAGAGAGACTTAAAAAGGTAAACGATCTTTTAAATAAGGAGGTTCAGCTTTTAGAAGTACAGGCAAAGATACAAAATCAAGCAAAAGAGGAGATATCTAAAAGTCAAAGAGAGTATTTCTTAAGAGAACAGATGAGGGCAATACAGCAAGAGCTGGGTGAAGCAGACGATAGGTATCAGGAGATAGAAGAATATAGAGAAAAAATAAAAAAGGCTAAAATGCCAAAGGATGTTGAGGAAGAGGCTCTAAAGCAATTAAAGAGATTGGAAATGATGCATCCCGATTCTGCTGAATCAGCAATAGTAAGAACCTATTTAGACTGGATGGTGGAGCTTCCCTGGTCAAAGGAAACAAAGGATAAGTTAGATATTAAAAGGGCGGCAAAGATTCTTGATGAAGATCATTATAATTTGGAAAAAATTAAAGAGAGGATTCTTGAATTTCTATCTGTTAGGAAGCTTAAGAAAAAGATGAAAGGACCAATTCTTTGCTTTGTTGGACCTCCTGGTGTTGGTAAGACTTCTTTAGGCAAGTCTATTGCAAGGGCATTGGGTAGAAAATTTGTTAGGATTTCATTAGGTGGATTAAGAGACGAAGCAGAGATAAGAGGCCATAGAAGAACCTATGTTGGTGCTCTGCCAGGAAGGATAATTCAGGGAATAAAACAAGCAGGGACAAACAACCCAGTTTTTATGCTCGATGAAATAGATAAAATTGGGATTGACTTTAGAGGGGATCCAGCCTCTGCATTGCTTGAAGTTCTTGATCCAGAACAAAATTTTAGTTTTTCTGACCATTATTTGAATGTGCCCTTTGATTTGTCAAATGTTATGTTTATAACTACTGCAAACCAGCTTGATCCTATACCTCCCGCATTAAGGGATAGAATGGAGGTTATAACCCTTTCAGGCTATACAGAAGAGGAGAAGGTAATTATTGCAAAAAAATATTTGATACCAAGACAGATTAAAGAAAATGGATTAACTCAGAGGGATATAAAATTTGAAGAAAATGCGATAAGGATTATTATAAACCAGTATACCCAAGAGGCTGGGCTTAGAAATTTAGAAAGACAAATTGGTAAAGTATGCAGGAAGGTTGCGAGAAAAAAAGCAGAGGGTTACAAAAAACCTGTAACAATAACAGCTAAGGATATTAATAAGTACCTTGGTGCGCCAATTTACCTTCCTGAAGTAGGTAGGGAGCCTGGACAAATCGGTATTGCAACAGGTCTTGCATGGACGCCCTATGGCGGTGATGTATTATATGTTGAAGCATCTGTTGTCAAAGGTAAGGGGAATTTGATTCTAACAGGTCAGTTGGGAGATGTGATGAAGGAGTCAGCTCAAGCTGCATTGACATATGCAAGATCAAGGGCTAAGGAATTTAATATAGACGAGGAGTTTTATGCAAATTCTGATATTCATATCCATATACCAGAGGGTGCTATTCCTAAGGATGGACCTTCTGCAGGTGTGACTATGTTAACCGCATTAATATCTGCATTATCAAAGATTCCTGTTAGAACTGATGTAGCAATGACAGGTGAAATTACTTTAAGAGGTAGGGTACTTCCTGTTGGAGGAATCAGAGAAAAAAGCCTTGCTGCGCTTTCTCACAAGATAAAGACTGTAATAATTCCCCATGAGAACGAAAAAGATTTGGAAGATTTACCTGAATATGTAAAGAAAGAGATTAAATTTATTAAAGTCAAAAAAGCTGATGAGGTTCTAAGATTTGCATTAGATATTAAAAAGGGAAGGACAACAAAGCATAATTAAATGAATCAGAATTCTCTAACAAAGCCCTTTCTGGCCATGGAGGTTTTAGAAAGGGCTCATCAACTCCAAAAGGATGGGCGAGAGATTTTATATATGTGTGTTGGGGAACCAGATCTCCCCGTTCATCCCAAGATTGAAGAGGCATGTATAAAAGCTATCAAAGAAGGCAAAACGAGATATACACATAGCTTGGGCATTCTGGAGTTGAGAGAAGCAATTAGTAATTATTATAAGAAAAAGTATTCGATAGATGTTTCACCTGAAAGAATTGTAGTATCCTCTGGCACTTCACCGTTAATGTTATTAATTTTTAGTATACTAAACAGGAGAGTTAATAAAATAGTTCTTACAAATCCATGTTATGCTTGCTATCCTACATATGTTAGTTTTACCTGTGGGGATATTGAGTATTTTCCTCTTTCTCCGAAGGGGACTGATTATAGCAAATTATGTGAAATTAAAAGCAAGAACTATGCTGTGGTTATCAATTCACCTTCAAATCCCACTGGAGAAATGATTAATACTAAAGATTTGGAATTTATTGGAAAACTTGGTGTGCCTGTAGTTTCAGATGAGATTTATCATGGTCTTTGTTATGAAAGAGATGAAGATACTATGTTGAAGTTTGGTGAAGAGGTTTTTGTAATAAATGGCTTTTCTAAAGCCTTTTCTATGACAGGCTGGCGTTTAGGCTATTGCATAGTACCAGAAAAATATATAAGGGAGTTAAGAAGCCTTCATCAAAATATAATTATTTGTGCTCCCAGTTTTGTTCAATGGGCTGGAGTATCAGCATTAGAGTATGCAGATGAAATTCAAAGTCACATGAAAGAAGTTTTTTCAAAGAGAAGGAAGATTTTGTTAGAAGGTTTAAAAGCACTAAATTTAAGTTTTTGGGGTAATCCTGAAGGGGCTTTTTATGTTCTTGTAGACTTTAGATTTCTTAAAAAGGACTCTTTAACAATTTCAATGGAGCTATTGGAAAAATATGGTCTTGCTGTAACACCGGGAATAGATTTTGGAAGTCAAGCTGAAGGATTTATAAGGTTTTCCTATGCCACATCTGAAGAAAATATTGGGAAGGCTTTAGAAAAATTAGAAAAATTTATAAAAAATTCTTAGTGTCTTGACTTTATAAAAAAGGATTATTACTTTAACATTAGCTATGAGAAAAAATCAGCAAAGGGATGAGTTTGGTTTAACATCAAGACAGAAAGAGGTTTTAAATAACCTTATAGATATGTATATTCAAAAATCTGAGCCAGTGGGTTCTAAGACCTTGGCGGAGGAAAGGATTAAAGAGCTAAGCCCTGCTTCCATAAGAAACTATCTTGAAGAAATGGAAGAGATGGGGTTTTTATATAAGCCTCATGCGTCATCGGGAAGAATACCCACTGAGAAGGGTATGAAATATTATGTTAATGAGCTCATGAATAAAATAAGAGATAGAGAGGATGAGTTTGTTTTTCTAAAAGAAAGATTATGGAAGGTTCATTCTAATTATAGAGAGCTTTTGAAGTTTACTAGTCATTTACTCGCTACATTGTCTCGGCAGGCTTCTCTGGTATTGTTGCCAAAGTTAGAAAAGACCAGTATAACTGCTATAGATTTTATAAGAGTTGCTTATAAGAGAGTGCTTGTTGTGGTAGTTTTTGAATAGGGATTAGTAGAAAATAAGATTATAGAAACTGAGATAGATTTTAATCAAAGAGAATTATCTAATTACTCGCTTTTAATAAACGAGCTTTTAGGAAAAGGCATGACTGCTTTTCAGATTAGGGACTATATATTACGAGAGTTAAGACAGTTAAAAG
>JAOABK010000023.1 GCA_026418415.1 Pseudomonadota bacterium | reverse complement strand
GGATAGGGCTACTCTTGCACCAGCCTGTTCACAGAGTCTTCTAACTGCTTTAATCTCATTATCAGTATCTGTATAGAAGGCATTGATACATACAACAGGATTAACACCTGCTTTCTTAACAATATTGATACAATGCAGTAAGTTCTCAAATCCTTTCTCAACATAACCAACATTCTCTTTTGTGTATTCTTCGGGAAGTGGTCTTCCTGGTACCGGGATTGGAGCACCCCCGTGGCTTTTTAAGGCTCTTATTGTAGCAACGATAACAGCTGCGTTTGGTTTTAAACCAGAGTATCTGCATTTTAAGTTCCAGAACTTCTCAAAACCGATATCTGCTGCAAATCCGGACTCAGTTACGTTATAATCAGCCAGTTTAAGAGCAACTCTATCGGAGATAACAGAAGACTGACCAATAGCTATATTTGCAAAAGGACCTGCATGAACGAAAACAGGCTGTCCTTCAACGGTCTGAATTAAGTTTGGATTTAATGCGGGAAGCATCCAGGCGGTCATAGCACCTGCTACATCTAAATCTTCACAAGTTACCGGCTTGCCGGACTTGCTATATCCGACAACGATCTTGCCTATTCTTTCCCTAAAGTCCTTTAAATCCTTTGCAACTGCCAAGATTGCCATAACTTCTGAAGAAACCGCTATATCAAAACGGGATTCCATCATAAATCCGTCTTGCTTTCCACCAAGACCAATGATTATCTTTCTTAATGCCTGTGCGCAGAAGTCCATTATCCATCCCATCTGGACGTTTCTTGCATCTACATCAAGTCTTTTTAATCCTCTTTTTGCAAGCTCTTCATCACTATAATTATACTCATGTTGCATCCTTGAGGTTAATGCAACCATTGCTAAGTTATGGGCGTTCATAATGGCGTTAATATCGCCTGTAAAACCTAAAGAGAACTCTGTCAATGGAATACACTGGGAAAGACCGCCACCTGCTGCAGAACCTTTTACGTTCATTGTTGGTCCACCGGAGGGCTGTCTAATTGCAGCAACTACCTTTTTGCCTCTTTTTCCCATTCCCTGAACGAGACCAATAGTTGTAGTAGATTTTCCTTCCCCAAGCGGAGTTGGTGTAATTGCGGTAACATCAATATATTTTCCATCTGGCCTATCTTTTAATCTTTCAAGTACTTTCTGATAATCAACTTTTGCAATATAATGCCCATAGGGTAATAACTCTTCATCGGTAAGTCCCAATTCCTCGGCAATTTGTTTGATTGGCTTCATAGTCTTTTCTGCTTCTTCAGCAATTTGCCAGTCCTTTAATTCCCCTCTTCCTAATTTTTCAGTAAATTCTTTGTAAGTCTTTTCGCTCAATGGCATACTTTTTCCTCCTTAAATGTGTTTTTTTAATTTTTCACTATTAAAAGGCAAAGGTTGATTCTGCCTTTTTCTAAAGATAGGATCATTCATCCCCCCAATAATAAATAAAATAAAAACTATGCAATATTTACCACATTCAGAAAAAAAATGGCAAGAGTTTTTTACATAGCATTATAATTTTTAACATCCCATTTCAAATTATAGATAATATCTCGCCTATACCCCCAAAAAAGTAAGGAAAAAATAGAATTATTTGTTAAAAGAGGATCTATATTTTCGTCGATAACTCCTTTTCTAATTAGCTCTTTCCAAGCATCAGTTCCAGGTATTGGTGAAAACTCAGCAAGATTAACTCTTACATTTAATTTTTTTAAGAGTTCTACACCTTCTCTTACCTCTTCAATACTCTGTCCAGGTAGTCCATACATAAGATAAACACCTAATTCTTTTTTTGTAAAACCATAGCTCTGTAAAATCTTGACTGCATTTACTAAGTCTTCATTATTAACTTTATTACCCGTATCTCTTTGTCTTATAGGATTTGTTGTCTCTAAACTAAGTCTAATAGTCTTAAAATTAGCTTTCTTAAATAATAGTGCAAGTTCATCATCAATAAATCTTGCATGTAAACCATTAGGGGTATGAAATTTAATATTATTAAATTTTACTGTCACATCTCTTAGCAATGGCTTAATATATTTTTCAGATTCTACAAGCAAAGCATCGTCGTAAAAAGCAAAATTTCTTACACCTAAATTGTATAAATCCCTAATTTCTTGTAAAACTTCAGCATTATCACATCTCAAATATCCGTTATAAATAAGCTTAGATGCACAATAACTACAATTAAAAGGACACCCATAAGACGTTAAAATAGGGGCAAATGGAAAAGTCTCATAAACACCCATTTTATAATAATTTTTTTTAAGGCTTATTTTTTTCAGTCCCAAATTATGTAAAATCCCATCAAAGCGCTCATCTAATTTTCCTTTATATACAAAATCGGCTCCAGAGTTATTTAGAGCATGTTGATAATACAAGGTCGCATAGATCCCACCTAAAATTATATAGGCATCCTTAAATAGAGATTTTATTATATCAACAGCCCTTATTACACCAGGATACCAATAACCCATAATTGATGTAATGAGAACCATATCATAGGGGCCATTCTTTTTTACCCTAAATAGAAATTCTTCTTCAGAAATTCCATATCTCTTGTATTTAAAGGGTATATCTTTTAAAACATCAGGTTTGGCAACTTCTTCAGATCTATATTTTCCAGTTCCATAATGTTTAAATTTTTCAATCTCTAAACAATCAACAAAGTTAATATCCAAATCAAACTGACTCAAATATTCTGTTACTTTAAGGAGCCCTAAGGGCCTTGCCCAAAAGGAGTATGCAGAAAAGTCATATACCCATGGGTTTACTAAAAGAAATCTTTTTTTAGATGGCATAATTAAAATTCATACCCAAACAATACAATTTAAAATTCATATTTTCCTTTTTTTAGTATAAAATATATATTCTATGGTAAAAGAATATGATTTTATAGTCAAAAAACTTAAAATAGTCATACTCCTATTAATTTCAATTATAATCATTGGTACTTTAGGTTTCCATTATCTCGAGGGAATGAATATTATTGATGCCTTTTATATGACGATCATAACTGTTTCTACAGTTGGTTATAGAGAAGTAAAAGAATTAGACGTGATCGGAAAGATTTTTACTTCCTTTCTTATTCTTTTTGGAGTATCTACTGTCGCTTATGGATATTCAGTAATTACCACAATTGTTATAGAAGGTGAACTAAAACAGGTCTGGGTTTTTAAAAGGAGGCTCAAGATGTTAAAAAAACTAAAAGACCATTATATAATCTGTGGATATGGAAGAATGGGAAGCTATATTTGCAGAAAGTTAGCCCAGGAAAACTTACCATTTGTTGTTATAGAAAGAAATAAAGAGCTTTCATTGAAATTAGAGTCAGAAGGATACTTACATCTTATAGATGACTCATCCAGAGAAGAGGTCTTAAAAGAAGCTGGAATTGATAGAGCAAAGGCACTTGTCAGTGTTGTTTCCTCTGATGCAGACAATGTTTTTATAGTACTAACAGCAAGGCAATTAAACCCAGATCTTTTCATTATTTCAAGAGCTGCTGAAGAATCTTCTGAACTCAAGATGTACAAAGCTGGTGCAAATAAAGTAATATCTCCATACAAAATTGGTGGTGAACGCATGGCACTTGCCATATTAAAACCCAGTGTACTTGACTTCATTGAGATTGCTACGAGTACCGCTAAAAGTGAGGACGCAATTTTAAAAATGGAGGAGATTTTAATTACAAAAAACTCACCCCTCTGTGGAAAAACAATTATTGAAAGTAAAATTAGAGAGACAACTGGCGTTATAATAGTAGCGGTTAAAAAATCAAATGAAAAGATGGAATTTAATCCACGTCCAAATTATAAAATAGAACCCAATGATATTTTTATAGCCCTCGGTAGTTCAAAACATTTATCACTATTGGAGGATTTAGCCTATGGCAAAGTTTAACGTTCATATGCCTTACAGTCAAAGAAATAAATATTTTCAAAGATTTATAGAACTTAAAATCTCTCCAGAAATTTATTTTACTGGGCATGACTTAGATAATATAAATTTGAAGGAGTTGGAAAATATATCATCATCTCTTTATGAAAGCAATTTGAAACCATCAGTCCATGCACCATTTCTTGATATTAATATCTCCGCCACAGACTCAGCAATAGTTGAAGTTACTAAAAAGAGACTTTTAAAGACAATTGAAGTATCTAAAATATTAGAAGCTCAAGGTATAGTAATACATCCTGGGTTTGACCCCTATCGCTTTAGAGCTATGGAAGAGAGCTGGTTATCCTCTGCAAAGAAAAATTTAGAACCCATAATAAATGAAGCAGAAAAAGTGAAAATACCACTTGCGGTTGAAAATATTTTTGATGAGCATTATGAGTATTTAAAAAAGCTAATAAATTATTATTCTTCACCATTTTTGGGACATTGCTTCGATACTGGACATTTTAATATTTTCGCAAAAACGAGCTTAGAAGAATGGCTCTCAAATATGAATAGCCATATATTTTCACTCCATCTGCATGACAATTTAGGATATGTAGATCAACACCTTCCTGTGGGAGAAGGATCTTTCCCTTTTAATTACTTTTTTACAAAAATTAATGGCAATTTAAAATGGCAGACCTTAGAAATGCACAATGAACAAAGTGTATTTAAGTGTATACAAAATATAACCAATTATTTAAACAAAAAGAATGAATAACTATTTTCTTGACTATGAAGAAAAGATATTAAAAAAATGCCAAAAACCAGGAAGGTATATAGGCGGAGAGCTTCTAAGTACGAAAAAAAATTGGGATGAAACTAAACTAAAATGGGCCCTTTTCTTTCCTGATATTTATGACTTAGGCATATCAAATTTAGGAATTGTTACCCTGTATAGAATTCTGAATTCTCATCCCGATATCCTTGCTGAACGTTTCTACATGCCTGCATATGATGCACTCGAAATAATGGAAAAAGAATCCATATGCCCTCTATCCTTAGAAAACAAAATCCCTTTGAAATATTTTGACATATTAGGTGTAACACTACCCTATGAATTAACTGTAACTAATATTCTAAAATTCTTTCAAATTTCAGGCTTAGATATTATCAGGGAAAACAACTCATATCCTATAATTATTGGAGGAGGTGCATTAGCATATAATCCACTTCCACTATCACCTTTTTTTGATGCCTTTGTTATTGGAGATGGTGAAGAAGTTTTAATACCAATTAGTGAGATAGTTATAAAAAACAAAAACAATAAAGAAAAAACTTTAGAAGAACTCTCAAAAATCAATGGAGTCTTCGTCCCTAAAATACATGGCGCGACAAATATAAGAGTAAAAAGACTCCTTGTAAATGACCTAAACAAATACGAACCACCTTTACCAATAGTGCCAATTGTTGAAGGAACTTTTGAAAGGTTGTCTTTAGAAGTAGCAAGAGGATGTACAAGAGGATGTAGATTTTGCTTTTCTGGTATGACATCAAGACCTTGTAGGGAAAGGGATGTAGAAAAAATAATTAGCTTCATGGATTTTGCTCTTAAAAAAACTGGTTTTGATGAATTTTCTCCTTCTTCTCTTAGTATTACTGATTTTTCCTGTTTTAATAACCTTTTTGATAGGCTCTATGAATATACCAAAAAAAATAATGTTGCATTATCTCTACCTTCACTAAGGGTTGGTAGTATTACAGAAGAAACAGCGAAAAAAATCGCAGATTTTAGAAAAACTGGTTTCACTATTGCACCAGAAACCTCGCCAGCCTTACAAAAGGCACTTAACAAAAATATTGATTTTGATTTAATGGCAAAGGACATAGAAACCGCTTTCTCACTGGGGTGGAGGAATATAAAACTCTACTTTATGATAGGACTACCTGATGAAACTGAAAAAGATATTATGCAAATTTATAACTTTATTAATTATATTTTAAAAACTGCAAAAAATCTAAAACCTCACATTACCCTCTCATTCTCAAACTTTATACCCAAACCACACACTCCTCTCCAATGGGCGAAAATGGCAGATATAAATGAATTATTAGATAAGCAAAAAATATTGAAAGACCTATTCTATCCAAAAAAATCTGTTTACCTAAAGCTCCATAACCCATACATGAGTATAATAGAATGTATAATTGCAAGAGGTGATAGGGAAACTGGAAAAATAATTCAAGAAGCAGTTAATTGCGGAGCAATTTTTGACGCCTGGGATGATAGATTTAACTTTAGAAATTGGATTACCGCTTCCGAAAGATCTGGTATAAATTTAGATAAATATTTAAAAGAAATTGACATTAATGAATCTTTACCATGGGAGTTCATAGATATTGGTATTGATAGAGAATTCTTAAAAAAAGAGTATCTAAATTATAAAAATCATATATCAACCTTAGATTGCAGATTTAGTGAGTGCAGTGGCTGTGGAGTCTGTGATTTTAAGACAATAAAACACGTTTTTAGTGAACCCTTTCAAGAAAAAATAGTTATAAAAAACGAAGAAAAAGAAGAACTAAACAAGGGTTATATAATCGTTTACGAGAAAAAAGGAACTATGAAATATTTAGGAAACCTTGACGTATTCAAGCTATGGCACAGAATGCTAAGAATTGCTGGAGTAAAACTGGAATACTCAAAGGGCCATAATCCACAACCCAATATAGACGGTGGTTGGGCAATTCCCTTAGGTATGACAAGTTATTGTGAGATCTTGAAGTTTAAAGGCTTTATAGAAAACGAGAATAATTTTTTAGAGTACTTAAACAAAATACTTCCAGTGGGAATTGTTGTTACAGATTTCTTAGAATACGATAATACACTTCCTATAGATAGCTTTGCCCACACCTTTGAATTTATATGTTACTCAAAACCAAAAGATAATTTATTTGATTATAATAGTTTTGACAATCAAACAGTAATCGTGATAAAAAAAGATGGTAGCAAAAAAGAATTGCCCATTAAAGAACAATTAAAAGATTTAAAGATAAAAGAAGATTTTTTCATTTTTACAATTGAGATGAGACCTGGGGGGATAAAACCAATAGACATGGCGTCAAAAATAGCAGGGAAAGAGGTTACCCCATTTCAGTTAGAAAAACTTAGAGCCTTTTGTGTAGGAGGAAAGGTATTTGGCAAGAGAATTAATAATTAATGTAACCCCCTTTGAAACAAGGGCGGTATTACTTGAAAATAGAACCCCCATTGAAATTTTTATTGAAAGAGAAAACTCTTTAGAAAATACCGGTAATATATACAAGGGCAAGGTTTTAAGAATACTTCCAGGAATGCAGTCTGCATTTATCGACATAGGATTAGAAAAGGCAGCATTTCTATATGTAAAAGACTTAGCTCCCTATTCAATTATAGAAGACGACCCCTTTGAAAGCTTCTCAAATGATACAGAGGATAATATTACAGAAATAAAAGAAATTCATTTTAACCTGAAAATACAAGATATACTAAAAGAGGGTCAGGAAATACTTGTTCAAACTGAAAAATGCCCACGGGGAACTAAGGGTGCAAGGGTAACTACAAACATAGCATTACCTGGAAGATATTTAGTTCTTATGCCCTATGCAGAACATATTGGGGTATCAAGAAAAATACAGAATGAAAATGAAAGAGAAAGATTAAAAAAACTCGTTGATGAGTTAAATAACACTAATATGGGTTTTATAATTAGAACAGCCGCTGAGGGTAAAAATAATATTGAGCTTCAGAGAGATATGAACTACTTAACAAGGCTCTGGGAACATATAAAAAATAAAAAAAATTCCTTATCTGCACCTTGTATAATATATCAAGAGTTAGAGTTGCCTTTCAGACTTGTTAGAGATCTGCCTGCTGAAGAAATTGGTAAAATAATCATTGATAATCAAGAAACTTACATAAAGCTTGTAAATTACATAAATGTATTTTGGCCAGAAGAACAAATAATTGTTGAATATTATAACGATGAAATCCCTCTTTTTGATAAATATGGTGTTGAGCTGGAAATATCAAAGGCACTTGACAGGTATATTTGGTTGAAATCTGGCGGATACATAGTGATCGATGAGACCGAAGCATTAACAATCATAGATGTTAATACTGGTAAATTCGTTGGAAAGGATAATTTAGAAACAACGATACTCCAGACAAATATGGAAGCTGCAAAGGAAATTCCTTACCAACTTAGACTTAGAAATATTGGGGGTATAGTAATTATCGATTTCATTGACATGCAGGATCCAAAAAATAAAGAAAAGGTCTTTAAACTTTTAGAAGAAGAATGCCAAAGAGACAGAACAAAAATTTACCTAAACCCAATGAGTGATTTAGGTCTTGTAGAATTAACAAGAAAAAGAACAAGAAATAGCTTATCTAAGATACTTGGAGAAACTTGCCCATGCTGTCAAGGCAAGGGATTTATCCTTTCTAAAAAGACAGTTTGTAACGAGATCTACAGAGAACTTTTAAAAACACTTACAAAGCCGTCTATATCAAAAGCTTTATTAAAAGTTGGACAGGAGTTAGGAGATCTATTTTTCGGAGAAGAAAAAAGAATAATTGAAAATATAAAAAGTTTAACAAAAAAAGAAGTGATAATTGAAATTTCAATACAGATGCAACCCCATCAATATGAAATTCTCTACTACTAAATATTAATCTCTGAAAGCAAAGTATGCACATTGACCGACGCTAATGCAAGCATCATTAGGTGGAGAATACTCATTAATTGCAATTTCATATTGTCCTTCAAAGGTCTTAAAGAAGTGATAGAGTAAAAATTGGTTATGAAAACTACCCCCAGAAAGAGCAATCCTTTTAATGCCATAATTTTCTAAATAATATTTTGCAATTTCACTTAGACCTTCTACTAAAGCAGAATGAAAACACAAAGAAATAAAACTATTATCTAAGCCTCTTTCATAATCAAAAAAAACCTGCCATAAAAGACTCTTAACGTCGAATAACAATCGATTATCTTCTTTCAAAATATTAATTTTATACCTTTTCTCAAAATCTTTCACTTCAAAGGATTTATAAATTAAGTTCTCAAGCTCAATTGCTGATTCACCTTCATAACTAACACTCTTTTTAAATCCCAGTAAAAAGGAGACAGCATCAAATAGCCTACCTGTACTTGATGCATATACCTTTGAATTTTTCACTATTTTTTTTATTGCCTCATAGTTTTCTATAATCTTACTATCAACCAATGATTTTCTAATCTTTTCTTCGTCAATTTCTGAAGCTAAAAAGTAGGCTAAGAAAGTCCTTTCTGGTTCTTTAACCGCTCTATCTCCGAAAGGAAATGGCATATATGATAGCCCACCAACCCTTATAAGACCATCTTTTAAATTTCCAATAAATATCTCACCACCCCATATTTGTCCATCTTCACCATATCCAGTACCATCAAGAGCAATACCCAAAACATTTTCATCAAACCATCCCTTTTCCAGTATAACCGATGCTATATGTGCCTTATGATGTTGAACCTTAAAAAGCTTCTTGCCCTTCGAAAGTTCTTCAGCAAAGTTAGTACTAATATAACCTGGATGAAGGTCACATACGTAAATCTCTGGATTAAACATAAACAAATCTTGTAAATCCCTGATGCATTCCTTATAACCTAAATATGAATTATAGTCCCCTAAATCACCCAAATATTGAGATTGTATTAGAACATCTTCTTTCAAAATAGAAACAGTAGCCTTTAAATCACCACCTAAACCAATAATTTTGTTATTAGAAGTTTTTTTTAGAAAAATAGGTAGAGGTGCATATCCCCTGCTTTTTCTAAAAAGTATTTTGATAACCCTATTATTTATTTCTTCGACCTTTATAACCGAATCCTCAACAAACCTCACAATCTCTCTATTATGAACAACAAAATAATCTGCTAAAGAATTTAGTCTGTCAAGTTCATCTTCTACATAAACTATTGGCTCGCCAGAAATATTTGCGGAAGTACAAACAAGTAATGGAAATTGTTCGATCAAATGAAAATGAACAGGAGCATAAGGAAGCATTACTCCATAATAGGGACTTGAACCAGCAATTAAATCATCTTCGTTGAAAATGTTTTTCTTTTTTTTCAATAGTACTATGGGTTTTTGTGCAGATGTTAATAATAACCTTTCTTCCTCGGTAATTAAACAATATTCCTCTACTATTTTTAAGTCCTTAGCCATCAGGGCAAAGGGTTTTCTGTCTCTCCTTTTTCTTTCACGTAATTTTTTTAAAGCTTCATAATTTTTAGCATCAAGAACAAGATGATAACCACCAATACCTTTAATAGCAATTATTTTTCCCTCTTTCAATAAGCCATTAACAAATCCCCAAATATCATCTGTTTCAACTTTTTTCATAGAATTATCAAAAATAAAATATTTCGGTCCGCAGTTATAACAAGATATTGTCTCTGCATGAAATCGCCTTGAGCTAACTTTTGTATAATCTTTTCTGCACTCATCACACATATAGAAAGAGCTCATAGTAGTATTAATTCTATCGTATGGATATCTTTGGATTATTGAGTATCGAGGACCGCAATCTGTACATGTTATAAAGGGATATTTAAAAAACCTGTTTTTTTTATCCCTAAATTCTTCTTCACAACTTTTGCAAATACCGATATCTGGAAGAATGAAAATTTTTTCTTTATCTAATGATTGGGAGCTCTCAATATGAAAATCCTGAAAGTCTCTATAGGTGATTTCTTCTATCTTAATACTCTTGATTATTGCAAATGGTGGATGTTTTATTCTAATATCTTCAATAAATTTATGAAGATCCGATAAAATCCCACAAACTTCTATTTCTACACCTTTAAGGGTATTTCTCACATAACCCTTTAACTTATAACTCAAAGCTAAATTATATATAAAAGGTCTAAAACCAACTCCTTGAACTATGCCTTCGACTAAAATTAAGAAACAAGACTTTTTTTCCATCTAACCTTATCAATTATAAAGTTGGCAAAATCGTAAAGAGTCTCTATTTTATTTGCGGAAACTTCAAAGATCTTCACTCTCGGATTTATCGTTAAAATATCAGATTTTGCCTTCTCAACAGAAAAATTTGTGAAACTTAGTAAATCCATTTTATTAAAGATTACCACATCAGACTTAAAAAAAGTTCCAGGATATTTCTTTGGTTTATCGTCACCTTCAGTAGTAGATAAAATAACAATTTTCATATCCTCACCTAAATCAAAATCACTAGGACAAACTAAATTCCCCACATTTTCAATAATAAGCAGATCTAATTTTTCTAATTCAAAATCACTTAGGGCGTTTTTTACCATTCCAGCATCCAAATGACAGGCACCTTTAGTATTTAACTGAATTGTCTTCGCGCCTGAAGATTCAATTCTTTGTGCATCTACAGTATCCTCTATATCTCCAACAATAACACCAACATTAAGCTTACCATTAACAATTTTAACGAAATTCTGTAATAATGTTGTTTTTCCAGCACCTGGCGAGCTAATTACATTGAAAACAAATATACCCTTTTTCTTGAATTCCTCTCTTAAAACATTTGCAATAGTATCATTTCCCTGTAGCAAGGCTTGAACAATTTTTACTTTCAACTTCCTCTCCTTCTAATTCAAAAATATTCATTTCAAATCCTGAAAGGGGATTTATTTTTAAGCTACCGCACCTTTTACATCGAGAATCAAATCCTTCTGCTTCAAATTCAAAGAGACAATCAGAACATTTAAAAACTAATTTTTTCTCAATAAAATTGAATGTCCACATTCTGTCTAAAGCCTTAGAAACCGCATCAAGGCAAAAACTAAGAGATTCGATGTTAACCCCACTTGCTATGCCAATTTCCAGACTTATGTTTTTAATTGCAAAAGAGTGTTTTTTTTCATACTCCAAAAGATAACTAACAATACTTTCTGCTATTGAAGCTTCATGCATTTTAATATGTTAACAAAAAAATCTTTTGCCTTACAATTTAAAAAAAAAGGGAAAAAGCTAATAAGCCTTTTCCCGGAGAGGGGGGAGAGTATGCCACTATTAATTTTATAGCAAAAAAAGGACCAAAAACAAACATTACTAAAATGATTAAAAAATTTTAAACTTATTACTTTAAAAAAATCTATTAATTTCGCTAATTAGCTTAATAATAACACAAATTTCCGTCATTTAACAAAGGAATAAGAATTTTCTTTTATTGCTTGACAATTCTATCAAAATTATTGATAGAATAAGACATAATTGAAATAAGGAGCTCATTTATGAATCTTAGCCTTTATAGAAAATTTATAACATTAAATAATCAGATAAAGGTATTACTTAGGCCTCAATTAAAAGAAGATTACGAAAGCCTATTAGAGCTTTTTACTATCGCACCAGAGGAAGACGTTTTATTTTTAAAGCAAAATGTTAGAGATAAAGAGCTAATAAAAAAATGGATAGATGAACTTGATTTAAATAAGGTTTTTCCCCTTCTTGCATTCCACGGAGAAAAACTCATTGGAAACGCAACCCTTCATTTTGGTAAAGACAGCCATAGACATACTGCTCAGATAAGAATTTACATAAGCCCTGACTACAGAGGACTTGGACTTGGAAGCCTAATGATAAAAGAGTTAATTGAAGTAGCAAGCAAGATGGGGTTAAAAATCCTCTGGGCTGAAATCGTTTTAGATCAATCTAAAGTTATAAAAGCCTTCTTAGAATTAGGATTCACATTAAATTGCGTTCTTCCTGATTGGTTTATTCGCTTAGATGGAAAGATTCATGATGTTGCTTTAATGATTTACAAATTGGGAAAGAAAAAGGAGCTCACCTTTTAAAGACGTAGCCCCATTGAGCTAATGAGTAATTTCTGAAGTTTCTCAACTATAGACATAGCATCTAAAAGATTATTTTTTTCTTTTTCATTAAGATCATCGGGATTTAGAAAATTTGCATCGTTGTATTTTCCATCAATATAATAGACCTGACATAAAACCTTGAATTTCGCTAATGTATAGTATGCCTTCTTATAAAGTTCGCCATCTTCCTTACTAAAAGCACCAATTTTAATCAACTCATTAATTCTTTCAATTGTACCTGTTGCTATCACTTTATTTTTTATTGCAAAAGCTCGAACTGCTAAAATTATTGGAGCCCAAGCATTAAGTTTCATGTTTATATAACCCTTATGGGAACCTTTCTTTTCAACTCTAAAACTCCTCATAAACCCCTTTGCAACATTAAGACTTGCTGCAGATTTGGCAATTTCATTCAAGACAATGTGGTTATCATATATAATTTCCATAATCGTTTTTATAAACCTTTCACTTAACTCTTCATCACCAAAAATAAATCTTAAATCTGTGAGAACAATCAAATTAACAAGATTTTTTTGAAAATCCTCACTTGTAAAACTACATAGCTTCTCAACCCTTCTTATCCATTGTGAAAATGTTCCCCTCCAATTAGGATTTGAAGGCATTATCTCACCAGTACATTTCTTAAAACCACAATAACTTAATCTTTCTACAAGAAGATTTGAAAATCTCTCATAGAAAAAATCTTTGTACCTACCATTGCTATCTTCAAAGACAATTAGATTGTCCTGATCAGTAATTAGAGTTTGTTCCTTTCTACCATCACTTCCAAGAGCTATATATGCAAAGCTTTCATCGGGCAGGTAAATATTCTGGGTAATTAATTCTCTTATGACCATGTTGATAACCTTTTTTGAAATCCTATCCCTATATTCAGTACAGACTTTATGCAAATCAATTACTGAGGGTTGTAATTCAAAAAGTTTTTTCTGGATCTCATTTAATTCAGCATGAATGTCCCTTAATTCAGAATAATTTTCCGCAATATTTATCTGCTTAATTAGCTCTCCAGTTTTCCAGTTCAAATGCTCCATTTCATTAATTCTTCCATCTATTAAGTCCTCAAGTAGTTTTAAAAGATGGGTACTTTCAAGCCTATCAAGGTCATCTATATTATTGGATACAAAGTTTAAAATCTGGTCTATTTTCTCTTGAAGCTTTTTGCTTGACTGGATCTCAGAAACCACTTTAGGATTAAGTAAACTAAACCTTATCATAAAATCTCTTTATGTGTTTTTACCGCTACTATTTTTGAAACCCCGGGTGTCTCCATAGTAACGCCTAATAGAACCCCTGCATTCTCCATAACAATTTTATTGTGAGTAACGACAAGAAATTGAGAAAACTTACTCATTTCACTTAAGAGCTCTCGGAACTTTAACACATTTGCATCATCAAGTGGTGCGTCAACCTCATCAAGTATACAAAAGGGGCTCGGCTTTTGCATATAAAAAGCAAAGATCAGAGCTAACGTAACCAATGCCTTCTCACCACCTGAGAGCAGATTTATACTTTGAAACTTCTTATGGGGTAATTCAACTGAAATATCTATACCTGACTCAAGGGGATTGCTTTCTTCGGTTAAAACAATCTTTGCCTTTCCACCACCAAAAAGTCTTTTAAATAATTTATCAAAATTAGCTTCTATATTTTTCAGGGCAGAAGTAAAAAGTTCTAAAGAAACATTATTAATCCTCTCAATTGCCTTATTCAGACTATCTATAGATGTTTCAAGGTCTTTTTTCTGCTGACATAAAAACTCATATCTTTTATTTACTTCTTCAAACTCATCTATACTCAAAAGATTAACTTCACCCATATCAGCAAGCTTTCTTTTTAGAGATTCTATATATTCGCTTCCGCACTTATCTCTTTCAATATTCATAGAAAAATAATCATTGAAGGATATACTAATATCAACGAAATACTTTTCCTTTATCCTTTCAACAACATTATCAAGTTTCAAAGATAATTCCGTGATTTTATCTTTCATATTCATTAGAGATTTTCTCATTTTATCAAGTTCTGTTCTCACGGTACTTAGTTTAACTTCATCATCCCTGACTTTTACTCTAAGATCTTCCAACTTACTTTCTAAAACCCTCTTTTTTTCAAATATATCCTTTTCGTTTCTTTGAAGATCTTCGAGTTCTTTTTTCCATTTTTCCAGTTTTTGCTCTGCTTCAAGATCAAGTTTAACGAGAACTGAACTTTCTTCAGTCAATTCTTTAGATTTTCTGTTTAAATTTTCTAAATCAGTATTTGCTTTCTCCATTGACTCTTTAGTGTAATGATAACTTCTCTTTTCTTCCGCAAGACTAACCCTTAACTCTGTTAAGCTTTTTACTATACCATCAAGTTCATTTCTTTTTAATTCAATTTCAGAGGATTTTTCAGATAGCATTTTTTCTTTTAAAATTACTTGCTCATTCAAAGATTTTAACTTTACTTCTAATTCCTCTCTCTTTCTTTCATATGTTGCACAGTTCAATTCAAGATTCTTTATTTCCAGAGAAATCTGTTCTTTTTTTGTGATTTTCCTCTTTAACTCTTCTTCCTTGTGCTTAATCTCAATATTATGCTCTGAAATCTCAATATTTATATTTTCCAGATCACTTTTAAGCTCTAAAATTGAATTATCGAGACTTCTAATCTCGCTCTCCCTATCATTAATCTGGATTTGCAAATCTTTCAATTCCTTTTCCATCAAGCTTAGCTCGTGTTCAATATCCCTCAATCTTGACTTTTCAACCATATAAGGATTATGCTTGTCTCTACTGCCTCCAAATATAATGCCCCTTTCATCAACCACTTCACCATCTTTTGTTATAAATATTTTTCTATTTCCCTGTTCAAAATTAGAGAGGGCTTCATTCAAATCCTCTACAACTTCGACATTTTGAAAAAGAAGCCCTAAAACACTTTCCGTTTCCCCTTCAGACTTAATATACTCTTTGATCTTTGTATTTAGACTATGATTATGTTTATCAATAATATCAAGACTTAGAATATTACAAGCTCCCAATCTATTGGTCTTCAAAAAATCAATTATCCCAACCGCTGTCTCTTTATTTTCTACTAAAATCATTTCTAACCTATCTTTCAGAAAGTTTTCAAAGGGAGTCATAAAATTTTGATCAACATCTATTTTCTCAATAATCGTGCCAAAAACCCCATCTTTTTTAAAATTTTTCAATACCTGCTGTGTACCACTACTAAGTCCTTTGTACTCTTCAAGCATTTTCTTGATTGAGTTATAACTACCAGTAATTCTCTCTCTCTTTAGAGAAACCTCATTCAATTTTTTTCTTAGTTCAGATGCTGTCTTTTTACAAGAAACCATCTTGTCATTCAATTCTCTTATTTTGTTCTCAATATTTACTTTTTCATTTTTTACAATTTCACTTTGTCTTCTCACATCTTCGATTTCGCTTTTTAACGTTTCGTATTCCCTATCCACTTCTATTAATTCTTGTCTCAAGATTTCAAGTTTATTAAGAGCTTCATTATAAGATTTTTCTTCATAAGATATTTGAGAAGACAAAAAGGCTATCTGGTTTTTTTCATTTATCAGTTCTCTATTAAGTCTGTTTATTGTATTTTCAAGATTTTTAATTTCCTGTCTTAATTCAAATTCAAGTTTCTCTTTATCCTTCAAAACACTTTCTTTAACTTTTATATCATTTTCTTTACCTATTAAAATCTTAGACAAACTGTCTATTTCAGATAGCTGAGTTTGAATTTTAGAATTTATTTTTTCAATTTCTTGATTTAATTCATTAATTTTTTGAACTCTGAATGTTTTGCCTTCCTTTAAAGTTAGGAATTCTTTTTCGATCCTGTTTTTTTCTTCACCAAGTTGATTTAGAGCTTTGGAAATATTGCTATCTTCCTGTTCCAAAAAAAATAACTCATTTTTATTTATTTCTAAACGCGTGGAGAGACTATTTAATTCAATTTCCCTATCATTAATCTCCTTTTCTAAAACTTCGTATTCTCTCTTTTTACTATCGAGTAAATCCTTCTGTTTTTTATAAGTTTCAGAATTAACAAAAAGCTCGATAGTTTTTAATTCATCAAATATTTTCTTATATTCAATTGCCCTTTTAGCTTCCCTCTCCAAATCATCCCTTCTTGATTTAACCTCAGATATTATATCTTCTACCCTTTCAAGATTGAGCTTAGAAGCTTCCAATTTCTGCACTGTTGCTTTCTTTCTCAATCTATACTTTGCGGTTCCAGCAACTTCTTCAAATATAAGCCTTTTTTCTTCAGGCTTGTAGTTCATAAAACTTTCAATCATACCCTGTTCGATAAGACCATAAAATCGTTGTCCTAATCCAGTATCTATGGTAATGTCATGAATATCCTTGAGCCTACAGGGAGATTTGTTAATCAAATACTCCGATTCACCTGAACGATATAACCTTCTTGTTATAACAAGCTCGTTTAAAGAACTATAGGGCTCTGGAAAGGGAGTATCTGTTCTTTGAAAAAAAAGAGACACTTCTGCCATTCCAACTGGGGGAAATTCTGATGTTCCTGCAAATATTACATCCTCCATATGTTTTCCCCTCAAATATTTAGGATTTTGTTCTCCCAATGCCCATTTTATAGCATCAACTATATTACTCTTGCCACAGCCATTAGGTCCCACAACAGCAACGATATTTGAGGGTACCTCAACAACTGTCTTATCCTTGAAAGACTTAAAGCCAGAAATAAGTACCTTAACCAAACGCATGACTTGTTATTATAACACAGGGGCATTAAAAATAGAATTGCTTCATGTAAATATAATTAAATTATTATTTATCAACAATAATCACAAAATCTTCAATATTAATTCTTTCTACTGGTATATCAACTATAGCTAAAAATCCAGTAGCATGAATAAATACTTTGTTATATTTTGTAAAAATTTTAGCAAGATCAATTTTATCATAAAAAGCACTCTTCCCGTTTTTAATAATAACAGTTTGATTAACCTCCATCCCATTAGGTTCCACAAGAATATCAGCGTTTGTTCTATTAAAGACTTCATTTAATTTTGCAGACACGTGGTCTTTTAATAGAGCTATTTTCAGACCCGATATTTCAAAAACCTTTATATTTTGAATTTTTTCTTCAAATTCACCATCTTCTTTTTTAACCATCTGCTTTGGTATTTCTAAAGCACCTAAAGATTCAAGTAAGGAATAAAGACTTTTTATATAAAACTCATAATCCTTTAAACTAATGTTTTCAAGAAAATGCCTACCAACTACCTGTCCATAAATTGAAAGATCAGTAAAAAGCAAAATTCTTCTTTTGTTTTCTATACTTTCATCGGTTTTTAATTCATGACCAGCTTCAGCAAGAATCTTTTTAGCCTGAAAAAAACCAAACCTATCTATCTTATCAATAATATTCAATAAAGGACTATTGTTTATCTTAATTCTAAAAAACTTCTTTAAAACAAGCGCTAACGCACAGGGCAAATTTATATCCTGATGATGATCGAAGTTATTAAATTCAGGGCTGTGTTTCTCTCCTATATCCACAAGGGCAATTTCCTTATCATCATAATAATAAGCTGGAACTTTCTGAGGATTTATAAACTCTATTTCTGCATCAACAAATAGGTTCTTTAATACAGATAGGGCAAGAAAATCATCTAAATGTCTTGGAGGTAGATGGGATACGATTTTTTTCATTTCCTAAGTATTATAAAAAAAATGCCCCTTTTATAAAAGGGGCATTCATTTGGGAAGATATAGGGCAAAACTAATTTATCTGAGTTTCTCTTGTAACCTCTACTGGTTCTACCTGACTTACATAGACCTTCTTTGGTGCTTTTGTTAAAAAGGTCATTGCACCAGCAAGTATCATCAAAGCTGAAGAAATTAAATAGGCTGAATTATAACTTCCTGAAATATCAGCAATTTTTCCAGCAAGAAGGGGACCGAAGACTCCACCAACACCCCATGCTGTAAACATAATGCCGTAGTTCATTCCTAAATTTTTAGTCCCCCAGAAATCAGCGGTAGTAGAAGGAAATACAGACAGACAAGCTCCATAACTAAACCCGACAACAGCTGAACCAATGATGAAGGTAGTGATAGTGCTAAAACTGCTGAAGAAAAACATTACTACTGCCTGACTCATGCATACAAGAAATATTGTCTTAATTCTTCCTATTTTATCCGATATAATCCCAGCTGCAATTCTACCAAGGGCGTTAAAAATAGCGAGAAGGGCTACGAACATAAAACCAATTTTAATTGTGTTGTTAGACTGAACTGCTACAATTTTAGCAAGATGTCCAATTATCATTAAACCTGCGGTTGCAGCAAAGGCATATTCAAGCCAAAGAAAATAGAAGGTCGGTGTTTTTATCATTTCTTTCCAAGTGAAATCAGTCTTTAAGGTTGAGCCATTACCATTATTCTTAGCAACAAAAAGTGGTTTGTCAGGATTTTTAATAAACTGACAAAGAATCGTTGTTATTATAGCAAAGCTAATTCCAAGTATAAGGAAAGACTTGCTAATACCAAAATTTGACAATAAATACTTGCTCAATGGCGCAATATATACAGGTGCGAGCCCAAAGCCACTAACAACTATACCTGTTATCAAACCTTTCTTCTCGGGAGGAAACCATTTAACAGCAGCTGGTGTTGCAGCAGCATATCCAAGCCCAAAGCCAGTACCAGCAAGAACCCCAAAACCGATTATTGCTGGCATTATATTTTCAGGGGTTGCAAAACTCGTAATTATAAGACCAGCTCCAGTAAAAAGAGCACCCATGGTTGCTACAAGTCTCGGGCCTATTTTATCTTGTAGTCTTCCAGCAGGGACCATCATCAAAGCAAAAAAAGCAATTGCAATAGTATAAGGCAGTGATGCCTGTGTTTTTGTCCATTCAAAACCGCCATTCTGAATACTTTCAGTAAACTGCTTCCCAAAAACGCTCCAAGCATAAAGAACCCCAAGGGCTAAATTTAATCCCATGCCTGAAAAAGTAACAATCCATCCTTTTTTACTCATTTCTCCCTCCCATTTGTATTTTTATTGGAAAAATCTCCTTTATAAAATCACTGAAACATATGCGTCTTTGCTTAATCATTTTGTATTTTTTACAACTCCTAAAATTACATATGCAAAGGTCTATAATGCTATTAGCCTCTTCAATGTCGATAAAATCCTTACCTATCTCACAATCATCTTTTGTTGTATTGAAAAAAGGACAAATAAGATTACTTTGCATTAAAATCTTCTCCTCCTTTTAGAATTACAATAGGAATCGCAACCCTAATGCCATAAAGATTTTTTAGAAAAAATTGAAATATATCAGATGCTTATTAATTTCAAAAAAAATTACAGAACATTAAATTCTTGCAGTACTGCAAAAACTTATGAAAAAGAAGTGGAATTTAAACACTTTAGTTAATTTTGCAAAATTGCAAAACATAATAATAGCAACTTATCTACTATCATTCTTCTTACGCTTATCTATCTTTACTGATTGATTATACAAATTAGACTAAATATAAGATTATTTTGGAGTCTTAAATATTTGAGATGACTGTTTATTATTTATGGATATTTAGTTTTTTTATTTTTCTATAAATAGTCGCCATGTTGATACCCGCCTCTTTAGCAGACAACTCAATGTCCCACTTATTTTTATCAAGTAAATTTTTAAAATAGTTCCTTTCGAAATCCTCAAGACTTTTATAATAATCTCCTGAAGTCTCATTCTTATTTAAAACTTCAACCCTGTCCACTTCTATAAACTGCCTTAAAGTTTCAATCCCGATATATCTTTCTGAAGATATAGCCATTGCAGATTCCACAACATTTTTCAACTGCCTTATATTACCCGGCCAGTTATAACTTTTCAATGCCTCCATCGCTTCTTGGGTAAATCCCGCACACTTAAGATTAAATCTTTTATTCTGTATTGAAATAAAGTGGGCAGAAAGCAAAGGTATATCTTCAATTCTTTCTCTTAATGGTGGGACATTAATAGTTATACCATTTAACCTATAAAATAAATCCTCTCTAAACAATCCCTTAGAAATAGCAGACTTAAGATCAGTATTAGTTGCTGAGATAATCCTAACATCCACATTAATAGTTTTAGTATCCCCAACCCTTCTCAATTCTTTCTCCTGTAAAAACCTTAGCAAGACCTTTTGCACCTCAATTGGAAGCGTCCCAATCTCATCAAGGAAGAGAGTTCCACCACTTCCCGCTTCAATAAGCCCAATTTTATCTTCAGTTGCTCCAGTGAAAGCACCTTTTTTATGTCCAAATAGTTCACTTTCCATCAAAGTAGAAGGCAGACTCCCACAATTAATTGCAATAAAAGGCTTATCCTTCCTTGGAGAATTATTGTGAATAGCCTTCGCAATTAATTCTTTTCCTGTTCCTGATTCACCACATATTAAAACAGGGATATCATAGGGTGCTATTTTTTCAACAGTATCGAGGATTTTCTTAATAGCTGGAGAGATACCAATAATATTTTCGAACTGAGATTTGCTAATAAGTTCCTGCTTTAATTGCCTGTTCTCCTCTCTTAATGCCTTATTTTTTAAAGCATTTTTAACCCTATAAATTAAAAGAGGCGCTTCAAAAGGTTTTGTAATAATATCATCCGCGCCTTTCCTAAGTGCCTGTATGGTAATATCAACAGTTGCATGGGCGGTAATAATAATTACTGGCACAAGGGGGTTTATTCTTTTTATTTGCTCCAAAACATCTATGCCATCCATACCAGGCATTTTAATATCTGTTATAACCAAAGAATAATTTTCCGATTTAAAATCAGCAACTGCATCGTAGGGATTTATAAAATAGGCGGTCTCATATCCCTCTTCATCTAAGATCATTTTTATTAACTTACATAGTGCCTCATCATTATCAATCACTAAAATTCTATTTTTCATTAATCTAACCCTGAAGGAAGAGTAATTATAAAAGTTGTACCTTCACCAACTTTACTCTGGACCTTTATTGTACCCAAATGATTCTTTATAATCTGCTTTGCGATTGCAAGTCCAAGCCCAGTTCCTTTAGAACGGGTAGTAAAAAAGGGTTCAAAAATCTTTTCTTGAAGTTCTTCTGGGATCCCTTCTCCATTATCAGTGATGTAAATTTTAATATTACCCTGGGTTGTCTTTTCCGTTTTAATTTCAATTATTCCTTGATCTTTTATTGCATGCCCAGCATTTGTAATAAGGTTAATAAATACCTGCCTTATCTGTTCCCCATCAATCATTACATTAGTTATACCTCTATCAAAATCAGTTTTAAAACTTACATGTTGTATTTCAGGAAGATTGCTACAAAAGGCAATAGTTTCTTCAATTAATTTATGCAAATTTTCCTCTTTAAGCTTTGGAGCAGGGATTCTTGCATAACTTAAAAGTTCCTCAACAATTTTTTTAGAACGCCTTGTCTCATTCTTAATCTGTACTATAGAATCATATATGGGGCTATCGGGTGATAATTTAGACTCCAAATGAGTAGCATACCCAAGAATTACTCCCAAAGGATTGTTAATCTCATGTGCCACTTGTGAAGCCAATACTCCCAATGCTGCCATTTTAGTTTGCTGATTTAAAGCCTTTTCAATCTCTTTGTTTTTCTCCATAGTATCTATCATTAAATTAAAATTCTCCGCTAACTCTCCTAATTCATCGTTGCTAAAATTCTTAATCCTATCCTTCATTTTACCAGACTTAACTTTTCTTACTAAATCAATAATCTGATTAATTGGATTAGTAAAAACCTTTGAAACCCAGAAAACAATGATAATCAAAATCACAGAAGTTACAACCGTAATAAAAAACACACTGGCAAAAATAAAGGTTTTTATTTTATTAGCTTCCATGTAAAACTCATTCTCATATGATCCAACCCCAACAATCCATCCCCAGGGTTCAAAAAACTTATACCTAACTATTTTAGTCCTTGCATGAATATCCCCTGGATTTTTCCAGGGATATATAATCCAGCCCTCCCTGTTTTTAATCATTTCTTGAATAAACAAATGTCCATTTTCATCCTTAGAATTTATAATATTCTGTCCCTCCTGAGCTGGATGAATTAAAAGGTTACCTTTAAGATCCATACAAAACACATATCCCGTTTCTCCTACCTTTTTACTTTTTATAATCTCCTTTAATTCATTAAAAGCTCTGAGCTCGAAGTCCTTAGTTTCATAAATCTCATCTAAATACCCTCCTGCTCCAATAATCCAATCCCATTCTGGAAAATACATATAGGCTACAAGTTTTCTTCGAGGAAATTTTTCACCAAGCTGAGGATTTCTCCAGGGATACTCGATAAACAAAATTTCTTTTCTCTTTGATAAAGTAGCATTTTTAATTATGTCCTTAATAAAATAATTCCCCTGTTCATCTTTTTCATTAATAATATTCTCCCCTTCCCTTGCAATATGACTTATTAAAAAGCCTTTACTGTTCAAAACATAAATATATCCAGTTTCACCAACATGAACTTTCTTAAGTGCTTCCTTTGCTTTAAGTTGAGCTTCTTTGAGATTTAGTTTTCCTGAACTTTGTTCTTTATAGAAAGAATCAACAAGATTATAAGAAAGCTCTGCCAAAGATGCCAAATTCTTCTTTAATAACTCTCTTTTTTCTTCCTTATAAACATAAAACTGCTTGTAATGGGCATAAAGAAGATCAATAGTAAAAGTAGCGATATTATCGAGGTTGTTCTTGCTAATCTCATTAATACTTTTATAAGCCTGTTTATAAGCTACATAACCAATAATATTCGACACAATAATGATGGGCAAAATGGTAAGTGGTAAAACGATAAATAAGATTTTCCATCGAATTTTTAAGTTTTTAAAAAGCTCCTTAAAAAAATTAAGCATCACTCCCCCGTAGACAAAAATATATTATATTATTTTAATCTCTAACGCAATTTATAATAATTTAATAGGAAAATAGGCAACTTGTATGAAAAATTTTTTGTGATATAATTCGTTTAGAAAAAACAAGAAGGAGCAAAAAATGTTAAAAAAAATCTTAGTACCAACAGACCTTTCGGCAACATCATACAATCTGCTTGATTCCCTAAAAGTTTTTAAAAACTATGGCACAGAAGAAATAGTATTAATGCATGCCATAGACACTAAATATACCCTCACGATACCAGAAAACACAATAGAAGAAACCCAAAAACTGCTTGAAAACCAAGCAGAGCTCCTCACTAAATATGATTTCAAAATAACAACTGATCTAAGGACGGGCACTCCATGGAAAGAGATAGTAGAATCAGCAAAGTCACATAATACATCATTAATACTTATAGGTTCGCATGGAAGAAGCATTGCAGGAGAGATAATACTTGGTAGTGTTACATCTGAACTTATAGAGCAAGCAAACATGCCAATATTAATAATAAAAATGACAGAGTTCGATACCGAAAAAAAAGCCAGAACATCAGCAACAAAATTAGAACATCTCTTTGATCATGTACTTTTTCCAACAGATTTTTCAGAGGAAAACAAAGCATGTAAAAACTTTTTAAAGGAAAACAAAAATCTTATAAAAAAACTAACTATCATATATGTACAGGAGCCCATTTTATTAGAGCAACCTTTAGAATTTAACGTTGAAGAACTTGATGCTATAGCATTCAAAAGATTAGAAGATATAAAAAAGCAAATAGGCATAGAGAATACAAACTTAGAAGTACTACATGGCAAACCATCATTAGAGATAATAGACTATATAGAATCAGGAAGATTCAATTTAGTTGCAATGGGCACAAGGGGGCTTGGCTTAACAGCGAGAATACTATTAGGTAGTAATGCAAGATATGTAATTAGACACTCTAAAATTCCAGTACTAATAATTCCACAGAAATAGGGGTAAAATAGATGAAATGTCCAAACTGCAACGCAGAGCTAAAACCAAGAAACCCACTACTAACAGTAGACATAATTTTTGAGATTGATAATGGCATACTTCTCATCGAGAGAAAAAACGAACCCCATGGATGGGCCTTACCTGGTGGTTTTGTTGATTATGGCGAAACAGTAGAGCAAGCTGTAAAAAGAGAGGCTTTAGAAGAAACAAACTTAGAGCCTGCAAACCTTTATTTATTTGGAGTATATTCATCACCAGATAGAGATCCGAGATTTCATACAGTAAGCATAGTATATGTAGCAACAGCAAGGGGTGAATATATAAAGGCTGGAGATGATGCAAAAGATGCTAAAATATTCACAAAAGACACACTGCCAGAAAACATAGTTTTTGATCATAGAAAAATAATAAACGATTATTTTAGATGGAAGCGTTCTTGGATATAAGGAAGGAAAGATATGGAAAAAATACTAATAGCGGTTGATAATTCAAAGTATTTAGAAAAGATTTTAAATTACATAATCAAAATATTCAAAGGCAGAGATGACTTAACACTGCATTTTTTCCACATAAAAAGGCCCTGCTATATATTAGATGATTTAATTACAGAAGAGATAGATAAAGACATACTTTTACAAAAGATAGAAGAATTAAGAAGGGACAAAAATAAATGCAAGCTCGAATCTCAGAAAATTGTTGACCAAATTAAAGAAAAGATAGAAGCATTTACACAAAAAATGGGAGAAAAACGACCAAAAGTAGAGTTTGAAGTTGTTGAAGAGACAGAAGACTACGCAACCACAATATTAAAAAAATCAAAAGACATAGATGCCCACACAATAATAGTTGGTAGAAAGGGTGACAGTATAATAAGCGAATACTTGATAGGTAGCACAGCAGACAAGTTAGTAAGAATAACGAGGGATAAAACCATATGGTTAATAGAATAAAAATACTTGACAGAAACAAAAAAAAGATATAAAAAAAAAGAAAATTTAGGAATGAGAGACCAAAATTGGATTAATTTTTGCTAATTTTTTAATCTCTCGTTTCTAATAAAGTGTTTAACTTAGCTCTTTGACAATAAAACAGTGAAACATTTTTATGGCTCCTATTGAAACAGGGCAATTTTCCCTCATCGTGGTCGTTAATTTATTGAAAATGTTGATAAAAAAATATAGGTGCTGTAGGAATTTAGACCTCATTTAGAAGGGATTGCGACACTTATTCTCCTTTGGTAGCTTGCTTGAAGTCCTGTAGGAATTTAGACCTCATTTAGAAGGGATTGCGACGAGAGATAGGTGGCGTACTCTACTCTCTTCATTGTTGTAGGAATTTAGACCTCATTTAGAAGGGATTGCGACTTTTTCTTCTGAGATGATTCCATATTTTTGTACTTTGTAGGAATTTAGACCTCATTTAGAAGGGATTGCGACACATCTAAATTTCTTGCCATTGTACCCTCCTTTTTTTGTAGGAATTTAGACCTCATTTAGAAGGGATTGCGACCCAGCATAATGTTTCACTGGAGATGAATTTCCTTAGTAGGAATTTAGACCTCATTTAGAAGGGATTGCGACCTGT
>JAOABK010000022.1 GCA_026418415.1 Pseudomonadota bacterium | reverse complement strand
TAGCAAAGCTTGCAGAAAAGGAAAGGGGATTTTATTTTAGAGTTGTCAGTTTAAAGGCTGTTAATCCAAAAAATACCCCAGATGAATTTGAAAAAATTGCCTTACTCAATTTTGAGAATAAACAAGTCCTTGAAAAATCATCAGTGGTTGGTAAAACTTTCAGGTATATTATACCTTTATACACAGAAGAATCCTGTCTTAAATGTCATAGAGAGTATAAAGTTGGGGATGTTAGAGGAGCTTTAAGTATCTTCTTGCCCTCCGATGAACTATTGTTGAAGCTAAAGAACACAAAATTTCTTTTTTTTCTATTACTAACACTTTTTCATATAGTTGTATTTTTAGGCTTTTGGTTTTTTCTTGATAAATTTGTAGTTAACCCAGTTAAAAAGCTTGCTGATTATGCAGAGGGAAATGAAGATATTCAGGATAAAGAGTTTAATGTGGAAGAGCTTTTAGTACTTTTTGAAAATCTAAAGAACTCAAAGATCAAAGACAAGAGGATAAAAGAAATCCTTGAAGAAGAAATAGAGAAGGCAACTAAAGAATTGAAGTTGATAAACGAAAAAAAGTCAGATTTCCTTTTACAGATTGGTCATAAATTGAAAACACCATTGACTGTTATTTCTACGAGCGTTGATTATCTTTTAATGAGGGGAAGCTGTGAAGAGGATCAAAAATACCTAAATTTACTTAAGAGAAATGTTGATAATTTAAAAAGGGCTATTAATCAGATTTTGAAAACTGCCCAGATTGATATGGGAATTACTGACGAACCCTTTGAGAAAATTAATTTGAAAGAATTAATAGACGAGATAATTCAGGGATTTGGCACTCAAAAAATTTTATTATATTGCAATAGGAATTTATTTGTTTATGGTTCCTTTGAAAAACTTTATTATCTCTTTGAGAATTTAATACATAATGCTATTAAGTTTAATAAGCCTGATGGTGAGGTTAGGGTTGAGATAGATAGAGATGATGATTTTGCTTTGATAAAAATAAAAGATGAAGGGGTTGGCATAAGGGATGATGATAAATTGAAGGTTTTCGAAAAATTTTATCATAGAAATCTTGAAAACAGAGATAAAGGTACTGGTTTAGGTCTATATATAGCAAAAAGTGTAACAGAAATGCACGGTGGAAAAATATGGTTTGAAAGTGAGGAAGGAAAGGGAACAACTTTTTTTGTAAAACTACCTTTATTTGAGGTTAAGCATGAAAAAATCAATTCTAATAATTGATGACGAAGAGGATATAAGAGAAGTCCTTTCTGCGGTTTTAAAAATTCAGGGCTTTGAAGTATTAACAGCAGAATCGGGATTGAAAGGGATTGAGATATTTAGAAGTAATAGTAACTCTATTTCATTAATTCTTCTTGATGTCATGCTTCCTGATATAGATGGTTTTCAGATAATTCAGGTACTTAGAAAAGAAAGTAAAATGCCCATAATAATGCTAACAGCTAAAGATAGGACTTCTGATAAAATTTTAGGCTTAGAATTGGGAGCTGATGACTATGTAGTTAAACCCTTCGACACTTCGGAGCTTTTAGCAAGAATTAAAGCAGTATTGAGAAGATATGAAGATGTGGAAAATGAAAAAATAACAACTTTCAAAGATGTTTTTGTTGATGAAGAAAATAGAAAGGTTAAATTTAAGGGCAAGGATATTTTCTTTACCTATACTGAGTTTGAACTTTTCAAATATCTTTTAAGCAGGGCAAATGAAGTAGTTACAAGAAAAGAAATTAAGGATAACCTATGGAGTGATAAAGAGCTATATCAGTGGAGTAGGACGATAGATGTGCATATAAGCCACATAAGGGAGAAGATTGAAGATAATCCAGATGATCCTAAGTATCTTATTACTATTCCTCAAAGGGGATATAAATTAAAAATATAGTTTAAGGATGGGCTCACAATTTTGATTATTTTTAAAATAATCTAATGTTTTTTTGTTGTTTTGTGCTTTTTGCAAAATTGAGTATATGGTGGTAGAATTAAAATTAGAAAATTAAGAGGAAGAGATATGAAAAAAATATTATTTTACACTCTTTTTTTGCTATTTTTTTATACCAATCAAGGCATCTGTTTAGAGAAGCTCGATTTTATTCATGTTATCTCATATGAGGGTAATGTTTCAGTAAAAAGAGAAGAGGCAGATGATTGGATAGAGATCGATTTAAATATGCCAATAACTGAAAATGATCAAATTTGGGTTGCCTCAAAAAGCAAGTTAGAATTAAGAATAAAAAATGGTAGTTTTGTGAGATTGAATGAATATACATCCCTCGATGTTTTATATTTATCAAGTAGTGGCTATCAGTTTTTTTCTGAAGGGGGAGATATTTACATAAATTATAAAAGCGATTATAGAAGCTTTTTACAGTTCGATACCCCAAGTGTAACAATAAAAGCATACGATAATGCAAAATTTAGAATAGAAGTTTTTGATGATGGTGAGACAGATGTATCTGTATTTGATGGTGAAGTAGTTGTAACCAATAAAGAATATAAAATAACTCTAAAGGAAAAAGAAAAGGCTTCTTTTGATGAAAACGATATTTTAGAAAAGGGTAAGATATATAGTTACGACGATTGGGAAAAATGGAATTTAGGCAGGGACAAGGTTTTTTCTGAAAAATCAAGAAGTTTAAAATATCTTCCCGATGAACTTCATCCCTATGCCTATGATTTTGACAGCAATGGTAGGTGGGTTTATGAAAGAGATTATGGCTATGTCTGGCAACCGACAGTCATTGTAATTAGGGATTGGGCACCCTATAGACATGGTTATTGGGTTTGGATTAGGGGAGATTATGTTTGGATTTCACTTGATCCTTGGGGTTGGGTTCCCTATCACTATGGTAGATGGGTTTATAGTTCGAGATATGGTTGGTTATGGGTTCCGCCTGCAAGAGGAGTGGTTTTTTGGGCTCCCGCATACGTTGGTTGGGTTTATTTTGATGATTATATCTGCTGGGTTCCTTTAGCTCCCGGTGAAATTTACTATGGATATGGCTATTTTGGACCCCACAGTGTGAACATTATCAATGTTAACATTAAAGTTACACAGATAGTTTATAAAAATATTAATGTACCAAATGGTTTTGTTGTTATTCATAAAAATAATTTTCTTACAGCAAAACAGATTTATGAAAAGGTTAAGGAAAATCCTTTTATTTCGAGGAAAGTACATGTCGGAAGACCTTCCTTTGATGCCCATGAGACAAGAAAAATTATGGTTGGGAAAAGGCTGACTCAAGATGATAAAAAGCCACCTAAATTTTTAATAGAGAAAAAAATTGAGCCTATAAAGGAAAAAAAGCCCTTTATTTTAAAAGAAACACCAGAAAGGATTAAAGAGGAGAAACAAATTCCAGAAAAGCGAATGATACATAAAGATAAAGAAAAAAGAGATTTTCCTGGTATAAGAGAAGAAAACAAACCAGCAAAAAAACAAGAGCAACAGGAATTAAAGCCAATTGAGCAGAAAAAAACCTTTAAGAAAAGAGAAAAGTTTAAAGAAAACATAGAAAGCAAAGAAAAACCACAAAGAAATGTATTAGAAAAAGAAAAGTTAATGGAAAAGAAAAATGAAAGAGATTTCAAAAAGGATAGGGATTAGAAAAAGTTGAAAAGAGAAAAGACTTATGAACCTAAAGAAAGAGAGATCACGGTTCGCAGTGAAATAATAGAATTATTAAAACTTAAAGAATTAACAACTCTTGAAATATCAAGATTAGTAAGAATTCCTGAGAAAAGTGTTAGTGAGCATATTGAACATATCAGAAGGGGTTTGCAAAATAAGGGATATTACCTAAAAATTATACCAGCAGTGTGTTTAAGCTGTGGCTTTGTATTCAAAAAGAGAGATAAAATAAAGCCACCAACTCGGTGCCCATTATGTAAAAGTGAGCATATACAAGACTCAACCTTTAAAATTTTACCTCTCGAATAGAATTATGAAAAGTCAAAAAAATTACACATCTTTGAGAATAAAAAACTTTATAAACAAATAATTCTAATAAAGCTTTTAATAAATTGACAAAGCAATAAAAGTTGATAAAATTTCATTAAAATTAAAGAAAAATAATTTTGTGTTTGCTAACATGCAAATGAGAGAAAAACACAGATTGCTTTTTTATTTCCCTTTTCTTGTTAATTTATAATTCCCCCTCCCCTTTTTAATCCTTAGCAAACACGAATAATTAGAAAGGAGATGATTGGTATGAAAAAAACAATTCTCTTGACCTTTCTATTAGTATTTATTTTTTCAAATAATCTTTATTCAAATACCTATGACTTGAGAAGAGAAATACCTGTTAGATTTAATTTTAAACCCGATAATACAGAAAACTTAGATAAGAGAACTCCGAGCATCCCATTAGGATTAGTTGATATTTATGCATATATTACTTGTGGTGAAACTCCATTCATGTTTTCTATACCTGCAAAGCTTGTTATAGAATGCCAGAGTACAGAAGTTTATTATGGTAATAACGCTGTTCCCTGTAGAATATGGTTGGAAAGTGAAGATGATACAGCGGTTCATGAATTAAGTTCAAACTTTGGGTTTTCCTTTGGAGTAAAGGGAGTAGATAATATCTTTGATACTGAATTATTTAATAAGGGGCTTGATTTTGCTTTTTTAATAAAAAAACACGGGAAAATGCCTCTTGGTTCTCAATATCTATGTGGAATGGATTCCCTACAGGCAATTTCCCTTCCAATAAGTGAATTAATTCCTGAAAATGCAGAAGGTTTTTTAAAGAAAGTAAAGGGGCTTTTTGATACTGCTGATAAAATGGAAGTTGATATAAATTTTGCAAGCCTTGGTATTGCATCGGAGATCGTTATAGAGGGCAATTATGTGTCTTTCTTTATCGAAGGTAATGAGATAAGGCTAACGGGGTTTAGGGATCCGATAAATTATCCTAATGCTTCATCAGATCCTAATGTTAAAAATTTTATAGTATCTGTGCCAAATATAAATGAGTTGATTTATTACCCAAATTACTATGTTGTAAATGATGAATACTCAAATTTAGAAAGCATGATGTATAGCGCTGATGTAAAGTTTAATTTTAATGCCTATTATACTGCAGGTCTTCAGTTTACACTGATACCAGGTCTTACATTTAATATTTTCCCATCTTTAGTAGACAAGGGCAGTAATCCTCTTAGTTATAGCTGTCCTGACCCTTCAACTTTGCACAATAATGCTTATTATGGAAGGTCATTAGAAGGTGCAAATGTTTTCACTAAACCTCAAGTTTCCTTTGCTTTGCCCATCACAGGTACCCCAAATCTGCCTGATATTTCTACAATTGAAGTAATTATAAATGACCAGCCAGGTGGAGAAATTGCCTTTTCAAATGAGTATACAAAGGTTGATTTTAAAATTAAGAATATTGGCAATAGAGCCACTCAGGGTCCGCCGGAAAATGAGGCTCCGAATTTTGTTTTTACAGTAAAAATAAATGGTGTCGTAGCTACGGATATAAATGGAAATCCCATACAATTTAGAAAACTAAATGATGAGTGGTTAGATCTTAACAATAATCTTCCTCCCGTTAAATTGAATGTTAACGATGAGTATGTAGTAAGAGGATTTATTAAAACTTTCACTGAAGGAGTCTATACAGTAGAATTTATACTTGGATATTTAGAGTATGCAACGACAGTAAATGGTCAAAAGAAATATAAAATTGCAGATATAAATAGAGATAATAATAGAATTGTACATAAAATCTATGTTCAACCACCAAGAGGCACTGTAATAGGTAAAGTGAAAACAAATCCATGTGTTGGTGATTGTGGAGTTAATGGGATAAGAGTGTGTTTAAGAAATATAAGTGGTGGCAGTTACTATGATTGCGTTACTACAAGTTACGATAGTTATGGTGGAAATGGCACATACAGATTCTCGGGAGTACCAACAGGTGATTATGCATTAGATTATAGGCCAAAAATACCAACTCCTGAGGAGTTAGCTAATGGAGCACCCTTCTATGAGCCCACAACTTACTATTTCCATCATGATTCTAATAATACAGATAACTTTTTAAACTGGGGTGGGCTTAGGTTCTTAAGGCAGTATCAAATTTTAAAGGGTAAAGTTGTTGATAATATAAGCGGTAATCCAATTTCCAATGCCCGTGTAAGAATAGGTGATATTGGAAAGGAAGGTATCACAGACGGAAGTGGCAATTTTATCATAGAAAACATTCAGAACCGCAGAGAGTATAAGATTTATGTAATTCATCCAAATTATAAAACAAAGACTATTGAATTCACTTTGTCTACAGAATACTCAGATCAGAGAGAAACAATAATAACTAATAATAACTATTTTGATTATGATTTTGGTGAACATAGAACTGGTAATTTTAGAATGCTTCAGGATACTTTAGCTCCTACACTTGAAATTTTTGCTTTACCGAATGAAGGATATGTAAGTAAGGGGATAAGGGTTAAGTTTAAAACTTATGATTATGATAAAGATACCTATCAATATAAATACAGAATCCTTAACAGTAATCTTGAAGAGATATATAGCACTAAATTTTTGCCATATTCACCTGATATAACAGAGATAATTTATAATTTTGATTCAGGCTTTGTTGATGGTAGTTATTTTTTTGAAATTTCTGTTAAAGATGCATCCGGTAATACTACAACAAAGAATATCCCGTTTTATAAAGATTTTACACGGCCTCAATTCAATATTGTTTTAAGAGATCCCATTACAAATAGCACTACTAATACTAACAAAAAATATATTAATGTCGAAATTTCGATAACAAATCAGGAGACTGGTAGATTAAGTTTATATTTATCGAATGATGGTTCGAATTGGTCCTATATTGGAGACTTTATTGGAAATAGTTATGTGCTAAGAAGCTGGGAAATAGTTAAAGAAGATTCTTTCAGTGGGACAAAAACGGTTTATGTGCGAATAAGAGACTTGGCGAGGAACTTTAGAGTATTAAGTTCATCAATTGCAGTCGATACAACGGGTACGATAGTTTTAGCGAATGGTAAATATTATTATAATTCAGTGTCAAATGTTCCAATTTTAGTTGATATTACCCCACCAGATGGAATAATGAGAATGTTAGAAGGTGGAGCAGGAAGTTCGATTAATATAGGAAATAATACATACTCCCAATATTTAGCTCAAAAAATAGTCCTATCCCAGTCAACAACTTTTAATGTAATTAAATTTTACACAGCTCAAAATCCAGTGGTTGGATACCCATCACCAATTCACGTAAAATTAATAAAAAGCTTAAATAATTCAGATCCATCCTCATCAAATCCTGTGAATAATATTGCAGAGTGGATCTTTAATTCCGATCAGGTAAATAGTTTAAGTTTTAAATACGGGTATTTACCTTTAATATTAGAAAATCCAATCACCCTCTATTCTGGGACTTATTATTTGCTTGTATATACAGAAAATATCAGTGAAGATAACTATTATACTAAATACACTGGCTATTATTCCACATTTATGCAGGATTATTTAAATCATACAAGACATGATTATATTAACGGTGTATGGACAGAAGTATATGATAATCCAAGCTCCCCTACATCTATTCCAACTCTATCATATCAGATGTGGTATAGCCCTCCAGGAGAGGTAAAAATAGCAAAAGATGGCAACTGTAATAATGCAATCTGGAATTGGGAAGTCCATAAACCTAACACAATCAAGTATATAAATTTTGATAGTACTGGTGAGAAAGTGGTTTGTGTAGAATATAGAAATGAAGTGAATAGTTCAAAAAATGGGCAATACTATGGCTCTGTTTTAATTGATATTGTTCCACCCATAGGTGGGCTTACAAATTATTTCGTGGATAAAATCAACAATACCTTTACTTTTAATTTTAATGCCTCTGACAGTTTATCTGGATTAGAATTTATAAAGTTCTATCTACCAAACAGCTCAGGCTATTTAAATTATAACACTCCTCTTATAATTAGTCAGGGGGATTATTTATATTCTGAGCTTTTAAAAGTATCACACATCGATTTTACATTCATTGACAGGGCTGGTAACCAATCTTCAATATTTGGTGTTGATTTTACAGTACAAGATGATATTTCCGCTCCTGAGATAACAGCAACTTTAAATAGTGGGAGTTTGTATACGAAAAATACTTCAATTAACATAAGTTTTAATGCTAATGATAACATCGCTCTTTCTAAAATATATATCAAGGAACTAACCACTGGTCAAAACTGGCAGATACCTGAAACTGGGGAATTAAATACAAAAACATATACGGGAACTATTCAGGTTGATATTCCTAAATTAATTGTTAATGGGAATGAAAGAATCTTGGATGGGAGATATGAGTTTGAGATTTATGCAATAGATAGAGCTGGTAATCGAAGTGCTTCTCTAAATTCCTATGTTTATCTTGATAGAACTAAACCTGAAATAAATAAATTTTTACTTCTTTCAGAGAATGATAAAACATTTTTAAAGGAGAGTAATTTTATAAAAATGTTGATAGATCTGAATATTGATTTAACGCCTATGTCAATGAGATATAGATTTTTACCAAATGGCCCATGGAGTGATTATCAACCAATTTATTCAGGAGAAAAGGCTTTTATAATAACTGGCTATCTTCCTTTACCTTCTAAGTATGATATTGAATTAGAGGTTAAAGATAGTGCAGGTAATTTTGTAACTAAAACTGCATCTGTTATTGTAAATCGAAGCCCAATTCAACCAGTTATTTATACCCCTATTGGTGAAGTATTCGAGAAATCACCACCCTTTCAGATGAGTTATAATGATCCAGATAGTGATCCCTTTGATGGAGCGGTATTTGTAATTAAAAATGTAAACGATTATTCTACTAAAGCCTTTACAGATTTTGTTTATGATAGACCTTATCATTTCATGGAAGGTTTTTTTGAATATGACAAAGAATATCTTCTAACTGGTTTTGTTAGAGATAGTTATGGTTTATTATCTCCCTGGGCAATCTATAAAAGCTTTGTTATCCCAAGGCCAATATTAAAGATTCAAAGCATTGGTGATGGATATGGTGAGGTAAAATCAGGAGATGGAAAAATAAATTGTGGCTTGAGTGGTAATGATTGTTCAGAAAAATATGATCCAGGAGAACAGGTTTTTCTCACTGCAACTGCCATTGCTGGTTCAACATTCAAAGGCTGGGGTGGTGATTGTTCAAATTGTGGCAATGGATCTTCTTGTTTTGTTGGTATGAATAAACATAAAAACTGTACTGCACGATTTGATCCAATACCTGGCAAATTTGGTTTATTAGTTTCTAAAAGTGGCAATGGCAATGGAACAGTTTTTAGCAATCCCTCGGGCATAGATTGTGGAAGTACCTGCGAGTATATGTTCGATTATAAGACTGAAGTGGAGCTAAATACTATCCCAGATGCAGGGTCTCTATTTATCAGATGGGAAGGAAATGAGGATTGTTTAGATGGTAGAGTATTGATGAATAGTAGTAAGCTTTGTATAGCGGTATTTGAAATTATCCCATCTGGTTTTTCTGGTTTGACAATAATAAAGCAAGGCAAAGGTAAAGGAAGAGTAATTTCAATGCCTTCAGGGATTGAGTGTGGGTATAATTGTAGCGGAGCTTTTACAAACAACTCATCAATCACTTTAATAGCAGAACCAGAGAGTGATTCTGAATTTGATGGGTGGTATGGGGATTGTTGGGGGAATAATAAATCAATTAATTTTACCCTCGATAGTAATAAAACATGTATAGCAAAATTTAGAAAGGTAATAACAATAAATAGAGGCTCAAAAATAACAACAACTACAAAGGTTGGAGTAGAACTTGATTACCCAAATGCTTCTAAAATGACCTTTTTTGCGGGTAAGAGCTGGTCTATAGAAGAAGATTTCAAGAATTACAAGGAATTAACTGTACCAGGTGGAGACGGCTTAAAAGAAATTTTTGTAAGGATATTAGATTCTGTTTATGGTTTATGGCACGAGTATAAAAGCGGTATATATCTTGATACTAAATCACCGGTTGGTAGTGTAGTTATAAATGGTGGAGCCAGTGTGACAAATTCATTAGATGTTATTTTAACAATCAATGTTGTAGATGCCCAGAATTATGAAAGCTTAGAGATGCATTTTAGTAATGATAAAACAACATGGAGTGATTGGGAACCCTATAAACGAACAAAATTCTATACATTATCAGATGGTATTGGTAAAAAATATGTTTATGCTCAATTTAGAGATAGTGGTAGTAAGACTTCTCCAATATATTCTACAACTATAGTCTACAATCCAAACTTACCATCCTATATTCTCGCTGGAATTATTATTAACAACAATAAACAATATACCAATAAACCAACCGTGCAATTGAACATAACTCCACCAGATACATCATATACACAGATGAGTTTAAGTCAGGATGGAATCAAATGGGGTAGCTGGACTGGTATAGTTAACACTAAAAGTATCAGTCTTGTCGGGCAAGATGGAATAAAGATGGTTTTTATAAAGTTTAGAAAACCAGATGGAACTGAAAGTCCCATATATTACGATGACATAATCCTTGACAGGAAGAAGCCCACAGGTGTTATACAGATAAATGGTGGTGCCTATATAACCAACAACAGAGAAGTGATACTAAACATAAATGCCATAGACGAGTTAAGTGGTGTAGATACCATAGAGATAAGTGTAGACAACACCAACTGGGTAGATATAGGCAATGTTACCACTTCTACCGCGACTTTAACTTTAGGAGATGGTATAAAAAAAGTATACATGAGGGTAAGAGACAAAGCTGGGAATCAATCTTCTACGATAATAGACACGATAATCCTTGATACTGTAGCCCCTGTGGGGAAGGTAGTGATAAGCAAGAACACCTCGACCCCGGAGCCTGATGATGTAAAGCTAACGCTTAGTGCACCTGGAGCAGTATGGATGAAGATAAGCATAGATGGTTCAATAGACACAGAGCCCTGGGAGAGTTACAAGACCACAAAGATACTTACCTTACCAGTTGGAGATAATACCATAAAGGTAATCTTCAAAGATTTAGCGGGTAATGTATCAAACGAGGTCACAGGCAATATAACCATACCGTGAGGGTTAAAGTGTGAGTTAAAGTTTATAATATGAAACCGGTGAGTAAATTATATGTTACATTAATTTTTAAATTTTAGGTGAAATTTTGATTAGGAGTAACTATTAATTGTAATATTTTTCTTGACTTTAGTTATACTTATTGATATTCTTTAATGTCCTGATTTACTTATAAACAGGCACGTAGCTCAGGGGGAGAGCACTACCTTGACATGGTAGGGGTCGGCGGTTCGAGACCGCCCGTGCCTATTTTTTAATTTTATGGAAATAGTTGCTGCTAAGAAAAACGGTGAATTAATTGATCTTTGCCTTGCTGGAGAAGTATATGAACCAGTGTATGAGAATGATATTGTAGCACTGGATATACTAAGGCACAGTTGTGCCCATGTAATGGCAGAGGCAGTAAAAGAGTTATTCCCAGAGGTAAAAGTTGCCATAGGACCATCGACTGAAACAGGTTTCTATTATGATTTTGACAGGGAAGAGCCATTTACTGATGAGCATTTGTTGCAGATAGAAGAGAAGATGAAGCAAATAATTGATGCTAAACTTCCTTTTAAAAGGACTGTTTTACCAATTAAAGAGGCTCTTGAGTTCTTTAAAAATAAAGGTGAAGTTTATAAGTTGGAAATAATTGAAGAGCTTGCTAAGCAGGGCGAAAAAGAGGTTTCTCTGTATACACAGGGCAGTTTTGTAGATCTTTGTAGAGGTCCTCACATACCTCATACTGGTTATATACGGGCTTTTAAACTTTTATCAGTTGCAGGTGCTTACTGGCGTGGCGATGAGAGAAACAGGATGTTACAGAGGATATATGGAACAGCTTTTTTTAATAAAGAAGACCTTGAGAAGTATCTTAAGCATTTAGAAGAGGCTAAAGAAAGAGATCATAGAAAACTTGGTAAAGAATTAGATCTTTTTAGCATAAGTGATGAAGTAGGGCCAGGATTGGTTATATATCATCCAAATGGTGCTTTGTTGAGATATCTTCTTGAAGAATTTGAAAGGAAAGAGCATCTAAGACGTGGCTATCAGATGGTTATAGGACCTCAAATTATGAGGCTTGAGTTATGGAAAAAGTCTGGACATTATGATAACTATAGAGAGAACATGTATTTTACTGAAGTAGAAGGGCAGATTTTTGGTATTAAACCAATGAATTGTATAGCCCATATAATGGTCTATAAATCTAAAGTAAGGAGCTATAGGGATCTTCCACTGAGATTTTTTGAATTAGGAACAGTTCACAGACATGAGAGATCGGGAGTTTTACATGGTCTTTTAAGGGTGAGAGCCTTTACTCAAGATGATGCTCATATCTTTTGCAGGCCCGATCAGGTTCAAGAGGAGATTGCTGGAGTTTTGAAGTTTGTTGATGATGTTATGGGTATATTTGGATTTTCTTATGAGATTGAATTATCAACCCGCCCTGAAAAGTCTTTAGGAAGTGATGAGATATGGGAGCTTGCTACAAATGCTCTTAAGGATAGCCTCGAAAAACTTGGAAAGTCCTATACGATTAACGAAGGTGACGGTGCTTTTTACGGTCCGAAGATTGATATAAAACTAAAAGATGCACTTGATAGAAAGTGGCAATGCGCTACTATTCAGTGCGATTTCAATCTACCTGAAAGATTTGATCTTTCCTTTATTGGAGAGGACAATAAAAAACATAGACCTGTTATGTTACACAGGGTAATTTTAGGCTCAATTGAAAGGTTTATAAGTATATTAATAGAGCATTACAAAGGTGCCTTCCCCTTATGGCTCGCTCCTGTTCAGGTAATTGTGGTCAATATTACGGATAAACAAATAGATTATGCTAAGTCGGTAGTTGAAAGGTTAAGGGAAGAGGAAATAAGAGTTGAAGAGGATTTTAGAAATGAAAAGTTAGGGTTTAAAATCAGGGAAGCACAATTGAAAAAAATTCCTTATATTGTTATTATTGGAGATAATGAGGTATCAACCAATACAATAACAGTAAGGGGTAGAGATAAGGAAGAAAAGAAAGGTATTGCACTTTCTGAATTTTTAGATATGATAAAAGAAAAAATAAAACAAAGGAGGTAGTGTATAGAAAAGGAATACAGAGTAAATGAAAAGATAAAATCACCTCAAGTCAGGGTGATAGATGAGGAGGGTCAACAATTAGGAATTTTAGATATTGAAAAGGCTTTAGAAATAGCCAGAGATAGGGGGTATGATTTAGTTGAAATTGCCCCAAATGCAGATCCTCCTGTATGTAAAATAATTGATTTTGGCAAGTTTAAGTACCAGTTGAACAAAAAGAGTCAGGAAGCTAAGAAGAAACAGACGGTGATTCAGGTTAAAGAAATAAAGCTTAGGCCTAAAACAGATGTTCATGATATTGATGTAAAGGTAAACCATATAAAGCGTTTTATTGAAGATAAAAACAAGGTTAAGATAACAGTTGTATATAGAGGAAGAGAATTAGCTCATCAAGAAATTGGGTTTAAGGTAATGGAAGAGGTTATGAATAAGATAAATGATATTGTTAAGGTTGAGACGCCACCAAAGCTTGAGGGTAGAAATCTTTATGCTATAGTGGCTCCTAAAAGTAGTAAATAGTTTAAGGAGGTTATGTAATGAAAAAATTAAAAACCCATAAAGGGGCATCTAAAAGATTTAAGATTACTGGTACAGGTAAAGTAAAGTATAAGAAAGCAAATTTAAGACATTTACTTACGGGAAAACCATCTGGTAGGAAGCGCAATTTAGGCAAAGCGGATACATTAAATACAACACAATCTGCTATTATCCGCAAGATGCTTCCCTATCTGTAATAAAATTTTAAGGAGTTGATGAGTATGGCAAGAGCTAAAGGTGGATTTAAGACAAGAAGAAGACACAAGAAGTTTTTAAAGTTAGCAAAGGGTTATTATGGTGCAAGACATAGGGTTTATAAAATAGCAAGAGTGGCAGTAGAGCGTTCTCTCGCCTTTGCTTTTGAAGGTCGTAAATTAAGAAAGCGTGAGATGAGAAGCCTCTGGATTGCAAGAATTAACTCTGCTGTCAGGTTGTTTGGTTTGAATTATAGTTCTTTTATAAATAAACTTAAAAGCAAAAATATTTGCCTTGACAGAAAGATTTTAGCTGAAATAGCGGTTACTGATCCTAAGGGTTTTGAAAATATAGTTAAAACGGTATGTTAATGGATCTCGAAGAGTTAGAAAGCTTAAGGAAACAGGCAAAAGAAAGAATTGAAAAGATAAATAATGAAAGAGAGTGGATAGATACCAAAGCCTATTATTTAGGTAAAAAAGGTATTATCCCCTCTTTACTATCCAAACTACCTAAATTAACTCAAGAAGAAAAAAAGATTTATGGTCAATCTGTTAATACTTTAAAGGTATTCATAGAAGAGCTTTTAGAACAACAACTGAAGACTATTAAAGAGCGTGAAATTGAAAAGAAGCTCTCTCAGACAACTATTGATATTACATTGCCCGGTAAATTTGAAATTAGGTCTGGTACAGTTCATCCAATCTCTCAGGTTATCGATGAAATAATAGATATTTTCACGGGTATGGGTTTTGAAGTAGCAGAAGGTCCTGAACTTGAGTCTGATTATTATAATTTTGAGGCACTTAATATCCCTGAGGAACATCCAGCAAGGGAGATGCAGGATACCTTTTATATAAGTGATGGTTTTCTGTTAAGGACACATACTTCCCCTGTTCAAATTAGGGTAATGGAAAAAAGAGAGCCTCCATTACATGTTATATGCCCGGGCAAGGTTTATAGAAGGGATTCTGATATTACACACAGTCCTATGTTTCATCAAGTTGAGGGTTTTGTTGTTGATAGAGATATTCATTTTGGACATTTAAAGGGGGTTTTAACAGAGTTTTTAAGAAGACTTTATGGAGAAAATATTGGTGTTAGATTTAGACCAAGTTATTTTCCCTTTACCGAACCAAGCGCTGAAGTTGATATACAGTGTGTTGTTTGTAATGGGAAGGGATGTAGGGTTTGTAAGAATTCTGGTTGGCTTGAAGTTTTAGGTTGTGGAATGATTCATCCCTATCTTTTCAGTGTAGTTGGATATGACAAAGAGATTTATTCTGGATTTGCCTTTGGTTTAGGTGTAGAAAGATTGACAATGCTAAAGTATGCAATAGATGATATTAGGCTTTTTTACGAGAACAATCTCTCCTTTCTGGAGCAGTTTTAATGAAAGTTTTGTTTAATTGGCTGAAAGATTTTATAGATATTGAAGAAAATCCTTCCAAAATAGCAGAAAATCTAACAATGGTAGGGTTAGAGATTGAGCAGGTAATATTTACCAAGGAATTATTTAAAAATATTGTTATTGGTAAAATTGTTAAAGTTGAAAAACATCCATCTTCTGATAAGTTAAAAGTTTGTGATGTTTCTATTGGTAGTGAAATACTGAAAATTGTTTGTGGTGCTCCAAATGTAGAAGAGGGAAAAAATGCAGTTTTAGCTTTGCCAGGCGCAGAACTACAGGGCAATAAAATCGAAAAGGTAAATATTAGAGGTGTTGAGTCAAATGGCATGTTATGTTCAGAAAAGGATTTAGGGCTCGCAATATATTCAGAAGGGATAATCTTAAGTAATGAGAATCTAAAATTAGGCAAACCTGTCTATCAAGAACTATATAGGGATTTAGATGATGTCTTGCTTGAGATAAATATCACTCCAAACAGAGGGGATTGCCTTTCTCATTTAGGCATTGCAAGAGAAATATCCGCTATTACTGGTAAAAAATTAAAAAAGATATTATCAAAGCCACCTAAGCTTTTTCAGCAAGCAAAGGATTTTGAAATAATTATTGAAGATCCAAAGCTATGCTCAAGATATACAGGTAAGCTGGTGAGAAATATTGAGATTAAACCATCTCCAAATTTTATAAAAGTAAGACTATCTTTATGTGGTATGAGGCCAATAAACAATATCGTTGACATTACTAATTATGTCATGCTTGGATATGGCCAGCCTTTACATGCCTTTGACTATGATTTAATTACAGATAAAACAATTATTGTAAGAAGAGCAAGGAATGATGAAAAAACTATAACGTTAGATGGTAAGGAAAGAATTTTGAACGATAGAGATTTGGTAATTGCAGATCCTGAAAAGATAATTGCACTTGCTGGTGTTATGGGAGGTGCAAATAGTGAAGTTAATTCCAATACAAAAAATATATTAATAGAAAGTGCTTATTTTGATCCCCCAACAATAAGAAAGACGGCAAAGAAACTAAATTTAGGTTCGGAAGCTTCTTATCGTTTCGAAAGGGGTGTAGATATAGGAAATGTTCCAATAGCATGTGAAATAGCAGGCCAAATGATGGAGGAATTTGCTAATGGTCAAGCTATTTGTGGAGTTTATGATAATTATCCCCTTCCTTATGAGGATAGGATTATTAAATTTAGACCTAATAGGTGCAATGGCTATTTAGGGACAAAGTTAACCCTTGATGAGATGGAAAAAAGGCTTGTAAGCTTACAATTTGAAGTAACAAAGAAACGTTTTGAATGGGATGTCAAGACACCAACTTTTAGAAATGATATTAGCATTGAGGAGGATATTTTCGAAGAAATTGCAAGAATGGGTTTTTATCAGGAAATAACAACTCAACTTCCTAATATACCGATGAAATCAAGGGAAGATATTTCAGAAAGAAAATTCGAAAGGATATTATTAGATGCTCTTGTAGATTTTGGTGGAAATGAAATTATTACTTATAGTTTTGTTAGAGAAAAAGAGCTTGAGAAGATAAGGTATGATTTAACAAATAAAGAAAACTTTGTTTATATACAAAATCCCCTCTCCGATGATAAAACTTTAATGAGACCAACTCTAATTGCTTCACATTTAATTGTTGCAGAAGCGAATCATTTGAGAATGAATTATGATTTTATTTTTTTCGAGAGAGGGAAGTGCTATTTTAAACTTAATGACAATGGTAACGAATATAAAGAGAGAAAGGTAATTGGCCTTGTTTTTTCAGGACTTTTAAGATCAAAAGAATGGTATGGCCAAGAGGAAAAAATAGATTTTTTTTCAGTAAAAGGTTTTTTAGAAAAGTTATGTGAGAGAATATGCAAAAAAAAGACAACAGTTCAGAAAATTGAGCAAGGAAGTTTGCCCTTTTTACATCCAATTGAATCAGCTTATATTTTATTAGAAGACAAAAAGATTGGTTTTTTTGGAAGAATCCATCCCGATGTATTAGAAAAGTGGGATTTTAAACGTGAACTTTTTGTTGCCGAAATTGATTATAACCTGTTAAGAAAGGTTTTTGAGAAAAAGGAGAATATTTATTATAGTATCTCTAAGTTTCCATGGGTGGATAGGGATATCACTATAATTATCGATGATAAAGTGTCATATGATGAAGTGATGAAGGTTTTGTTAAAGAATTCTGGCAACTTAGTTAAGCAAATAAAGTTGGTCGATTTATACAAGGGAGAGAAGTTAGGGGAAAATAAAAAGAGTTTAACGTTTAAGTTATTGTATCAGCATAAAGATAGAACACTAAGTGATGATGAAGTAAATGAAGAAAATTCAAGAATTGCAAAGTTGTTAATAGAGCATTTTAAAGCAGAATTCCCAAAATAACTAGGAGTGTACCATGACTAAACAAGATTTAATTCGTATGATGATGGAAGAGTTAGGTTACTCAAGAAGAGACTCTAAAGTTTTTATTGACAAGGTTTTTTCTATAATGATTCAATCAATATTGAAAAAAGAAAGTATTAAAATCACTAACTTAGGTAATTTCGTTGTGAGAACAAAGAAAAAAAGGATTGGTAGAAATCCCAAAACTAAAGAGGAATATGTAATTAAAGATAGAGCAGTAGTAGTATTTAAACCATCTGTAGGGCTTAGAAAAGAGTTAAAAATGAAATAAAGATGGATCTAAGAAAAAAGTACTATAAAATTGGTGAAGTTTGTAGTTTAGTGGGTATTAGGCCCTATATGTTAAGATATTGGGAAAAAGAAATAAAAGATATAAGACCTTCAAGGTCTCTAAATAATCAAAGATTATACCCTCAAGAAGTAGTAAAAAAAATTTTACAGATAAAAAAGCTTACTGAAGAAGGGTATAAATTAAATGTTATAAAAGAGAAAATATCAGATAAGGAAGTTATCAGTAGCGAGTTCATGCTACTTCAAGATATAAAAAAAGATTTGCTAAATATTAAAAGTTTGTTAGAATTATAAACCGTTCGGGATGTAGCGCAGCCTGGTAGCGCACACGCTTGGGGTGCGTGTGGTCGTGGGTTCAAATCCCGCCATCCCGACCATTTTTTTATATACCTAACATCAATGCAAGCCCGAGAAAGTCTCTATCAATCTTTCTTTTCCCTGTAGCAACTTCTTCTAATGGTGTTGCGATAATTTGTGATTTTTGTAAACCTACCATTATGTTATGTTTATTTTCAATTAAATGCTCCACTGCTGATCTGCCCAACCTACTGGCAAGAAGTCTGTCAAAAGCTGTGGGCGAGCCACCTCTTTGTATATGTCCTAAAACGCTTACTCTTATTTCATATCCTATTTTGTCTTTAAGTTTTTCTGCGATTTCATGAGCGCTACCTGCACCTTCTGCAACTATTATAATAGCATTTGTCCCACCCTCTTCAAACCTCTTTTTTAGCGATGCTTCTACTTTTTCAAGTTTTAAAGGTGCTTCTGGAATGAGGGTATATTCTGCACCGGCTATAATACCCGCAACAACTGCTAAATACCCACAGTTTCTTCCCATAACCTCAATTATAAATGCTCTTTCATGGGAAGTAGCAGTATCCTTAATGGCGTCAGTAGCCCAAAGAATTGTGTTTAAGGCTGTATCAACACCTATTGCCATGTCCGTGTAAGGGATATCATTGTCTATTGATGCAGGGATTCCAACACAAGGTATTCCCTGTCTTTCTAATGCTATTGCTCCTTTAAGAGACCCTTCACCACCTATTATTACCATCCCATCTATCTCTAAATTTCTTAAGTTTTTTGCCGCTTTTTCTTGATTTTTAATTTCCAAAAATTCTGGACATCTTGCTGTTTGGAGGATTGTTCCTCCCTTTTGCATAATGCCACTTACAGATCTTGCGTATAAGGGATAATATATATTTTCAAGAACACCTCTATAGCCCTTTGAAAATCCAAAAACTTCAATTCCATTGTAAATGGCAGTTCGAACACATGCCCTTAAGGCTGCATTCATTCCAGGACAATCACCACCAGATGTTAAAACACCAATCCTTTTTGGTCTTGTGTTAACCATATTGTTCACCTCTCTTTGTTAAATCATATTTAAGAGTATAGAGGAGTTTTTAACAAAGTCAATATAAGAAAGAAATGTAATGTTGTTTGTTATTGTAATAATAAACCTAAAATAATATAATTTTTTATCTGAAAAAATTTTAGGAGAAGTTATGATAGAAGGGCATATTTACAAATCCTTTGACAAAGAATTAAAAGAATTGAAAGAAAAACTACTCTACGAAGGTTCTCTCGTTGAAAGGGCAATTAGAGATGCGATAAAGTCATTGCTTGAAAGGGATTCTGAATTAGCGGAAAAGGTCATTAACGATGATGATATTGTAAATGCTAAAGAGGTAGAAATTGATGAATTTTGCCTTAAACTTCTTGCTTTAAGACAACCTGCGGCAAGAGATCTTCGTTTTATTACAACCGCTATTAAAATTAATTACGATTTAGAGAGAATTGGTGATATGGCGGTAAATGTGTGTGAAAGGGTTCTGGAATTAAATCAAGAGCCCCAGTTAAAACCCTATATTGATCTTCCAAAAATGGCAGAGACTGTTCAGATGATGGTAAAAGAAAGTTTAGATGCCTTTGTTAAAGAAGATGTTGAGTTGGCATGGAAAGTAACGCGTGATGATGAGGTAGTTGATCATTTACATGATCAGATATTTCGAGAATTATTAACCTATATGATGCAGGATTTTAAAACTGTATCAAGAGCAACAAGATTACTCTTTATTTCGAAATATCTGGAAAGAATTGCAGACCATGCGGTAAATATTGCTGAGCTTGTTATCTTTATGGTTGAGGGTAAAATAGTAAGGCATCTTAAATCTCCTGAAAAGGGGAAATAGTGGGTAAGTTATATTTATCTATAATTTTGAGTTTTTTTTTGATTATAACCTCTTGCAATAGGGGTAATGTAAATAATCAAAAAAGGCATTTAGTTAATATTGCAGGCTCCACATCTGTTATGCCTTTTACCGAGAAGTTAGCAGAATATTTTATGGTGGGGCATCCTGAATATATTGTAAATGTTCAATCAGGTGGGTCGACCGCTGGAATTCAAGCCTGTATAAATGGTACTGTTCATATAGGTATGTCTTCAAGAGAATTAAAGGAAGACGAAAAGGTTTTGAATGAGATAGTAATCTGCTATGATGGTATAGCAATAATCGTCAATCCAAAAAATCCAATAAATGACTTAACACTTGAACAAGTAAGAAATATATTTTCAGGTAAGGTTAAAAACTGGAAAGATTTAGGTTGGATTAATAGGAGGATTGATGCGGTAACAAGAGAAGAGGGATCTGGAACAAGGGGAGCATTTGAGGAATTGGTGATGCATAAGGTACATATAGATGATGGTATAATGGTTCAGGACTCAAATGGATCTGTCAAAGAGGTTGTTGCTACGGATCCATATGCAATAGGGTATGTATCTTTAGGTATGGTGGACAAAAAGGTTAAAGCCTTAAAAATTGATGGCGTTGAACCATCTATTGAAAACATAAAACAAAAGAAATACAAGGTTGTAAGACCATTTTTATATCTAACGAAGGGCAAGCCTGAAGCAGATGCTCAGGTTTTTATTGATTTTGTTTTATCAAAAGAAGGACAGGGTATACTTAAAAAAGAGGGTTTGGTTCCTGTAAATGATTGAACAAATAAAGCAAAGAGAAGAAAAAATTAGGTGGATACTGACCTTTTGTGCACTCTCTTCTCTGCTATTTTTGTTTTTAATATTCGCTTTTATTTTAATTGAGGGGCTTCCACTTTTTTACAAAGTGGGTTTCAGTAATATTATTTTTGGATTCAAGTGGGCACCTACAAAAGGGAGCTTTGGGATTTTCCCAATGATAGTATCATCATTTTTAGTCACGATAGGTGCTTTAGTTATTGGTGGTCCCTTGGGGCTTGGATGTGCAACTTATCTTGCTGAGTATGCAGGTAAAAAAAGAAAGATTTTTCTTAAACCTGCTTTAGAACTCCTTGCAGGAATTCCTTCAGTTGTGTATGGCTTTTTAGGAGTAATTTATATAGTCCCCTTTGTTAGGGAGGTTTTTGGTGGTTCGGGGTTCTCGTTATTATCAACATCGGTAGTTTTAGGAATAATGATACTACCAACAGTTATAAGTATTTCCTATGATTCATTAATGAGTGTTCCAAGGGCATATAGAGAGGGTTCTCTTGCCATGGGTGCAACTAAATGGCAGACAACATGGAGAGTTGTTATACCTTCTGCTCGTTCAGGTATTCTTGCAAGCTTTATTTTAGGTATGGGCAGGGCGGTTGGTGAAACAATGGCAGTTATTATGGTTGCAGGAAATGCTTTAAAAATACCGAGTTCAATATTGGAGCCACTAAGAACATTAACAAGTAATATTGCCTTAGAGTTAGCTTATGCAAGTGGTGATCATAGATTAGGACTTTTTTCAACAGGTGTTGTTTTATTAATTATAATCATGATACTAAACTATATAGCAAACTTTGTGATAAGGAAAAAGGTAATCAAATGAGGATAGACCAAAGATTTACAGACAAATTTGTAAAATTGACTTTGAACCTTCAGGCTATTTTTACAGTTGGCATTTTAATGATTATTGTGTTTATAATTTTTATCAAGGGCATTAGACACTTTAATTTAGAGTTTTTATTGACCTTTCCAGAGGATATGGGTAGACATGGGGGCATTTTCCCATCAATCGTTGGAACAATCTTGCTTGTATTACTTTCACTTGTTTTTGCGACACCATTAGGAGTAGGAACTGCGATATTTTTAACTGAATATACAAAGGAAACAAAACTCACAAAAATAATAAGATTTGGAGTAGAATCATTAGCAGGTATTCCTTCTATAATTTATGGTCTCTTTGGGTTTATTTTCTTTGTTATTAAATTAAAAATGGGCTGGTCTCTTTTAGCGGGAGCATTAACTCTTACAATAATGATCTTGCCAACAATTATTAGAACAAGCGAAGAAGCTATAAAATCAGTGCCGAAAAATTTTAGAATGGTTAGCTATTCTTTAGGAGCGACAAGATGGGAGACCACTACTAAGGTTGTTATTCCTTCAGCTGCTCCAGGTATTCTTACAGGTATTATGCTAAGTGTGGGTAGGGCAATGGGTGAGACTGCTGCGGTTATTTTTACCATGGGAAGTTCTCTAAGACTTCCCACTTCTTTGTTTGATTCTGGAAGGACAATGGCTGTTCATTTTTACATTCTTGCAAGGGAAGGTATTTCGATGGAGAAGGCTTATGCCACGGCATTAGTTTTAGTTTTGAGTATTTTATGTATAAATGTTCTTGCCTATTATTATATGCATAAAGTTATGTCAAGGTACTCATAGTATATGGATGTTAAAATTTCTATTAATAATTTATCTGTTGAATCCCAAGAAGCAAAGATTTTGAAAAATGTTAATTTATCAATTTACAAAAATTCTATCTTGGGATTAATGGGACCGGCTGGGAGTGGAAAAACTACGCTTATTTCTGTTATAAATAGGATGATTGATTTTGAAGAAGGTTTAAAAATATCAGGAGAAGTTCTAATAGACGGTGAAAATATACTGGACAATGAGTTAAATACAGTTGCTCTAAGACGTAAGATAGGCACAGTATTTGCAGTTCCCATACCTTTACCTCGTTCAATTTATGAAAATATTGTTTATGGTCCTAAGCTGAAAGGGATTACTAAGAGAACTGTTTTAAATAACATTGTTGAAGATTGTTTAAGAAAAGCCTTCTTATGGGATGAGGTTAAAGACAGATTGCATACTTCGGCATTAAAACTTTCGGGTGGACAACAGCAGAGATTATGTTTAGCAAGGGCATTAGCATTACAACCAGAGATTATATTGCTTGATGAACCCTGTTCTGGATTGGATCCCATATCAACCGCCAAGATTGAAGAAGCTCTGAATGAGTTAAAGAAGGATTATACAATAGTACTTGTTTCCAATAATACAAAACAGATTGCAAGAGCAACAGATTATACCGCTTTCTTTTATCTCGGAGAATTAATAGAATTTGATGTTACTGAAAAATTGTTTACCAATCCCAAAAAGAAGGAAACAGAAGATTATATACAGGGGAAATTTGGCTAATGATAGATTGTGCAATAAGGACACAAAACTTAAATCTGTTTTATGGGAAATTTCACGCTCTAAAGGATGTTGATTTCTGTGTGTATAAAAACAAAATAACAGCACTTATAGGACCTTCTGGATGTGGAAAGTCAACCCTTCTTCGTTGTTTTAATAGAATGAATGATATATATGAGGAAGTAAAGATAACAGGCGAGATTAAAATATTCGACCAAGAAATAAACAATATAGATATCATAGAACTGCGAAAAAGGGTTGGAATGGTTTTTCAGAGGCCTAATCCCTTTCCTTTTTCAGTCTATGACAATATGGTTTATGGATTGAGGATTCATGGGATTAAATTGAAAAAAAGCGAAGAAGAAGAAATAGTTAAAAGTTGTCTTTCTTCTGTCCTTTTGTGGGATGATTTAAAGGATAAATTACATATTTCTGCACTTGAATTATCTGAAGAAATGAAACAAAGATTGTGTATTGCGAGGCTTCTAACAATAAAGCCAGAAATTATCTTACTTGATGAACCCTGTTCAGCATTAGATCCGATTGCTACTATGAGAATAGAGGAGTTAATGATTGAATTAAAAAAAGATTATACGATACTAATAGTTACACATAATATGCAACAGGCAGCTCGTGTTTCTGATTATACCGGGTTTATGCTATTAGGGGAGTTAATAGAATTTGGTGAGACCTCTCAAATTTTTACTTCTCCAAAAGAGATAAAAACAGAAGAATATATCACTGGAAGATTTGGATAAAATTAAAAAATACTTAAACTTTCCTGACCAAAAGTATTTGACAAAATTGCTTTTTTCATTATAATAAACAAGTTATATTTGAGAGATTGTGACTATGAAAATTTTACTTAAAGACATTCTTTTTGAAGATATAGAGAGAGAATGGGACGAAGATGTTGAAGAGGCTAATGCACTTTTCAATATAGAGCCTCACAACACCTTAAAATTAATTGTACCTTTTCATGTAACTATGAAGCTACATAGAATTGGAGATAATGTTGATATTGTTGGAAAATACGAAGGTAAACTTGAGTTTGTATGTGATAGATGTAGTGAGAAATCTTATACACACTTAGAAGAAAGATTTCATTATTTATTACAACCTAAAAAGCCAGGTGAAGAGGCAATAGAAGAGGGAGATGAGGAATTAGAAGTTGGATATTATGAAGGGGATGAGATTGATTTATCTGAATTAGCAATAGAACATCTTATGTTGTCGATACCTATGAGAATGCTTTGTAAGGAAGATTGTAAGGGTATTTGTCCCTATTGTGGTGGTAATAAAAATGAAAGAGAATGCGATTGTGAAAAAAAGGCTGGGAAATCAAATCCATTCTCAATATTAATAAATTAAGGAGTAAACAATGCCAAATCCATTTAAAAGACATACTCGTTCAAGAACTGGTAAAAGAAGGGCACATGATGCTTTAACTGCGCCAAGTTTGGCTAAGTGCAGTAATTGTGGAGAAACTAAACCACCACATCAGGTTTGTCCATCTTGTGGTTATTACAAGGGCAAAAAAATCCTTCAGACTGAAGAAGCCTAAAATAAGTAAATATGATTATTGCAGTAGATGCCATGGGCGGTGATAGAGCCCCCCATGTTACTGTTGAAGGTGCCTATTTAGCTGTTGAAGAGCTTGAGGTTACCATAGCACTTGTTGGAGACAAAAATATAATTGAACCTCTTCTTGAAGAACATAAATTTAGAAAAAAGAGGGGTTCTATTGTTGTAGTTCATGCTCCAGAAGTGATTTCTATGAGTGAGTCACCATCTGTCGCTTTAAGAAAAAAGAAAAATTCATCAATTAGTGTTGCCCTTGAAATGGTAAAAAGAGGAGAAGCAGATGCAGCACTTAGTGCAGGTAATTCTGGGGCAATGATGGCTTTTTCTATGTTTGTTATGAAAAGGTTAGCTGGTGTAGAAAGGCCTGCAATTGCAACAGTTATGCCTAATATAAATGGTGCAACTGTTCTATTAGATGCTGGGGCAAATGTTGATTGCAAACCAATTCATCTTGTACAGTTTGGTATAATGGGATCTGCATATGCCTCTACCATATTAGGTATTAAATTTCCGAGAGTTGGGCTTTTAAGTAATGGAGAAGAGGAAGAAAAGGGGACTGATTTGACAAGAGAAGCTCACGATATTTTCAAAAGAACCCCACTTAATTATGTTGGTTATATCGAAGGAAGGGATATTTTTAAAGGGACAGTAGATGTAGTTGTTTGTGATGGTTTTGTTGGTAATATAGTATTGAAAGTAGCAGAAGGTGTAGCTTATGCTATTACAAATATTCTAAAGTCTGAAGTCAATCAGTCAATCTTTAGTAAATTAGGTTTTGCCATAGCAATGCCAGCTTTAAGGGCCTTGAAAAAGAAAATAGATTATGAAGAGTACGGTGGAGCACCTCTTTTAGGGGTAGATGGTATAAGTATTATCTGCCATGGATCATCATCTTCCTATGCTATTAAGAATGCGATTAGATATGCGAAAGAATGTGTTGAAAAAAGACTAAATACCATTTTAAAAGTTGAGATGGAAAAATATTCAAAAGGATTGGCTGAAGAAGGCCAGAGAGGTAACGAACAATGAAGAGACCAGTTATAACTGGAATAGGCGCCTATGTGCCAAGGGGTGTTTTAACAAATAAAGATTTGGAAAAGATAGTTGATACAAGTGACGAATGGATAACCACAAGAACCGGTATTCAAGAAAGAAGAATTGCTGCTGAGAAGGAAACAACTACCGATTTAGCATTAGAGGCATCAAAAATAGCTTTGAAAAGGGCTGGGATTAGGGCAAGAAATTTAGATTACATTATTTTTGCAACTGCAACTCCAGATATGCTATTTCCTTCCGCTGGTTGCATATTACAACATAAATTAGGTGCAAAACATGCTGCTTGTTTTGATGTAGCAGCAGGGTGCTCTGGTTTTATCTATGCCCTATCTATTGCTGAAAAATATATAGCCTGTGGAGAAGCTAATCACATACTTGTCGTGGGTGCAGAGATCTTAAGCAGAATTGTTGATTGGAGTGATAGATCTACTTGTGTTCTCTTTGGTGATGGAGCTGGTGCTGTAGTTGTAAGCGCTATGGAAGGCGATAGAGGAATTATATCTACTATTATTAAATCTGATGGAAGTTATGGAGATTTATTAAAACTTCCTGGTGGTGGAAGTCTTTATCCCCCATCTCACGAAACTGTCGATAATAAGTTGCATTATATAAAAATGCAAGGCAATGAAGTTTTTAAAAAGGCTGTGAAGGCAATGGAAGATATTGCAGAAGAAATCCTTGAAAAAAATGGATTTGAAGGTAAAGACGTAGATTTACTTGTACCTCATCAGGCTAATTTGAGGATTATCTCAGCTGTTCAAAAAAGGGTAAATATTCCAGAAAATAGGACCTATGTTAACATACACAAATATGGCAACACATCTGCTGCATCAATACCTATTGCCTTATATGAAGCCTGTGAGAGAGGTTTTTTGAGAGAGAGAGATTTAGTATTATGTGTTGCATTTGGTGCGGGATTTACTTGGGGAGCTGGGTTAATTAGGTGGTAATTATGTGGTTTTGCGGATTAAAATAAAGAGGAGGGAAAAATGAGTTTAGCAGAATTTTTTTTGAATGAAGACCAGAAGTATATAAAGAATTTGGCAAAAAAAATTGCAAGAGAAAAGATACTTCCAGAAAGAGCCCATTTGGATGAGCATAATGAGTTTCCTGCTGAGATTTTAAAACATATAGCTCAGGCAGGACTTTTTGGCATATACATACCTGAAGAATATGGTGGTTTAGGATATGGTTCTTTTGAAAACTGTCTTGCCATAGAAGAGTTAAGTTGGGGATGTTTAGGAGTATCAGTTAGTTTTGCAGCAAGTGGGCTTGGTGCATATCCTATCTTGCTCTATGGAACAGAGGAACAAAAGAAAAAGTATCTTCCAGACATTGCTAAGGGAACAAAATTAGCAGCCTTTGGATTGACAGAAGCAAATGCAGGTTCAGACGCTGGCGGTATAGAAACAACTGCTGTAAAAGACGGTGATTACTATATTATTAATGGAACAAAACAGTGGATAACAAATGGTGGAGAAGCAGATGTCTATACTGTAATTGCAATGACAAATAAAGCAAAGGGCCCAAGGGGTGCCTCTGCATTTATAGTTGAGAAAGGGACTCCAGGGTTTTCCTTTGGAAAAAAGGAAAATAAGATGGGAATTAGAGCATCTGCTACGAGAGAGCTTGTTTTTCAGGATTGTAGAGTCCATAAGGATAATCTAATTGGTGGAAGAGAAGGTATTGGATTCATTGTAGCAATGAAAACTTTCGACATGACAAGACCTGGAATTGGTGCACAGGCTATTGGTGTTGCTCAATCAGCACTTGATGTTGCATGTGAATATGCAAGAGAAAGGCATCAGTTTGGAAAACCTATAATATCCTTTCAGGCTATACAACATATGTTAGCTGATATGGCAACCCAGTTAGAGGCAGCAAGGGCTCTTGTTTATCAAGTAGCAAGATATATAGATGCTGGTGGTAAAGATTTTTCAAAGTATTCAGCAATGGCGAAAGTATTCCCATCTGATATGGCAGTAAAGGTAGCTCTTGATGCTATACAGGTATTAGGTGGATATGGTTATATGAAAGAGTATCCAGTAGAGAAAATGTTGAGGGATGCAAAGATTCTTCAGATATACGAAGGTACTAACCAGATCCAGAGGAATGTGATAGGTCAGGAATTAATAAAAGAATATGCTGGCAAAAAAGAATAGGGTTTATAAGTATTGGGGAAAATAAAAAATGGAAAGGTATTGAGTTATGGCGGAAAGAAAGGTTGCTTTTGTATTTCCTGGACAAGGTTCTCAATATGTAGGCATGGGCAGGAAACTTTATGAGTCTTCTGATGAAATAAAGGCATTGTTTGATTTGGCAGATGATGTATTAGGATTTAAATTATCTGAGCTATGTTTTCATGGACCTGAAGATAAACTAAAACTAACTGAAAATACTCAGCCAGCAATTTTACTTGTTAGTATTACTGCCTATAAATATATGCGAATGAAAAATAATGATATTAAGCCATGTTTTGTAAGTGGTCATAGTTTAGGTGAATATTCTGCTCTTGTAGCTTCTGAAAGTTTGAGATTAGAGGATGCATTAAGATTGGTTAGGGCTCGTGGAAAATATATGCAGGAAGCGGTTCCAGTTGGAGAAGGGGCAATGGCTGCAATACTTGGTGCTGAAGATAGTTTGGTTGAAGAGGTATGTTCAGAAATAATAAAAAATTTTGGATATGTTGCACCTGCAAACTATAATTCACCGGGACAGATTGTAATCTCAGGTAAATCAGAATCTGTTAATAAGGCAATTGAGGTTTTAAAATCTAAGGGGGTTAAAAGGGCTATCTTATTGCCTGTGAGCGCACCTTTTCACAGTGAATTAATGTTGGAGGCAGGTAAAAAACTTGAAAGGGATTTTGAAAGGGTAACAATAAAGAGTCCGAAGATTTCAGCAATATCAAATGTGACTGGCAAGCCCTATGAAAATGAGAATGATATTAGAAAGCTTTTGATAGAACAGCTTACAAAACCAGTTAAATGGGTTGATTGTGTTAGATATATGTATGATAATGGTGTAAGAGATTTTGTAGAGATTGGTCCAGGAAAGGTTCTTTCAGGATTAATTAAAAGAATCTGTGAAGATGCAAATGTTTATTCCATTGAACATCCCTTAGAAATTGAAAGTTTTTTAGAAAATTTTGACAAGGAGAAGGTATAATGCTGGATTTAAAAGATAAAGTGGTTATAATTACTGGTGGTTCTCAGGGAATTGGTGCCTCAATAGTTAAGGAATTCTATAAATTAGGTTCAAAGGTCTATTTTTGTGGCAGAAATGAAGAGAAGTTAATTAATCTATCTAAGGAGTTAACTGAAATTGGTTCAGGTGTTAGCGGTTATTTTGTCGGTGATGTTACTGATTATAAGAAGATTGAACAGATGGTTGATGATTTGATTAAGAAAGAAGGTAGAATTGATGTGCTTGTTAATAATGCGGGAATAACCAAAGACAATATTATTCTTAGAATGAAAGAAGAAGAGTGGAATATGGTTATTGATACTAATCTTAAGGGGGCTTTTTTCTTTACAAAAGCGGTTCTTAAGTATATGATAAAGCAAAAGAGCGGTAAGATAATTAACATTTCATCAGTGGTAGGAAGTATGGGAAATCCAGGACAGGGAAATTATTGCGCCTCTAAAGCTGGTTTGGAAGGATTTACAAGAGCCATTGCAAGAGAAGTGGCATCGAGGGGTATTACTGTTAATGCAGTAGCTCCCGGATACATTGTTACTCCTATGACTGATATTTTACCTGAAGATGTAAAAAATAGCCTTATGAATATGATTCCTTTAGGTAGATTAGGTAAGCCAGAGGACGTTGCAGGGGCAGTTTTATTTTTAGCGTCAAGCATGGCAAATTATATAACTGGACAGGTTCTCCATGTAAATGGTGGAATGTACATGTAAAAAAATATAGGAGGTGATTCAATGACATCAGCAGAAATCGAAAAGAAAGTTAAAGAAATTATAGTTCAGCAGTTAAATGTTAGTGAAGATGAAGTAAAATTAGAAGCATCCTTTATTGAAGACTTAGGGGCAGACTCTCTTGATACTGTTGAGCTTGTAATGGCATTTGAAGAACAGTTTGGTTTAGAGATTCCCGATGAGGATGCCGAAAAGATTAGAACAGTTAAAGACGCAGTTGATTATATTACTGCAAAATTAGCTTAAAAGAAAAAGGGGGACCTGCTTCCCCCTGTTTAATAAGAGGGCGATTATGAGAAGAGTAGTAGTTACAGGAATTGGAATTGTATCTCCCTGTGGAAATAATTTAAAAGAAAACTGGGATAATATTATAAATGGTCGTTCAGGGATTGATAAAATCACGAGGTTTGATATTTCTGATTTTCCTGCCAAGATTGCTGGAGAAGTCAGGAATTTAAATCCCGAGGACTATGTTGATAAAAAAGATGCAAGAAGGCTTGATTTATTTCTTATATATGCCCTTGCATCAGCAAAAATGGCTATGCAGGATAGTGGACTTGTTATTAATGAAGATAACGCTGAAAGAGTTGGCGTTATGGTTGGTGCTGGGCTTGGTGGATTATTGACAATAGAAAAATACCATCAGGCATTATTAGAGGGGGGGCCTAGGAAGGTTTCTCCATTTTTTATACCCTATAGTATTGTAA
>JAOABK010000021.1 GCA_026418415.1 Pseudomonadota bacterium | reverse complement strand
CCCTGGGAGAGTTACAAGACCACAAAGATACTTACCTTACCAGTTGGAGATAATACCATAAAGGTAATCTTCAAAGACTTAGCGGGTAATGTATCAAATGAGGTCACAGGTAATATAACCATACCGTGAGGGGTAAAAAAATCAGGATGGGGAAGTAGGGGATATAATTTGTCTTCTCCTATTCATCATGATTTCATAAAATAAAAAACTTATTGTTAACCAATTAATCTAAATAAGTTGACAATCCAAAAATAAATTTGTATTTTATTTAACAATTAAGTTTAGGAGTTTTTATGAAGGAAATTTTGGAGTTGAAGGATAGAGCTATAACAAGTAGAGATTTAGACTTTAATGATGCAATTAAACTTTTTGAGTTTGGAATGTCTTATCCCTTTTTGTTGATGGGATTAGCATCGGAAATTAGGGAGTATTTTAAGGGGAAGAAGATAAATCTTTGTGGGATTGTTAATGCAAAGTCAGGTAGATGTGGAGAAGATTGTAAATTTTGTGCTCAGTCAGTTTACCATAAAACTGGGGTTCAGACATATCCTTTGCTAACTGCTGATGAAATAATTGAAAAGGCAAAGGAAGCAAAGGATTCTGGTGCACATATGTTTGGTATTGTAACAAGCGGGACAAAGATTTCTTCTGAAAAAGAATGGAATATAATATACGAGGCTGTTGAAGGTATTAATAAATTGGGCATCAAAGCTTGTGCTTCGTTGGGTTTACTTGATGAGGAAAGGGCTTATGAACTTAAAAGAAGGGGGCTTTATAGATACCATCACAATTTAGAGACATCAGAAAGTTTTTTCCCAAATATATGTACGACCCACGAGTATAGGGAGGATATTGTTACTGTTTTAAACGCTAAAAAGGCAGGACTTTCTACATGTTGTGGTGGAATTATTGGACTTGGAGAAAGGATAGAGCATAGAATAGAATTGGCAATGACTTTGAGAGATTTGGATGTTGATTCTGTACCTATAAATATCTTGAATCCCATAAAAGGCACTCCCCTTGAAAATTTGCCTCCTCTTACACCCATAGAAATTCTTGTTACTATCTCAATTTTTCGTTTTCTTTTACCCGACAAAGATATTAAACTATGTGGTGGTAAGGAAAAAAATTTAAGACAGCTTTTACCCTTAGGGATTGTTGCGGGCTGTAACTCTTTAATGACTGGAAATTATTTAACGACTACGGGTAGGGATACTCTACTGGATTTGGAGATGATAAAGGATCTGGGTATGGAAGCTGTTTTTCAGGAGGAGTAATGGTGAATAAATTAGTTAAGACTTTATATGTTGGGGAAGATAATAAGTATTATGAGCTTTTAAGAAATAACTTGAGGAATTCTATTGAGATTAGTCACTTTATCAACGATTCTATCTCTTTTCTTGAGTTACCAATGAAAAATTACGAAGTAATTTTAGTTGATGGAGAGTATAAAAACCCATTGACAATAATTGAAACTATTAGAAACTCTTATACAGATAATTATGAACCCTATATAGTACTTTTAATTACTCCTGACAAGTTTAAAGATATTAAGAAGATGTTTTCAGTAAGAAATTATCCTGATGAGCTTTCATATAAAAGCACTAATACTACCCATCTGAAAAATCAAATACTTTTTAGTTTTAATTGCAAGGGGGAATTTAAAGAGAAAGTAAAGAAAGAACAGTCAATTATAAGTGGAAGTTTGAATAAAGACCCCTATGGTAAGATATTATTTTATCTTTTTAGGGGAAATTTTAGGGGTAAACTAATTGTTGAAAGTTCAATTGATAAGGGAATTTTTTCTTTTTATGATGGGTTACCCTTTGATATTAAATTTAACAGATTACAGTGTACTTTAGGAAGAATGCTATTAAGAAGGGGGATTATATCTGAGGAAGATTATCTTAAATCACTCGAACTTATGCTTCAAAAGAAGATCAGACATGGAGAGGCTTTAATTGAACTTGGGGTTATTAAACCCTCTGAACTAATAGACTTTATTGAGCTACAGAGAAGAGAAAAATTGCTATTCTTTTTTTCTCGAGACAATGGTAGTTATAAGATCATTAAGGAGGATGTTCAACCAGATTTAATACTACCAAAGGTAGATATGTTTTCTCTTATTTATGATGGTATTAAACAGTATGTTCCAGTAAAGTACTTGGAAGAAAAGTTTTTACCAGTTAAAAATAATTTTATTGCTTTAACTGAAAACTTTCCTGTCTATAAGGATAATTTCCCCTTTGATCATGTGGAAAAGCAGTTTATAGAAATGTTAAATGAAAACTTACAGTTGGTTCAGGTTTTGGAAAAAACAGAGCTATCCCTGATAGATTCATTGAGAATTATGGAAATTTTATCGCTTTGTGGAATGGTAAAGTTTGTAAATGATCCAGAAACAGCAAAGAATTTAAGTGCTGCAGCAAATCCAAAGATAATTCAGTTAAAAGAGGCTATATTAAGTGATTATGCCAAGTTAGAAAATAAAAATTACTATGAAATTTTAGAAGTAAGCAGAAAGGCTACAGCAGATGAGATAAAAAAGGCTTATCTTAGACTTGTTAAGAGTTACCATCCCGATAAATTTGAGCATCTTCCTCTGGGAAAGGATATTATGCAAAAGGTTTCCCATATTTTTCAAAAGATTCAAATTGCATATGACACACTATCTGATCCATCTGCAAGGGCAAGTTATGATGAAGCCCTTAGTGCACCTGATTTAAAAGAGATGATTGATAAGACAGAAGCAATAGTAAATGCTGAAATAGCTTTCAAAAAAGGAGAAATTCTTTTGAAGAAAAGAAAGTATAACGAGGCAGAGAAGTTTTTTAGGGAAGCAGTACTTTTAAACGATAAGGAGCCAGAGTATTTACTATCTCTTGCAATATCACTACTTTTTCAGAAAAAGGCTAATTATGATGAATATGATATAGAATCAAGAAAATTACTTGAAAAGGTAATTTATATGAATCCCTACTTTGATAAAGGTTATTATTACCTCGGCATTCATAATAAACTGAGAGGTGAAAACAAAGAAGCAATCTTATGTTTTAAAAAAGCTCTTTCCATAAATCCTGATAATAAAGAAGCAATGATGGAGTTAAAGAGCCTTGAGAAGTTTTAATGAGTATTTAAATAGATATTTAGAAGACCTAAAGCAAAAACAATTGTATAGAAATATGGAGGTACTAAAATCTGGATGTCATAGAATTGTTCATATTGGTAAAAGGTCTTTTATAAATTTTTGCTCTAATAATTATTTGGGACTTAATGGACATAGCGATATTAGAAAAGCTATGATTGAGTCAATTGCAAAATGGGGCACATCTTCAGGAGCCTCAAGGTTAATTTCTGGTGATTTAGAATTATTCGAAATTGCTGAGAAAAAACTTGCAAAATTTAAAGGTTTAGAGGCATCCCTTATTTTTCCCTCTGGTTATCAAGCCAATGTTTCTATAATTTCAAGTCTTGTAGGAGAGGGAGATATAGTCTTTAGTGATGAATTAAATCATGCGAGTATCATTGATGGCTGTAGACTAAGCAAGGCAAGGATTATAATTTATAAACATAGAGATTTTTTTGATTTGAAAAAGAAACTTGAGTCTGAAATAGGAAAAAGAAGATTAATTGTCACAGATAGTGTATTTAGTATGGATGGGGATATTGCTAATATAAAAGAACTTGTAGATATAGCAGAGAGATATGATTGTGCACTTTTAATAGATGATGCCCATGCAACTGGTATATTAGGAAAGAATGGTTCTGGTAGTTTGGAACATTATGGCATTAAGGGCAGGGATGTGATGGTTTTAGCAACAGGTGGTAAAGCTCTTGGCGTATCGGGTGCATTTTTTTGCTCTAGTGATATTGTGAGAAAATATTTAATAAACAGATGTAGAGGTTTTATTTATAGTACAGGAGCAATACCTGCTATACCAGCTGGCTTAATGGCTTCTATAGAAGTTGTAAAAAAAGAAGGATGGAGAAGAGAAAGGTTAAAATCTTTATATACCTATTTTTGGCGAGGGCTAAAAGATCTTGGATTATCAACGTCTGAAGAGCCTTCTCATATATTGCCATTAATATTAGGGGATAGCGAAAAGGCTATAAGGGTATCTAAAAAACTATATGAAAAAGGTATTTATGCAAGGGCAATAAGACCACCAACAGTACCTGAAAATTCTTCAAGAATAAGATTTTGTATAACAGCTGAGCATAATTATGAAGATATAGAGATTGTTTTACAGATATTGAAGAAAAATTTAGATTACATACTCAATTAAAATAACCTAAAAAGCGAGGTAGAAATGATGCTAAAAGAGAAAGACAAAAGATTTATCTGGCATCCCTTTACTCAGATGAAGGATTGGTTACAAGAAGAGCCATTAGTTATTGAAAGGGGTGATGGTAATTATCTATTTGATATTGATGGCAAAAAATATTTTGATGGAGTTTCCTCTCTTTGGGTTACTGTTCATGGTCATCGAAATGAAAGATTAGATAGAGCATTAATTGAGCAAGTAGGCAAAATAGCACATTCCACTTTGCTTGGGCTCTCAAATGATAAAGCGATTGAACTTGCTGAAAAACTTATAGATATTGTACCTAAGGGGTTAACCAAAGTTTTTTATTCTGATAATGGCTCCACATCTGTCGAAATAGCCCTTAAAATGGCTTTCCAGTATTTTCAACACAAAGGTGAAAAGAAGAGGACAAAATTTGCGTATCTAACCCATTCCTACCATGGTGATACGATTGGTGCGGTTAGTGTAGGTGGCATAGATTTGTTTCATAGTATTTTTAAGCCCCTTTTGTTTGACTCTATTAAACTGCCTTCATTCTATTGTTACAGATGTGAGTTCGGATTAGATAAAAACACTTGTAAAAAACAGTGCTTGTCTAAAGCTAAAGAAATATTAAGAGAGAATTGGGAATCAATTTCAGCACTTATTATGGAACCTATAGTTCAAGGTGCAGGCGGTATGATAGTTCACCCTGATGGGATTTTAAAAGAATTAGCAAATGAATGTAAAGATCTTGGCATTTTATTGATTCTTGATGAAGTTGCAACTGGTTTTGGTAGAACAGGGAAGATGTTTGCCTGTGAACATGAAGATGTAGTTCCTGATTTTTTATGTATCGCAAAGGGCATTACTGGTGGGTACTTACCGCTTGCTGTGACGTTAACAACAGAAGAGGTTTTTAATGCCTTTTTAGGAGAATATGAGGAATTCAAAACCTTTTTTCATGGTCACACATACACTGGTAATCCGTTGGCATGTGCTGTGGCAATAGAGAACATAAAGATCTTTCAAGAAGAAAGAGTTATAGAAAAGATGAAGGAAAAGATAGCTCTCTTTAGTGATTATTTGAAAATTTTTGAAAATCATAAAAATGTTGGGGAAGTTAGACAAAAGGGGTTTATGGTAGGTATTGAAATTGTAAAAGATAGGGAAACAAAAGAAATCTTTCCTTTTAGAGAGAAGGTGAGTATTAAGATATCTCAAAATGCAAGAAAATATGGATTGATTACAAGACCATTGGGTAATGTTTTGGTTCTTATGCCACCGCTATCAACCACACAGGATGAGCTGAAGTTCATCTGCGAGGCATTATATAAAAGTTTATGTGATATTTTAGGAGGATAATAAAATATGAAGTTTTTTATAACTGGTACTGACACAGGAGTTGGTAAAACTTATGTTACAGTTTCTTTAATTAAATTTTATATGTCAGCTGGCTATATTGTTAGGGCAATAAAACCTGTGGAAACAGGGTGTGTGGGAAAGATAAATGCCTTATATCCGGAAGATGCAGGAAAATTTGCAGAATTAACTAAACAGCCTTTAGATCAGGTTTGTGTTTATAAGTTCAAAACACCAGTTGCTCCTTATGTGGCATCTCAATTAGAGAGAGTGGATATAGATTTAAATAAAATTAAAAGTCATGTGGATAACGTTTATAATGAATTAGTAGATTGTTATGGAAAAAATAGGGTGATACTATTTATTGAAGGTGCAGGTGGTTTAATGGTTCCAGTTACAAAAAAATTTATGATGATAGATTTTCCCATACTTTTAGATACACCTGTAATACTTGTTGCAAGATTAGGATTGGGTACTATTAATCACACTTTATTAAGTTTAGAAGCTTTGGAAAGAAGGAATATTCCCGTTAAAGGGGTTATACTTAACAATAATCTTGGCTTAAAAACAGTAGCAGAGTTGACAAATGAACAAGTTTTAAAAGAATATCTAAATGTTCCAATTTTGACAGTTCTTGAAAATAATGATGAAATAAAGAAAAAAATTCTTTAAGTTACAAGAACTTCTTAAGTTATTGTATAATATTTCTGTGAATCGAGATAAATTACTTTACTATACTTTTCTGATGTCCTTTCTAATTCATATTTTTTTGTTTGGTTTTATAGAGTTATATAATAAAGTTTTTTTAAAGAAAATATTAGGATTAGAGAGAGAAAAAGAACGGATTTTTGAAGTCTTACCCTATACCCCTAAATATATACCAGAATTGGCTAAACCAAAGAAAGAGGCAAGGTTTTTAGGACCAAAGGACTTGGGCACAAAAAAGGAAGAGACTATGCCCAAAGGCAGGGATGTAGAACAGATTGTTCCCTCTCCTCAATCTGCTTCTCCTAAATCGGAGGAAAGAAAAAGTAATCATGAAAAGGATTTAAAGGATAATGAAAAGATAGCTCATCCAATAACAGTTCCTGAAAAGAAGCAGGAAGATAGCTTTCAAATGCCTAAAAGAGATAACTTAAATGAAAGGGTAGTAAAAGAGGAAAATAAGAATATTGATACCAGGGAAACAAAAAAACAAGAAAATGTACCTGGCATTAGTAAATTAATACCTAAATCTCAAGATATTATTGCTAAGTTACCAAAGGAAGAGAGCATAAATTTAAATAGTGGTAGTGTAAAGAGCGGTAAAGAACTTATAGTGAATACAAAAGAATTTAAATACTGGGCTTATCTTCAAAAGATGAAGCAAAAAATAGAGACTGTTTGGGAATATCCAGAATATGCAAGGCAAAGGGGAATAGGTGGGCAATTAAAGATAAATTTTAGTATTGGTAAGGATGGAAAAATCGAGAAAGTTTCATTAGTTGATTCTTCTGGATTAAAGGTTTTGGATGACGCAGCATTAAAGGCTTTAAGGGATGCAAGCCCATTTCCTCCCTTTCCCGAGACATGGGATATATCACGCCTAAATATTGAAGGAACTTTTATTTACCACATTACTGTGATAAGATAAAAAACTCATTAAAATTAAGGGAGAAGATGATGGAAAACCCGATTGGAATTTTTGATTCTGGTGTTGGTGGACTTACTGTCCTAAAAGCTATTAAAAGGGTATTACCCCTTGAGCAGTTAATTTATTTAGGCGATACCGCAAGGGTTCCCTATGGTAATAAATCGAAAGATACGATAGTAAGATATTCTATAGAAAATACTAAGTTTCTTATGCAGTTCAATATAAAAATGCTTGTGATTGCCTGTAACACATCTACTGCAATGAGCTTGGAAGTTTTAAGACAGATGTTTACAATACCGATAGTTGGTGTAATAGAACCGGGAGCCAAAAGGGCGGTTGAAGTTTCTAAAAATAAAAGAATTGGAGTAATTGGTACTGTTGCTACAATCAAAAGTAAAGCTTATCAAAATCTAATTAAGAGCTATGAGAAAGGGGCTGTAATTTTTGCCAAACCCTGTCCACTCTTCGTACCACTTGTTGAAGAAGGTCTAACAAAGGGGCGCGTTGCAGATTCAGTTGTAGAGATGTACCTTCAAGATTTTAAAACTAAAAGTGTCGACACTCTTGTTTTAGGATGTACTCACTATCCTCTTTTAAAACAAACGATTAAAAAGTTTTTTGAAGGTAAAATCCAGATAGTTGATTCTGCTGAGGAAACTGCTAAGATTGTAAGAAAGATATTAGAAGAAAATAAAATACAAAGTTCAATAAGGGCTGGTGAAGATATGTTTTTTGTTACCGATGCAGCAGAGAGGTTTTTAAAGGTAGGAAATGAAATTATGAGAGGTGCTTTGAAAGAAGTTAAAACTGTACAGGTAGGAAGATGAAAAAGAATAAGGGAAAAACAAAGCAAAAAAAAGAAGTTGCTTTAAACATCTCACACATAGGTAAGGTTGAAAATCTTTCATACAGTTCCTATGGGGTTTTAAAGAGTGATGGTAAGGTTATTTTTGTTCCCTATACTGTCACAGGGGATATTATTAGTTACAGATTGTTAAAGGATAAAAAGACCTTTAGTGAAGGGATGCTTATTGAGATTTTAAATTCTTCACCTTATAGGAGAAAGCCTTTATGTCCATATTTTGGTAAATGTGGGGGATGTCAATGGCAACATGTTAATTATGAATATCAACTTTTATCAAAAAAAATGATAACAAAAGATCTTTTAGAAAGAATTGGTAAAATTATAGATCCACCTGTAAAGGAGATAATTGCTGGAGAATCGGAATGGTATTATAGAAATAGAGTACGTTTTCAAATAGGGGTTGCAAAACAAGATGTAAATTTTGGCTTTGCGGTTTATAACTCAAATGAGGTTGTAGATATAGAAACTTGTTATATTATAAGAAAACCTATAATTGAAATGATAAAAAAAATAAGAGAGATTAAGGAAGAAATAATTGGCTTATACGATTTTGAAGTCTATTATTCCGATTTAGAGGATAAATTTATTTTTTATGGTATTACAAGAAATGTTACTGCATTAAATAATATTAGAAGACTTCCAGACCTCTTTAAAGGAGGGATATTTTTCGATAAAAAATCAAAGAGAAGTGTTACCATAAAAAATCCCACACTAAATTATAGATTAAAGACAGCTTTAAATAATCATGACATCAAGATTAGTGCCGGAGGTTTTCTACAAGCAAATCAATATATTAATGAGAAGGTTATAAATACTCTTATTGATGAGTTTAGTAATTGTGAAGACCTGAAATTATTAGAACTTTATTCAGGATGTGGAAATTTCACAGTACCTTTAAGCAAATTATTTAAACATGTAGTAGCCGTCGAAGGCTCTTCAATATCAATCCAAGCTCTCGAAGAAAACCTATATAAGAATAACATAATTAATGTAGTACCAGTAAACAATGACGTTAAAGAAGAGGTAATAAAAAACTTTCATTTGAAAAAGAAATATGATGTAATTTTTTTAGATCCACCAAGGAGCGGTGCTAAAGAAATAATTACCTATCTACCCCATCTTGGAGCAAATACAATAGTTTATCTTTCCTGTAATCCATCAACTTTAGCAAGAGACTTGCAGATACTTATTAATAGTGGCTATAGTCTTGAGAAGGTAATACCCTTTGATATGTTTCCACAAACTTTTCATATAGAAGTGCTTGCAGTATTGAAGAGATGAAAAAGAAAATATTGATAATTGAGGATGATAAAAAAATATCGAATTTAATTAAAGCATACTTAGAAAATGCTGGCTTTCTTGTTCAGTCAGCTTTTAATATCAAACAAGCAATTGAATTTATAGAAAAAGAAAAATTTGATTTAGCAATTCTCGATCTTATGCTACCAGATGGTATGGGTGAGACTTTAGTTGAAGAGTTTTCATTAATAAAAGTGCCAGTAATAATGGTGACTGCTAAGGCTTCCGAAGAAGAGAAGCTAGCAGGTTTTTCTTTAGGGGCAGATGATTATGTTACTAAACCATTTAGTCCAAGAGAGTTAGTAGCAAGGGTAAAGGCTGTTTTAAAGAGATATAGCTTTGATGAAGAAGATGCCTTGTCGTTTAATAAAGGGGCTCTTGTTATAAATTCAAAATCTCATTGTGTTTTTTTAGACAGAAAAGAAGTAGTTCTAACACCTACAGAATTCAAAATACTTTTATATTTAGCTCAAAATTACTCTAAAGTTGTTACAAGAGAAGATATAATTGATAAGGTTTTTGGTTATCAGTTTGAAGGCTATGAAAGAACTGTAGACACTCATATAAAAAATCTAAGGCATAAGTTAAAGGATGATCCTAAAACACCAAAATTTATTCAAACTGTTCATGGGGTTGGTTACCGTTTTCTTTGTATAAAAGATGAAATTTAAAATAAAACATAAAATCTTTTTTTATTCAGCTTTCTTTTTCATAATAGTTTTTATAGCCCTTTTATATATGCGTCAACTCTTACTTTCAGATTTTCATGATTTTGTAGAAGGCAGTTTGGAAGATAAGATATATTGGGTTACTAATTATTTAGAGCAAAGGTATCAAGATGAAAAAGACCTGAATAAAATTGCAGAAGATACTGCAAGATTGGCATTGATTGTGGGACTTGAAGTTAAAATTTTTGACGATAGGGATGTTTTTATAACAGATACTCATAATGCGTTCAATAAAGCGTCACCGAATATAAAAAAAAGGTTAAGCTCTTTTTATAAGCAGTTGAAACAAACAGAAAATCATGAATTCCTTGCATATCCCCTCTTTAGCCAGGGTGAAGAAATTGGAACAATAGAAATTAGAAAAATAAAAGATGCAAGAACTGGTATTTTTGTTACAAGAACAAATCAATTTTTTATAATTGCCACTTTTATTGCCCTATTAGGAGCATTGTTATTTAATTATTTAATTTCAAGATCAATTTTAAGTCCTTTGGGATTACTATATAATGCTACAAAAAATCTTGCTGAGGGAAAAAGGAAAATAAAAATAGCGATGTCTACAAAAGATGAGTTGGGTGAATTAATAGATTCTTTCAATAAGATGTCAAATAAGTTAGAAGAGATGGAAGAAGTAAGAAAGGTAAGTATAGCAAAATTTGCACATGAACTTAGAACGCCAATAACAATAATACAGGGGGAAATTGAAGGGGCATTAGATGGAGTTATAACATTATCTCAAGAGAGATTACTCTCCTTGCTTGAAGAGATCGAAAGATTGAAGAAAATGGTTTTTAGCCTTGAAGACTTATATAAAATTCAGAAAAAAATGAAGCATATAAAAAAAGAAGAAGTCGATTTAAGAAAATTATTTCAAAATCTGGAAAAGTTTTTTAATAACAAATTTTCAGAGGGTACTGATATTAAATTTTTTATTGAAGTTCCAGAAAATTTAAAAGTTTTTACTGATGAAGAGCTTTTAAAGCAGATGTTATATAATTTAATCTCTAATTCTATTAATGCAACAGAAAAGGGGTATATAAAAGTTAGAGCTGAAAATAGGGATAATAAGTTATTCATTGAAATCGAGGATACAGGCAAAGGTATAAAACAGGAAGATATACCTTATATTTTTGATCCCTTTTATAGTAATACAGATGGCATGGGTGTAGGACTTTCTATAGTAAAGGAAATAGTTGAGCTTTTTAACGGTAGTATTTCAGTACAGAGCGAGATAGGAGTCGGAACAAAAATTACCATTTTGCTACCCCACTGAAAAAATTCACAGAATCTTCACAAATCGTCCATAAAATCTCCAAATCTAAGGAATAAACTGTACTCATAAAAAACAACAAAAGGAGGAGATGTTTATGAAGAGAGCTTTATTTTTATTAGTTTTAGGCTTTTTAATTTTTTCAGTTAGCGGTGCGGATGCGAGAGGTAAGAGTTTTGGTTTTTTGGGGTGCAATGAGTTAGGATATGGAGGGCCTTATTGCAGGAATATTGAGAACTACAAAAATTTTAGGAGGGAAACAATTGATTTAAGAGAGAAGATTAATAAGAAAAGGTTTGAACTTGAAAGAGAGTTATTAGCAGAAAATCCAGATAGCCAGAAAGTGCGTCAAATTGAGAAAGAAATAGGCGATATGTGGAGTGAACTTCAAAAGATACGTGAAAAACATAAGGAAGAGTTAGGCAAATTGGGCTTCCAGAGAAAGGACGCTTATAAATGGGGTGGTCCGCTGGATGGGAAAAGAATGAGGGGATTAACTCCAAGATTAAAAGAGATGAGGAGAGAGACAATAGACTTAAGGGCAAGGCTTAGTGAGAAAAAATTCCAGTTAGAGAGAGAGCTACTATCTGAAACACCAGATAAACTCAAAATTGATAATTTGAGGAAAGAAATAGATGAGTTAAGCAAAGAACTTGATACAATAAGAGAAAAACATAGAACAAATAAGCAATAAATAAAATGGGGGGGGACTACCCCCTTATTTTTAGTCAAGGAAATATGTATAATAAAAAGATGAAAAAGTTACTTATGATAATACCCATAGTTCTCACATTGAATCAAATAACTTGGGCACAAACTAACATAGAGAATTTACAGTCTCCATCTCCTTATGGTGATTATGAATCCAGTAAAAAAAGAGGAAGATATGGCAAACCCTTTGTTGTTAACAATAAAGAAGAAGCAATAGATATAATTAAATCTTACTATCGTGATAGAAAAATTAAAATAGGAGAAGTGGAAGAAAGAAGAAGATTTTTTATAATTGAAGTTCTTGATGAACAGAATAGCCTTATAGACGTCATTGTTGTTAACAAAAAAAATGGCAGATTTAGAAGTATATATTAGCATATTTAAATTAATTCAATTACCCCTTTAATGTTATTTTTATGTTCATTTCTCTGTTGAGAAATGTTTAGTGGATACTAATAAGTCATTGGAATTACGGTTATTTATTTTGCTTTGCCCCTTCAAATCCTTTATTATCAACACATGTTGATAAATTTTTAAATTAAAAAAATTGACTTTCACTATATATTGTGTTTTAATTTTCACTACACTACAAAATATGGAGGTTTAGTGATGGGTGAGGTTTTAGAATTAAAACCAATGAAGTTATTTGATACCAAGGATACTACAGATTTAGCTGTATTTGTTAGGACCTCCGATGAAGAACTTGTTACATGGAATAGGCAAAAGATTGTTGAAGCTCTTATTAGAGAAACCTTTTTAGATAGAGGAACTGCAGAGATAATAAGTGAAGAAGTAGAAAAAATTATATTAAAGTCAGGGATTTCTGTCCTTACTTCTCCATTAATCCGTGAGCTTGTTGATGCAAAGTTAATAGAAAAGGGTTTGGAAAAGGCAAGAAAAATGCATACCCGTTTAGGTATGCCCCTTTATGATGTGGAACAGTTAATAGTGTATCCAAATAAAGAAAATGCTAATGTCCCACATGGACCTGAAGCTACTAATCTCACTCTTGCAGAAAATATAAAGAAAGAATACGCTTTATTAAATGTTTTTTCCCAAGACGTTTCCGATGCCCATATGAAGGGTGATATACATTTGCACGATTTAGGTTTTATTGATAGACCCTATTGTTCAGGGCAAAGTCTTGAATATATTAAAAAATTTGGTCTGTCCCTTCCCAATTCTCTTGCAATTGCTAAACCTGCAAAACATCCTGAAGTTCTGTTGGCTCATATGGTTAAATTTGCAGCAGCACTTCAGTCAAATTTTGCAGGTGCTATTGGATGGGATGCGGTAAATCTATTCTTTGCTCCCTATTTAGAAGGATTATCAAAGAAGGATCTAAAACAGTTGGCTCAAATGCTTATTTTTGAATTCTCCCAGCAGGCTGTTGCCCGTGGAGGACAGGCAATCTTCTCCGACATTAATCTTTATTGGGAAGTGCCTAAACATTTTGAGGATGTCCCAGCCATAGGTCCAGGTGGAGAATATACAGGAAAGACCTATGGTGAGTATGCTAAGACTGCTCAGGAGTTTGTCAAGGCACTTTTTGAAGTTTACATGGAAGGGGATGGATGTGGAAGACCCTTCTTCTTTCCAAAACCACTTGTTCATATAACTGAAAAATTCTGGAATGAAGATGGTAGTGAAGAGTTTTTAGAATTAATTTGTGATGTGGCATGCGAAAAGGGAAATACCTATTTTGTATTTGATAGAGGAAATACTGCTAAGATATCTGAATGTTGTAGATTAAGTTTTAAGCTTGAAAAAAGTGATTTTGAGGATGCAAAACAACCCTGGAAGATGAGGTATTCAGCTATCCAAAATGTAACAATTAACCTACCACGAATTGCCTATGAAGCAAAGGGAGATGATACAAAACTATTTAACTTACTTACTGAAAGAATCGAACTTGCTGTCAAGGCTCATATTCAAAAGAGGATGTTCTTAGAAAAACTTCTTTCTCAGGGGGAAAGAGGACCTCTTGCACTTCTTACAATGAACAAAGATGGTCAGCCCTACTTAAGAATGCATAGAGTGTCTTATTTAATTGGTATGGTTGGTCTGAATGAGCTTGTTCAATATCATTTAGGTCAGGAGATGCACGAAAGTGATTTTGCAATTAAATTTGGTCTAAAAGTGATAGCCCATATGAAACTTTTGTGTGATAGATTTAGCAAGATCCATAACATGCATTTTGTTTTAGAGCAAACCCCTGCAGAAAGCACTGCTTATAGATTCGCAAGGCTTGATTTAAAACATTTTTCTGAAAAAGCTGGCAGAACAGTAAAAGGTGATATTTCGAGAGGAGAGATTTATTATACTAATTCTACATATTTAAATGTAAGCCACCCAATAAATCCTATAGACAGAATTAGGATTGAAGGGCTCTTTCATCCACTAATTGAAGCAGGTTCACTAACTCATATCTGGTTAGGAGAGAAGAGACCCGATACAAAGTCCTTAGCAAACTTTATCAAAAAGATATTTCACAATACCGAGAACGATCAAGTAGCCTTTTCTCCTGAATTTACGACTTGTCTTGATTGTAAAAAGACAATGAGGGGGCTTCTTGATTCCTGTTCCTATTGTGGTTCTGAAAGGATTGAGGGTATGACAAGAATAACAGGATACTTTACGAGAATTTCAAGCTGGAACAAAGGAAAATTAGGAGAGCTTAGAGATAGATTTAGAAGTAAAGATTATTTTTAAAAGTAGGAGGTTAAAAATGATTTTATTTTCAGCACCAACGTGCGATAAATGTAATTATATTAAGAAAAATTTTAATCTGAAGGAATTGGGGATAAGGATAGAAGAGCTAACAGAAGAAAATGCTGAAGGTCTTGCTCTCCTTGCTTGGCATGGTTTAGTAAAAAGAGCTGAGGAGGGGCTTCCAATACTTGTTGTAGAAAAGGAAAAGCTTGTTATTAGGGGTTATGAAAACATAGCTAAATATTTAGAGAGAAAGGTAAGACTGAAAAACTAACCTTCAATAAAAATTTTTTCATTTACAATTATTAAGTTTTTGTATTATTTTTATCTTTGATGACAAAGAAATCTAAGAAAGATTATGTAATTAATAATGATATTGAAAAGAAGTTTCAAATTCTTAAAAGTGTTTATGAGATAGGGAAAATACTCACATCAACTTTAGATTCAGAAAGGGTCTTACAATTAATAACTGAAAGGGTAGGTGAGCTTCTATCTGCAAAAAATTGGTCCCTATTGCTTTTAGATGAAGAAAAGGAAGAACTTTATTTTGGCATAGTGGTTGGTGATGGTGCTGATAAAATAGTAAAAAAAAGACTAAAGTTAGGGGAAGGCATAGCGGGCTGGGTTGCAGTAAATAGACAACCAATACTAATTCCAGATGTTTCAAAGGATCCAAGATTTTTTCCTGGCATGGATAGGATAAGTGGTTTTAAAACTGAATCAATTATTTGTGCCCCTCTAATTTCAAAGGGAAAGGTTTTAGGTGTTATTGAGCTAATAAATAAAAAAATTGGTGATGAGTTTACGGAATCTGATTTAGAATCTTTAACTCATTTAGCTGATTATATTGCAATAGCAATCGATAATGCTAAGAATTTCGAGAAGATTCAAGAACTTACCATAAAGGATGATCTTACTTGTCTTTATAATACAAGATTTTTTCACGAAATGTTAGAAAGAGAGATTAAAAGAGCAATAAGGAAAAAAAGGGATTTGTCTTTAATTTTTATGGATTTAGACCATTTTAAGGATGTAAATGATACCTATGGCCACATTTATGGTAGTCTTTTATTGAGGCAAGTTGCAGAGGTAATTAAAGAATCGGTAAGAAATATTGATATACCAATCAGATATGGTGGTGATGAATTTGTAATTGTATTACCTGAAACTGGTAAAAAACAAGCAGAAATAGTCGCGAGAAGAATACTTGAGAATCTTAGAAATAATGTGTTTCTTAAAGAAGAGGGATTAAATTTGAAACTCACAGCGAGTTTGGGGTATGCAACCTATCCTGAAGATGCAAAGGATAAAGAAGGTTTAATAAAGGCAGCAGATAATGCCATGTATAGGGTAAAAAATACTTCAAGAAATAATATATTGTCAGCATGATAGAAATTAAAGAAGCATATGAAATACTACGTAGATATAATCCTATTGTAAGACCTTTGCCTGAAGGATCTTTACTTTGGAAAAAGATAGTTTTGGAAATATTAAATTCTGAAAGAATAGAAGATAATGTTTTAAAGGCTGCAATTGTCGTCGGTGGGACCATTGAAGATGTTCAGGTTGCACAAAAAATGTATGATTTTTTTAAGAAAACACAGGATGATAATATAAGAAAGCTTATCGTAGAATCTTGGTCAGGAAATTTTTTAGATTTTGTTTTAGAAGCGGAGTTTGAAATAATAGGAATTAGAGAAAGAATTTTGGATAGATATGTAAGGCAGATAGCGTCACAGAACATAATCAATGCGTTTAAAAAACTAAATGAGGCTAATTCTCCAAAAGCTCGTTCTATAATCTGGAAGTTAAAGAAAAGCTTGAATGACAGCAATACGTTTACAAGAATGAATGCAGTGATAATAATGAGATCAATTAATAACAAAAGTTTGTTACTCGATTTAGAAAGGAGGTTAGAGCTTGAAAAAAAGCTTTTAAGTGAGGGTATACAGGATGTGGGTATTCCTTATGTGATTAGGGAGTTGGAAAAAAGTATAAATTTTTATAAAGAAAGGTCTTGACATTTTCAAATTTGCAATATACAGTAAAGATACAGTTAATTATTGAGTAACCCTCCCAAATTATGAAATATTTTCCAATGAGAAAATAGGTGATCTTATAAATAAAAAATACATTAAAGGTGGTTTATGGTAAGAAGAAGAGTAGAAAAAACAAAAGAAAGCACAGAAGTAGAAACTGCTGAAATAACCGCGGTAACAGAAACAGTATCAGAAACACAAGAAAAAGAAAATGAGCCTGAGATATCAACACAGCCTCAAGCACAGCCAATTAGAATTAATCTGAAAGAATTAAAGGAAAAAAAGATAAGCGAATTAACCCAGATGGCATTAATGATGAACGTGGAAAATGCCAATGCTTTAAGAAAGCAAGAGCTTATCTATGCAATGCTTCAAGCTCAAAGCGAACAAAATGGCATTATTTATGGAGAGGGTGTACTTGAGGTTTTACCAGATGGATATGGTTTTTTGAGATCTCCTGATTATAATTACCTTCCCGGTCCAGATGACATATATGTTTCACCTTCTCAGATAAAAAGATTTAATTTAAGAACTGGTGAGTTAATCTCAGGTCAAATAAGGCCGCCAAAGGAAGGCGAAAAGTATTTTGCCCTTCTTAAAGTGGAGACAATAAATAATATGCCTGTCGAACAGGCGAGAGAAAGGATTTTATTTGATAATTTAACCCCTCTATATCCGATGGAGAGGATTAAACTCGAAACGGATTCTGATAATTATTCTATGAGAATAATGGATCTATTGACTCCCATAGGTAAAGGACAGAGGGGATTAATTGTTGCTCCACCAAGAACGGGTAAAACAGTCCTGCTCCAGAATATTGCTAACAGTATAACAAGAAACCATCCTGAGATATATCTTATAGTTCTTTTAATAGATGAAAGACCAGAGGAAGTAACAGACATGCAAAGAAGTGTTAAAGGTGAGGTAGTGAGCTCAACATTTGATGAACCTGCTTCAAGACATGTCCAAGTTGCTGAGATGGTAATTGAAAGGTCAAAGAGGCTTGTGGAAGCAAAAAAGGATGTTGTTATTCTCCTTGATAGTATTACAAGGCTTGCAAGGGCATATAATACTGTTGTGCCTGCGAGTGGTAAAGTCTTATCAGGTGGCGTGGATTCTAATGCACTCCAGAAGCCTAAGAGGTTCTTCGGAGCCGCAAGAAATATTGAGGAGGGTGGTAGTTTAACTATTATAGCAACTGCCTTGATAGAAACAGGAAGCAGGATGGACGAAGTAATCTTTGAAGAGTTTAAAGGTACTGGTAATATGGAGTTAGTACTTGATAGAAAGTTAGCCGATAGAAGAATTTTCCCTGCTATTGATATAAATAAGTCCGGAACAAGAAAAGAAGAATTACTGGTTAGTAATTTTGAATTACAAAGAATCTGGCTACTAAGAAAGATACTACAGCAATTAAGCCCCGTGGAAAGCATGGAATTTTTACTTGAAAAACTAAGATTAACCAAATCAAACAAAGAATTCCTTGAAAACATGGGCAAGATGGATTAAAATTATTCTTTAAATTTATTTTCAAAAGGGAGTTTGATTTATGAAAAAAGACATTCATCCACCATATGGTAAAGCTATTGTAAAATGCGCCTGTGGCAATACTTTTGAGACAGCTTCTACAAAAAAAGAGATTCATGTAGATATTTGTTCCAGCTGTCATCCCTTTTATACTGGAAAACAAAAGTTTATCGATTCAGCTGGAAGGATTGAAAAGTTTAATAAAAAGTATAACAGGAAATAGCATTTGCCCAAGGTAGTTCTTTTAGCCTACACCGAGAAACCTGAAGAGGTTGTCGCAAGGGCGGGTAGGCTTTGTTATTTTCCTTCTAATATTTCTGATTTAAAAAAAACAGTTACAAAAACTAAGGTAAAAGAAATGGTTATGAAACTATCAGAAAGCGGGCATCTATCTGCTTTTGAGCATGCCTCTTTTACTTTTGGAATAGAAGGGATTTCAAGGGCTTGTTCCCATCAATTAGTAAGGCATAGAATAGCATCATACTCCCAGCAAAGCCAAAGATATGTCAAGTTTGGTGAAAATTTCGAATATATAGTTCCAGAGTCTATAAAGGGCAATAAAAGATTGTTAAAAAAATTTGAAGAAGCAGTTAACTATGTGAAAAAGGTCTATGATGAGTTAATAGAAGAAGGGGTTCATAAAGAAGATGCAAGATATATACTGCCTAACGCCGCTGAAACAAAGATAATAGTAACAATGAACGCAAGAGAGCTTCTACACTTTTTCTCTTTAAGGTTATGTTTACGTGCTCAGTGGGAAATAAGAAACATGGCCAAGCTTATGTTAAAAGAGGTTAGAAAGGTTGCGCCAAATATTTTTTATAATGCAGGACCTGAATGTGTTAGAACAAGATGCCCAGAAGGTAAAATGAGCTGTGGTAAGTCTTTTGAGGTGAAAAAGGAGTTGGCTAAATTATGATACCAAAAATAGGTGGGCAGGCTGTTTTAGAAGGGGTAATGCTAAAGAGTGAAAAATCAATGGCTGTAGCGGTAAGAGATATGGCTGGTAAGATTGTTATCAAAACGAAAAATTTAGTACCCAATTCAAAAAGACTTTTTTTGTACAGGACACCCTTTTTAAGGGGGTTTCTCCAGTTATTTTCTCTGCTCATCCTTGGTATGGAGGCATTGAAGTTTTCTGTTACTGTTTTGGAAGGTGGTGAAACTAAAAAAAGAGATACTCTTTTATTTGCCTTTTCTGCTTTTGTAGCAATAACATTTACTATAATATTTTTCTTTCTTCTGCCCTTCTATGTTACCCATTTTTCAAAAAAATATCTTATCTTCTTAGACAATTCATTATGGTTTAATCTCTATGAAGGCATAATAAGAATAATATTTTTTCTTGGTTATCTACTTGTGATTTCTTTAATGAAAGATATAAAGAGGGTTTTTCAGTATCATGGGGCAGAGCATAAAGTTATAAGCGCTTATGAGAATGGAGATGAGCTTATTCCAGAAAGGGTTATAAAATACAGTAGATTTCATCCAAGATGTGGAACGAGCTTTTTGATCCTTGTTATTTTGGTTAGCGTAATCTTTTTTTCACTCTTTAAAACCGAGAATATATATGGAAAGATTCTTTTAAGACTTATTGCTTTTCCAGTAATAAGTGGTTTTATTTATGAATTATTAAAGCTTGAAAAAATTTCTCTTTTTAAGGTTCTTTTTATACCAGGTTTATGGCTACAAAAATTAACTACAAGAGAGCCAGATTTAGAACAAATAGAGGTTGCTATTCAGGCCTTTAAAGCTCTTGATCATAAAGAGGTTTAGTATGTTTGAGAAGTTAGATGCTGTAGTAGAAAAATATAGGAATCTTGAGACCCAAATTTCGACTCCTGAGGTAATAAACAATAATACACTTTATACGAAATACTCCAAAGAAATTAAAGAGATTGAGCCTCTCGTAAATACCTATTTACAGTATAAAGATGTGCTAAAGAAAATTGCAGAAGATCAGGAAATTCTTGAAAACGAGAAAGATGAAGATCTCAAGAAATTGGCAAAAGAAGAGATTGAGTTATTAACAGAAGAGAAGGAAAAATTAGAAACGCAATTAAAGATATTGCTACTGCCTAAAGATGAGAACGATGAAAAAAACGTATTTCTCGAGATAAGAGCAGGAACTGGTGGAGAAGAAGCAGCGCTTTTTGCAGCAGACCTTTTTAGAATGTATGCAAGGTATGCGGAAAGGCATAAAATGAAAGTGGAGATAATTGATAAAAGTGAGACTGGAATTGGTGGACTAAAGGAAATAATAGCCCTTATATCGGGCTACAAAGTATACAGTAGACTAAAATATGAAGCAGGTGTTCATAGAGTTCAGAGAGTTCCAAAGACCGAGTCTCAAGGTAGAATTCATACTTCTGCTGTCACAGTTGCAGTTTTACCAGAAGCAGAGGAGGTTGATGTAAAAATTGATCCCAAAGATCTAAGAATAGATACCTTTTGTTCTTCAGGACCAGGTGGACAAAGTGTTAACACAACATATTCTGCTGTAAGAATAACTCATATACCTACTGGAATAGTTGTTCAATGCCAAGATGAGAAATCACAGATAAAGAATAAAGAAAAGGCAATGAAGGTTTTAAGAGCAAGACTTCTTGAAAAGATAAGGTCTGAGAAGGAGCAGGAACAGGCAAGCCTAAGAAAAAGTATGGTTGGAACAGGGGATAGAAGCGAAAGGATTAGAACGTATAACTTTCCACAAGGTAGGGTTACAGACCATAGGATAAATTTAACCCTTTATAAAATTGATATGATTATGGATGGTGATTTGGATGAAATTATTGACGCTCTAATTACCTATTATCAGGCTGAAGCACTTAAAAATCAGCAGTTATGACAAACATTCGAGACTCCTTAATTTACGGCAAAAACTACTTAAAAAAAAATAACATCGAAAGTTACCAGCTTGATGCAGAGATTCTTCTAATGAAGGCTATCGAGAAGGACAAAACCTTTCTCTATGCCTATCCAGAGTATGAATTAGAAGAAAGGGAAAGGAAAAAGTATCTAAAAAGCTTAAGAAAAAGGGCTAATAGATTTCCTGTAGCTTACATAACGGGAGAAAAGGAGTTTTATGGCAATAAATTTCTTGTCCAAAAAGGGGTATTTTGTCCAAGACCAGAAACAGAACTATTAATTGAAGAGGCAAAAAAAATATTTGATATAAATAGTAAGATAAGGGTTTATGAAATAGGTTGTGGAACCGGTATAATAAGCATAACATTATTAATGATTTTTCCTAAAAGCGTTGTTTATTGTTCTGACGTAAATGAAAAAGCCATAGAGATAACAAAAAGGAATGCAGAGTTACATAAAGTTCAAGATAGAATAAAAATTCTGAAAGGCGATTTCTTTGAACCTGTAAAATATCAGGAATTTGATTTAGTAGTATCCAATCCACCCTATCTAAGTCTTGAAGATTATTATAACGCTGAGCCAGAGGTGAGAAAGGAACCAAAAAGGGCTCTTATGTCTAAAGAAAAAGGGCTCGGCGCTATAAAAAAGATAATTAGAGAATCAAAAAAATATTTAGTGAAAAATGGGTATCTCTTATTAGAAATTGGCAATACACAAGGGGATTATGTAAGAGAGTATGCTCGAAAATTTGGTTACTCTGTTGATATTATTAAGGATTTAAATGATTTTGATAGAGTTGTAAAGGCAAAGCTCATAAAGTTTTAAATTATATTTCTTATTAAAAAAGAGATTTTAAATAAAATTTTTTATTAATTTTGTTGACTTATCCATAAAAATTTGTAAAATCTCTATATCAGATGTCAGAAGACATCAGTATTATCATCATCATAGGTTAAATATTTTTTGCTAATCAATTTTTAATCCCACCAAGAAGGTGTCTTAAAACTTCCTGAAGGAAAGCAAAACTCGGGAGGTTTTTATGTATTTAGAAAATTATGCTATCTCACCAGCGGTTACTTTTTGGGAAAGGTATGCTAAATGGTATGATTTATGGATCAAGCATAATACATTTCACAATCATGTTTTAGAATTTCTTTACAAGATTGTTGAGCCAGATTTTAAAGTAATTGATATTGGTGCTGGTAATGGAGTTCTTGCTTTACCCCTAATAAGCTTGGGATGTGATGTAACAATTATTGAGCCCTCTGACAAAATGAGAGACCTTTTGTTTCAAGAGGCCCAAAAAAGGCAAGTCCATACATTAAATGTTGACCCAAGAAGATGGGAAGATATCCCGATTCTAACCTACCAAAATTATGATCTTGTTATTGCTTGTAATAGCTTACATCTAATGGATATGCCCTTTGAAATGGCTCTGAATAAAGTATTTTCTTTAGGAGCAAAGTGCATATTACTTGTTTCAGAATTAAAAGATGTTAAAGGAAAGATTAAACTTAGTTATGAAAAATATAGTCTAAATTTGCTCAGGGTTTTTTATGCAGACACATCTTACGCCTATCATTCATTAAATGAAGCATACGAACACTATGAATTTAGAATAGCAAGAAGTTTAAGTGATTTCGAAAAAAATCAGGTTAAAAGAAATCTGGTTTTTTATAATGATCATTTTTGGAGTAAGAGTAATGATTTATTTGGCATGTATGTTTGGTATAGAAAATTTTAATGCATGCTATTCCCCCTTTTGTTGGGCGGTTCTTTTTGAACCGCCGTAATTTTTTATTTTTAAATTACTTTGATAATAAAATACAAAATAATTTAAGGAGGAAATATGCTAAGAAAGATTTTTTGTTTAATACTTTTGTTTATGGGTTTTAATGGCCTTTCTAACGCAGAAAATGTTACAAGTTATAAATTAGGGGAAATAGTTGTAACAGAATCAAAAATTGAACAATCTGAACAATATGTAACTCAAAAAATCGATGTAGTCACTGAAGAAGAAATAAATGTTATTCCTATTAAAAATAGAAATCTATCTGAAATTATAGAGACTCAACCAGGCTCTTTTGTTAACCCCCTTTCAAGAAATGACGCTAATTGGGGTTCCTTTGGCGGATTAGGCCCTAAATATAATGTTTTTTTGCTTGATGGTGTTCCGATTGATAATATGGTTGATCCAATGAGCCTTTCTGTTAATGGTCTTGAAAGGGTGGAGGTATTTAGAGGTCCTGCATCCATTCATTATCAGAATTATTTAAGTGCTGATTTTGCAGGATTTCAGAGTCCACTTGCTGGTGTGACAAATTTTGTACTAAAAGAGAAAATTGATAAAAGTGCTACAAAAATCTTAGCTGGTTATGGTACTTGGGATACAAATTTTTACAGTATTTATCATCAAGGTAAGGTTAGTGATTTTAACTATTTTCTTGGCGGAGATTTTGAGCAATCTAACTATACTAACTATGGTACCAATCCATCCTGGTTAAATATGATAGATGATCCTGAATATAAGAAGACTAAACTTTATGGTAAGGTAACATACTTCATTAAGCCCGATAAAGAAAGTTTGTCGATTTTTGCTCATCACACTCAGCATACTGGAGATGCGGGCAGGCCCAACAGGGATTTTGATCATAATTATGATGTTGTTAATTTTGGATACACTAATGAGTGGAGCGATAATGTAAATATTGCTTTAAAAGGGGGTTATAGAAATTATCATCGTAGATGGGGAGAGGACAATTACCCTGCAAATTTGCAATTAAGAGAACATGACGGTGTAAGGCAAAAAATATTCCCTATTGATCTGAATGTAAATATTAGGCATATGAAGAATAGTTTATTCACAACTGGGGTTGATTATCAGTTTGCAACTTATGATACTTATGCTGAAGTAAATGGTTTTAAAAGTTTAGGTAATGATGCTCAAAGTCAAGCAGTGGGTGTATATGTACAGGAAAAATTAGTTATGGATAATTTTGTGTTAAGAGCTGGTCTAAGATATGCAAATATAGACAATGAGTTTGATCTCCTTAGTGGAAATATCCCAGACATTAGAGAGAAATCATGGCAAAGGTTAATTTATAGTGTGGGCATTAGATATAATCTTAATAATAATTTTTCTTTCTTTGCAAATTCTGGCAATAGCTTTATACCACCTTCTGCAAAACAAGTAGGAGGAACTCTTAAAGCAACAGATATTTTTGTTCCCGGAAAAAATGGACAACTTCCCAATCCAGGCTTAAAACCAGAAAAGGGAACGAGCTATGATGTTGGTGTAGAAGGGTATTTTAAAAATTTTTATACCGCTTTAAGGCTCTATTACACAAGGTTAAAGGAGACAATAGTTGAAAATGTGGTCTCTACAACTCCTTCTCAAACAAGATCAGAAAATGCAGGGAAAACTAAGAGTTATGGTCTTGAGTTTGAAATTAAAAACGAGATTACACCCAATTTATGGTGGTTTGCAAATGCAACTCTAACTGAAACTGATGTTGATAATCCCTTTGATATTAATCAAAACAATTCTGATATACCTTTTGTTCCAAAATATATGGCAAATTTAGGAGTTTTTGCAAAACTTCCCTACGGGTTTACAATTTATCCTTATGCTACCTTTGTAGGTAAATATTATGATAGTACAAACAAGAGTGGTAGACGTGATTTTGGTCCCTACGAGTATTTAAATTTAAAGTTAATAAAAGAACTTGTTAGCAAGAAAGATTATAAAATAGAACTTAATTTCGACATAAATAATATCTTTGATAGAAAATTTGAGATGCCATGGCAATTTCAGGATCCAGGATTTAATATGAATGGTTCTCTTGTACTAAAGTTTTAATGTTTGTTAATCATATTTTACCCTCCCAATTGGCTCAAAGGGTTAAATTTAACCCTTTGAGCCGTATATTTAAGGAGTCTATATGAAAAAAATTATCTTTGTCATATTCTTCTTACTAACTCATGTAAATTTATATGCTAACGAGATAAGAATAAGTGATTTTCGGGGCAAAGAGATTGTTTTGAAAAAACCAGTAGAAAGGGTAGTTTGTCTTATCGAAAGTGCATTGAGTGGAATTTTTATGCTTGGAGCACAAGATAAAATTGTAGGGATCTCTACAAATGTATATACGGGAAATGTGTTTAATTTTTATTCACTTCTTGATGGGAGAATAAAAAGTAAAAAAATTCCAGCTCCTGGAAATTGGGATTTTGCAAATATTGAGAGCATTATTGCTCTTAAGCCAGATATAGTCATTATCTGGAGTGAACAAAAAGATGTAATTGATATACTGGAAAAACATAATATACCGGTTTATGGAGTTTTTATCAGGAAGATTGACGATGTTTATAAGGAAATAATAGATTTTGGTAAAATCTTTGGAAAAGAAAAAAAAGCAGAAGGATTAGTCCGTTTTTCTAAAGAAGAAATAAAGAAAATAGAAAATATGACAAAGGATATAAAAAACAAAAAAAGGGTTTATTTTATGTGGGCTCAAAGTATTTTTAATACTTCCTGTGGAGATAGTATAGTTAATGAAATTATAGAGATTGCTGGTGGAATAAATGTTTGTAAAGATATATATAAAGAACATATAGTAGTTAATGCAGAAAAACTAAGAGAATGGAATCCCGATGCAATTATTATGTGGTTCAATGAGAAAAAAGATCCAGAGGATATTTTAAAGGAACCCTTGCTTCAAGGAATAAATGCGATAAAGGACAAAAAGGTATATGAGTATGAGAATATTTTTCACTATGATATGTGGACGTTAAAATATGTTTATGCTACAAGAGCAATATCTCATTATCTTTATCCTGATAAATTTACATATGATTTGAAAAGAGAACTAAAAAGATTGATGAAATACTTTTATAACAAAGAGCTTTAATGATTATGAGATTAAAGGGACTTATTTTAATTATTTCTTTAACTATAGTATTTATTTTTTTTTCAATATCTATAGGCCCAACGAAAATTTTAAGTTTTAAAGAAATTATTTTAATCTTTAACCAGAATACATTGAATGATAATAATTTAGAATTAATAAGAAGCATTGTTTTAGAAGTACGTGTTCCAAGGGTTTTACTCTCTTTTCTTGTTGGTTCAGCACTTAGTATTTCAGGAGCAGTATTACAATCTCTTTTTAGAAACCCATTAATTTCTCCAGATGTAATTGGGTTAACTTCAGGTTCAGCATTCGGTGCTGCTTTAGCGGTTGCTTTTCCCTTTTTAAATGTACAACTCTCATCTTTTTGCTTTGGTATATTAGCAACAACCTTAACATTTTTAGTTGCAAGGCTTGGTGGTAGGGGATCTATTACAGAATTTATTTTATCTGGTGTTATTGTTTCTGGTTTCTTTACTTCGCTTCTTACAATTTTACAGTTTATTGTTGATCCCTTTAAACTACAAACCATAATTCACTGGCTAATGGGGAACCTTCATACAGCTAATTTTGAGAAAGTTAAAATGGTTTACATCCAAATTTTGATAGGATCTATCTGGCTTTTATTATTTAGTTTTAGATTGAATGTTCTGTCTTTTGGTGAAGCTGAGTCTAAAGCGGTAGGCTTAAATCCTAATTTAGAAAAAATTTTTGTTTTATTTCCCACTGCATTAATTGCTACATCTGCAATATCAGTTTCTGGAATTATAGGTATGATTGGACTTATTATACCCCATCTTGTAAGAATGTTTGTAGGTCCTGATAATAGAAAGGTTATACCATTTAGTTTTTTAATAGGTGGTAATTTTTTGGTTATTGTGGATACCTTTTCAAGATCTTTATTCGAATATGAATTACCGGTAGGAGTTTTTACAACGCTTATTGGAACACCTTTTTTTGTTTATGTTCTTAAGACCAGAATTGATAATGTGTTAAGGGATTAATTATGATAGTTATTAAAGGTTTGTGTTTTTCCTATGATAATAATATAGTTTTCAAAAACATAAACTGCGACATAGAGAAGGGGAAATTAACTTGTATCCTTGGAAAAAATGGGAGCGGAAAATCAACCCTTTTAAAAATTCTCTCTGGGCAACTAAAAAACTATAGTGGACAAATATTCGTCAATGAGCATAATCTGAAAAATTATTCCTTAAGAGATCTTGCTAAGCTTATAGGTTATTTACCTCAATTTCATAACCCCATTTATCCCTATAAAGTAATTGATGTTGTAGTTACTGGTAGAATGCCCTATTTTAGGTTTTATCCAAGCAAAAATGACATAAAAGTCGCCCATTATGCTTTAGAAAGATTAAATATTGAAAATTTTAAGGAAAGAAAATATACAGATTTATCTGGAGGTGAACAAAAACTTGTTCTTCTTGCCAGGGTAATTGCTCAGTCACCTAAAATAATAGTACTTGATGAACCTTTAACAAATTTAGATTTAAAGAATCAAATTAAGATTCTAAATATTTTAAAAGGGCTTGTATCTGAGGGTATAACAATAATTTCAGTTATACATGAAATAGGCATGGCATTTTTATTCTCCGATGAGATTCTATTCATAAAAAAAGGAGAAGTGATTAAAAAAGATAAAAATAATGTTGATAATAGTTTTTTAGAATCAATATTTGAGGTTCCTTTTAAGATAATTTTTGAGAACAAAAAATATATTTTACCTGATGTATGATAGGGTTAGAAATATTTTATGTATTTTTTTGCTGTAAAAAAGAAATATCATATCTGAGAGAATTGCTCTCTTTTGAAAAATTAGATAATGATCCTGACGGGATTGTTTTTAAAAGGGTAAAGTCTATGCAAATGACACCTTTTTTTATTCATTCTACAAGTTGGCGTTATGAGAATAATATGATAATTGTTACATATCTTGTTTTAACAAATGATTGTAAACCTTGTTATAATAATTATAAAAAACTGTCTTTTTTCGAAGAAGCAAAATCGATTTCTCTTTTGAAACCGCGTCCTGAATCAATTTCTCTGGAAAATGTTCTCTATCATGGACTAAGGCACATTAGAATGTTGATTGAAAAACAGGAGTTTGAAGAATTAAGAATGATTTTACAAGATAAAACAGATATTTTTTTTAAAATTCAAGGTGGAATATCAGGAAAATTTTTACAAATATAATCTAAAATTCTATTCCAAATAATATATTGCTTTTCCCATAATGTATGATAAATTTTAAGAGATGGAAGTTTGTAAAAGACTAATTGTTGAGCTTTCTAATATCTGCAATCTTAAATGTGATATTTGCTTTATTCAACAGGATGTCAATATCAAAGACAAATCGTTTTTATCTTTTGATACCTTCAAAAATCTATCGGAGATTTTTCCCCATTTAGAGAGCCTTGTTTTTTCTGGTTTTGGAGAGCCACTATTACATCCCTATATTAATGAATTTGTTAAATTTGCTAAAGATAGGATGCCAAAAAAATCTGATATAAGTGTTCAAACTAATGGGTTTCTTTTAAAAAAAGATAATGCGAGAAAACTTATTGAATCGGGACTAAAAAACTTTTGTCTTTCTGTTGATAGGATAGAGGGTGGGCTTAACTGTCACAGTCTTGAAAATGCTAAAGAAGCTCTTCATGTTTTATCAAGCCTGAAAAAAGATTATGGAAATTTTAAATTCGGGGTAGAGGTTGTTTTATCAAAAGAAAATTTAGACGAGCTTATTCAAATATTGAATGTACTTATAAGCCTAAAGATTGATTACCTAATAGTTTCCCATTTAATACCCTATTCTCAATATCTATCTCAAAAAGTTGCCTTTGATACTAATAATGAAGACTCTGTAAATATTTTTAATAAATGGTCAAAGGTATTAAAAGATAAGGGATATAATCTATTAGATTGGATAGAATTATCAAAAAAGATGGCGGGAGAGAATGTTGGTTTTAATAGAGAAGTATATGAAATTTATAAGGAAATGTATAATGAAAGTGAAAGTAAAGGACTTACTCTAAATCTTAAAAAATTGATGGAAAGGGATAACTTTTTTTTACTTACAGTTCAGGAAGTTTTAGAAGAAGTAAAAGATATTTCTTTAAGGAATGGTATTGCTGTAAAATTACCGGGTGTTCATCCAAGAAGCAAAAGAGCTTGCGATTTTATAGAAAAGGGGTGTATGTTTATATCTGTCGATGGAGATGTATCGCCCTGCTACTTTCTCTGGCATAGTTTTAATTGTTATATTGGCGGACTAAAAAAATCAGTTAGAAAATTAAGTTTTGGTAATATTAATTTAAAAAATCCACTGGACATCTACAATGATCGAGTTTATAAGAAATTTCGTGAGACCGTTCTAAAATATGAGTTCCCCTACTGTTATGATTGTAATTTTGCTTTGTGTGATTTAATGGAGCTTGAGGATTTTATGTATGATTGTTATTCTAATGAAATCCCCTGTGGTGCATGTCTTTGGTGTGGAGATCTTTTTTATTGTTTAATTTAAAAAAAAACAGCAGTAAGGAGGTAGGCTTATGAAGAAGATAATTAGGATTAATATGAGCAAGGATGTACCAGAGGTAGTTGAGGAGGCTATGGGTAGGTATGAGGGATTAGGAGGTAGGGGATTAACATCTGGTATAGTTTCGAGTGAGGTAGAGCCCTTATGTCATCCCTTGGGGGAGGAGAACAAGTTTGTGATAGCGCCTGGATTACTTGGTGGTACTGCTTCTGCGATGTCTGGCAGGCTTTCAGTGGGTTGTAAGAGTCCACTAACTGGGGGTATAAAGGAGTCTAATGCTGGTGGACAGCCTGGTCAGGCGTTGGCGAGGCTTGGTATAGGTGCGGTAGTGATAGAGGGTAAGCCAAGGGGTGGTGATTTATACAAGATAGAGGTGAGCAAGAGTGGGGTGAGGGTGGTAAAGGACAATTCTTTGAAGATGTTAACCAATTATGAGCTTATAGAGAGGTTGAGGAAGGATTATGGGGATAAGATAGCAGTGATGTCAGTAGGTCCAGCTGGGGAGATGAGACTTTCAGGTGCTTCTGTTGCATGTACGGATATGGAGTTAAGACCCACGAGGCATTGTGGCAGGGGTGGAGTAGGAGCTGTTATGGGGTCGAAGGGGGTGAAGGCTATAATAATAGATGAGTCGGAGACGAAGGCATTAGAGCCGAGGGATCCTGAGGGTTTTAGGGATGCGAATAGGAGATTTGTTTTGGGTTTACAGAGACATCCTGTGACGGGTCAGGGGTTACCTGCATATGGTACCAATGTGCTAACGAATATAATAAATGAGGTTGGAGCCTATCCTACATACAATTTTAGGGAGGGGCAATTTGCTGGTGCGAGGAGGATAAGTGGTGAAGTGGAAGCTGAGATAGAGAAAGAGAGGGGTGGCAATCCTACCCATGGATGTCATAGGGGATGTGTGATAAGGTGTTCTGGCATATACCATGATAAAGATGGTCATTATTTAACAAAACAGCCGGAGTATGAGACTGTTTGGGCATTTGGTGGCAATTGTGGTATAGATGATCTTGACAAGATAGCGATGATGGATTTTTTGTGTGATGATATAGGGTTAGATACCATAGAGATGGGGGTAGCGATAGGGGTGTTGATGGAAGCTGGGCTAATAAAGTGGGGAGATGCTGATTCAGCGATAAGTTTACTCAAGGAGATAAGAGTAGGGAACCCGATGGGTAGGATAATAGGCAATGGGGCGGAATATACAGGCAGGGCCTTTGGTGTAGATAAAGTGCCGGTGGTAAAGGGTCAGGGGCTTCCAGCCTATGATCCGAGGGCGGTTCAGGGAATAGGGGTTACTTATGCTACGAGTCCGATGGGAGCGGATCATACTGCTGGGTATTCAATAGCTACAAATGTTTTAAAATCTGGTGGATTCGTAGATCCACTAAAGCCAGAGGGTCAGATTGAGCTTTCGAGATCTTTACAGATTGCAACAGCGTTTATAGATTCTACAGGTATGTGTTTATTTGTTGCGATGGCAATGATGGATCAGCCTGAGACATACCAAGCTCTTTTGGACTTGATAAATTCTTTTTATGGTTGGAACATGAAAGAGAGTGATGTGGTTGAGTATGGCAAGAGGATTTTGAAGATGGAGAGAGACTTTAATATAAGAGCGGGATTTACGTCGAAGAAAGATAGACTGCCAATGTTTTTCTATAAAGATCCATTACCACCTCACAATAAGGTATTTATGGTAAAAGATGAAGATTTAGATAAAGTATTCGATTGGTAAATTTTAGAAGGCCTGCTTAAGTGCAGGCCTTTATTTGTTCATATGAGGATAAAGGTTAAATTATTTGGAGGGTTGAAGTTGCCGTTTAAACATCAAGAAAATGTTGGAGAATACTGGATTACTTTGGAAAAAGATTATACTATTGAAAACTTAATTAATCTTTTATCACTATCAGGGAAACCATTAATTATAGTAGTTAATGGTTTCATTTGTAATGATTTGCAAAAAAAATTAGAAGATGGAGATTTTGTAAGTTTATTTCCTCCAATTGCAGGTGGTTGAAAGCTAACTTATTAAATTGTATTTTTTTATCTTTCTATAAAGTGTACTTCTTGAAATTCTTAATATTTCAGAAGCTTTGAGAATATCATTATTTGTTTTAGCTAAAGTGGATTTAATAATTTCATATTCACTTATTCTAAAAGGTGAAATTTTATCTTCTAATTCGTCTTCGTTTATTGAAAAACAAGTCAATTCATTAAACAAATCTTTTTCGGTTATTATTTCTTTATCATTATAAACTACATAGATGCGTTCAATGAAGTGTTTTAGTTC